>CAVSHT010000010.1:0-10032 GCA_963727895.1 uncultured Methanosarcinaceae archaeon | reverse complement strand
AAAATGAATGTTTCAGGAAAAATGGAAAATATAGGGGCTGCCCCTTAAAGAGAAATCCCTGAGAGAATCTCAAGCTTTTTATTCCAGTGCTCAAGCTCTCTTTTCGCCGCATACCAGTCGAAGAAGTCACTATCTCCTATTTTTCCGGCTTCGTACATCCCCCTGAGTTCACTTGAGCTGTACCCGAACTTCTCTTCGTAATCCTGACAGATTTTGGAATATCGCTTGATCTTGTATTTTGCAACATGCTTTTCATGTTCCAGAGCAGAACGGATAGCCTCACATACTTCCTGAGGTGAGAAACCAGTCTCAATATTAAGCGTGAAACTCATGTCTATCCCAATAAAAGAAGTTTTTTATTTCATTATTGTTTGCTTCGTATAAAGTAATTATGAAAATAAACGACCGGAAATATATCAGCTAAAATTTCCTTCCAGACTTTTCAGCTCACGAGCTTAATTCCATGCTTATTTTCATAACTACTTCAGTTTTTCTTACCACCTTTTATATTGATAGGAAAAACAAAATTTTGATTGGGAAGTTAAAAATTACAATCAATGCTTCAGGACATTGGACCCAACCTATTAAACCTGAGCTGCTTCTTTTAGCATATGTAAAAAAAGGTCGGTACCCCATTTAAGGGCTTCAGTTTCGGAACTGAGCAGGCTTTCGTGTTCAAAGACTTTCTCCCTGGAAAAAAGAGTAAGCAGGAAAAATCTATCAGTTACTGTAAAATCTGCAATTTTAGCATCCGCGTGGAAAGACAAATACCCTGACATTTTCAAAATTCAGGAAGATTAACAGTTCTTCCCTATAATCCTTTTTGAACCTCTGAATTACTGGCTCTGTAAACATTAAAGAAATTTCCACTCCTTTTTTTGCGAGTTCCGGATAGAGTGAAACGAAAGAAGGGTGAAAATAGGAAGCAAAACCGAGAATATGCGTGGAGAAGATGAAGCTTTTCTACGAATTCAGGACTGAGTTCGAACATATGGCTCATATCTGGGAGGATGAGTTTGCAGTTTTTCAGTTCAAAAATTCTTTTGCGTAAAAAAGGAGGAATCCCTTCAAGATTTCTTTTCGTCCAGTAGTCAAAGTTTTCTTCTATAGTCTCGAGAGTGTCCAGGAAAGGAGGCATCTTGTCCAGCAATTACCACTCCCATTAAAGAGAGCTCATATGTATGCCCCTTCTGTACAACAAGCTTACCTTCTTTTAACTTTTTAATCTGGGGAAGGATTGAAACAGGGCCTGAGGAAAGATGTTCCTGAATTTCAGCCATTGTCCTTGGCTTATCTTTCAGAAAAAGAAGAATTTTCTTCCTTTTATCAGACAGAAAAACAAGTTCTGTCAATTTAACCTGATCATTCATCTGAACACCTTAGAAAAAATTATACTGATAAAAGATAGCAGACCCGACTACTTAACTTTATCTCCAAAGTATGGCATCGTTACAGCATAGCGAAAAGATGAAAAAGAGGAAATTAGAAAGTAAACGGAGGTAAATTAGAAGAAATATATCTGAAAAAGAAAGAAAAAAATTGAGTAAAGAAATAGATGTGAAAATGGATTAAGAATGTAAAGGGTGCAGATTAAGTTTGCATCTCACATAATCGGCAGTTAGAACTTAACAGAATCAAGGACCTTCAGCTTTTTCTTCCAGTGGTCAAGCCCTTTTTTTGCGGCATACCAGTCAAAAAACTTGTCGTCGTCTATAAATTCGCCAGCTTCAAATTTTTTTATTAATTCTGTAGATATCAGGTCATACTGGTCTTCAAATTCATCGCAGATCATGGAATAGCGCTGTACCTTATATTTCGCAAGATGTTTCTCATGTTCCAGAGCCGCGCGAACAACCTCACTTGCTTCCTGCAGCGAGTAATCGGTATCAATCTGCAATGTAAGATCCATGTTTATCCCACAACATTTATTGCTTGATACTAAAAATTAATCCTATATATCTCTTTTTCTAGTTATTAATGAGTTATATTCACTGAAAAATCGGGGAAATTATAGAAGCCTGAGACTCAGGTAAAAAATGTGAGTATTTTAATCTCACCCACATATTTAAAAAATAATAAGGAACTCTTTTTTGTACTGTTTACCCGCAGTCTTTAGAAATACGTTTTTAGACTGGCACAAAATTCACGGACACATAATTGTATACTTCAGTCCATATTAATTGTATACTTCACCATTTTAGCTCTTAAAAACTAAAAAGTAAAATAGCTATGGTTGAACGAAAAGAAATCAAAAAAAGAATAAAAATAGGTTAAATATGAAACAGAACAGATGAGATATAAAAGGTGTGGATCCGGAAAAATCCACACAGCCATCAGTTTCGTGTTATTTGCCGGATCACTCCCGGAGTTCTCCATGTTCTTATAAACGAACGCTGAAGAATATGCAAGCAGCATGAACTTAAACCCCTCAGCAAAGTCCATCTCCATGAACATTAAAATCATGTACACGAAGAAGGCAAACTGTATTACACACAGGACCATTCCGGCTGCTGTGAGCATTTTCTGACGACTTCCACTACTATCACTACTGTCTGAATCATCGGATTCTTCTGACATCTTGTTTCATTCCTCGCGAATAAAGGCCCTAAAGAGTATTTTCGTTTTTTATTCTGGTTTATTTTTGTGATTTAAATTTAGTTCAGGTATTTTTTAAGATCCAACCGGCTTGAATAAAGCAACTACCCCGCTTTAAAACGTATTACGTATCGCTTATAGAAAGCTTATAAAACGAGATAAAAAGTTGGAAACTTCAATAGTTGCATCTGAAGGTTCACTCGAATTGATCCCTGGTGCAGCATTACCTGAAAAAACACTCTCCAATTTAGAGACTTTTATACAATATTACTATTTGAATGCCATAATATATATAGTTTGCGTGGAGAGGAGAGGTACTGTCTTGACTGAAGCTAGTTTTGAGAGGTTAAAGGTAGAGTTTATACATCAATTGATGAGATGATTTTTAGCCTTTTATTCCAGATATCAAGTCCCCTTTTTGCTGCATACCAGTCAAAAAATTCACTGTCGTCCTCCAGTTTTCCGGCTTCGAATTTTTCCATAAAAAGGTCTGAATCCATCCCATATTTTTTTTCGTAATTCTCACAAATACTCCGAATACTTTTTTATTTTGTATTTTGCAACGCGCTCATTCTGATCAAGCGCTGAACGAATGACTTCACTTACCTCCTGTGGCGTGAAATCACCCTTTATGTCAAGAGTGAGAGTCATATTCCTTTCACCGAGTGAACTACCACTCAGCTAAAGACTGAGTGGCTTCCTGTGTCATTCCTCCCTCTATCGAGGGCAAGTCAACGGGCTCTTCCCCGCGTTCCGCAGGTGTTATGATCCAATTAGATTTTGATCTATGAGAGCAAATTTTTTGATATTGATAGCGGCATTAATGTCTCTATCATGTTTTGTTTTACAATCAGGACAAGTCCACTCTCTGTCTTTTAACTGAAGCTCTTTATTGCGGTATCCACATACGCTACAGAGCTTTGAAGAAGGCTCAAACTGTCCTATTCTCAAGATAGTTTTTCCCAACCATTCGGCTTTATACTCTAATTTTGTTACAAAGCTACTCCATGCAGAATCACTAATAGCTTGAGCTAAATGATGATTCTTGACCATACCTTTTACATTCAGAGTTTCCAGAGCTACAGCTTGGTTTTCGCATATCAGTTTAAAAGAGAGTTTGTTCTGGAAATCATTTCTCTGATTAGTTATTTTATCATGGAGCACAGCAAGCCTTTGTTTAGCTTTTGCCCTGTTCTTAGAGCCTTTCTGCTTACATGATACTCTTTTCTGAAGGACTTTAAGCCTCTGAAGTGAGTTTTTCAGGTATTTAGGGTTCTCAATCTTTTCACCTGTAGAGAGTACAGCAAAATCCTTAATCCCGACATCTATACCCACTGTAGTAGATTCTGAATACTTCTGTTTTGTAGGAAGTTCTTTCCCATCTTCAACAAGGATACTAATGTAGTAATGTCCTTTACACGTCCTTGAAACAGTAGCGGTTTTCAATTCACCTTCAAACTTCCGGTGAAAAACTGCTTTAATTGGTTCTATTTTAGGAAGCTTGATAGTGTTTTTTTCAAAGTCTACAGTGTAATGCTGAGGTACGGGAAAAGATTGTATAGGATTTTTCTTAGACTTGAACTTAGGGAATCCGGTCTTCTCTCTGAAAAACCGAGTGAAAGCAGATTCAACCTGTTTGGTCATTCCCTGCAAAGATTGAGAGTTAACTTCTCCTAACCATTCATTAGAAGCTTTCAAGACAGGAATCTTTTTGTTTAAGTCAAATCTGGAAATTGATTTTCCTGTCTGTTCGTAGGTTTTTATTTTTTGATCCAACGCCCAATTGTAGACAAACCTACAGCTACCAATGTGCTGATTCAATTGAACAGCTTGTGTAGTTGTAGGATAGAGTCTAAACTTGAACGCTTTCATCATAAAAAGGTATTATATGCTTTAACAACATATATACTTTTTGGTAAATATGAAGTGTGAAACACGGAATCATAGCAAATTTTTGTTAATGTACCACATTATTTTTGTTTGCAAATACCGAAAAGTCATACTTGAACCGATTAGCGAAGAGCTTAAACAGATTATGATTGACATTTCAAAGGAGTCAAACTTTGAAATCCTTGAAATGGAAACAGACAAAGACCACATTCATTTCCTGATTAAGAGTGAGCCAAAAGTTAGTGTTTTGTCAATTGTCAGAAAATTGAAACAAGAATCTACTAACAGGTTATGGAAAACACAAAATGAATATCTGGAAAAATATTATTGGGGTGAAAATACGTTATGGAGTGATGGATATTTTGCGTCTACTATAGGAAATGTTAGTAAAGAGGCAGCAGAATATTACATAAGGAATCAGGGTTGAAGTTGACGCTTATATCCCCTGAGCTAAAGACTCAGGGGTTTTACGCTTCGTAATATAAACACTTAAATAGAGAGGAAATGGAAATGTAAAAGAGGCAAAAAAGGGAAAATGAAGAATGAATCTGATTTTAAAAACGTGAAAAACCTGTTATAAGGATCATCGGGTATTTTTCAAGCTTTTACCTTTTCGGTTATATCTTCGATAATGCCCTGGAAGTTGGTAACCTTTCCTTCCAGATTGCGCTGGATAAATGTTTTTTCTTCGACCCAGCGAACCTCACCGGTCTGTGTCAGGATGCGATACTCGACGGCCGAACTCTTTTCCGCCTTCTTCACAGTTCTCCTCAAGTTCCAGTTCCACAAGGAGAAGATCTTCAGGGTGGATAATTTTTCCGTAGAGAATCCTTCCAGAGATAAAATCTTCCGGAGCATACCCGAACTGTCGGACGTTTTCTGATACATAAAGAGTGGGCCAGTATTTCTCTGCTTTCCAGAGAAAAACTATCATAGGACTATTATTAATTACTGTTTCGAGTGCTCTCTGCCGCTCGAGCAGAGCTTTTTGTTTTTCCATCAGGGCTTTCTGGCTCTCAAGGGCGTCGCGCAATGCTCTTTCATTTTTGATCTCGGAAGTAACGTCCCTGACTATGCCCTGGAAATTAACCACATTTCCTTTTTCATCGCGCTGGATAAAGGTCTTTTCTTCGACCCAGCGGATCTCTCCCTTACCTGTAATAATCCTGTATCTATTTACAAAATCGTCTTCCCCAGTTTCACAGCATCTGGTGAGTTCTTTTCTTACTCTATCTATATCCTCGGAATGGACAATATTTGCATACATTATCCTGCCTGTGAGGAAATCCTCTGCGCTGTACCCAATCTGAGTTACGTTTTCCGAGACATATTTGGCAGGCCAGTCCTCTTCCGGGGTCCATAGAAAAGCCATTACAGGGCTGTTGTTAATCACAGTTTCCAGAATTCGCTGCCTTTCGAGTGCTTCATCAAGAATCGTTTCGTCGCTTTCAGCTACCTGATTAAATCCCATAATCCCTTATCCTCCAGAGCTTTTTAAATTCCAGAACTCTTATGGCATGGTAAAAATGTATTTATAAAACCCTCAAGCAATATAGAATATATTTTGACGCCTTATAAATTAATTCGTTTTTGTACAGGTGGAATACTCTGAACTCTGAAATCTCAATAAAAAATGTAGAAAATACAGAAACTGCAGAAAGATCCTCTAAAGAGACTGGCGATATTATCCAGAGAACTAAAGAAGAATATGGAAGATATTTTGAAATCTGCGGTTCATATCATTGCTTGAAAGCCTGTCTCTGCAAATACTGCTCTGCTTATCCGGGGGGAGATAAGGGTATGTTTTGTGCTCGAGGAGGCATAGTCATAGGAGAGGAAAAAAAAAAAAAGGGCTGCCTCTGTGAAACCTGTGAGCTTTTCAGAAAATACCGTTTTGAAGGCGACTTCTTTTGCCAGTTTAAGAAAAAAGAAGATACTCCCGAAAAAATCCCTGTTCATCCTGATATCTGTACGGATTTTCAGACAAGTACCGGGACAATTAGAGTTTGTGTACTGGGCGATCAAAACATGCACTAAAAGTAAGTGTAACTTTTGTCAAGGACATTTAGTTATTTATCACTTAAGCTCTGAATCCTTATGTGCTGATGGAAAGCTGCCAAAGACTATGTGCAAGAATTAAATTTGCATGACACTGGAAACCATGTACATGTACAGGTATACATACAGTCAATAAACTTCCCAGACTCTCAAATTCTTCTTCAACATCAATATACAAAACAGGTAGATTATATTTTAGGCGATCAACAAGAGTGTATTATAGTATTCCATAGTATTTCCACAGAATTTCAAGTACACTGCCTTTTTACTTTTATATACGATTTTTGCAACAAAAACATTCTCAAAATAGGAAGATAAGAAGATTATTTTTACAAAGGATCAATATACATGAGCGACTTATACAATACTATTTTGGGGATTTTTAAGAAAAACCCTGATGTTCTATATGGCATTTCAAATATAAATTTTAGTGAATATAAATTAGATTATAAATGTGCATTAGTTTTTGCTGTTCCTCATATAGAATTATTGAGTATAAATAGTTATAAAGAAGAGAAACTTGAAACGTTAATAGATGACGCACATGACGGGATCAATTTGTTATTAGAAGAGATCACCACTGTATTAAATAAATCCAAAATCCAATATTATATACCACCTGCTTCACAATCAAATGAAAAAACTCTAATTGCACCATTCTCTTTTAAATTTGCAAGTGTTAATGCAGGTCTAGGATGGATAGGTAAAAACGGTGTTTTGATTACAGAAAAATATGGACCTAGAGTAAGACTATCTGCAATACTAATTAATTCGGATTTGCCAATAGGAAACCCAATTACAAAGAGTAAATGTCCAACAGATTGTAATATGTGCGTTAATGCTTGTCCTTATAAGGCTTTAACTGGTTACACATGGAGTATAGACACAAAACGTGAAGAATTAATTAACTATAAATTATGTAATCAAAAAAGGAGCCTTTATATAAAAACACTTTACAGAAAACATTCTTGTGGGTTGTGTATGGTCTCATGTCCTATTGGACTATAAAAATATGTTAGTTTTTTAACTTCTTTTATAAATAGACTGTTTTACATGTAGGCGTTTATTATGTTTAATAGTAGAATGCTTTAAAATATAGAAATTTAAAAAAGAATTCTAGTTTGAGTTATAGGGTTAACCAAAGTTTACAAAAAAAATATACGTTAAACCTTTAATGCCTCAATACTTTTCAGTTTCTGAGCTTATTTTCTGATTAATTTCATTGCTGTTACTGCTTCTATTTTTAACGGCATTAAAATTTATTCCATAATCAAAAAATCTCATCATTTAAGCCCTTTCTAAAGATCCCTTTCATTTCTTCTGAGTTTTTACTGACGTTGGAGAAGTTCAATTTCCATGCCATTAAGAAAAAACACCATAGGCTGGGCTATATATATCATTTACACCTATTAATAGATATAATCAGATATCAGGCTTCATCTCTATAATCCAATACTGAAGATAGACTCTGACGATAATTGGAGGTCAAAAAATGGCATCTAAAAGAAGAAATGATTCATGAGCTTACAGACGCGGTAATTTCCTGTAAGAAAGATACAGTACTTGCTGCGGTTGAAGCAAAGAAGGTTATGGAGCCGTCAGAAATTATTGACAAGGGACTTGCTGCTGGCATGAATCAGGTAGGAGTTTTGTTTGAAAGAGGAAAACTTTTCCTTCCGCCATGTAATGATGGCAGTGCAATGACTGAGGAGTCAAGCTACTTGAAGCTGATATGCCTGCAGGAAGCGGAACAAAGAAACTGGGAGTTATTGTAAACGGCACAGTTGAAGGAGACGTGCATGATATAGGCAAGTCGATTGTCTCAACCATGCTTCGAGTTCTTCTGGTTTTGAAGTTTATGACCTGGGCAGGGACGTTCCTACAAAGAATTTTGTCGAGAAAGCAAAAGAAGTCAATGCAAATATGATCAGGGATCTCTGCACTTATGACCACAACCCTGCAGGGTCAAAGGGACATAATTGAGCTTCTGAAAGAAGAAGGTCTGAGGGACAAAATAAAAGTCATGGTAGGTGGCGCTCCTGCAACTCAGGCCTGGGCTGACAAAATAGGTGCGGACTGCTATGCAGAAAACGCAAGCGAAGCTGTTAAAAAAGCAAAAGAACTGCTTGTGGGGAAGTGAAAAGGGATGGCAACCGAATATGCTTTGAGAATGGGAGACGGTAAACGCGCCTTCCTTAAAAAGACAAAATTGTTTCGGAGATTGAGGCAGGTACAGCAAATGCTGCAGATCTTGGCGAGATCCCTACCCTGACCTCCGACGAAATCGACAAGCTTGCAAAAATCCTTATGATATTACAAAGCCCGGCAAATTAGTGTCGAGCAGGGTATGGAAGTACCGGTTACTCACGATATAGGTACAATCCGCTTGACGGTGACCAGGGCAACAGTGGTGTAGGAATTCCCTCAAGCCGTCTTGTTGGCTGCATGATGCACGAGAGGGCATTTGGTGCAGACACAATGGAACTCGGTCACATCGACTACAGTTTCAAACCTGTGAAGCCAGTTGTTTCAAACGAATGCCGGCAATGGAAGTGTGCGAGCAGATATGATCATCCCTCTTTTACGGCGCAATGCCGAACATGGGATTGTATTATACTCCTGACGGACCTTTCGAAAACCCCGGAGACCTGATGAAGGCTTTCAAGATTCAGGAAGCCTGGGATTCCATGGAACACGCAGCCGAACACCTTACAAGGGACACTGTATGGGTCATGCAGAAACTCTTTGCCTCGGGTGCAGATGGTGTTAACTTCGACACAACTGCAGCTGCAGGCGACGCTCATATGTACGGAACCCTTCACGCAATCCAGGCTCTGAGGAAAGAGTTCCCTGATATGTATATCGAAGCAGGCATGGCTGGAGAGTGTGTACTTGGTATGCATGGAAACCTTCAATATGACGAGTCACTCTTGCAGGGCTCTGGCCTCACAAGCAGGCACCTCTTATTGCAAAAGCAGGCGCAAACGTTTTCGGACCTGTGTGCAACACCAATACGAGCAAGACCTCAGCCTGGAACCTTGCACGTGCTGTCACATTCATAAAGAGCAGTGAAAGCTCTGATCCCATGTCACGTGAATATGGGTATGGGTGTCGGTGGAATACCCATGCTCGAAACTCCGCCTGTGGATGCAGTTACCAGAGCCAGTAAAGCAATGGTCGAGATTGCTGGAGTAGACGGCATATAGATCGGGGTCGGCGACCCTCTGGGTATGCCGATCTCCCACATAATGGCTTCAGGTATGACAGGAA
The DNA here is from genome assembly GCA_963727895.1 of uncultured Methanosarcinaceae archaeon. GTDB lineage: Archaea > Halobacteriota > Methanosarcinia > Methanosarcinales > Methanosarcinaceae > Methanosarcina. The sequence goes on along the minus strand of CAVSHT010000010.1, from coordinate 219 downwards.
GGGAGCAGCCGGAGACCTAAGTCAAGGATGGAATTCTCAAAGAATATGAGGATTAAAGACGCAAAACAGTACGTGGCAAAGAAACTCAATGTAGAAATCAGGGATCTCGCAGACGAACATGTTATGCGCGAACTCCGTGAGGAACTCGATATTGGTGTAATCACATCAGTACCGGGTGCTGCAAAGGGTATTGCCGCTAAAATGAATATAGAGAAACTG
>CAVSHT010000009.1:0-436481 GCA_963727895.1 uncultured Methanosarcinaceae archaeon | reverse complement strand
TGTGTCTGTTGATCTTACTTATATTCACAGTTGCATAGTTTCTGGACGGCATCTCAAGACGCCCCGCGATATCCTTCCAGATGGGGGCAATGTTTGCATTTGCCCTTTCTTTCAGGGTAAGAATCAGGGAAACGATTCTTGGATTTGTTTTTCTTGTCAGTTTTACTAGTGATTTTTTACCCAATGTATGTTCCTCCGCAAGATTTGTACATATCTTACTCACGCGGAAAAAAATTCCCTATCGCGTTCGAACATCGCTACAGTTGCCTCTTCGGAACTTGACTCCGAAAAAAACAAATTAAAGAACAAGCGATTAATTAGAATTGGTATGATGTGAATAACATTTCTAGTACATAAAGATTATGTAGTAAATGAATAGCCGAGTACAGACCTGGAAACCTTCTCCAACGGTACTTCTATATTACATCCCCATTTTTTTGCGACTATAAGCGCCACAATTCTAATATCTACAAGATAAGATAATCTATCCTGCATAGAGTTAATTTCAGAAACAAGTTTCTGTCGGTTTACTCCAATGTCTGCAGAAATAAATTCAAGTACTTTCTCAAAGGAAATTTCTTCTTTTACCGTTGTTTTTTCTCCGGAATATTTTTGATTTTCGAGAAAATTCTCCGATGGTTTGAAAGCATGCGGAAGCCGGACACTTTCCACATCAAATCCAGGCACAAGAGTATCGGATTTAAGTATCAAATAGCCTGCTTCAAGAGCTTTCTCCTTTACTTTTGAGGCAGTTTTTGGAGGAAACCATTTCAGGTCGAAAGCCAGGGAATACTCAAAATCCTTTTCCGAGAGAGAAGATGCAAGAGTTCTTTTAAACGGAACGGAGACGATGTATTTAAGTTCTTCCATTAATTGCCTCCTTAAAAATTGGTGCTTGAAAGAAGAGTTATAATATCCTTTTGTGCCTACGACACTTGAAGGAATAGTATATATTATACTATTTTATGCCTACGACACTTGAAGGAATAGTATATATTATACTATTTTATGACTACAAAATTTGAATAATCTAAAATCTAATCTAATATCTGAAATCTAAAAAATATACATTCAATAAGCAGACTCACAAAATATAAAGGTTCTAGTTCAGGATTTATCCTCCTGAACTTTTACCAAAATAAAGTCTTCCTGAAAATGGAATGCTTAGAGTGTTACAAGTTTGGCATCGAGTATTCCATCAACTTTCCTAACTTTTTCAAGGATTGGGTTAGGAACCTCGGTGTCTACGTTAAGAACCATAAGGGTTACTCCTCCAATTTCTCCCCTACCAACCTGCATCCCTGATATATTGATATCGTTTTGACCGAGAACTAGGCAGCATGGTCCGATAACATTAGGCCTATTAATGTGTTTGGCAAAAATCATACGGCCTGCAGGGAAGATATCTACTCTGTCCTCATCAACTGCAACAATCTTTGGCTCGTCTCCAACAACAGTACCTGAAACCAGTTTTGTCTGTCCATTACTGCTAAGTTTTATACTGATAGTTGAAGAGTATTCCTCCGAAGATTCGGATTTACTTTCCACAACTGCAATCTGTCTTGACTTTGCAAGGATTGGAGCATTAACATAGTTCACTCCAGAACCGAGTGCCATTTCAAGCAGTCCTTTTAGAGCTGAGACTGTAAGAGGTCTGGTATCTTTTCCGGAAATTTCTCCGTTGTACCTTATTTCTACTTTTTCGTAGTTTCCATCAACGAGCTGTCCTGCAATTTTGCCCATTATCTCAGAGAGTCTGATATAAGGAGCAAGGACTGCCATAGCTTCCGGCTTTACTGAAGGAATATTAATGGCACTCTTTGCCTGCCCACCTGTAAGAACGGATGCAACTTCCTTTGCAATGTCTACAGCTACATTGATCTGGGCTTCCTGTGTGGAGGCTCCAAGATGAGGAGTCACAATAACATTGTCAAAATTCAAAAGAGGACTGTTAAAAGGAGGCTCTTCTACAAAAACATCTATTGCTGCGCCGCCAACTTTTCCGCTTTCAATAGCTTTTGCCAGAGCTTCTTCATTGATGATACCACCACGGGCACAGTTAAGAATTCTGACACCTGGCTTCATCAGGGCAAACTGCTCTTCATCAAGGATATTTCTTGTTTCTTTAATGAGAGGCGTGTGCACTGTAATATAATCGGCTGCCTTTGCTATTTCATTAACTGTTCCCAGCTTTATTCCAAGCTCGATAGCCCGTTTTTGGGAAACAAAGGGATCATATCCCATAAGGTTCATCTCGAGCCCTGAAGCCCTTTTTGCAACTTCTGAGCCGATTCTCCCGAGACCTATGATTCCCAGGGTCTTGCCTTTTACCTCAACACCCGTAAATTTACTGCGTTTCCATTCTCTGGCTTTCAGAGAAGCATTTGCCTGAGGAATATTCCTGGACATTGACATCATCATGGCAATAGTGTGCTCTGCTGCCGAAATCATATTTCCTTCAGGAGAGTTAGCCACAATAATACCTTTCTTTGTAGCTGCATCCACATCTACATTGTCAATTCCAACCCCAGCTCTCCCTATAATTTTAAGGTTGTCGGCAGCCTCTATTACTTTCTGGGTTACCTGGGTACCGCTTCTTATTACAAGAGCATCATAATCTTTGATTTTTTTCACCAGCTCTTCTTCGGAAAGCCCGGTGGAAACGTCAACAGTAAAGTGTTCTTTTAAAATCTCCAATCCTTCGTTGGAGAGTGAATCACTGACTAATACTTTCATGTCAATTTCTCCAGATCAATACGATAAGCATGAAACATTAAATTTTAACAGAGATACCAATTAACCTAATTACACTTAAGCGTTATCACACGTATTCTTAAGTATATTTTTCTTGCTTTGTTCTTTCTCATAGGTTTTTTCCTACACGATTACCCTACAAGTTTTATTATACCTATTTTTGGTTCATAACACTGGCCGCCTGAAAGTAGAGAACGGACAGTTTCCTCTACAACATTCTCAGAAATTCCCTTAGAGGTTGCAGCATCCACAAAAACTGCGTAATCTACTCCTTTATTTCCCCCTATTTCTCTGAGTAATTCTAACACAAATTCCTTCTGATCTATCTTGACTCCTGCGTCACTTTCTGAATATAAATCCAGCGTTTTAAGACTTTCCCTGATAGAAGTCCTAAGTATTTTTATAAATTCCTCTGGATACTGTTCTCGTTCAAGTGAAATGGATATTCCCTCTGCGAGTTCAGAAGAAACACTTTTTCCCATAAGGTATTCTCGAAGTTTCTCTCCGCAATATCCGCTGGTCAGAGCTTCAGAGAAAATTTCAAGTCTCTCAACGGTTTGTTCTGCGGTATCCACAAACCACCTGTTGCGAATTTCTTCATCCACTACATTTACTTCTTCAGCTCGAACAGATACAAAAACAGATTCAGGTTCAGGTTCATAGATTCTGGCTTTTCCGGTAAGTGCAATAAAAGAAGGAACCTGTACCGTTGAAAAGAATATTGAAGCTTCAGTCTGATACTGACCTGCGTATACTGTAAAAGCTCCAGTTGGATCGACTATTCTCGCCTTCCACATATCACTCTGTGTTCCAATGTTGTCAAGTTCTGTAACAACTCCAACCACAAAAACACGATTGAGAATAAGTCCAAGAGAGCTAATAAGCAAATTTGGAGTTTTTGAATCTTCAGCTTCCGAGTCCGAAAGTGCGTTTTTTTCAAGTTCTCTGCAGGCTTCAAATTCTCTTGCAAAAACTCTTTTTGCAACCTCTCGTTTAAGCAAGATCGATTCCTCCATCGAAAACCTGCAAATTTCTATCCTGCCTGCTTTCCTCATCTGGTCCGAGTCTGCGAAGTAACTCCACTACCCTAACTTCAAGATCGTCTTCAGGTACCCAGGAATTCTCGGCTACAAAAGAAATACCAAATTCGTTTTTTGAGGAATTTCCGCGTACTGCAAGATAGCGACCTGTAAGATAACGTCTTAAATCTTCATAAACTGCATCTTTAGAGACGTCAGAGAACATCAACTGTTCGGCTTCTTCAAGAGTCTTTCCATAGACAATTTCCGCAAGCTCTCTTGGAAACATAACCGACATGGAGCCTGTTCCGTCATCCAGTATAGCTTTGATCCGCATATCTCGTATGCCTTCTACTTTGCCGTGAACCCTGCAGTGTCCTTTCTGGATTACACGGCTGCATTCAGGGCAGCGAGAAATTATGCCTGAACCAGGCCTGACTGAAATCACATTGCCTGCCGTAACCACGTCAAACATGCTGTCTCTTGAATCTATCTCTTCAATTTTGATAGGGGCAGGCTCTTTTACTATTGATTCAAAAGTAAATTCGAGTTTTTCGGTTTCTTCTGACCCGATAGGGGAAATTTTTGTACTGCTCAGAATATTTATCGATGGCATTCCTCTGAATATTCGAATCTGAGTTCCTTCTATTTGGAGGATGCTTCCAATATCGATGCCAGCAAGTTCAATCCATGCTGTAAAAGGCAGCCTGCCAGTTTCATCTGCAAGCACGCCTGAGATCACCACAGATTGGCGACCCTTTACAAGAACTTCCCTGTGAGAAAGCTTGAGCACGCAGGCTATGGTATCCACGGAAAAATCTACAGATCCTATGTCTATTAACTTTTTTTTCTTGCTTCCTGAAAGTTCGGATAAAGACGGAAGCGTGGAGTCAGAGATTTTTGACACAAAAGACTGTTCCCCCATAGAAAGCCTGATTCGATTCTGCCAGATACGGGTATAAGCGTTTTTGACGTTGATCACATCACCGATCGAACATGGAAACTCTTTCCAGGACGAAAACAGAACTGATCCGGTTTCGTCCGCAAGAACTCCGGTATAAAGCCTAGAAGGCTTTTCCTGAGCTCCTTCCCGCGGGCGGATTGATTTCTCCCCAAGATCCAGAATCCTGCCTGTAAGTTCGAAACTCTTAAGGTTCGCAGAACAGATCTTTTACTTTCAGAACTTTCTTTTTTCCTCCGAACTTGCGGAGGATACTCTCTTTTGCAACATCGAGTGGTACGCGAAAAGCAATAAGTTTCTCAAACTCTGCCCGAATGCCAGTATTTTCAAGGTCTCCAAGCGCCCTGGTTAACTCTTCAAGGTGAGGCGCAAGCTTTTCATCCATTTTTAAGCCTCCATTAGAGACAATAACAACACAATAAATTTTAGAATTATCTTCGATTTACAGTATGTAAGACTCTTAATTGAAATTAATTTTTTCTATTGTAGAGGATAATAAACTATTATTTAAGGATAGCTGTTTGGAATTTTTAGTTTCCAAAGGTATATCTAGGAATAAATTTTCTTACTTAACAAAGTATTAATAGAGTTTTTTAATAAAGGCTAGTTAAATGTCTAAGGAAGGAAACCTTCTCTTTTCTAAAAAGCTAGTGCCTGATTAAAGGAAAAAGGAAGCTTTAAACGATGAAGGGAGACCTAATATGAAAAAAATAAATAGACAGAGCTTGAGAACTTTTAAGCTGACAGCAGTTGCGGTTATTCTGGCTGTTTTCTGTATCTGTTCAACTGCTTCGGCTTCTAATTTAAGAGTAAATTCGACAACAGACAGCGATTATTCTTCTATACAGGCTGCAATCGACGCAGCAGATGCTGGAGACGCGATTTTTGTAAGTCCTGGTGTATATGCCGAAAATATTAAAATCAATAAAGAGGTTCGAATCTGGTCGGAAGGAAACAATCCAGATAAGACCGTCATTAGGGCGGCTGATCCCACACAGAGTACTGTTGAAATCAGCAAAGAAGGTGCTTTATTCAGTGGTTTTGGTATCGAAGGTTCGAAAAAAGCAGGAATCTTACTTGATGAGGCTAAAAGCTGCTATATTAACAACAACAACGTTCAGGGATCTGAATACGGTATCTACCTCAATGATTCCAATAATAATACCATACGCAACAATCTCATTACACTTAATGAAAAAGGAATAAGGCTCGAAAGCTCAAACTCAAACGAGATTCTGAATAATATAATTGCCTATAATTACGGTCCAGGAATCTCCCTTCAAACAAGCGTTAAGAATCTTATCTATAACAATTACCTTAACAATACTGCAAATGTGGAAGAAAAATCCGTAAATGAGGAAAACATCTGGCAGAGTCCTCTCATAACAAAACAGAATCTCGTCAAGGGTCCTTACATTGGAGGAAATTATTGGGCTGATCCGGAAGTTAAAGGCTACAGTCAAACCAGCCTAGATAATAATAGTAACGGGATTTGCGATGTGCCATACAACCTCACAGGCGGAGGAGTCGACAAGTATCCACTTTTCCCTAAAGTTCCCAATGCTGTTAAAACTCTTGAGAGTGAGCTTAATACCACTGCTTATGAACAGGGTATAGCCACTAGAGAATCAAACGAAATCAATATAAACAAAACCAAAGAGGCAAATGAATCTACCGCTAAAAATGCTACCAACAATACCACTAATGAAGGAAATACTTCTGGAGAAAAAAAATCTCCTGGTCCGGGGTCTGGAATTATCGGATTGTCTATAGGAGCAGCTTATTTCTTAACCGGAAAAAATAAGAGACAATGAGAGTAATGAAAAAAGCTGAAGAAAATGGCGGTAAAACTCGAAGTAGATAGTGTAGGTATGGGATCAGTTAATGACAATCTAAGCAATATGGATGTTCTAAATCTCATAAATCTAAAGAACATATCCATTTTTCATGATTTGATCCGATGGTCCCAGACTCTTTAGCTTTGATCTTTTTTCTCATATCCTTTTGTCTTTATTTTTTCATTGTTTTTCCATTTTAATAGTTTATTTTTTGGATACTATGATATATCCAGATACGCTTTTAGTATTACTCCCAACTGCATTTTTTACTGTTAAGCTGACAGTATATTTTCCTGCTTTACTGTACGTGTGTGCAGGATTCTTGAGTGTTGAATAAATTCCATCTCCAAAACTCCATTTCCATGACGTTGGAATATTGCTGCTTTTATCAGTAAACTTCACTTTTAGTGGGGCTTTTCCTGATCTTGGTGAGGCAGAAAACGCAGCAATTGGAGCCTTTAGGGGTGCTGCGACATTTATATAGCTTGATTTTTTTAACGTATTACTTCCAGCTGCATTATTTACTGTTAAGCTAACAGTGTATTTTCCTGCTTTACTGTATGTATGTGAAGGGTTTTTGGTTGCTGAATATTTTCCATCTCCAAAACTCCATTTCCATGAAGTTGGATTGTTAGTGCTTTTGTCAGTAAACTGAACTTTCAACGGAGCTTTTCCTGAGGTCGGAGATCCAGCAAAATTTGCCTTAGGGATTTTTGTAAAGATCTTTTCCATTCCATGTTTCATACTGCCATCTTTGTCCCACACTCCCCAGTGAGCACCCTGTGGGCCTTCATTTACATTTTTCCATGTTTCATCAAATGCTTCAAAGTAAAAGTATTGAATGTTATTCTTACGCGCCCATGAACCAAAATCGTAACAATACTTGGCAGAATTTTCAGGTGATGGCACAGCATCTCCAATCGTGTTTCCTGCACTGGGCCATCCAGTTTCAGAGACTATAATTGGTTTATTCTTTACATTCTTAACTAAGTTCTTATAGCGACTATCCTGAATTTTCACTGCGTTATCAATGCCAACGCCCTCCCAGTAGGGGTAACTGTTATACATGATGACATCGCACTCATCCATTATCTTGGGGTGATTCAGAAGCTCGCTGTACGTATTTGCTGTTGTAACATTGGTGCCAGAAGGCACTGCCTGTTTAACGCGCTTGATATAATCAATAAGCTGATCTTCTGAAAGATCATTTCTTTGAAGTGTTTCAATACCCACTATGGCTAGATCAACATCACCAGCTTTTGCTTCATTGATCAACTCTTTTATCTGTCTCTCATTTGCTTCAGTATCTCCACTAAGCCATGCACTAATTGCAGTCTTGATCCCCATCTCATGAGCTACTGGGCCAGCATATTCCAGACCATTTTCTACTCCATAAGTTCGTATCCACTTAGTATATGGTGCTATTATTTTCATACGTTCCCTAATCTGTTTTTTTATTTTATTTTTCATCTGAAAAATGTTAATAATTTGAATTTCATGTCAGTTTTTAAATTTTCTCTTTTTAATCTTATTTTTATAATAATCATATAATTTGAAAGATAATTTCCCTAAAAAACGGAGCCTGACAAAGGTGAATATTTATTTATCTCAGATTGTTAGTAAAAAAATGGAATAAAAAATTAAGAGATTCGAATTCGATTTAAAAGCGTTAACGTATTAAATATAAGGTCAATTTTTGAAAATTGTATTAATACCAAGCTTTAAATCTACTAAACAAACCTGGTGGCTTTTTATCATGCGTGATCAATAAATCTCAGAAAAAAGGAAAGGCAAAAATAAATTTAGGGAGAATAAAGAATGGTTTCCTATTCTCCATCTTCCAGGTACTTATTCATGGCAAATTAAACCACAACTTCTTCTTCATTTACGGCATTGGTTCTGTAAAAATCGAACCATTTTAATCATACGATTCTGTCCTGTACTCTAAAATGGACTCTTAATGTTGAAATGTTCCATCGTGTTTGTTGAATTAGTTGTCAGAAGAACCGTAGCCATATCCTTTGGCTACCCAGTTATCAACATTGTGATCAGATGGTCCTAATGTATTCGAGCCTGATCCTACCTGAATGTAAGGCGACACACCCCACATAACGTTGTCATGGACGCTAATCGAACCACTTGCATGAATGTTTCCAACGCCTGCACTGCTGCTTGATCCTTTGAAATCATGCATAATGTTGTGATGGACATTCGCATTTGTCAGTGAATTTTCCAGCTCAACGCAGCACCAACCAGACCCGGCACTACCTGAAAAGGTATTATGGTCCAACTTCAATATTTGCGGCGCTGTCCATCCTGACACCTGTATTAGTTTGGACCTCAACATCACAGTTATACATTCTGGAATCCTTAGTGCCTGATAAGAATGAGACACCGTCGTGTCCTACGGAATGCATTCTGCAATTATATATTTCAATTCCAGAACTTTTACTGATTCTGACACCATCACCGTACAGATAGCGCGTGAATGAAATATCATGTACTTTACTATCACTCGATAGACGTGAATTTTATGCAGTTTCTATAGTCTCCGTGACCTCCATCACCAGTTCCCGTTGCTGCACTTTTGAATTGAAGATTACATACTTCAACGTTAGAAACACCTGATCCGAATATATATGCAGGTGATCCATCAGAGTTACAAACTGAACCGCTAGCAAAGATTACTGTATCATCGCCTGCACCTTTCAGTACTACATTGGATTTTAAAACTATAGGTGCACTTATCTTATAAGTGCCAGCACTGAGGAGAACATATCCAGGATTACTTGATGTTGCTCCTGAGGCTACGGAATTTATTGCATTATTTATTGCAGTCTGGGCATCGGACCCAGATGTCGGACTTACAGTTATTGAATTCTGTGCGCCTAACGCCGCGGGTACGGTTGTTAAAATAAGGCATGTTACTAGGAATAGGGTTCCTATCTGTCTTTTTAGCATCGTATCACCTTTGGGTTGGGTTTGGAATTTGAGTGAATTTGAGACTTCATAGAGTTACAGTATATTTTTCCCAAAGCATGTACGGTTGTTAAAATAAGACCTTTTATCAGGAATAGGGTTCCTGAATTCTTTTTTAGCATCGTATAACCTTGAGTTGGACTTAGAATTTGATTAAACTCAAAAATTCCATGACAATCTATACATTTTCCCATATATTTCTCAAAATTCCATATTACGTTACCCGTAATGTTTTTCCGAACTATCTAATTAGACCGAATTTGTATCAAATATCTAATTATGTCGGCTCTATACGGTAATTCAAAGATTCTAATTACGTCTGCGTAATATTTTCGAATCTATCCAATTCGGTTCTCTGTGATTTGTGTGGGACTACACATTTACACACAGAGTTCCACTCTCCAATCACATTATAGGGATAAGTCATTGGAAGTGTATTGGATGTTAGAAGCTTATCTTCTGTAACTCAAAATATGTCACTGACCACATATGTTATTCTTTTTGGCCAATCTTCTATTTCATTAATTACGGCTTCTAACCAGGTCAACTTTTATAAAAAGATTATATTTTCTTTTTGTTTATTTTCCAAGTTGACATCTATGGTTTATACAAGTCATATTATAAAATATCTTTGTATTTTTTGAAAAAAATTCAATATGTTATACTCTAAAATAATCATAATTTTTCCGGGAAAATAACATTATTTGCTAGATTTCTTCTTATATTAACTTCTTGAATCTTTAATAAATATGTAACTCACTTTTAAAATCAAAAAGGAATCTTTTTGCTATCTTTATAAAGGTACTGATCTTTTTCAGTAATGGAAAAAACAAAAAAGTTAATGGAATGTAAGTAAAAGAAAAAGGACTGATAATTATCCTTTTATTCTTCTAAAAATCACTTATGAGCGAAATACGCTACAACTTCTTCTTCACTTATGGCGTCGATCCTGCAAAAACCAAAGCGTTCAAACTGTATGATCTTATCAAGTTCGGTTGTAATTCCGCGTTCACCGATTCCATTGAGATCTCCTTCAGGGCCGCGTACTTTCACATTTATTCCGTCAGTTGGAACCCAGTGTATAATCTTCGTTTTTGCTTTTTTAAGGGCTTCAAGAGAAACGTCGGAGAGCTTTGCCTGAAGTGGAGAAAGTGAGGTGATTTCGATATTGCAGGAGTCTTTTAAGCGGATAACAGAGCCTATATCCAGTTTTTCAACATCTTCTGTGCAGATTAGCACTTTATTTCCTGTGGCAATTTCCCTAAATCCTCTTGCATGGTCAGTAGGGTGAAGAGGAACTTTAGCAACTGTCGGCTCTACATCTGTAATTTCCAGTTCTATTGGATTCCAAACAAAGAAATAACGGTTTGCAATAGGGTCTACAATTTTGCGGTTTTCAGCATAGAGTGACTCCATGCTTATGCTGACGTCAGTCATTCCAACCCCCATTTCGATCATGAACTTTTTGAGGGCTTCAGCCTGAATCCCACGGCGGCGGATTGCGCGGATTGTTGGAAGCCTCGGATCATCCCAGCCGCTGTATTCACCTGCTTCAATAGCTTTTCTCAGGGTACTTGTGCTGAACTTTCCGAATTCATGGATTTTGACCCTGCCCCAGTGGGTTGTTCTTGGGTACGTCCACCCAAAGTATTTATAGACATACCCCTGTCGCTTTTCGCTGTCTATAAGGTCTTTTCCGCGGATGATGTGGGTCATGCCCAGTTCGTGGTCTTCAATAGCGCCTGCAAAATCAAGAAGTGGCCAGACAATGTATTTGTTCCCAATCTCAGGACGAGGATGAGACATCTTTCTTATCCTGAAGGCTCCCCAGTCCCTTAAAGCTGGATCTTTGTGCTTTATATCAGTTTTGATTCTCAGGACTGCTTGTTGGTCTTCATATTCTCCGGCAAGCATTTTTCCCCAGTGCATCAGATTTTCTTCAGGGCTGGTATCCCTATGAGGGCAGGCCTGCTTTGCATCCTTATATTTTTTAAAATCAGCTCCAGTACAAAAACAAACATAAGCCTTGCCCATCTCAATAAGTTTTCTTGCGTAATCGTAATAGATAGGGAAATGATCAGAGGCATAGACTACCTGATCAGGCACTACTCCAAGCCATTTGAAGTCATCGAGATACCAGTTATAAGCTTCAAGCATAGGTCGTTTTATATCAGGATCGGTATCATCGAAACGCAGGACAAATTTTCCTCCGTACATTTTCACGTATTTGGAATTAACTATCATGCCTCTTGAGCTTCCAAGGGTTCCGGGACCGTTTGGATTCGGGGCAAAGCGCATTACAACTTTTCCGTTTTCTGCTCCTTCAAGAGGTTTTAATCCTTTATCAGGCTCTTTTTTTACACTAAGAGCTTCAATAAGCTCAGGGGCAATTTCTGAAAGCGTTGCCTCCCAGGTTTCAGGATTTCCTTTTGCAATTTCGGGAATAATAGTTTCAAGAGCCTCAGATACTGCATTTGGGTCGGATCTGAGTTGTGGACACTCACCCATAACTTTTCCCATTACAGCTTTGGGTTGGGGAGCTTTTCCGTATTTTACAGCATTTTGATAAGCATATTTTTTAATTGTTTTAAGGTCTTCAGGACTTAAGGTCATAGAAGCTTCTCCCAAATACTTATTATTTATATTCAGAATTAGATCCAACAATAAAATATGATCAATTGTATAATTTATATATACTTAATTACTGAATCTAACAAACGACGATATGTCATATTTTCAAAATATTAATCGTTGGCGGATTTCTGGATATTACTCAAAAATTGTGTTAAAGTATTTAGTTTCTTTCCAAGATACAATAAATCCATCTAAAAAATTCAATAATTAATTTAGCATTAATTCAGATTGCTTTTTCATTTCAAGTGTTTTTTTTCTGTACTATCCAGTAAACCTGAAAAATAGTTTTTGCCTTCCCACTAATTCTAACAGACTCTACTACATACTAGTAAGGTTTGCCATTGACATTTTTGTCTCAAAATACTATTCCATATGATAAAAGTCAGCAAATAAATAACCCTCCCACTCCTGTCTGACTTTACTTTTTATTGTTTGAATTTACAACATTCACTTGCTTTTTACTGTAATATATCCAGATATGTTTTTAGTATTGCTTCCTTTCGCATTTTTTACTGTTAAGCTAACAGTATATTTTCCTACTTTACTGTACTTGTGTACTGGATTCTTGGCTGTTGAATATGTTCCATCTCCAAAACCCCATTTCCATGAAGTTGGACTATTGGCACTTTTATCCGTAAATTGAACCTTTAATGGAGCTTTTCCTGATCTTATAGATGCCGAAAACGCAGCAATAGGAGCTTTTAATGTTGCAACATTTATGTAATTCTTTTTCGCTGTCATGTTGCTTCCAGCATCATTCTTTACTGTTAAGCTAACAGTGTATTTTCCGGCTTCAGAATATGTATGTGTTGGATTCTTGGTCGTTGAATATGTTCCGTCTCCAAAACTCCATTTCCATGAAGTTGGTGATCCTGTACTCTTGTCAGTAAATGTTACCTTCATAGGCGCATATCCGATAGTAGGGGATGCAGAAAACGCAGCTACAACGCTTTTTGAACTGAGAGTAGCCATGTAGATATCCCAGTTTCCATTACGAGAATCTTGCCAAACTATCCTGTTATCATAAACGTCAGGAAATGATGCTGATTCACTTTTGGAAATCTGAGTGTTGATACTAGTGGAGATATCATACATCCATACCTCATTTACACCCATACGATCAGTCCATGTATAAGCTACCTTATCACCGTAAATAGCAAGGGCATAATCTGTATCATATGGAACAAGTGTAGTAACTGTGGAGGTAGATAAATCATACATGGCAATATTATCGGGATCTGTTTGAATTACTATCTTATCACCAAAGATTTTAGCATTATATAAATAATCATTACCAAGTAAAGTTACTTTATGGGTCGATATATCATACATGGCGAGTTCTGGCCAACCATCTCTATCCACCCACACTATTCTGTGACCATTTATATCAGGATTATATGCTGCCCTACCGGTATTTATCTTTGTTTCCGTCTTAGTTGACAAATCGTACATGTAGATACTCATATTTCCACTGCGGTTATCTTGCCATACTATAGTGTTACTGTAAATTTTGGGACTGTATGCTTCCCCGCTTGTGGTGATTCGAGTCTGTTTTTTAGTAGCGAGATCTTGCAAATAGATATCATGTCCTCCATTACGCTCGTCTTCCCATACTACCTTGTTTCCGTAGATATCAGGCGATACCCGACTTGCCGTATTGGTAGTATGAATCTGCTCTTTTGTGGAAAGATTAAATATATAGATGTCCCAGTTTCCATTGCGGTCATCCTGCCACACTATGTTGTTTCCATAGATAACAGGATTTTCTGAATTTGATGGATTTGTTGTAATCCGAGTTTCAGTGATTATAGGAGAAGCTGCAGAAGCCGTAGATGAAATTAGAGTTAAAAATAATATCAGGGTTATTGAAGCTAGGGTTACTGAATATAATTTTTTGTTAGTTCCCATAAGTCCTCATCCTGTCCTTTTTCTATATCATGAGGCCATCCCAAAACCAACTTTATTCTCTAAATCATAAAATTTTCAGTATTGCTTTCATAATCCAAAGATCAAGTGATGATTGCAAATTCAATATCTAAATACATAATTTTGAGTTTTGGGATCGGCTCAATAACTAATAACAAAACTTAAAATTTATTTTTAATTTTTTTCTTTTTAATATTATATTCTATGTTTTTGCTATAAAATGATTTATATAGTGTAAATAGACTCGAAACCAATCTGCGCAGAAAGTGATATTTTAGCATAAACGTAGAAAAGAATCCTTGAAAAGTTCAATAACTATTAAAGTTAACATTCAGATAGAGACCATTAACTCCTACAAAAAAGGAAAACGAGTCTCAAAAGGACTATGGAAAGTAGTATAGATAAAAGAAACTAAAAATTAGAGAAATAAAGACAATTTTTTTGTCAATACTATGAACGTGGGTCTTATTTTGGGATAGAAGCTTCAATTTCCCGGATGCGAGATATTTTATCATTGATTTTTTCAATCTCTTGCTGAAAATTCTCCAGGAATATAGGAGCTGCATCCCCGGGCACAGCTCCTTGAGCAGATGGCTTGATAAGGTTAGCTTGTTCAAGAACCCTTAGAGAGTAACGTACTTTATGGTTCTGCATTCCGGTAACCTCTGCAAGTTTCAGGATTCCGATTGGGGCTTCTTCAATTACTTTTTTGAGAACCAGAAGATGGCGCTCTGTAAGGTCAAGTTCATTTATAATATTCTCAAGCAGCATCAAACAACCTCGTTTCTAAGTGTTCCGATTCCTTGAACCTCAACTTCTACAATGTCTCCACGCTGGATTTCTCCAACCCCTGGAGGCGTTCCTGTAGCAATAACATCTCCTACTTCCAGGGTCATGATCTCACTAATGAATTCAACAAGGTAAGAAATATCAAAAATAAGGTTTGAAGTGTTGGAATCCTGCTTGATTTCCCCATTTACTCTGGATACAATTTTTGCATCCGTAATATCAATTTCGTCATGATAAGCAAGATAAGGCCCGATAGCTGCAAAAGTATCAAAACTCTTTGCTCTTGTCCACTGGCCATCTTTTTGCTGGAGGTCCCGGGCAGTTATATCATTAAAGCAGGTATAACCTGCAATTACATCTATAGCCTTTGAGGCTGGGATATTCTTACAACGTTTACCAATAATGAATGCAAGTTCAGCTTCATACTCTACTTTAGAGCTAGATGCTGGATAAATTATTTTATCTTCATGTCCTATAACTGCTGACGGAGGCTTTAAAAAAAGAACAGGGTTTTCCGGGATTTCCATATTCATCTCTTCAGCGTGATCCCGATAGTTCAATCCCACACATACGATTTTGGAAGGAGGCGCAGGTGGAAGGACGCGAAGTTCCGAAAGATTAAAAACTCCTGTGAGGACTCCACCTTTTGGATACACATTTTCATTTTCTATTTCTCCATAAAAAATTTCATCCCCTAATCTAAACCTTCCAATCATATTTGTTTCTTCTCCTATTTTTCGAGATAGTTTGCCGTGCGCTTTTCTTTATTTTTTAAAGGGATTATATTCAAACTTAAATTTTAACTCTTCGCCCACTGGCATCCCGCATATATTTCCCAAGTTCTGAGTCAAGAAGTTGCATTCCTGAAAACACAGGTCCATCCTTACAAACTCTGAGCCCTATTTTATCTATACAGCATGCACCGCAGACTCCTATGCCGCATTTGAAATAACGGTGAAGGCTAAACTCAGATTTTTCAAGGACTTTTCTGTTTTCAAGGAGTCTGAAAACCGAAGCCATCATTATTTCTGGTCCGCAGACTGCAATTTTGTCATAAACAGATAGTTTGAGGTCGGTAAGTACATCTGTTACAAAGCCTTTTTTCCCTTTTGATCCGTCATCAGTAGAAATATATATATTTCCTGCTGCTGCAAAGCGTTCTTCAAAAATCAGGTCGTTTTCGCTCCGCGCTCCAAGAACCGTATGCACTTCCGAGCCTGCATTATGGGCTGCCTCAGCATAAGGAGCAAGAGGAGCAGCTCCAACCCCCCCCGCAATTACCAGAGTTTTTTCTCCCTTCGAAGGCAGGAAAAATCCTCTTCCAAATGGGCCTCTGAGCCCAAAGGAATCTCCTTCTTTTAACTCTAAAAGTTTTGAAGTTGCCTCTCCCACTTTTTGAACAGTTATGGAGTTCTGATTTGAGAGGCCCATAGGTATCTCATCCACACCTCTAATCCAGACCATTACAAATTGGCCGGGCTTCATAATCTCAAAATAAGGATCAAAGAAAAAAGTCCTGACTGAAGGTGACTCTTCATTAATCCGTACTATTGTAGCATTAAGAGGAAGCATTAGACCATCTCATGGGCAAGCCCTATTAATTCTTTTACATCCGAATATCCTTTCTTTTGAAGGAAAGCTTCGATTCCTGTACTGATTTCAGAGAATATATCAAGCCTGTCATACACGGCTGATCCAACCTGTACAGCTACAGCTCCTGCCATCATCATTTCTACTGCATCCTGCCAGGAAGATACACCTCCCACTCCTATTACAGGAATTTCCAGGGCAGTATAAAGATCATAGATACATTTTACAGCTACGGGTTTAATCGCCTTTCCTGAAAGTCCACCTGAGCGATTTCCAAGGACAGGATACCCTGACTCGATATCTATAGCCATTCCTTTTACAGTATTAATTGCAACAACCGCATCTGCTCCTCCGGATTCAGCCGCATTTCCTATGCATGTAATATCAGAAACATTAGGAGTGAGTTTAACCCAAACAGGCACATTAACTGCATCTTTTACTGCGGCTGTAATTGCCTCTACAAGACAGGGATTAGAACCAACAGCAGCTCCATACCCTTCTGCATGTGGACAGCTTACATTAAGCTCAAAAGCATCGGGTTTTCCGGGAAGTAGGCCCTCGGCAACTTCTTTAAATTCGGCAGGACTTCCGCCGAAGATACTTGCGATTATTGGGACTCCTGAATCCTTTTTTGCAATTTCGAGTTCCTGAAGAAAAGCAGGATAGGAAGGATTCGGAAGCCCCATAGCATTCAAAAATCCGCAGTCAAGCTGGATCATAGTAGGGTTATGATGCCCGGTTTTAGGCGTGGGACCTATGGATTTAGTTACAACCGCACCTGCTCCACCTTCATGTGCAACTCTGCACAGAGATGCTCCGGTTGTTCCAAGCACTCCGGCTGCAAGAATTGTTGGATTTTTCAGTTTAATTCCTGTAAGAGTATACATTAGCTCACTCCCTTCGACCCTATAGCATTATTCGTATAAATTCTCGGAGCCGCACGAATCTCTGGAAATTTGGAGGAGTGCATCTTCAGCCAGTTTCTTTCCACCCATATTTACAAGGCTGCGCCCGAGTTCTCTGGCTTTTTCAACGCCTCCTGCCATAGGAATATATTCATTTATTCCGACAGTTTCCTCTCCATCTAAGGAAAGAACTTCTGCATGCACATGGATTTCTTTCCTGTCAGGCATAATTTCAGCATAGGAACCTATAGGAGTGGTGCAGCCTCCACCTAGTTCAGATATTAATATACGCTCTATTTCGGTAGCAATTCGGCTGTCAGTATGGTCAAGCTTGGATACTGTATCTTCCGCTTCAGTGCTTGCTCTTGTGACAACTGCAACTGTACCCTGGTTAGGAGAGGGGCAGAAGAAATCTGGAGAAAGAATCTCACCTTCAATTTTCCAATTCATGCGTTCAAGCCCTGCCTTGGCAAGAAGGATACCGTCATATTTTCCTTCTTTAAGTTTCCTGAGCCTTGTATCGATATTTCCTCTTAAGTCCTGTGTAATAAGATCAGGCCTATAGCGCTTGATCTGGGCAGCCCTTCTCAGGGAACTGGTGCCTATAATAGACTGCTCAGGAAGTTCATCAAGGGGTGTCCCATCATAAGTCAGCAGGATATCGAATGGTGTATCCCTCTTCAGAACTGCTGCAGTTGGAAGGGTTGGTGGGCGAATTGTTGGCATGTCTTTCATGGAATGGACAGCGATATCTATTTCCCCTGCAAGCATAACATCATCCAGTTCCCTGACAAAAGCCCCAACTCCGCTTGATACTGCATGCAGAGGACGGTCAGTAAATCGATCTCCACTGGTTTTTACAATTTTTATGTCTGTTTCAACGCCCTGTTCTTTCAAAAGGTGTGCAACAGTCTTGGCCTGGGCAAGCGCAAGCTGACTGCCCCTCGTACCTATAATCATATAGAATCCTCGTTTTAAAAGATGAAAATCCGTTCAGAGATTTTCGGTATATGCTTTTAGGGTTTTTTCTATATCCTCATCACTGTGAGCTGCAGACACGAAGTTTGTCTCAAATTGCGAAGGAGGAAGGAAAATTCCAGTTGCAAGCATTCTGTGGAAGAAAGCAAGATAACCTTCTTTATCGCACTTCAGAGCTTCCTGGTAATTATGAGGTTCGGCTCCAAAGAAAATTTTGAACATTGAAGCAATTCCACATACGCTGTAATCAAGCCCTTCATCTTCAACGATCTCAGAGAGCACAGCCCTTATGTAATCGCCTTTTGAATTAACTTTTTCGTGGATCTTTTCTTTTTCCAGATAATCAAGTACTGCAATACCGGCAGCTACAGAACAGGGGCTTCCGCTAAATGTTCCTGCCTGGTAGACCGGTCCTGATGGAGAGATCATTTCCATTATTTCTTTCTTGCCACCAAAAACCCCTATTGGAAGACCTCCACCTACGATCTTCCCAAGAGTAGTCATATCAGGCACAACTCCAAAGTATTCCTGTGCCCCTCCCATTGCAAGCCTGAATCCAGTAATAACTTCATCGAATATGAGAAGCACATCGTTTTCCAGAGTAAGCTTTCTGAGTTCTTCCAGATACCCGGGCAGAGGAGTTATCGGTCCTATGTTTCCAAGTACAGGCTCAATGATTACTGCAGCAAGCTCATCTTTGTTTTTTTCTACAAGTTCAAACATTGTTTCGATGTCATTGTATGGAGCTTGCAAGGTATACTTTGTGAAATCTGCAGGAATTCCAAGGGAATCTGGCTCTCCAAGTGTTGTAGCTCCTGATCCTGCTTTTACCAGCACCGCATCATGGGCGCCGTGAAACCCGCCTTCAATTTTAATAAACTTGTTTCTGCCTGTAAAACCACGGGCAAGGCGAAGAGCACTCATTGTAGCCTCCGTGCCTGTAGAGACAAAGCGGAGCATATCGATACTGGGATAATATCCTGCAATCTTTTCTGCAAGGGTTACTTCAAGCTCAATAGGAGTTCCGTAGAGCCAGCCATTATCTAGTTGGGTTTTAATAGCCTCTTTTATTACAGGGTGGTTATGCCCAAGAATTGCAGGGCCGTAAGCCAGGCAGTAGTCGATGTATTCGTTCCCGTCAAGATCCTTTATTTTTGAACCGTTAGCTGATACTGTATAGAAAGGATAGGGCTTGATTGCACGTACAGGACTGCTCACTCCACCTGGAATAAGAGTCTTTGCTTTCTCGTACATCTGTTTTGATTTTTCAAGTGTTACCTCAGATACCATGGAAATCTCACCAAATTAAGCTGAAAATCTGTGATAATTATTCATATATTTAGTGAAGCTCTGGGCTGAACTCAAGTTTGAACTGAATTTTGAATTAAAATTTAACCAACTGAATTTTGAATTAAACCGAATTTTTATATTCTACTGACTATATATTAAATTGCACTTATAAGTAATGTGCAACATCTTTTTTGCTGCTCTCTATATTATAGCAGTTTTTTCCCTATTAAGCAGTAATGATAAGCATATGAGTGAAATTAATTAGTGAAATTAATATTAGGCTTAAAAGATCAGAAAATGAAAGAGAAAAATGGAATAAGCTTTCTAAAAAGAAGTGTGCCTGAAAAAGAGGCACTTACTTCAGCATGCGGGCAGCATCTTTTGCAAAGTAGGTAATGATAATATCGGCTCCTGCCCTTTTAATGGAAATAAGAGATTCGTAAATTGCTTTCTTTTCATCAAGCCAGCCATTAGCTGCGGCGGCTTTGATCATGGAATATTCTCCGCTTACAGCGTATGCAACTGTCGGCATTCCAAATTCCATTTTAACCCGGAAAATAATATCAAGGTAGGGAAGAGCTGGCTTTACAATTATCATATCTGCGCCTTCAGAGAGATCGAGGTCCACTTCTCTTATAGCTTCATTGCTGTTCGCAGGGTCCATTTGATAGGTAGAACGATCTCCAAAGGAATATCCTGATGCAGCAGCTTCCCTGAAAGGTCCATAGAAACAGGAGTGGTACTTTGCGGCATAGGACATGATTGGAATATTATCAAATCCATTACGGTCAAGTGCTTGTCTGATGGCTTCTACCATTCCATCCATCATACCTGATGGAGCCACTATATCAGCGCCTGCTTCTGCATGGCTCACTGCAATTTTTCCAAGGATCTCAAGTGTAGGATCATTCAAAATTTCTTTTGTTTCCATGTCCACAATTCCGCAGTGACCGTGGCTTGTGTATTCGCACATACAGACATCTGTAATCACCACAAGTTCGTCTCCAACCTCTGCCTTGATTCTGCGGACAGCTTCCTGAACAATGTCTTTTTTGCCATAAGAGGAACTGCCTTCTGCATCTTTAAATGCAGGTACTCCGAAAACGATTACTGCAGGAATTCCGAGGTCTGCAATCTCCCTTGCCTCTTTTGCAACCTCAGAGAGAGGAATATTATATATTCCAGGCATGGAAGGTATTTCAACAGGAGAGTAGATATTTTCATTCACAAAAATAGGCTGGATAAGATCGTCCACGGATAAGGTCGTTTCACGCACAAGGTTCTTTATCTTTCCTTTTCTCAATCTTCTTAACCTTAGATCTGGAAACATTTAATCACTTCTGTTATTGTTAGTTTAATCTAACTTTTGGTTATTCTTACGAGTTGCCTTTTTCAGAGACTTGATTTAACTCATTTACGCAATCGGGTTTTATTTTTTCAACCTTTACCTTCTCTTTTTCAAGGCAGAAAATCCTCGAAACTACATCAAGGAATTCCTCATTTTCGAGTTCTGCTGCTTGACGAAGGACTTTAGTAGGTTCTGCAAGAATTTTATTTGCAATGGAATGGGTAAGGTCGTCAAGTACCTCAGTTTCAATTTTCCCTATTGTATGGTAAGCAGATAATCTGTTTACTGCTTTTTCCCTTTCATTTATTCTTACATCGTACACTTGCCTGTAGAGGTCAGATATAATTTTGTCGGCTCTCTGGCGCTTGTACTGGAGATTTAAAAGCTTGATCTCTTCCTGAATTATATCTTCGGCTTTTTTAGCTTCTTCTTTTCTCATCTTAAGAGTTTTTTCACTAATTACCCTGAGATTGTCAATATTACATAGTTCTACGTTCTCAAGTTCAGTAACTGATTCCTCAATATCCCTGGGATTTGCTATATCGATTAAAAGGAGTTTACGGGTTTTATCACGCTCGCTCATCGTTTTTTCAATCATTTCCCTGGTTAAAATGTAATGTGGGGCTCCGGTGCCGCTAATTACAACATCAGCATTTTTAAGTTGAGCTTGAACATCATTGAGCTTTACCGCATATCCTCCAAGTTCATAGGCAATTTCTTCGGCTTTTTTAAAGGTACGATTAGCAATGTAAATTGCCTCGATATCTTTTTCAGCAAGAGCTTTTGCTACAAGAACTCCAATTTCTCCTGCTCCTATTACGAGCACGGATTTTCCTGTAAGCCCTTCCAGAATATCCTCCGCAAGATCTACAGCCGCAGAACCTATAGAAACAGAACCTTTATTTATTCTTGTTTCGTTGCGTATACGTTTGCCGACCTGAATAGCTTTATCAAAAGCAGTGTCCAGAATTTTTCCAGTTGTTCCTTTTTTCTTGCAATATGCATAGAGATCTTTTATCTGTCCAAGGATTTGGTCTTCTCCTACAATCATAGATTCAAGTCCGCCAGAAAGTCTGAGCAGGTGTTCAAGGGACTCGTCGTGTCCATAAAAATCTATAATGTGGGTGGAAGCTCCCATTTCCTTTGCAAAAGAGAAAAGTACACTGCTGCTTTTTGGGGAAACAACGTAGATTTCAACACGGTTACAGGTTTTTAATACAACACACTCGTAAACGTACTCATGATTACTTAGATGATCGAGAAGACCGTCCAGATCTCCATGCCAGGCGGACTCCATTTCCTCAATTTTTGCTTTTTTATGGGATATAACCATGCTTGAGATTTCTGTCACAGAGAGCCTCCGGATAGAATGATAAGGGGATAAAATTAATTAAGGGGTAATATAAGGAGTTGTAAATTAAACTTGTCCAGAACTCCAAAACCTTTTTTCACTAAATGAATTTTTATTTACAGAATACTTTAGGGTTTATTCCGTAATGCTTTAAGGTTTATTTCTAACATATTTTGATTCACAGGTTTTGATAGGTTTTACTTGTCAGAACTTTCAAGGATATCCGAAATTATCGAATATGCTTTTTTGGCTGCTTCTTCATAAGATTCGGAAAATCCACTCCAAACAGAATCGCTTCCAAGGATTTTCCATATAATTTCCTTTCTCTGCTTCTGTTCTGCCACATGTTTTTTAAGGTAACTCCTTAACTCATCCTGCAGTCTAATCATATCAGAGTATTCGGGAGTAATCAAACCTTCGATTTTCCTGCGGGTATATTTTGAGACTGCAGGGCTGTGGCCGAGAGTGGAAATCCCGATTACAAGATCTCCTCTTTTTATTACTGATGGGATTACGACACTACCTAAAGCATCTACCTGATTAATCAAAATATCGCTCTCTCGTGCAATATCAGCGATTTTTTGGTTAAGTTCAAAATTGCTTGTTGCCGGTATAACAATGAAAGATCCTGATATTAGATTCTTGAGTTCTGAATCTGAAGCTTCAAGCAGGTTAAGCCGAACAAGTTTTACCTTTCCTGATGCTTCAAGCTCCTTAAGCTTCTGTGAGAAATCGAGGCTAACAACAAGGGTATCTGCGCAGCCTGAAAAGAGTTCAGCTTTATGTTCTCCGACTGAGCCTCCTCCGAAAATAACGATTTTCTTGCCAGACAAATCAAGCATAAGAGGAAGAATATTGTTTGTTTCGGCCATAGCTAGAAACCTCTTAATAAAAATCTTAATCTCGAGACTTTACAGTCTGACGCCGGTTTTTTTGAATTCTTTTTCACTGAAAAAGAGTGTGTAATCCTTAATTCCGGTGGCTTCTGAGATTCTTATAGCTACTTTTTCACAGTCCTCTGGGGTATAAGAGTGAACCATAGTAAACAGATTATATGGCCAGTCAGGATAGCGAGGACGTTCATAGCAATGAGTTACTTCAGGAAATTCAGCCATGATATTCCCTACAGTTTCGATCTGCTCATCAGGAACATTCCAGACACACATTGCATTGGCTGTTATGCCTATTGCCCTATGCCCTATTGAAGCTGCAAAACGTCGAATTTTTCCGGCTTTCTGAAGGCTTTTTAGCCTGTCAACAACTTCCTGTTCACTTATACCAAGTTCAGAAGCAAATTCTTTGAATGGAGAATGTGTGATTGGAATTCCGTCCTGCATGAGTTTTAACAGTTTTACATCCGTTTTATCCATTTATTTCACCTGATATCAAATTTTACCTGAATCTTAAACAGGTGCTTTGTAGGAAGATCAAGAAGAGGACAGCCTGTTTTCTCTCGAATTTCGCTGAGAATCCTCTCAAGCCTGTTTTTATTTGGA
The DNA here is from genome assembly GCA_963727895.1 of uncultured Methanosarcinaceae archaeon. Lineage (GTDB taxonomy): Archaea > Halobacteriota > Methanosarcinia > Methanosarcinales > Methanosarcinaceae > Methanosarcina. The sequence goes on along the minus strand of CAVSHT010000009.1, from coordinate 412,623 downwards.
GCAGAAAGTGTAAACCAGAGATTATATTGTGAAGCACTTCTGAGATAATTATGGGAAACCTCGGGATACTCGTTAATAAAAATAGCAACTTCTTCTATGCGGGACTCAGGCACTTTCAGAGCTACAAGAGTACTTACGCCCCCCATATTTCTCATGCTGAGGACAGGACCTACCCTTCTTACTGCCCCTTTCCTGTTAAGTTCTCGTAGCCTTTCAATTACTTCGGTTTCGGAAAGCTCGAGAATCTCGCCTAACTTTGCAAAAGGTTCAACTTCGAGGGGGACTTCCTGCTGGATAAGGTTGAGGATTTTCTTGTCGGTCTTATCTAGTTCTATTACCGGAACTTCCCTGTCATTAGGATCCATATCACAGGAAAAATCGGCAGCCTCTTTCTTGAGCTGATCTTTTAAATTATCAATGTCAATCATCATGATCACTACCATTTTTTCGGGGCATGTAAACACAGTAAGGTTCTTCTTCAAGATAATCGCCTGTAGCAGCATAAGCTCTTGCCCTGCAACCAGCACAGACTTTTTTGTATTCACAGATCCCGCATTTTCCCTTTAGTTCATCGGGGTTTCTGAGTTTTGCAAAGACTTCGGAGTTCTCCCAAATCTCCTTAAAGGACTGTTCTTTGAGATCGCCTGCAAGCACGGGTAGGTAACCGCAAGGAAATACTTTACCCGCACTTGACACAAAGCAGAATCCTGTGCCTCCAAGACAGCCTTTTGTCATTGCTTCATAACCATGAGTCTTGACCGAAATTTCAATGCCTTCTTTTTTTGCCTGCTGGCGCATTATCCTGAAATAGTGAGGAGCACAGGTTGCCTTCAGCTGGATCTTTGATTCTTTCTGCATATCATAGAACCAATGTAGAATGCGCTCGTAGTCTGCAGGAGATACTTCATCGGATTCTTCTCCCCTGCCTGTGGGAACAAGGAAAAAGACGTGATATGCAACTGCTCCAAGCTCTTTTGCAAGCTCAAAAGTCTCCTTAATCTCATCGAGGTTGCGTTTTGAGACTGTAGTATTGATTTGAAATGGAAAATCGGCTTTTCTCAGGACTTCAACGCCTGCAAGCGTTCTTTCAAAAGCCCCGGGCATGCCCCTGAAATTGTCATGCGTCTCTGCAGTTGCTCCATCAATACTGAGGCTAAGCCGCTGGACACCTGCATCTTTTAGTTTTGCAACAATTTCGGGTGTAAGAAGTGTACCATTTGTTGCAAGCACTACCCTGATCCCGGCATCGGTGCCGTAACGTGCAATTTCAAAAACGTCAGGCCTTGTTAGGGGTTCGCCCCCGCTCAGGATGAGAATCGGTTTTCCAAGCTCTACAACCTCATCAATGAAATGTTTAGCTTCATCAGTTGTAAGTTCACCTGCCGGAACCGAGGATGTTGAAGCTCCCCTGCAGTGTACGCAGTGCAGGTTGCATCCTGCAGTCAGTTCCCATGCGATAAGTCTTGGTGCATTTGTCATGGCGATCATAAATTAACTGTTTTTACTTATAGCATTCAAAGTTTAATGAGATTAACATTTCACTAATTATATAAATGTTAATCCTATCTCTAAAAACAATAACGTCAAATTAATTTAATTGTAATTGGTCTGATTGAGACTCGAAATATTTGAATTTTTGAAAGTTCATATTAATAAAGTAATATTAATATTCTATCATTTCAAATGCATAATTATAAAAAGAACGTAGGAAATAAAGCCTTGCTTTTATGAAAAATTCACTAGCGTTTCTCATCATTTTTATAACCTATTGCCTTATTCCAGCAGAGTTCTGGGATTAATAAAACCGCTCCTGAGCATATGGTCAGCAAGCACAAGGGCAACCATTGCTTCAGCAACCGGAACCATGCGTGGAGGAATCGTTGGGTCATGCCTTCCTTTTATTGCAATTTCAGTATTTTCCAGTGTTTTGAGGTCAACTGTCTTCTGAATTTTCCCTATTGAGGGAGTTGGTTTTACTGCCGCCCTGCAAATAATATCCAGACCTGTTGAGATTCCTCCGAGAATACCGCCTGCATTATTGGTCAAAGTGGTTATTTTTCCTTCCTCGAGCCGGAAAGGATCGTTCATTTCGCTCCCACGCAAACGGGCAGCCTCAAATCCTGCTCCGATTTCAAAACCTTTGACAGCAGGAATACTCATGAGTGCTTTTGCAAGGTCTGCATCCAGCCGATCAAATACAGGCTCTCCAAGACCTGCAGGTACACCTTTTATAATAAGTTCTACAATGCCTCCTATGCTGTCTCCTTCCTGCCGAAGGGCTGCAACTTTTTCAAGCATTTTTTCAGCGGTTTCAAGATCAGCACAGCGCACAGGGGTCTTTTCTACGTTTTCAAGAATTTCTTCAAAAGAAAGAGGCTTTGCCCGGATGGTTCCGAGTTCCAGAACATGCCCGACAATTTTGATTCCAAAGCTGGAAAGCAGGAGTTTTGCAAGGGCTCCACCTGCAACCCTGCCTATTGTTTCCCGGGCTGAAGATCTTCCTCCTCCACGATGGTCCCTCATCCCATAACGGGTCATATAGGTATAATCAGCGTGTCCGGGTCTTGGAATATCTTTTATTGCATCATAAGCCGAAGACTTTGCATCCGAATTCCAGACAAGCATGGAAACAGGGGTACCTGTACTCATTCCTTCAAGGATTCCCGAAAGGATTTCCACCCTGTCAGCCTCACGCCTGGGAGTTGAAACCTTACTCTGTCCAGGGCGTCTTTTATCCAGTTCTTTCTGAATGTCAGCTTCTGAGAAAGGAAGCCCTGCAGGCAATCCGTCTACCACGACACCTACAGCCCTGCCGTGAGATTCACCCCAGGTGGTTATTCTAAACATCTGCCCGAAAACGTTTCCAGCCATGCATCTTAACTTGTTTTTTTGCTATTTGATTCTTCGGGTTATTGTAAGAAAGGTTCAATATGGATTACTACATCAGAAATATCCTGATATTCACTTTTCAGCTTTTTACTGACCTTGTGAGAGATAAGGTGTGCGTCCTTAAGAGATTTATCCGGCTGAACAAGCAGGTGCATATCAACCTTGATATCTCCCATGCTCCCACGAGTTCGAATTTTATGGCAGCCCTTTACCCCTTCAACTTTCATTACTAAGTTACAAATTTCTTTTTCTTCAATTCTGGATATATCCAGAAGGGCTATTGAACCTTCTTTTACAATTCGATATCCTGCTCTGAAAATAAAGAATGAAATTAATACAGCTATTAAAGGATCCACGAAAGGAAAACCGATCTTTACGGCAGCTAGACTTACTATAACCGATAGAGATACATAAATGTCGCTTTTTGTGTGCATTGAATCTGCTACAAGCATCTGGCTTCGGAGAGATTCACCCTGTTTATATTCGTACTGTGTTACCATATAGTTGATGCCCATTGTCACGAGGATTATAAGAAAACTTATAGCTGTAACTTCTGGTGTGCTAGGGATAAGGAATCGATTGAGCGCATTCCGGAAAATCTCAACACCTACAAATATCAAAAGTAAAGCGATAAGAATAGAGGCTAATGTTTCATATTTTCTATGCCCATAAGGATGTGCTATATCAGGCGGGCGCTCTCCTATAAAATTTCCAGCCAATCCTATGATATTTGAAACTCCATCAAAAAGAGAATGATAACCATCTGCAGTCATACTTAACGCGCCAGTCATAGTTCCGTAAATTATTTTGGTAAATGAAACTGCAAGGTTTAGAATTAGTACATAGATCAGAACTTGTTGTACTTTTTTGAATCTCTGTAACGTAATTCTAACCCCCCGACATCAAATGTGCGAAACCGAAAAAAAGGCGGTGAATGAGAAAATGGTTAAGAAACCTAATACTGTTGAAACTATCAAGAACCTATTAGATATACTAATTTATCTTCATATAAAATGGCAGTGTACCAAAAGTAAAGTGCTAGGTTTTCGAGATGACTTTTTATCACAATCATCTGGACAAAGAAAAATAGGTTCCTTTCTACACAGTACCCATCAGAAACTTACTTTACAGAAACCAATTTGACACGTCTATAATAGCCCGAGAGATTTCAAAGAGCGTTTCATCTTTACCCAAATCATTTATAACTGGAATTAATGTGATGATGCTAAAAAGTAAGTTACTTCGAGTATATTCTCTGAGGATTTGAATTATTTTTTTCCACCAAAAATAAAGTTTATTTATTGGCGAATTTCTCATGAGAGATAATACAAAAAAAAGTGCCTTTGCTCTTTCATAATCAGATTGAATCATTGAGGCTATTTCAAGGGCTTTTTCCATCAGTTCTTCTTTTCTTTGGCCATCCAAATGAGAGACAATAGCAGAAAGTGCCTTTGCTCTTTCATAATCATCTTGAATATTTGAGGCTATTTCAAGAGACTTTTCCATCAGTTCTTCTTTTCTTTGACCATCTAAATGAGAAACAATAGCAGAAAGTGCCTTTGCTCTTTCATAATCATCTTGAATATTTGAGGCTATTTCAAGGGCTTTGTCAATTACTTCTTTTTTTATAGATTTATCATTTATTATTTGATGAATCGAGATTAATTTGATTACTCTTCTATAAAATTCAGGTTCCTTTTGTGCATATATGAATACTTTAGTTTCAGTCCATTTTTTAGTTTCAAGAAGTGTAACCAGTAGTTCTGTAGGAATATTAGCTGACAAACTGTTAATCGAAGTGTATATGAGAGCATAACGAATTTCCAGTCCAATGAAATAAGTTTTATTGCCCTGTTCTATTTGTTGCTCTGAATTTTTTTCGGATAAATTCTAAGCTCGCATAAGATCTTCAATAAAAACTGCATTTAGTTTTAGGGATTCAAGGACTTCATACCACCCATTTTTTCCTTTTTCGTTTTCCTCAGTTAATAAATTATGGATATCTTCAATCTTTCCTGCTTTCTCCATATGCCAGGTCAGATGACTGTGGATGTAGGCATCATCTTCTAATGTATGCCATAAACCCTCGGTCTGCATTTTTGATTGATAACGTTTTAATAAAGAAGCATGAGCTTCATTAAGTGTTAATCTTAAACCAGGAAGTTCTGTGCTATTTTTCACAACGGGGGAACATGTCAATAATGACAAGCAATATCATGAAAAAGGTCATGTATACGATACGTTTTTAGTTTTTCGTTCCCCAAATGAATTGCTGAATCTTGTGTAAGCAGACCTTCTTCCCATAGCACTTCCAGTATATTTCCAGCTTCTTCTTTATCTATGCCCCAAAGAGTAGAAGCCATTTTTTCATTCACTTTAATGTCATCAGGCAGAACCCCAAGCCATCTTAAATTTAAAAAAGCTTCTTCATTATAAGATCTGAGAGCGTTTAAACTTAAATTTAAAGATGCCTCTAGCCCTTCTTCTCCTTTTCCTAATATTCGTGGACTTAAAACACTAAGATGAGCAATTTCTTCTTCAAGCGCTTCGTGTATCTTGATCCAGGAATAGTTCCTTTTTCCTCTTTTAGCTGCCAGATTTAAAGCTAATGGAAGGTAACCAATATCTTTGGCGACTTTAAGGGCGTCCTCTTTTTCATTTTCTTCCCAGGAATCTTTCAGAATTTTGGCAAATAACTCTAAAGATTGCTCTTCTGTCATTACATTCAAAGAATAACATTTTGCACCTAAATAATCAGCTATGTAAGCTTTTCTTGTTGTTATTATAGTCTGACAGCTGGACCCACCTACTAAAAAAGGTTTTACATCACTGGAGTTCCAGGCATAATCTACGACTAAAAGAATGCGTTTTTCGTAAAGCAGTGTTATCAAATGATTCGATGCTGTTTCTATCGTTGTATGATTAGATTGAGAATCTCCAAGTTCCTTTATCCAGCCATTTAGCAAAGAGAGTTTATCAGGTTCCTGACCAAGAGTAACCCAGAGTATTCCATTTGAAAAATAACTTTGGATCTCTTTATCATGAGCTACAATCTTAGCAAGGGTTGTTTTTCCAATACCTTCCAGTCCTTGAATTGCGGTAATAGCAAGTATCCCTTTTGAATTGCTACCATTGAGGAGATGGCTTTTAATTTCTTGCATTACAGGGAGTTCTACAAAAGGTTCTGTCAATGCTTGGACTTGAATGGGTGCTATATGAAAAGAATCTCGAACTGGGTTTCCGTTCATTTCCCAATTACGAACAGCTGGACCTACAACGCTGGCAAGTTCCTCTGCTGATTTAAAAAAGCTAACCTCTTTTTCAGCAGACAATTCGTTCCTTAAAGCCTCAATTTTCTCTTGATCTCCACCTTTATCAATAAAATTTCGTGGCCAGGGAGCGTCTTCATGTAACAAAAATATTAAGCAATTTTTTCCTGTTTCTACTGCTTTTCTATACTCAAGTTCAGTAATGGATTTATCATATTCTTTAGGCACAAAACCGTATCTCCACGCAAAGATACCTATGTATAGGTCGCAAGAGGCGACATCTTCCAAGCATTTGTCAACTGGTCTTTTGTCCTCTGCAACATAATATTCCATTGCTATATCTTCATGGCTCATTCGCTTTAAGGTGACTCTAACCTTTTCACGACATTCCTTAAGATCCTTAAAAGTTGAAGACACATATATACGAGCCATTTTTATCCACCAATTTCAATAACTTATCCAAAACTTATCGCTTAGTGTTCTTCAGTCCACTACTGAAATCTTCTTCTCTTTTTATTTTGTTACGGACGATATACTTATGAATATATAAATATGCTCAAATTTAACAAAGTGCAAGAGCTCTAAATTCAAAAAAGTTTACAAAAAACAAATTATGAAAACAAGTGGTGGAGTTGTGCATAATTTATCCGCAAAATAACAAATCTCATGAAGTAATTGAATAAAAAATTCCATGTCGAGAGCTCAATTTTTTCCAGAGTATATAAAAACTTGGCTTCAAATTTATAGCAAATTTGCAACACTGTCTATAAAATTCTGCGTTTTAAAAAAAGATGAAAAAAATCAAAGAAATAAACAAAAATAAAACTAAAAAGGATGGAAGAAATAAATTTTTAGTCTGAGCTTGCCCACGTCATATAAGCGTCTATTATTTCTTGTCCTTCTAGAAATACAAGACCATGTTCTTTACCGTATTCTTTTGAGTCTTCTTTTGAGAGAGCTTTCCCATTAGTATCGTCCAGCATTTCGCAGACTACCATTGCAGGAGCGATGCCTGCCATACGGGCAAGGGCAATTGAAAGTTCGGTCTGACCTTTGCGCTCATCTACAAGTCCTTCGGCAGCTCTGAGCAGTGCAACATGTCCAGGAGTTCGGAATTCGTCTCCAAAATGGATTGCATCTCCTGAGAGCTTTTTTTCTGTAATTTCTCCTATTTTCTGGATGGTAAGAGCTCTTTCATTGTCAGGAATTCCGGTTCTGGTTTCTCTATGATTTACCCAGAGAGAAAAAGAAGAATGAGAATCGTACTTTAGATCACCTTCTTTTTCCACAACTTCCCCAAGCATGTCACTGGTTTTGCTGGCTTCTCTAACAAGTTCAGCCATGAAAGGTAGCCTGAGCTGTTTTGATGCAACAGGATCAACAGCTACACAGATAAGGCCTCCTGCATCTTTTCTCATCCACTTTACTTCTTTGAAAGTGACCGCTTTTGCAGGGATTACAAGGTCAGTTTCTCCCTCTCTTGCGTCCGAATCATAGATCTGGATCATTTTTCCAGCCCGAATGGCTTCCAGTGCCTGATTGATATTTTCGTTTCTATAAGTAAGACAATTGTAAACCGTACTTCCACTCATTTCTGATTCTCCATATCCTGTTTTTTTACCTGTATTACAACTTTGTCTCCATCATTCAGTTCCAAAGCATCCCTTAACTTTACAGGTGCAATGATCTCAATCAAATCGGATGGGTAATGTGTTCTTTCAGGAGTCACTATAGCGGCCTCTATTCCGCCAACGACAACTGGATAACATTTTCCTCCTCCGAATGTACGTTCACCGTCATTGAAGCCTTCTACCCGAGTAGCTGGAATTTCACGCAAAAGACTTCGAAGAGGCAAACTGCCTTCAGAAAGTTGCACATTCAGAGTTCCGGGAAAAGGTACGAAATGCAATTTCTCCTCAAATTGCTTTCTGTATCCTGGTATATTTACGTAATATTGACCTTCGCCAAGACCTGTAAGCACCTTTCCTTCAAGCACCAGAGTTTCAGGTTCCGGAGAAAATATCCTGTTGTAATCGAGGTATTCGTTCTTAAGTACTTCAATTCCTTTTTCTGTCATTTTTATCAACTGGCCACTAGAAACAATCTTCCGTTCGATAAGCCCTTCCTCTTCCAGCTGTTTTAACTTTCTTGCTGCGGTTTTGGAGCTTGCCCCAGTATGTTTTTGAAACTCACTTGATGAGACCTTGATGGTTTTATTTACTGCTCCTATAAGTGCTAGTTTTTTAAGGTATTCAATGTCAGGCACTGTTGGCACCCGTCTTATTTTTGAGACGCATCTCATTTCTGAGATGTCTATTATGTACTCTGTTATAATAAAACTTTTGATCGCAAATTCTAGCTGGTATACCTTTTGGAAAAACATCACCGGAGAAGTTAAGTATTTAGTATCTCGAATCCATCTATTGATCAGATCATGATGAGAAATATTGAAGTTGAGTGCCCTTCATGTTCCCCGGAAGAAGAAGTGGAGCATGAGGTTTTGAAAGAGGGGCAAAGCCCCATTGTTCGTTGTGTAGATTGCGGTCAGGTGCATGCAGCGAAAATTAAAACCCCCAAATCCGTCGGATTGAAAGTGATAGTTAACAAGATGGACATTTCAAACACTTATAAGACTGAACTTGATTCCAAGACTGTTCTTCAGTTAGACGATGAGATGGTTGTAGATGCCGAAGAAACAGGAATGGTAGTGCCGATCCTGATTACTGCTCTTGATGCAGGAGGAAAAAGAGTCCAGATCGCCAAGGCAGAAGATATCGAAACTATCTGGGGCAGAGCCATTGATGAGGTAACTATAAAATTTTCCGCGCAATCAGGAATTGAAAAAACCGAAGTAATTGAAAAACGCGTACCTGGAGATTATGAATTTGTTATAGGAAACGAAGAAAAAGTGGGGAACAAGCGCCTTTTCATCACGAAAATCAAAGTGAGAGATGGGGCATTTAGATCCAGAAAAGGCGATGTTGTACTTGCAAAATACGTAAAAAGGATTTTTGCGAGAAAGAAATGGGAAGGTTCGGGTCAGCGTGATTTCCGAAGAGGGCCGTGGTAAAGGAAAAAATAAACGAGAAATAGAAGAGGAAGAAAATCTAGAAACGATGCACAGACGCCTCATAGATAATCTTGGGGCTTACCTGTTGCTGGGAGATAAAGTTCGCGAGGCTATGCTCCGTGTCCCAAGGCATAAATTTGTTCTGGAATATGAGCAAAGAGTAGCTTATATGGACAGACCCCTTGATATCGGTCACGGGCAAACAATATCTGCCCCTCATATGGTTGCGATTATGTGTGAACTCCTTGAGCTTTTAGAAGGGCATAAAGTCCTGGAAATAGGGACAGGTTCAGGATATAATGCTGCAGTGATGGGAGAAATCGTAGGACGAAACGGACATATATATACTGTTGAACGTATTGAAGCCCTTGCGAACTTTGCAAAAGAAAATCTGACAAAAACAGGGTACAAAAATGTCACAGTGGTACTTGAGGATGGATCAATGGGTTACTCTGAGTGTGCTCCCTACGACAGAATAATTGTGACATGTGCAGCTCCTTATATCCCTGAGCCTTTGCTGGAACAGTTGAAGTCTGGAGGCATAATGGTTATTCCTGTAGGGGATTATTTCCAGGAATTATACAAAGTGAAAAAAGATATTAAAGGCCGTATACATAAAAAGAGAAAAGGAGAAGTTATTTTTGTTCCCCTTCTCGGAAAACATGGCTTTCGAAAAGGTTTGGAATGCTGAACTCTCTGGTCATAAATGGACTAAACTTGAGTTATAATCCTCATTTTTAATATATTCAAAAAAATTAAATAAGGTATTAATAAGTGTGAAGTTATTTATTAAATATGAGCATCAACTTCTATGAGGATTTTCAAGAAATTCGAGTTAAAGATGTCTATATAGTTGATGTTTTTACAGATCCAACTCCTGTAGTGCTTCTTGAAGATCTGCAGGGGAATATGCTTCCGATATATATAGGACATCTAGAGGCTCTTTCAATAGGAAACGTGATTAAAAAAGTTTCTCCACCAAGACCTATGGCTCATGACCTTATACTCAATATTTTCGACAGGCTCAACATAAAAATTGAGGGTGCATTGATTGATGAAAAGGTAGACAAAATCTATTATGCACGTCTTCTGATAAGAAAGGATAATTGTGTCATGCAATTTGATGCAAGGCCAAGTGATTGCATTGCTCTTGCTCTGCGTGTTGAAGCTCCGATTAGAGTTCGAAAAAAGGTGCTTGAAAGTTCTGAAATCGAAATGTCAAGACTTGAAGGCGCTCGTGTAATAAACATTTTCAGTTAAAACCAATTGAATCTCATATATTTTTTTCAAGTTTTAAGATTTTAGCTTAACTTTGCTTAGTCATGTCTTGTCAGTCTGCAAAAAATCGGATTTTAATTCTCATAGCAGTCTGTAGCATGTAGTTTTTTCTTTTAACAGTCTATTTCATACAATTTCTCTTTTAAATCTATTTTCTATTATCTTTAGATTTTCTATTATCTTTAGAAATCGCTATCTAATATTTCCATTGGCTTGATTTCAATAAGCTTTTAATAACAGTTAAATTTATTATTCCGTAGATGCTCACTAAAAGAATAATACCATGCCTTGATGTGACTCTTGACAGAGCGGGTGGCTGTGTTGTAAAGGGTATTGAATTTGTGGATCTGAAAGAGGCCGGAGATCCTGTGGAACTTGCCAAGCGTTACAACGAAGAGGGTGCAGATGAACTTGTTTTTCTGGATATTACAGCTTCGGCTCATGGCAGGGAAACTATGATTGATGTGATTGAAAGGACTGCAGATGAAGTTTTCATTCCTCTTACTATTGGAGGAGGAATAAACTCCACTGATGCAATTCGTCAGATTCTCAGGGCCGGAGCAGATAAGGTTTCAGTTAACACATCTGCTGTCAAGAATCCAGATTTCATCAAAGAATCTTCCAAGATATTTGGATCTCAGTGTATTGTGACTGCAATTGATTGCAGGCGAAATACCGACATAAAGAATAACCCAGACAAAACTATTCTGGAACTCGAGGACGGAACTCCTGCCTGGTATGAGGTTGTAATCTACGGAGGAAGGGAATCTACAGGAATCGATGCTGTACAGTGGGCAAGAAGGGCAGAAGAATTGGGCTCAGGAGAAATCCTGCTCACAAGTATGGATCGGGATGGCACCTGTGCAGGTTATGACATACCTATTACAAGAAAACTTTCCGAAGAGCTTGATATCCCGATTATAGCTTCAGGAGGTGTCGGAAACCCTCAGCACATTTACGAAGGATTTTCAATTGGGAAAGCCGATGCTGCCCTTGCGGCGAGCATCTTCCACTTCAGAGAGTATTCAATCAAGGAAGTAAAAGAATACCTTCGAGATCGGGAAATTCCTGTAAGGCTTTAAATTACATAAGCAGCAAAAAAGATAGAGTGAGAATGAAAAAGAGATTTTGGAAAAGATTGTGTCACTTTATCATGCAGAAAATGCTGTTTTCGTTTTTTTCGCTCTTACCAATATTTTTTGAAATTTTTTTGAGGTCCCGATTGATCTAGTTTTTTCTTCTCTTTGATTTTTATTCATTCACTTCTAGATACTTATAGATACTTTTTTATTTCTTAGAGGCAATTTCTTATACGGAATTCTTATCTGGATCATTTATTTGGGGATATATATGTCAGAAGCCGAAACTATGGAATTTCTTGAGGGTTTGCAGTTGAAAATTCTCAACAACACTGGAGAAGATCTTGTTCTTCAAGCTGAGAAAATTGAGAAAGGGAAATTCAAAAAAGGTCGTCCAGCTCCAGCTAAAATCGAATCTTATGAAGAAAAGAGCTTTGAACTAATTGCATGTGAAGGAAGTTGTGAAGGCGGAGCAGATATTGAAGGTTGGGTTAAGTACGGATTTGGGTGTAAGGAAGGGTACTGTAAACTACACTTCAGATACGTGGGAAAAACAGACAAACTCAGCTACTCCTGTGAATGCCACATTCCTGATGGAAAGATGCTCTGTGAAGCTTCAAAAGATGAAAAAGTCGCAAGGACTGTGAATTGGATAATAGGTCCGAAAGCATAAACCAGAACATAGCATCCAAGTTATCCTGTAAATTTTCAATTTATTTCTTTTTTCTTCTTTTTTAAGGTAGTAGAAAGCTATTCAAGACATTAATCCTCTAGAAAATTTTCCGGATTATGGGGGAATTCCTTCTGATGGGTTCTATTCTTTTTATCCCTTTCCGAGTTATTAATCCCCAGTCTTTTTATTCCATCTTTTTATTCCAGTTTTTTCTTATATTTCTTGAAACCTTAATGAAACTTTTAATTTATAGATAAGTGAAGAGGATGCCAAAGTTTAATTAAGGGCAGACTCTCTAGTCTCATTTAATGATGCCTGAAAAACCGGAACTGCTTGCCCCGGCAGGCGGCATGGAAGCTTTTGTTGCAGCCGTAGAAAATGGAGCAGATGCCGTATACCTCGGAGCTCGAGCTTTCAGTGCTCGGGGATACGCCTCAAATTTCTCAGATAATGAACTTGAAGAAGCTGTTGATTATGCTCATCTAAGAGGCGTGAAGGTTTACGTAACTGTAAATACTCTACTTAAAGAAGAAGAATTAGAAAATGCCCTTAAGCTACTTTCGTGGTTGAGAAAAATCGGAACTGATGCAATAATAATTCAGGATATCGGGCTTATCTCGCTTGCAAAAAAATTTCTGCCTGACCTTCCGCTGCATGCGAGCACACAGATGACTTTGCATAATAGCAAAGGGGTTGAATTTGTAACACAATTGGGAATAGAAAGGGCTGTTCTTGCACGTGAGTCCTCGCTTGAAGAGATCAAAAGGATAAAAGAAATAACTGGGACCGAAATAGAGGTTTTCATACATGGGGCTCTCTGCATTTCCTATTCCGGGCAATGTTTACTGAGCAGTCTTATAGGTGGAAGGAGTGGAAATAGGGGGTTCTGTGCCCAGCCGTGCCGTAAAAAGTACAGGCTATACTGTGAAGGAAAGCCAATCAAAACAATTGGAAGCTATCTCTTAAGCCCAAAAGACCTTAACACAACTTCTGGCCTGGGAGCTCTTATCGAAGCTGGGATTGAATCGTTCAAAATCGAAGGTCGGATGAAAAGACCTGAGTATGTTGCAGGCGTTGTCAGGATCTACCGCCGCCTGATTGACAGGTATATTAAAAATCCTGCAGAGTATTTCATTTCTGAAGATGAACAGGAAACACTTACCCAGCTCTTTAATAGGGGTTTTACTCAGGGTTACTTTTTTGAAAACCCTCTCTGGGAACTTATGAGTAGAGAAAATCCTCACAACCGTGGAGTTCCGGCAGGTATGGTTATAGGATATGACATACATTCAAATCTTATACATATTAGACTTTCAAGACCTCTCCGCTTAGGAGACGGGATTATGGTTGAAAATGCAGAAACCAGATCCGAAGATAAAGGAAAAATCATATCTTCAATGTATACAGGAAAGGGTCCTGTATACAGTGCAGGATCAGGAGATACAGTAGAGATTCCCTTTGACTCAAAAGCACCATCTAAAAGCACAGTTTACAGGACGCATGACAAAAAGCTAATGGATTCTCTCAAAAAAGAAAGTGGATCTGGAAGCTTGAGGCCTAAAATCCCTGTTTTCATCAAGGCAACTGTTGCACCAGGATGTCCTGTCAGGCTTGAGGTAAAAGACAGAGATTCAAATGCAGTTATGGTTGAGTCTGAATATCTGGTCGAGAAGGCTGAAAAGCAGCCTACTTCAAAGGTCAGGATAGAAACACAACTTTCAAAACTTGGAACTACACTTTTTGAGGCTGCTGAACTCCATGTTATTGTAGAAGGAGATGTTTTTGTTCCTATGGGTCAGCTTAACGAGTTGAGGACAAAAGCAATAAATCAGCTTGAAAACCTTAGAATTGCTATATGGAAACGTAAACCTTGCGATGTATCTCAGTTTTCTTCTCAGTTCTTTGAATCATTCAAACGAACAGAAAAGGAGGCAGGTAAAACCATTCACGAAACAATGCTTCCTCAGCTTTCAGTTTCTGTTTATTCCCTTGAAGGACTTGAAGGAGCACTTGCAGGTGGAGCTGATCGAATCTATTTTGGTGAGGGGCTTTTCAGGGGACCTGATGCAACAGGGCAAAAAAGAGACTCTGCACAGGAGCTTCATTCTATTTTCGAGAAAGCTGTAACTGAAACGCAAAATGCAGGAAAGAAAATCTATTTCATCACCCCGAAGATTGTGAAAGATTCTGAAATGGAGTCCTTAGAAAAAACTCTTTCTTATGTAATGCAACGGGGAGTTGATGGTGTTATTGTGTCAAATCTGGGGACTCTGAACCTTGCAAAATCCAGAAATATTCCTTTCATTGTTGATAGTCCTCTAAACATCTTTAACAGCCATACTTTTTCTTTTCTTTTACAGGAAGGGGCTCAATTGGCTGTAATTTCTCCAGAGTTGACTCTTGAAAAATTAAAAAAAGTTGTTTCTTATGGGCCTGCAGAATGTATAGTTCATGGTAGGCTTGAACTGATGGAATCTGAACACTGCCTTACAGGTGGGCTGCTTGGAAACAATAAAGGGAAATGTAGTGCTCCCTGCAGATCAGGAACTTTTACGCTTGTAGACGAAAAACACTATGAGTTTCCTCTTCTAATGGATTATCAATGCAGGATGCATCTCCTTAACTCAAGATCGCTTTGTATGCTTGAATATGTTCCTGAAATCCTTGAAAGCGGAGTTTTAAGTCTCAGGATCGAGACTCTTGGTATGGAAAATCCAGATGAAATCAGAACGGTAACCAGAGCTTACAGGAATACGATTGATAATTATCTCGAAACTGGAAATCGGGGAAGAGAAAGTTGCGAAAAGCTTGGAAAAGGCTTTACTAATGGGCATTATTTCAGAGGTGTGCAGTAAATATTGAAATTGCTGAAAAACGGATTAAAAGGTGAAGAAGCTATGGAAAATTTGGAGAAAATAAGAGTTTTGGAAAAAAGAAGTCCCAAAATCTTTCTATCTGGTTCTATCCGCGGAGGAAGGCAACTGCTTGAAACATATAGGTTTATGTTTGATACTCTGGAGAAAGCAGGGGCTGAAGTGCTCAGCTGGCACGTTGTGGATCCAGAACTGGAAAACGTAGAAATGAGAATGACAGAAGAAGAGATATATTCCAGGGATATGAGGTTGCTTGTAAAAAGCGATGCTCTGATAGCAGAAGTTACAGTTCCTTCTACGGGGGTGGGTTACGAAATTTGCAGAGCGCTTGTCCAGGGAATTCCTGTACTCTGCCTTTACAGTCCGAATGCAGCAGTTTCGGCAATGGTACTGGGAAATCCTGACGCTTTACTTATCTTAAAAGTTTATCAAGATCAACATTCACTTAAAAATATTATTACTGAGTTTATTAGAAGTCTCTAAGAGAAAAACCTGGTATTAACCTTTTTTAAAGAAAAGGCGTTAAGTATCCTGCTGAGTCCTTTAATTTAAAACTTTGACCTTATAACTGTATTATAAAACTCAATGATAATTATAAATAAGTTGAGCCCCTACCTATAACATATGGTAGTTGGAATTATTGAAATTTTTGTACTGTTATTGGCAATTATGGCAGCCTTCCTTTTATACAAAATCCTGAAGACTGCAACTAGCCTCGCAATAAATGCAGTACTTGGGGTTTTAATATTAATGGCGGCAAAACTTTTACTCGGGCTTGAAATTGCAATTACTTGGGTTGCAGTTCTTGTCTGTGCCATAGGAGGCATTTTTGGTGCACTTGTCATAATTGTACTGAATTATCTGAAAATAGCCTTCATGTAAAAGCAAGTAAATAAAACGACCGTATGAATGATGAAAATTATGGGGTAAATTTTATCAAAAATTTTTTTCTAATAAGTTTTTGTCAAGATTTACTCCAAAATAAACTCAAAGTTTCCGGAATATTCCTCTTACCAGATGCCTTTTGTAGGCTTTTCCTTTAAACTTTTTTTCTTTCATTATGTCTTCTATTTCTATAATTTCAAATCCTTCAAAAAGAGTCTTAACTTCCTCTTTGGTAAAGTAGTGGTAGATTATTCCATTTTGTCGGGTAAAAGTCGTCTCTTCAAAAGGAATTGAATTTCTTCCTCCACAGCGCATATCTTCACAGCCGAATGCTTCTAAAAAGATAACTCCCCCCTCTTTGAGTACGTGACTGAATTCTTTGACTGCAAATTCCCTTTCTTCTTTGAAGAGGTGCTGGAGTACTCCATAACAGAGAATTCCATCAAAAACCTGAACTTTGAAGGGAAGATTAAGGATACTTGCTCTGAGGTGCTCAGCAAATCTGTTGCTTCTTGCAAGCTGAGTTCTGGAACCTTTTAGAGCAGTTAACGAAATATCAATTCCAATTGCTCTATAATGTCTTGCAAGCTCTCCAAGATATCTACCATTTCCTGAACCTGCATCAAGAACTCTGGAGTTGGGCAAAAGATAAGACTGAATATTCTGGAGAGGTGCAGGCCCACCCCATTTTAGATGGGCATATTCTCTATCCCATGCAAGAAAATGATTCTTTGCAGAACTTATTTGAATGTTTTGGGGGTTATGACTGTTCAATTTATTCACGTTTATGCTTGTTTTTCAGGACTGTAAATTGAAGCTTCTTTAAACCTTTCTACCAGGAATTCTTTCTCAAAAGAAGACAGGAACCATCCTGCTTTGGGACCATAATTCTGCCCCAGTAGTGATATATAGATTGCTTTGAAAAGTTCCTTTGGATCTATTTTTGAAGCAGAGTTATTCAGTTTTTCTCTAATCCGCCTGTTAAGTTCGGAAGCTTCGTCTTTTGCAGAATATATCAGCATATGGTATTCTTCTCCGCTGATTTCCTTTCTGGATTCAATAAGTGCTGCAAAAGCTGAAAGAAAAGCTCTCTGGAGCTCAGATAGAGTTGCAGCCTGCACAGGTACCTTCTCTTTTACATTGAATTTGGCAAAAGGTGGAGCATAAAGGTTGAGCCATTTGGAAACGTTGTCTATCAGTTCTTTTATACATTTTTTGTCTTCAGTTGAAAAGCCTGAACGTTTTACGATTTTCAAGATCTGGTCAAAATCTCCCCTTGCTACCTGATATATAGTCACCATTTGCTTGAAAGGAATTTCGGACTGACAGATACCTGTTGCCCTGGAAAGTTCATACACTCTCTTTTGAAAATCTCCAAGTGAAGGATCATTTTCTTTGAACTGAGTTCTAAGCTTTTCGTATTCATCAACGATAGTTAGGAGAGGCTGCCCTGGATCAAACTGAATATGTTTTTCAGGTTTTGTTCGAATAATCAGATAGCGAAGAACTTCAGGGGGAACAACTTCTAGCATGTCCGTAATCGAAATAGCGACTCCTGTAGATGAAGACATTGCTCCCTGTTTTCCAAGCATTATCCATTCATAGACAATAGGATATGGAGGTTCATGCCCGAAAATTTCTTTTACTATTCTTTTTCCGGTATCGTAAGAACCACCTTTAGAAGCATGATCCTTCCCGAAAGGCTCTACTGTCACTCCTAAAACTGACCAGCGAGCAGGCCAGTCAACGCGCCAGGTGAGTTTTCCTCCTCCTGCCATGGGTACGGTTCCAGAATGACTGCATGTGCAAATATAGTCCACGGTCTCGGCTTCCAGATCAAAACCTGTAACCTTTGTGGTTGTGATCTTTCCACATTGATCGCATCTGGGATTAAAGGGGCTCCAATCTGGTGCTACGGTTTTACCCGAAACTTCTTCCAGGATTTTTGCAATTTCGTCTCTTTTAACAAGGGCAGTTTTTATTGCTTCAGTGTATTTTCCTGTCTTATACATTTCATCTGCCCTGTAAACCTGAGGATTGATTCCCAGTTTTTTTAGGGCTTCCAGGAAAGGTTTTAGAAAATGCTCGGCATAGTTTGCGCAGTTTCCACATGGGCAGGGAATTTCGGATATGGGTTTTCCTACATGTTCAGCATAATTCTCTGGAAGAAATGGGTAAACTTTACGAAGAGGATCATAATTATCAGCAATATAAATAAAATCGGCACTTGCTCCCTTATCTATCAGTGCTCTATATGTAGCATCGGCAGTTACAACTTCTCTCATGTTGCCTATATGGATATGTCCAGACGGAGTAATGCCTGTAGCAACAAGATGTTTTCCTTTCTTTTTTAATACGTCTCCGGCTATGACGTCTGCCCAGTGAATTGTATCAGCCATATTTCTCACCAAAATTTCCGATAAACCTGGAAATAGATATAAAAACAAGTGATGTATATCTCTTCATACATTTATTCAGAAGCTAAGTATGTTGTATAATTTTTTTCAGCTATTAGATTCCCTGCATAATTAGCTTATCAACTGATAAACTTTGGGCTTAAATACGAGGAACCTTAGCTTTTTTATTTCTTACTTAACTCTTTTTTTGGCAATATAAGAAAACAAAAACAGAATGAGTATCCAGCTCTAACCTGAAAATCTCTAAATTAAATAGAAAAACAATGGAGGTTTAAAGACAAATTTACTACGGAGTCTGCAGATTTAAGGAGATTTAATGGCACTTTACAGAACAACTCAAGAAAACTTGATTTGCTAATTATAACCTGTACCTAAAAATATATAAATATTTCATAACCGGATGATTTCAGTAAGAAAAATCAGAGAATGGTAAGACAAACTACGTGTAAACAAAATAAGGTGAATTATTAAAATGCATTTCTAAATTTCAGTAAGAAAAATCAGAGAATGGTAAGACAAACTACGTGTAAACAAAATAAGGTGAATTATTAAAATGCATTTCTAAATTTCAGTAAGAAAAATCAGAGAATGGTAAGACAAACTACGTGTAAACAAAATAAGGTGAATTATTAAAATGCATTTCTAAAAGAGATCTGATCAATTATGGAATTTCAAATCACAATAAATAACTTTACTTATATGATTTTATTAAAATAAAAGTTGTTAGGGGTTGAGTGCGATTGAAAATTCCTAATTTATTAAAAAGTAATTAATTTCTAAAATAATAATAACAGCAGGGGATGGTGGTCGTTATTTTTTCAAGGAAGAACTTTTTGGGCCCGTCTGAGGGGTTTCATATTTATTGTATATTTTTTGACAGGCACAAATTTGTTCAGTTTTGATCTTGTTTTCCCCTGCTGGAGCGGGATATTCAGGATACTACCTGAATCCCTTAAGCAATCTGCTTTCTGAATAGATTGCAGGAATTTATCTTTATATCTAACAATTTTTCAATATTCATCTTTGCTGCAATTCCTTTTGCAGCTCCTGGTACTGAAGTTATGACCCCAATATCAAGTTCTTCACGCAGTTCGCGCATAACATGCTCATCTGTAAGAGACATAATGTCAACACCTAGCTTCTTTGCCACGTATTCTTTTGCCTCTCCAATGCGCATATTCTTTGAGAACTCCATTCTAGCTACAAGGTCTCCTGCAGCTCTTATACCAGTCATACCTGAAGCCATTATGTGGGAAATCGGCATACCCATTGGGTCGCCGACTCCGATCTATATGCCGTCGACGCCTGCAATTTCTACCATTGCCTTGCTCGCCCTGGTGACTGCGTCAATAGGAGGAGTTTCAAGCATTGGAATTCCACCAACTCCCATTCCCATATTTACATGACATGGAATTGGAGATGCCTGTACTGCAGACTTAATGAAAGTTACTGCACGGGCAAGGTTCCAGGCTGAGGTCTTGCTGGTATTGGTGTTGCACACTGGTCCAAAAACATTTGCTCCGGCTTTTGCAATCAGAGGTGCCTGCTGGTGTGGCCAGAGTCCTGCAAGTGTAGTGCCTTCGTACTGAAGGTTTCCATGCATACCGAGTACGCATTCTCCAGCCATTCCAGCTTCGATGTACATCTCAGGGAACTCTTTTCTGAGAGCTTCAATTGCATGGAGTGTACCGTACATGTCACCATCGCCTGCTGCACCGGTTGTGTCAAAGTTAACACCATCGGCACCAGAGGCAAAAAGCTTCTGCATAACCCACACAGTATCCCTTGTCAGGTGCTCAGCAGCGTGTTCCATTGATTCCCAGGCTTCCTGTATTTTAAAAGCCTTCATAAGGTCTCCTGGATTCTCAAAAGGTCCATCTGGTGTATAGTAAAGCCCCATGTTTGGCATTGCGCCGTAAAAGAGTGGAATTACCATGTTCTGCTGGCATACTTCCATTGCCTGGCATTCATTTGATACAACAGGCTTTACAGGCTTGAAACTGTAGTCAATGTGACCAAGTTCCATTGTATCGGCACCAAAAGCACGTTCGTGCGTCATGCAGCCAACTAAACGGCTTGAAGGAATCCCAACACCGCTGTTACCCTGGTCACCATCAAGTCTGATAGTGCCTATATCGTGAGTTACAGGAATTTCCATACCCTGTTCAACACTGACGGCCTTGCCAGGCATCATAAGAATTTCTGCAAGTTTGTCAATTTCATCAGCACTGAGGGTAGGTATCTCACCAAGATCAGCAGCATTTGCAGTTCCTGCTTCAATCTCCTCTATAATTTTCTCTTTAGTAAGGAAGACACGTTTCCCGTCTCCCATACGTAAAGCATATTCGGTTGCCATTTTCATAACACCTAGCCATTAAATTTTTAATAATCTTTTTTATAATGCCATTTTTACAGTAATTACATTCTATAATATTTCCATAGATGTAACCTGCAAAAGACTTTATCTGATTTTTCAAATACAGATTACGCAAAACCCACAAAAAATCAAATTTTTGTAGACGATGTATCCAATGAGATTACATTGTCTACAACTTAACTTGCTTCAGGCTAACGCTGCTTTTACCTTACTTACTGCATCGTTTGCACTTTCACCGTAAATATCTGCTCCGATCTTGTCTGCCCAGTCCTGGGTTACTGGTGCTCCTCCGACCATTGTCTTAACCTGGTCCCTGAGTCCAGCTTCCTTCAGCTGTTCCTCTATCTGTATCTGGTTAACCATTGTAGTGGTCATAAGTGCTGAGGATGCAATTACCTGTGGTTTAACTTCCTTTGCCTTTTCAACAAACGTCTTTATAGGCACGTCTCTTCCCAGATCCACCACTTTAAAACCTGCAATTTTCAGCATCGAAGCCAGTATGTCTTTTCCTATCGAGTGGATATCTCCTTCAATCGTTCCGAGAACAACAGTTCCCAGGCTCTTTGTCTGAGACTTTCTCTTTTCCATTTCCGGAGTAATAACCTTTATGCCTTCATTCATCGCTTCCGCTGCTGCAAGCACATGTGGCAAGAACAGTTCCCCCTGTCCAAACTTCTCTCCAACTTCTTCCATACCTGCAGTAAACCCTTTTTCAATAAGTTCAACAGGGTCTATTCCTGCAGCAAGTGCTTCTTCTGCCACTTCTGCTGCTATTTCCCCATCGAACTCTGTAATTGCTTCCTTTGCTTTTGCAATTATTTCTTCTTTATTTGCCATTTTTAGATCTCCTGAATCTCTGAAAATTTAATTACATGCCTCTAAATGCTTTATCAGCCCTGTCCACGACTGCCTGCATATCCTTGAGAATATCTGCATCAATTGGCTTTACCTGGTAGTTTTTAAGAACATCTTCAACCTTCTCGTGTGCAACTGTTGCCAGGTCTTTTGATCCTGCTGCTGCCCAGTCTCCAAACATATGCCTGTCAATAAGCATTGGGTTAGAAGGATAGTCTACAAGCTGTCTGGTCTGTTTCAGGGCAAGGAAATTGTTTCCAATCCCTACCTTCTGGATAGATTCAACTGCAAGAGTTTCTTCAGATACAGGAATTCCCTGCATGGCTTTCTTTACCATGCTAAAAATATCATTATCAATAACAAGCTGTTCCATTGAGAATGTCATTCCAAGCTCAAGCATCCCGGCTCCATAAATTGTGTTTGCACCAGCAAGTGCAGGCAGAAGAGTTGTCATAGTTTTCTCGTGTCCTGCCTGGTTATCCGGGATCTTGGCATCAGACTAAGAACCTGCCACATATGAAGGAAGACCATAGAACTGCGCGAGTTTTGCCACAGCCGCGCTTATCAAACCAAGTTCCGGAGATCCTACAGGCGCAGTACCTTTCTTCAGGTCAAAAGTAGTTGTTGAACTTCCATACCATACTTTGCTTCCTGGAACTGTAAGTTGAGCAAGTACAATTCCCGAAAGAACTTCTGCATTGTGTGTTACAAGAGTTCCTGCCAGGTAAACAGGAGATGATCCACCTGACATTGCCATACTCAGGACGTTAACCGGCATTCCGAAACGGGCACCTTTAATAATGACCTGACATGCATTTACACTGAGTTCTAGAGGGCTGGTTGGGCAGAGGAGCATTGAGAAAATTGGTTTCTTCCTTGCTTCTTCTTCGTCTCCCCCATAGTAGGCTGTTACAATATCCCTGTAATACTCTACATTTTCGCCAACAGGGTCAATGTGATGGTAGTGTTTTGCAGTATTTGCAATTGGAGTAAGTGTTTCGTGTACATCCTGGGCACCCTGGCCTGCAATATCCCTTGCAGAAACAGGCAGTGAGAAATAGTCAATGTTTTCTGCCCAATCACAGAGTTTTGCGATGTCTGCAATATCCTTTTCAACAGAGTCAACCGTTACGTACTTTCCATCCTGGTACTTGCACACCTTTACACCGGTACCAAAACAGGTCCAGTGAACTTTTCCTCCGCATTCCTGGACTGTATTGAACTTTTTGTCTCTGCCCCAGAGAACAAATCTTGACGGTGCAAGCTGAAGAGCTTTTCTTACCAGATATTCCGGAATTTTTACAACGTTTGTTTTCTCATCAACTTCACAACCATTTTCCTTGAAGATCTGTCTTGCTTCAGGGTCAGAAACCTGAATTCCAGGTTCCATCAGAACTTCCATGGTTGCATAGTGAATTGCCTTAAGTTCATCATTCGTAAAAAGGTTTAATTCTACGCCATTAAGTGCATTAAATCCTGCAACTGCATTATTTTTTGCCATTTTTATAACCTCCAAATAAAAGCTGTCCTGAAACAACTTAAATGAGCAGTTCCTTTGCCTTTACGACAGCTTCACTTGCATTTTCGGCATAACAGTCTGCACCGATCTTGTCAGCCCATGCCTGGGTTGCTGGTGCTCCACCTACCATCACTTTTACCTTATCTCTCATTCCTTCTTCTTTAAGAAGTTCAATGACATCTCTCTGCCCCTGCAGTGTGGTAGTCATAAGGGCGGAAATTCCAATCATGTTAGCGTTTACTTCCTTTGCCTTTTCTATGAACTTCTTTACTGGAACATCACGGCCGATATCGTGCACTTCAAAACCAGATGATTGAAGCATTGTGGACACGATTGCTTTTCCAATATCATGAACGTCACCTTCAACTGTACCGTTCACAATAACTCCTAGTTTTGAGCTGGAAGCTCCTTCTGGCATAAGGTCCTTCAGAGCTGCTACTCCTGCAGTCATAGCGTCGGCAGCTATCATCACGTGTGGAAGGAAGAGTTTTCCCCTCTCAAAACGGACACCTACTTCGTTCATTCCGACTGCAAGCCCTTTTTCAATTATCTCAGAAGGTTCCACTTCTCCTTTAGCTTTTTCAACTGCAGCAAGTACTGCATCCTTCTTGCAGGAAATTATAGCATCTGCAAGTTCCTGAAGTAATTCTTCTTTGCTAATGTTACGCATCCTCCGTTTTAGTTTTTGAACAGTAGAGACGTCTCTTCCTGACTCTGGGTAGAAACCATAATTACCACAAGCGAAATAATGAAACTATAGAGTGCCATGATGACGCTGATTGGGGTTCATGAGTTTTTTTAGCAGAGGAGTTTATTTTGTGCCATTTTAATCCCCTCTGGGATATCGTCTTTCAGATGTCTCTTATAACCATGTTTATTTTTTCTAATATATATATTTTTTTGGCAATTTTTTGGTACCCAACGATCTTTTATATATACTTTTCTATTTAGTCTTTTTTGTTTATCCCAAAATAAAATATAAAAATAGATAATCATAAAATATAAATATTGAGCCTATCCCAAAAACTACTTTATTATTCTTAATTGTTGGGAATTTTCGAAATTGTTTTCACAATCAAAAGCTTGGTTGAATATCTGAAATTGAATGCCTAATAAGCAAATTTTGAGTTTTAGGATAGGCTCATTATATATCTTACTTCCTTTTTATAAATGTCTATTAATATTTTTCAAAAATATTCTTTAATATTTATATAATATAGATTAGTTTCTATTAAGAAATAAGATAAAACTGATATAAGATAAAACTGATATTGTTCTATCTTAATACTTTCAAGCTGTTACATCTTGTAGGCTCATTCTGCAATAACTGATTTTTGGTCGTTTACTGTCTTTGATTTTTGATGTAAATTGAGCCAAATAGGGATGTATAGGAAAAGCACAACAAAACCAACTAGTATGGTAGTCCATCCACTTTCCATCGCATTAATATATATGATTCCGATTAGGAAGAAGGGGATATTCAGAATCCCGGTTATCAAAGCTACGTAAGTCCATCCGCGAGGAGCTTTGAAAGGTCTGTCAAGCTTTGAAAGTTTTGGATCTTTTCTATATTTTACGTAGGCAAAGAGGCTCATACCATTTGCGACAATGTAACCAACCGCAGAAGCTGAAATAATTGCTGTTGGAGTTCCAAGGAGAATTAGGCACATATTGAAGAATGCATCCGCTATCATTGCATTCATAGGGTTCCCATTTGCGTTCAGTTTACCAAAGACAGATGGGAGGTTTCCTTCCATTGCCATTGAATATATTGACCTTGCCGAAGAGAGAAAAGCAGTCTGAATAATCAGGAGCATGGCTGCAATTAGTATGATAATTGCAATTGTACCTCCAGTCGGTCCCAAAGAAAGCTTTGCGAGAGGTAGCATTGGGGAGACTGGATCTGCAAGTACACCTTTAACTCCAAGAGACCCAACAACTGAAGCCTGAACAAGCACGTAGATTACAAGACAAACTAAACCACAGGATAACAGTGCTTTTGGAGTGTCAACATTGGGTTTTTTATACTCAGGCCCAAATATTGCTGCGCTTTCCCAGCCAACAGCACTCCATTCAGCCATTGCGAAAAGTCCAAAGAGCATTAATACATGCTTTAAGTCCCAGGTCCAGTCAGTGGGTATCCAGGCACCTGTAATGTTTGTAATGTGGAAGTCTCCGGTAAAGAAAGGAGCAATACTAATAATAAGCAGGGGTAATATCGATATTATAGCCAGAATATAACTGAGACTAGCTCCGTTTTTAAGTCCTTTTGAGTTTATATAGACCATAGGGGCAAATACAAGTGCTCCAACCACTACATTGAAGGGAGTCTGTGGAATCGAACTAAACATCGGAATTAGTCCGTGCAGATAAGTACCGATAAGGATTGCATAAATCGCAAGCACCGGACTCCAGCCTATCCAGTAACCCCAGGCGCTGAAACCTCCTATGAATTTACCTATACTTTTCGATTTATTACCTGCATCTTCATCACCTGAGCTAAAAACAGTTTGAGTATAGCCAGGCATTCCCAAAGCTTTTGGGAAAACAGTTGCCATCTCTCCGAATGAAGTGTTCTGGAGAAAACCAAGAAGGACAGTTAACCCCCATACTATTATTGAAAAAGCCCAGAGATAACCCGTAAGATAACCTATTGAAGGAAGGATCAATAAAGGAACCCCAAGAGAAATCGCAAGCCCCTGTTTCCAGTCAATTGTTCTTTTGAGTTCTTCTGCTTCACAGATCACTTTACTGCACTGAGGACCGTGTTCCCAATCGATTCCAAGGTCGTGGTCTTCTCCACTCATAAGTAACACCTCTTAGACACATTCTGCATTCTAAAAGGTAGGAGCAGTCCTCGTTCCATAAAACTATTATAAACAGCGTTTATTTTCCCAGACTTCTCATAATTGGAATTTTTTTTGTGGAAGAAGTCTGACATTTCATTCTATATGGCTACAGGAACACCTTTCCTGTTGCAGCAACCAGTTAAGTTAGAAAGTTTTTGCTCAAAATCTACTTCTGTAATCATTTTTGCCATTCCTCAAGGTTTTATAGTAGTTTAGAGTTTGTATCTAAACAAGTAATCAGAATCCTAATTCCGGTTACATACTATATAAATATTCCTGATTACACTCTCTTATACATAGAAACTTATTTATGAAACCTCTCAATAATTACAAAAAGAAATAAGAGATTTATCTGGGTAAAAATAAATAATTTGCTAATAGATATTTCCAAAAATAAGCTTCAAAGACGGCAAATTTTATGTTAATATCATGGAAAATTAATCAAAAAATCCTCTAATTCTATTTTGAAAATTTCTTTTTTATTTTTAATGTTCTCTTAAGGCTCAATTTACTAAAAAAGAATAAATTTATGGCATTGTTACTTAATTAGATCTAGTTCTTTATTTCTGTATTTCATCAATAGAATAACCGAGTACTTTAGCATTTCAAGACTTTTTGTATAACACTTTGTCTTTCTTCTTAATCTTGCTAGAAAATGTCTCAATATGCTGTTATATCCTTCAACAGTATACGTTTCTGCTTTTGATTGAGTATGGATCTTTTCTGGAAGAACCTCTGCATATGCTCTCCAGTGATCGGTCATCACTTCTCCAATTTTTTTCTTCACTTTTTCCCAAAGTAGTTTTCCAGTTTCCGTTCCTCTGATGCCAAAAGAGCAGTTGATGAACTTTTTCCCAACTCTATCAACAGCAATCCAGATCCAGAAATATTTTTTTTGTTACCGATGTAAGTGTGCATCTCATCCATTTCAACAATAGATATCTCACTTTCACTTTTTAGGTCCTCTAACTCCTGACCAAATTTCTTGATCCATTTTTGGACAGAAACGTGACTTACCCCTAAAACTCTTCCTATTAAGCAAAAGCCCAATCCTTCAAGATAGAGTTGTAAAGCCTGTTTTTTAACAGAGGCGGAAAAAGCAGTTGATTTTAGCTCTACTGTATAGTTATAGCCACAATCAGAGCATTTGTACCGTTGACGCCCGCCAACTATACCGTTCTTTTTGTGACTGGAACTATTGCATTTGGGGCAGTTCATGAAGAAATATACTTTCTAATAATATATAACTATGTTTAAGTATCAATGCCAAATTTATATCTCATTTTTTGGTTCTGAATTATCTTATTAATTTTTTTGTTAAATCGTAAAAAGGTAAGAAAGTCAAAACGAGAAGTTAAAGTACTATTATAAAGCTAATCAAGTTATAAGGTAAGATCATAAATATTCTAGCTTTTTGTAACCGTCAATACAAAGTCTATAAGCCTTATTTACGAGTGCCAGCATTCTGGCATCTTCTCTCTCTATTTTTATTCCACAGGCAAGGGAAAGATATTCAGCAAGATCAAAAATTTTTATTTTTTCATTTTTCCCAGCTTCAATAAGATTTTGCATACAGCCTCCGCAATTTGTGATAATTATATCACAACCTAAATTTTCAGCAGCCCTATAGCGGTTTGAAGCTACATCAAGAGACTCAGAAGGATAATTAGTCCTTACTCCCCCGCCAAATCCACAGCATGCCGAATTTTTCGGGGATTCATTAGCAAGTTCGGTGCCCTCTATGTGCTTCAGCACATCCCTTGCTTCTTTGTATACTCCCATTGCCCTGGTCAGATGGCAGGGATCATGATAAAAAACTTTATGCTTTAGAACATTTTTGGGAGCAAGTTTTTCTTCCCTTAGAAGAAGTTCAAGATATTGTGAAACGTGCAGAACCTGAAAATTAAGTTTTCCAAACATTTTAGGGTAGATATCTTTAAATGCCTTAAAGCATCCTGGGCAGGCTGTTATAAACATTTTTGCTCCCCTTTTTTGGATTTCTTCAATATTTCTTTGTCCATTCCTGCGAATAGGTTCAGGATCTCCATAACCTGCAGATACAGCCCCACAGCAGTATTCAACTCCGCTTAGGACAGTGTAATCAACTGAGGCTTTATCTAGCAGTGCAATTGTAGCTTGTGCCATAATTTTGTTGATATATGTACCTGCACAGCCAGGAAAATATACTATTGAGCCTGAACCTTTTTTATAAACAGGAATTTTGTCCATCTCTGCAATCTTCTTGAAAAGATTGTTTCCAGCTTCAGGGTCTATCATTGTTTGCTTGTCTGTAAGTCCATGTTCATTTACCCATTTCTGTCTGGCAGGAGAAATAAGCATTTTGATTCCGAGTTCCTCGGGACAGGCATCCTTACAGAGTCCACATGTCAGGCAGCGTGGCAAACAGTTTTCATCAATATCCGAATAACCTTCTAGATATCCATACAGCTTGTCAAGCAAATCAAGGTCACTGTAGCGAGGACATATTTTGAGGCATCTCCCGCATTTTATACAATTTGACCTATGCTTTTCGACAAGTTCCATTTTTTAACTCCATTCATTTTAAACTTGGTGGGTATTCTATGTTATACTTATGTTTTAATGGATCATTAATTATGTTTTTATGAATCATTAATGTCCTTTTTGGCAAGAAGTCCTTAAAAGTTCCTTCTTTACTAGAAAATAATAAGAAATTACAACACTAGAAAAGTAATATATTGATAACAATAACTATACCTGTATAAAATTTTCAAAAATCATTACAAAATAATTGTAATATTCTTCTCTTGAAATGAATTTTCATATCTTTCTACAAATTCTCATTCTCTTTGCCTACATTTACCTTTGGATAACCATCATTGAAACTATAGGAAACCTTTAACAAGCAATTATAAATGTGAACAGGTTTTTTCCAAAAAGATAAGCTAATATTCAACCATAATGTCATACTATATAAGCGATTATTAGACCGTAGAAGGAAGGGATTAAAATCTTCAATGAACTCAAAAACAGTGTAAGAAAACTGGTAATTCCTGTTGCTCGCTTGATTCCTCTATCTCCGAATACCCTTACTCTAATGGGGTTTGCCGTAAGCGTGGTAGCTGGGGCTTTTTTTGCTCTAGGCAACCCTTTTATTGGTGGGCTTCTAATTCTTTTCAGCGGGATTTTTGACGTTCTTGATGGAGGTGTCGCAAGGGCAAAAGGCCGGATAACGCCTTTTGGAGGCGTACTTGATTCAGTTTGCGACCGTTACTCTGATGGCTTGATATTCCTTGGGATAATAGCAGGTGCAGTTAACGGTAAACTTTCCCTTTCCCCTATTGTGCAAGTTGAAGGTTGGCTCTGGGCAGGTTATGCTTTGATAGGCTCTTTTCTAGTAAGCTATACCCGCGCCCGTGCGGAATCCGCAGGATGCCAAAAACTATCAGTTGGAATTGCCGAACGTACAGAAAGAATGATTATTCTGGCTCTGGGAGGAATTTCAGGTTTTCTTAACTGGGCTCTTGTAATTATAGCTGTACTTTCTCATATCACTGTTATCCAGAGAGTCCTTAAGGCAAAAAGCATATTAAACACGTCCTATGATGTTGATTCTCAACAACCATAATCAACAAAACCTTACTAAAAGCGCTAGATAATAATGGCACTGGTGTCGTCTCTAAATGATGAACTTATATTGATATGAAATAATATTAATTACAACAAAATGAGTATCATTATTTTCTTCTACCGATACTCATTTATACAACGTATTTAATTAGAATAGTTGATGATGGCAAACAAAGAAAGAGGTTTGCTATTGAAAAATCACAATCTACTCTGCGGGGCCGTAGGGTAGCCTGGTCCATCCTGCAAGGCTGGGGGTCTTGCGACCTGAGTCCAAATCTCAGCGGCCCCACCAAAACTTTATTTAGATACTTTTTTGATACGTTTTTACACGCTATTATGATATATTTTCTACTTTCTCATCTTTTAGTTCTCTTCATTCATTTTTGCGCATTTTCGTTCACTTTTTCACGCTTATATTTCTCTCGAATTTTTTCTATCATTTCATCATTAGCTTCAATAACGAAAGCTCCTATATATCCGCATTCTTTGCAATGGTAAACTGTACCTGCATACCCACCAACTTCATAATCTATATCTGCATTTCCGCAGATGGGGCAAATTTCAATGAGTTTTTCTTGATCCATAGTAGTTTCTCTTTCAAGATGGTTTACAACATCGAATTGTTAAATATATATAAGAAGGATGATTTTAATAAAGATGTATTATCTAATATCTAATCCATCCAATATATTATCTATAGTTTCTCTAATCAAAAAAGGATATTTTTATCCTAAAGACCCCTGAAAAAACCAAAATTCAGATAAATATTCCCAATTTTACACAAAACGATTAAGGCCTACGTGAGTAAAAAATGACTGAAATGATGACCCCTGCAATGCGCCAGTACTACGAAGCCAAGCAGGCATATCCTGACACCCTAATTTTCTTCCGTATGGGAGATTTCTACGAATCTTTCGGAGATGATGCAAAAATTATTGCAAAAGAGCTTGAGATCACGCTTACAGCTCGAGGGAAGGACAAATCAGGAGAAAAAATGCCTCTTGCAGGAATACCCTATCATGCAATTGACACTTATTTGCCAAGGCTAATAAATAAAGGGTATAAGGTGGCAATTTGCGAACAGCTTGAAGACCCGAAAAAGGCAAAGGGAGTTGTAAAGCGAGGAGTTGTCAGGGTCGTCACGCCAGGCACCGCAATTGATTCTTCCATGTTTTTTGATGCCTCAAACAATTATCTCATGGCGGTTGTTGGACGGGAAATCGGAAGATCTGGAAAGCACAGTGAAAAAGAAATCGAAGTTGGAGTATCTTTTCTTGATATTTCCACAGGGGAATTCCTTACAACACAGTTTAGGGACTCAGAAAACTTTGAGAAGCTTCTAAGTGAACTTGCCCGCATGCGCCCTTCCGAGTGCATCCTGCCTCCATCTCTATATGGAAATTCTGATCTTGTAGATCGGCTGAGAACCCAGACTATTGTGCAGGAATTTGCTCCAGATATTTCAGGATCAAAGGAAGCCAGAGAACGATTGAAAGCTCATTTCAAGGTTGCAACCCTAGAAGGCATGGGTTGTGAAAATCTTGATTTCGCAGTGTATTCTGCCTGTGCTGCTCTGGAATATGCACAGACCACACAGATGAGAAAGCTTACCCATATCAATACTTTGAGAACCTACTCAAATTCAGAATTCATGATACTTGATTCCATAACCTTAAGAAATTTCGAAATCGTGAGAAACGTGAGAGATGAAGGAGATGGAAATTCTCTTTATCGGACTATAAATTGCACTAAAACTCCAATGGGAAGCCGCACCCTGAAAAAATGGCTTTTAAAACCTCTGCTTTCCGTAGAAAATATCAACCTTCGGCTCGATGCTGTAGAGGAACTGACAGCAAATCCTCTGCTCCGCTATGATTTACGGAAATGGCTTTCAGAAGTAAGGGATATAGAACGCCTCGTGGGCAGAGTGGTATACGGAAATTCAAACGCAAGGGATCTTATCGCTCTTAAAAAATCTCTTGAAGTCTTACCTTCTGTTCGTGATTCTCTCTTGAAATATGCTAAATCTGAACTTTTAACTAAAGTTGCAATTGGGCTTGAATCGTTTTCAGAGCTTGAAAATCTGTCTGAAATGATAAATAAAGCAATAGTTGATGAGCCTCCTATCTCTGTTAGGGAAGGAGGCATGATAAAACCTGGGTATAATGAAGAACTTGATGAACTCAAGGATATTGCGAGCAACAGTCGGCAGTGGATTGCAAATTTTCAGCAGAAAGAAAGAGAGAGAAGTGGTATTAAATCTCTTAAAGTGGGATATAATAAGGTTTTTGGATATTATATAGAGGTCACGAATTCTAACAGTAGCCAGGTTCCTGATGATTATATCAGAAAACAAACCATGGCAAATGCCGAGCGTTTTTTTACTCCTGAACTCAAGGAAAAAGAGAGTCTTATTTTGACAGCTAATGAAAAAGCTGTAGCTCTCGAATACGAAATCTTTACACAAATTGTACAGGCGCTTTCAGTCCATTCAAGAGAACTCCAGGAAACTGCCAAAAAAATAGGCTCGCTTGATGTCATTGCGACTCTGGCTGAAGTCGCAGAAAATAATAATTATATCAGGCCTCAACTTACAAATGACTGTAAGATCTTAATACGGGACGGAAGACATCCGGTAGTTGAAAATGCCGTATATGGAGGCTTTGTTCCAAACGATACTGAAATGGATTGTAACGAAAATCAGTTTTTGTTAATAACAGGGCCAAACATGGCAGGCAAGTCTACTTATATGCGACAGACTGCTCTTATAGCTATTATGGCTCAGATAGGGTCTTTTGTTCCTGCATCTTATGCTTCCATAGGGGTTATTGATCAGGTTTTTACAAGAATAGGGGCATTTGATGATCTTGCAAGCGGGCAAAGCACCTTTATGGTAGAGATGGTTGAACTTGCAAACATCCTTAATAATGCAAGCCCTAAAAGTCTTGTACTTCTTGATGAAATCGGTAGGGGAACAAGTACCTATGATGGGTACAGCATTGCCAAATCTGTTGTAGAATTCTTGCATAACAGAGGAAAAGTGGGAGTAAGAGCACTATTTGCAACTCATTATCATCAGCTCACAGCTCTTGAAGAGAAACTAAAAAGAGTCAAAAACTATCACATCGCAGTAAAAGAAGAAGGTCATGAACTTGTTTTCCTGAGAAAAATAGTGCCTGGAGCGACAGACCGAAGTTATGGAATCCAGGTTGCAAGACTTGCAGGCGTTCCTGAAAAAGTAATCGAACGGGCAAATGAAATTCTAAAAGATCTCGAAAAAGAAAACGTGCTTGAAGAAACTGAAGATGGAGAAAACGGAAAAAAGAAGAAAAATAAGACAACAGCACGTTATACTCAGATGATGCTTTTTGACCCTGGAGACAGTGGTGGAAGTTCAAAGGCAAACAGGTTAAGCCCAGTAGAAGCATCTCTGAGAAAGCTGAATGTAGATGAGATGACTCCAATAGAAGCTCTCAATAAGCTTCATGAGCTGAAAAGGTTGATTAATTGAAGTACTAAATGTCCAATAAAAAATTCTGGTCTGGACGGAGTAAATGAATGGTGGAAGAATCTATTCAAAATAAAGAAAATATTCAAGGAAACAAAATCCGAATCCTTGACAAAGATACGATAAATAAAATCGCTGCAGGAGAAGTAATTGAACGTCCAGCATCTATAGTAAAAGAACTGCTAGACAATTCAATTGATGCAGGAGCTACGGATATCCGTATTGAAGTAGAAAAGGGTGGAAAACGCTCTATCCTTGTAAGAGACAACGGTTGTGGAATGAGTAGAGAGGATGCCTTGCTCGCATACAAAAAACATGCAACAAGCAAGCTTACGCGTATTGAAGATCTTGATACTATTTCTACAATGGGTTTCAGGGGAGAGGCTCTTTCATCTATTACGGCTGTTGCAAAAGTGGAAATTCTTACCCGACCTCCAGAAGATATCACAGGCACTAAAATAACGGTTCATGGGGGCAAAGTGCTTGAAACTTCGGATACAGGCACGGCTCCAGGTACGAGTGTTCATGTGAAAGATCTATTTTATAATATTCCAGCAAGGCAGAAATACCTGAAAAGTGATCGTACTGAGCTTGCCCATATTACAGAGACAGTTATGCAGCTTGCCCTGGCAAATCCGAAAATTTCTTTTACTCTGTTAAGTGAAGGGAAGCAAATCATAAGAAATGCGGGGTCAAATGAGTCTTTCAAAAGCATTGTAAATCTTTTAGGGCCAGATACGGCTCGTTCCATGCTTCCTCTGAAATATAAAACTGAAAATTTTGAGATTCAGGGATATATTTCAAAGCCTGAAATCACTCGAGGAGAAAGTGATCAGCTTTTTCTTTTCGTAAATACCCGTCCAGTGACTTCAAGAGCCATCAATAAAGCTGTTCGCGAAGGTTACTATACCAAGATTCCAAAGGGACGCTATCCTGTAGCAGTACTTTCTCTGGTTCTCGATCCCGGAGAGGTGGATGTAAATGTTCATCCTCGTAAAGCTGAAGTACGTTTCAGCCGGGAAAAAGAACTTGGAGATGCAGTTACATTTGTGATTGAAAATGTACTTTCAGAAAATATCTTAATTCCTGAAATCAGAGAAAAAAGAGATAAAATCTTCCAGAAAACTTTTGAAGTTTCAGGTCCCTCAGATGGATTTAAGGTCTCAGAAGCCGCGGAAACTTTCGAGAAAACGGCTGGAAAGATTCCAGAAACTCTGGAAAAGACCATTTTTCCTGAAAACGATAAGATTCCCAGAACACAAGCTGAAACTTATACATATCCGGTAAAAGATACCGAAAGAAAACTAAAAAGATCTGAACGTCTCTTGAATTTCACTGTAGAGGATGCTACGCAGAAAATAGATAAAACTTTGGATCATAAAAAAGAGCAGGAAAGAGAGAATGAAGATGCTGTTAAAGGACAAACAGTTCTTCATGATAAGGAAAATGGACAAACAGATGTTGAAGTGAAATATAGAGAAAAAATACGTTCAGAAGGACGGTCTAAACTAAAAAATAACTCTAATATTGACTCTCTTGAAGACCTCCGGATTATAGGGCAGGTCTCTAAATTGTATATTCTTGCTGAAAAGGGAGAAGACCTTGTTATTATTGATCAGCATGCTGCTCATGAGAGAATTCTTTACGAACAAGTTTTAAAAATGAAAAAATCCAGTGTGCAGGAGCTGATAACACCTGTAACCATAGACCTTACTCCTAAAGAGAAAGTGCTTATGGAAGAATATATTCCATATCTTGAAGACTACGGTTTCGGGATTTCTGAATTTGGCGAGAATACATATGTGGTTACCTTCGTGCCAGAGGTTTTCGGAAGGCTTGAAGATACTGATATTATCCATGATATAGTTTCGGACCTTTTGGCTTCAGGAAAAGTTAAAAAAGATACCGGTATTTCGGAAAAGGTCTGTAAAATCCTTGCATGTAGAGCCGCAATTAAGGGTGGAGCTGTCTGTAACCCAAGGCAGATGGAAGATCTAATAGAACAACTTAAAAGGGCAGAAAATCCATACTCTTGTCCTCATGGAAGACCTACTATAATTACATTTACGAAAGGAGAGCTGGACCGCATGTTTGCAAGAATCCTGTAAAAAAAGCTGTAACCTGAAAAATATCCTTTCTGTTTTTTCATATCTCTCTTACAGAGTTTAATTTTTCTATATTTTATAAATACAGAACAGTACTACTTTTTTCTTTTAATTCATTTAAAATTAAATGAATCTCTTTTTTAAAAGGAATTTCTTTCATCACGGTTAAAAAATCAGTTTGTAGCTCGAATATGTAGTGATTTTATGTAAATAACTAGTCAATATGTCTCTAATCTGAAAATATAGTTCTATTTAGAGATGTCATTCTTAGTTTCCTATATGTTTATATAATAGAACTTAAGATGTAATAGTGTGCCAGGCGAATCCTGGCGTTTGAAATAGGCATCATTCCACAAGGCTATTTTTCACACACCAACCCAAAAACCCCCCAATAAGAAACGATCCCCAATCGTTCCAAAATCTAGGATAATATCCATTTCCAAAACACGAATCCCCATAAAATTCCCTAATCCTGGAATGGTGCCACCTCTTTTCTATTTTCTGTATTCTATCCGCCTTTTTTCTATTTTCTGTATTCCATAATTCTATAGTGCTTAATGTCGTTATCAAATGTTGTGAGCAGGAAGTGAGCAAGGCTTACACTGAGGATTTATTGGGTTTTTTCCTATTTTCACGTCAATACATTTATAATAAAAAACCTCTGAATATTCCCCATGATAGATCCTGTTAACAATTTCAAAATTCCTGACGAATGGATTGCCCGCACAGGATTGCCAAGGGAAGAGCTTGAAACAAAAATCGCATCCGGGATGATTGTGGTTCTAAGTGACGGTTCTGTCCTCAAAAGAGGATACACTACAGGAACTACAGCAAGTGCTGCTGCAAAAGCTGCAGTCCTTTCCCTTAAGAAAGCGGTTGATAGTGTGTCCGTTCCGACTCCTGTAGGATTGAGAGCTCATCTTGAGGTCGCTGAATCCTCAAAGGGATATGCAGTTGTGAAAAAGATTCTTAATGACCATGAATCTGATATTACCCGGGGACTCGAATTTGTAGGAGAAGCAAAGGAAGCAGAAGAAATCCGAATTCTCGGAGGAAAAGGTATTGGAGTTGTTAGAAGGGATGGGCTTCAAGTTCCAAGGGGTCAGCCAGCTATTAATCCAAAACCGATGGAACAGATAAAGGCAGCAGTGAAGGAAGCTGTAGAAGAACTGGGTTTGAGAGGAGCCGAGGTTACAATCTCAATTCCTGACGGGGAAATAATTGGAAAGGAAACTCTGAACAGCAGAATAGGGGTTGAATGTGGAATTTCTGTGCTTGGAAGCACGGGTTTTGTTGAGCCTTGGAACGACCATCTGGGTGAGATGAAAGGAGATCTTATCCGCTGCACGGACAAAGTAGTCCTAACTACAGGCCGTATAGGAATGCGCTATTCACATATGCTTTTTCCCGATTATACAATTGTTATGATAGGAAGCAGGATTTCAGAAGGACTGGATTACGCTTCTGGCGATGTAGTTATCTGTGGGCTTCCTGGTCTTGTTCTCAAATGGGGAAACCCGGATATGCTTAAAGACGGTGAATATGCAACAGTTGTCGAGATGCTTGAAAAAGATCCTGAACATCCTCGTCTGAAAGAAGCTTTTGAAATGGCAATTGAGAAAGGGAAAGGTGCAAGGATTGTAGTAATTGACAGAGACGGTTCGGTCCTGATGGACAGTAAAAGCAAGAGTTAAACTTGAAAACTGAAATTCCTGTTGAAAGGTTGAATTAAACTGGAATTCTAATAGATTTGTGCAGTAATTTACGTAAATTACGTGGCAAAAGCAGACCGTAAAATTGAAACTATAAATTAACGGCAAGGGAAAAATAATGATTGTAGTAGGAGTCGGAGTTGGGCCTGGAATGCTCACGGAAGAGGGAATACAGGCTATAAGGAAAGCTTCGGTGGTTTATGGTGCAAAAAGGGCTCTTGAAATTGCTCAGGATTATATTACCTGCGAGGCAAAACCGATTAAGGATTATAAATCTCTTCATCTCTTGCCA
Source organism: uncultured Methanosarcinaceae archaeon (assembly GCA_963727895.1). GTDB lineage: Archaea > Halobacteriota > Methanosarcinia > Methanosarcinales > Methanosarcinaceae > Methanosarcina. The sequence goes on along the minus strand of CAVSHT010000009.1, from coordinate 375,364 downwards.
GCAGATGCAGTAATATTATCTACCGGCGATCCTATGTTTTCAGGGCTTGGAAAATTTGCAGGTGAAAAGGACACAGTTATTCCGGGAATTTCCTCGATGCAGGTGGCTTGTGCTCGTACAAAAGTTAATCTTACCAATCTCTGTGCAATTACAGCTCATGGTCGAGATTCCGAACCCGCAAAAGTTGAACTTATCCGGGAATTAAAGAACGGAAGAAATATCTTCCTGCTTCCGGAAGAAAACTTTGGCTCACTTGAAGTTGCGGAAGTCCTGCGAGAACTGAGTATCAAAGCTGAGCTTTACACCTGCGAAAACCTTGGCTATCCTGAAGAAAAGATAACAACAGGCACTCCTGAGAATCCCCCTGTTCCAAAAACAATTCTTTATGGGTTGCTTATCGTACAAAATAAGTAATTCTTAAAATATAACGTAAATTCTGGTTTGTAGACATATGGGATTAGTTTTTATTTTAGTTTGCAATAAGGTGCGTAACTATATAAAAAGTTAAATCCCCTAAAATAACTGTTATGAAAAAGCCAGCTGTAATTGAAAGCATGAAGGGTAAGCAGGGGGTAACCCAAATATCTTTTTTAATCAAGCCTTTTTTCAGATACTCTTCAATTTCTGGTCTCTGGTCTTCATCGAAACAATTTCCTATTCGCGAAAATTTTATTTTGAGTCTTCCACTTTCGTCAAGCTCAAATTTTTCAAGCAAACCAAAGTGCTTTTTATGTTTCAGGGAAGAAACCTCGGTTCTATAACCTAGAAACATATAAAACGGATTTTTAATCATCTCAGGTGATAAATGCAGGAGATTGTAGCAAAACATTTCAAGTGGAACAATTATTGTTACCAGAAGAGCATTTCCAAGGACGGTGAATGTAAAAAGCCCTATAGGAGGAAGTCCTAGCAAGGGATAAGTTTCTCCGTATAAATGATAAACCGAATAAGATGGAAAAAGGATAGAAAGTACTATTAGACCTTTTGCGTCTCCTCCTCCAAAGGCTCCAAGCTGAAAAAGGATGTATACGACAGTAAATACGAGAACTCCTGATAAAAGAAGAGACTTTATAAAAGGCATTCCTTCTGTATTTATTTCATAACACACAAATATAGAACCCAATGCGAGCATATACTTCCACACTTTATTCGAAACTCTGCGGGAGTTCAGATCGGAATAGCAAGAATAAAGTAAAAAGGGTATGCTGAAGAGGATTTTGAGTATTTCTATCATAATAACCCGATAACTAAATTATTTATATAGTTATTACATAAGACTTCTTTACTTTTTTACTTTGTCGTTCAATTGTAATTTTCAAAAATCAGATAGGAAATCTCAGATAGGAAATCTCAGCTACAAAAAGATAAATTCAAGCAGGAATTCTCTCTACTTTTCTCTTTACTTTATACTTCAAAATAAGCAAAAGGTAATTTATGTGGCAAAAAACTCAAGTTAATTCTATTACATATTCAAGCAAGCCCAATATCAGTTTGAAGCGATAAACTTATACCTAAGAAGTTATATTTATGGTTGCTTAACCTTTATGATTTTCAAATGCAGGTTATGGGCTCGTGGTCTAGACGGTTATGACGTCGCCTTCACACGGCGGAGGTCCTGAGTTCGAATCTCAGCGGGCCCACTTAATTATCCTTGTTTTCGGATTCTAAGAACGCATTGACTTTATTTTCTAATGCTTCAAGTCTTGATTCTAAGTCTGATTTGGTTTCTTGTTGTACACTGTGTTTATTACTGAACTTTTTCTTTGATTCAAGAGTGCCCCCATAAAATCTTATGCATTTTTATAAAAGGCATTGGTACTCAAAAATAGATATATATGCTTATAACATATATTTCTTCATGAATGCAATAGTTCTAATCACAAAAAGAATGGTATAGTTGGTGGGCGTCAACGGTACAAATGCCATGATTGTGGCTATAACTATACAGTAGAGCTAAAATCAACTGCTTTTTCCGCTTCTGTCAAAAAACAGGCTTTACAACTTTACCTTGAAGGATTGGGCTTTCGTTCAATAGGAAGAGTTTTAGGGGTGAGTCATGTTTCTGTCCAAAAATGGATAAAGAAATTTGGTCAAGAGTGAGAGAACCTAAAAAGTGAAAGTGAGATATCTATTGTTGAAATGGATGAGATGCACACTTACATCGGTAACAAAAAAAAATATTGCTGGATCTGGATTGCTGTTGATAGAGTTGGGAAAAAGTTTATTAACTGCTCTTTTGGCAGCAGAGGAACGGAAACTGGAAAACTACTCTGAAAAAAATTGAAGAAAAAAGAGATTGGAGAAGTGATGACCGATCACTGGAGAGCATATGCAGAGTTTCTTCCAGAAAAGATCCATACTCAATCAAAAGCAGAAACGTATACTGTTGAAGGATATAACAGCATATTGAGGCACTTTTTGGCAAGGTTGAGAAGAAAGACAAAGTGTTATACGAAGAGTCTTGAAATGCTAAAGTACTCGGTTATTCTATTGATGAAATAAAGAAATAAAGAACTAGATATAGTTAAGTAACAATGCCCTTTTTTTTAGTGGTATAATCATATATGCCAACACTGTAACCCGATTCTGTATCCCATGCAATAATATTTCCAAATATATGAGGATAAACTGCATTTTCTAAATTAGTGATTTGAGTCTCTTTTTTAGAAGAAATGTCATACATATAAATATCAGGTCCACCATTCCGAAGGTCTTCATACACTACCTTGTTTCCATAAATAGCAGGATTCATCTTGCTTGCTGAACTGTTTATATAACTCTGTTTTTTAGTGGACATATCATAAATATGAATTTTCGAGACTCCAGTATTAATATCACTCCAAATTATTTTGTTTCCATAGATTGCAGGACTTCCTGCTTTTCCATAGTTTGTAATCTGAGTTTCAGTGATCGACGCTAAAGCCGTAGACGAAATAACAATTAAAAATAAAATAGCAATTACAGAAATAAAAGGCAAGATATACAATTTTTTGTTATTTTGCATTTATCTACTTCATTATCTTTTTTTATTTTCATAAAAATAATGTTTATAATTTTAGCTTGTTTGATTCTTAAACTTTTTTATTTAAAATATAAATTGTTTAAAAATCATGTAATCTAAAAAATTCATATATGAAATAGGTAAAATGGATGCAAAAAAGACAATTTATTATAAACGATCTTGATATTTTATAATAAACATGTAAATTATTATTTATTATACTTTATGATTTAGAGGTTTTAAGACTTTTTTGAAGAATAATACGTAGAAAAAGCTTCATTTCTGAGGAATAATACGTAATTTGTTTTTCCAGCATTCAATATATTCTTCGGCCATGTTTTATTTTCCTACAAAATATCAGTTATAGGTCTAATGTGAAGCTCAAAATTAAAAGGGCTACAGCAATTAAGCGATTGCTAGAAGGATCTAAATTGTACTTCCAGGTCGCATAACCACATATTAAATAGGAAACAACAGCCATGATTATATTCAGGCTAGATATTCTTTTTTTTCCCAATTTTAAGCCTTCTGGATATTCACTACTTATAGGCTATGTTTCAATCTCTAGTGAGTCTTCAAGTTAATTGCAATTCATGGCATTTCAAGATCATCGCAAGAAGGCATTACCCAACTCATTTACTGGGAAAGAAATATTTATCGTATTTGGTTTGTTAATAATGGTGCATAAATCTCATATTTCAGTCTTCACAACGGTAGAGGTCTTGAATTCGAATTTCAGCGGGTCCACTTTTTCGTTTTGCTTTAATTCTCTAAATCTAAAAATAATCAATCAACTGATAGGCTTTTTTGCAGTATGGGATAAAGAGATTTAAATTCACGTAGCATTGTTCCCGACTGATTATATTTCCACTAGGATGTCCAGAGTCATTACGGAAGTTACGTATGGTGTTCATTATGCCATCAAGGTTTGTATCCAGATTTTCTTTTATTTCATCTGGTAGAGATATATTGTTGTTACCTATTTCTTGTTTTAACCTGTTTTTGAATGCTTCAAACTTCTTTGAAATATTTCGTTCATCAAATGCTTTCTTAAATGTTGACTTATACGTTCCGATAGTCTCGATTTTTTCCAATAATTTCAAAAATGTATGCTCTGAAGCAACTCCAAGAATAACCGATGATGATAAGTAACAACCGCTGTAGAATGACTGCATTGCTTCTTTGAGATAAATCAAAGTTACGTCATCAATGTTTGGTACTTGCTGTTTAATAACAGTTTCATAGCTTGAAACGTCATGATAACAGTAGACATCCTGATTTTCAAGAATTCGCTTGTCATGTGCAGAAACTCTAAAAAATGGAAAATTTCTGTTTGAATTATTAAGACCTATAGTTATTATTCCTTGTCTGAAAAGATCCCAAAAAACTTCAAGAAATACATCACTATCCTGATATGATAGTTCATATGACAAACTATGCTTGCCTGGATTTCTACCATTTTCTCTATTATCCAGTACACTTTTAACATAATTACTTAACTCCCCGTATTGAAATGGTCCTTGAACAGTCTTTTCTCTTCCTGCCAATATATCTATTGCTGCCGTTCTTAATTCTTCATATGTATGGTCCATAAAGTATAGAAAGTCTAAATGATATTAAAACTTGGTTAAATTTGTGATTTTTATGAAGACAAAAAGAAAAGGAACGCGTGTCGGAATTGACCTTTCAGATTTGATAATTCACAGTTCATCACTTTGGTTCATCGTCAATTAGTTTACCAAAGCCTTTCGCTCTTAATTCTTCTTCTAGCTCTGGGTCTAATTCTGCCTTATAAAGCGTTTTCACTTTTGAGAGCTGGTCAACTGTAAGATTTTTTGCTCCTTTCAATTCCGCATATTCAAGGTTAGCCATTTCAAAGTTTGCTCTTCCAAAATTAGTTCCTTCAAAGTGAGCGTCTCCAAGGTAAGCTCCTAAAAGGTTAGCTCCTCCAAGGTTAGCATCTCTAAGGTTAGTCCTGTCAAGATTAGCATCCATAAGGTCAGTATCTTTAAGGTTAGCCCCTTCAAGATTTACTCTTTCAAAGTTTGCTAATATAAGAGTAGCATCTTGAAGATTGATCCCTTGAAGGAAAGCTTTTCTTAAATCTGCCCCATTAAGGTTAATTTCTTTAAGGTTAGCATTAATTAGGTTAGTTCCTCTAAGATAAGTTCCTGTAAGATTAGCTCCTGCAAGGTCAGCATCTACAAAGATAACTTCTTGAAGATTAGCATCTTCTAGATCTGCTTCTTGAAGTTTAGCCTCTCTAAAGTTAGCTCCTCCAAAGTAAGTCCATTTAAAATCAGTCCCTTGAAGATTGGCTCCTTGAAAGTTAGCTTCTCGTAGGTTAGTTCCTTGTAGATCTAGATGGTCAGCTTCTCCATAATTTAATAAATGCTTGCGTCTCCTAATTACAGTAATAATTGCGTGAATGTCCAAAGAGACTCGATCTTGCATTTTTCGATCTTCAATTTCTATACTCTCTTTATGAGCATTGGAATATTCAAAATGAAAGGTTCTTTCCCCATATTCAACATGTGAATTCTTTCTAATATATGCCGTTAAAATCTCCATAATTGGCCAGTAGTCTTTTTCAGATTCATTTGCGATTCTTTCAAGTGCATATATTCCACCTCATCGAATCTCAATTGCTGGATTTCCTAAGTTATCAATAGCTCCTAACTGCTCAACAGCTCTTGTAAAGCGTTCAGTAATCTGGTTTCTCGGGCAACCTTAAGATTTTCCTGAGTTGCTTTCAAATCTTCCTCAGCTATCGTGATCCTACGCCATGTGTAATAAATACCAATAGCAATAGCAACGCCACCATATATTTGAGCTAATGTCGCTCGATAACTGTTTTCAGCATCAGCTAAGTCTTTTTGATTCGTGATATTAAATTGAGCTACTTGATTATGAGGAATGTATTGAAGTGCCAAAAGCAAAAGAGCAAAAAGAAGAATGATAATAACTAGGCTTGTTTTTGAGTGTTGGTTCGCCTTCTTTTGAATTTCCGATAAAGAAGGGACCTTAAATTGTTTATATTTCCTAATTACTTCTCTTAAATCCATGTACCTTTCCTTTGCTACAAACGTTTATCTGTCCTTTATCAACAATGAACAAGTTAAATATTGTCATTTATACTTAAAGAGTGAGAGACTAAAAAGATAAATGAGCAAATTATTTACATTTGGAACTTAACTTTGATGATTAAAGAGAAAGTAATAATAAAAAATTTAAGACAATAATGCTATAGAATAATTTATGGTATGTATTAAACCTCATAATTTTTTCATTTCTCTACTTTTGTTTGTATGTTTTTTTTCAGCAAATTGTTCAGCTGAAGTTATCAATGTTGGTCCAGGAACTTTTTTTAGTCCTACAGGTTCAGACGACCAGAATATTATTAACGCTGCCATACAATCAGCAAATTCAGGTGACACTGTACAGCTTGCACCAATTACTTTTCACATAAGTTCACCTATTATCATGAAATCAGGAGTAAACCTTAATGGAAATGGAATTGGTGCAACCGTTATCTATTGTGATAATCCTGAATCTAATTTTGCAACTCAAAATATCATTAACTGCAATGGTGTTTCTGATATTGAAATTTCAAATTTCTTAATTGACGGTGGTTGGGGATCTTTAAGCATAATGCATTCGGCAAAAAACAAGTATAGGGAATATGAAAAAGGAATTTTTTTGTCTGGCTGTTCAGATGTAGTTATTCATGACTTAAAAATGCAATACAGTATGGGAGACTTTATTTCCTGCAAAAAAAATACCAGCAATGTCAAGGTTTATAATACAGTGTGTAAACCCGGGCATGACAGTTTTGATGCATGGTCTGCAGGAGATGGAATTTCCATATATAACAATTGCTGGGGCACTTTCATAAATTCTTGCATTAAAATTCATAATACTAAAAACGTCCAGATTTGCAAGAATACTTTTTACACTGAGACCGGTTCTGGTAATGCTGGTGTAGAAGTTATGGGAGGAAATGTAACAGGTCTTAGTATTTGTGATAATATATTCTCAACCCTTCAATTAAATACAATCTATCAGGATTCAGCTGATGGTAATTGTTCAGGCAGAGGCACTGTTTCAAATAATATTTTCTATCACAGTCCTGCATATGATGGAATTAGTGGTCTGAATATTAAATCAACCGGCAATATTGTAACTAGCACTTATTCCTGCTCCAGAGGTACAAAAGATCGTGGGTATGTTGCAGAAAACGGTACAAAAAATTTACCTGCTTACAATGGTTCTGTAGTGCCTTCAGTTACTTTTCCAGCGAATGGCAGTAAAATTTCAACTGTTAACGGATATGTGAGTATAAGCTGGACATATTTGAATGCAACCAGTTATTCTATTAATGTATATAACAGCACATCAAAATTAGATTCTTCTCACTTAATCTACAGTCTTAAAACTTCACAAACATCTGCAAATATACCAATAAGCCACAACGGGTCGTTTGCTATAAAAATCGGTGCATATGATAAAGTTCACAATTCATGGGTATACAACAGTCCTGTAAGTTTGTTCACAGTATGCGGTAAAAAATCTGCTACAGTTTCTTCCGGTATATTTGGATATTTAATTGATGCAGCCACGGGTAAACCTGTTCAGGGTGCTGTAATTACGTTATCAAATAATACATGGAATTGTACTCAAATTACCGATGTTGATGGACTTTACCAGTTTACTACGACCAGTGACACAGGCAAATACTGTTTAACTGCTTCAGCACCAGGCTATCTTAACAGTCCAAAATTGCCAATCAATATGACAGGTATAAACACAGAACTAAATTTGAAAATGACTGAAGCACCAAATTATTGTGCACCACACTATGTACAGTTATATGTTACTGATTCAAATGAGAAAGTTCCTGGGTGCGAAGTTCAGATTTATACGCCAAATAATGATCCCAATACTGAAAAACCGAATTTTTGTGCATGGACAAATAATGACGGTAGAGTAAATTTCCATTTGACTCAATATGTCACATATAAAATTGTAACAATTACCGCAGATGGAAAGAAGTACACCACCACATTAACGCCTAATCTGGATCAATATAATATTAAAATATCTGCAAATGATATCTCTTCAATGCCTGAAATACCGACTATAGTTAGTTCAAACTGTACATATAAACAGATGAACAATACAGAAACTTATGTTAACGCAAATGTTAACGCAAGTTCTTCTAATTCTTCATTAAAGTCTAGCAACCTAACTTTTTTATTAGGTATTATGGGTTGTGGAGTAATAATAGTGATAATTGGATATTTAATTCAAAACAAAAAATAATGAAACTTCGAATTTTCTTATTTATTTTTAACTCTTCGATTTCTCTATTTCTTTTTCTATTTTTTCATATCTACTGTCTTACCACAATCCAATCCATTTTAGAGAATATAAAAACATAATTCCTGATATGATATTAAGTGCCACAAGTTGACCTTTTATTTTCTTCCATCTCTTTGTCATGAGATGATTTGCCCAGTAAGCCGTAGAGGTCGCCAACATCCCGACAATAAAGGCAACGCAGACATCTGGAAACCCAAAAATCCTACTGAGAATAAATCCAATTCCCCCAACCACACAAACTGGACAAACCATAATTATCCTCTTGATTTTTTATCTTTATTCATAACTCTGCATTTTATCTGAAACTTTGATTTTCTAGCTCATTCGGCTTTTTGAGAGTAATCATATTTTCATTGTTTCGTTTCGTTTGAACTCTCTTTTTTCTGTTGAAGAAGTGAGTTATTCAAAACTTTTTTAAACATTTCTTCATCAGTCTCATTTCGTCCAACAAATCTTGCCTGGGAAATATCCGTGCTGACATTTCCATCCTTCTGCATGTATATATATTTTCCATTTTCAATACCCGTAACTACAAATGAATATGGAATAATCTCTACCCCAAAATATCTCCCAATTTCTGGGCTTTTATCTACATCTATGGCCGCAATAGTTGCTTTTCCCTGGTATTCTACTGCTAGTTTGTCAAGTACGGGCTTTAAAGACCGACATTCTGGACACCATCTAGCTCCTATCTTTACAAAGACTGGAGTTTTTTCTAAAGATTTGTTTATCTGTTCCAGTTGGGTTATAGCAACAACATTATTGTCCACTTGCGTAACAGAGTTTGTGGCATTTTTCGAATTTTCACTACATCCAGCTGTAAAAAGTACTGATATAAGCATAATCAGTAATATAACTAATTTCTTCATGTTAGTCTTCCATTAATTTCACTATTCCACGCTACGTTTTAATATTCGCAGGCTCAAGAATATCTGTAACAATGGAAAAATTACATTTTTTTAAATATTCAGATCCCACACCCTTATCTTGAAATGATAAAGCTAAGTTTATTTTATCTTTGAGCGTAAATGTATACAACTGGAATATAAATAAAATAAGCCGAATTAGTTTTCCTTATTATTAAAAAATATGTACTGTACACAGTCTTTTCGTTTTTTGATGTTGTTCAAAGGTATACTCAAGCTATTTCCAGCTTTTTATCCTCTTTTTTGAAAAATTATGTCAAATTTGATGGGATTACACTAAATTTGAAGAATTAGGCTATATTTAGGGGATTATACCAAGTTTTATTGGTTTATCAGTTAAGGACTTCTTTTGCACAATGATTTATACGTAACAGACTGTGGTTAAAAAACAAGAAACTATCCCTCTTTACTGACCTTTTGTTTGAGAGTATCATTTACTGTTATTTTATTTAATTTTGATTATTTCATAATAAATTTCATTAAATAATCCAGTAAAACCTATTATACATAATTTTCCAACATTTAATGACTGCAATCCCTCAAAAAAGCAAAAAATAACCGAAATTCGCATAAAACTCAAAATATTCAATTGCGAAGGACGTGAAGCAAACGAAAATTAACGTTTGAAAGCTGCTTCCCATTCTAACTTTCTCTTTTCTAGAAATCTACGGTTTGCTCCACTTGAAGAAGGAAGGATTTTTGTTTCATATCCCATTGCCTTCAGGACCTGTTCATATTTTCCAGATTTCCTACCATTAAAAAGAACCAATTTTAGAGACGGAGCTAATTCTTTCAACATTGAAAACTGATTTATTTCTTCATTTTTGATCTTTGAATCCTGGCTTCCTTCTCTTTTTCCAGCTTTAAACACATCCCAAAGCCCTATTTTATTACGTTTCAGAGTTTCAAGCCTGTTTTGATAATTCAGATCCTGAAGGTTCTCTTCTATAATACTGCCAAGCAGCCTCCAGAAATCATTTCCTGGATTTCCATAATACTGATGTTTTTTGATCGAAATATCGCTTGGAAGAGATCCAAGAATCAGGATTTCAGTATTTTCGTCAATGATCGCTGGAAAACCTTTTTTTTTCATCTCTTCATCAGGTAAAATTCAAGATTATTTCAAGCTTTGTGAAATATAAATCAATTGATTAAAATTAAATTTGGGTTATTTGTTCGGACAGGTCTTTATAGTAGTCAAATAGCTCATGACCCCATGAAAGAGCGCTTTTTTCAAAGCTTATCATTTCATGATTATAATATCTTCCTTCTTTAGAGATCATTGATAGTGAGATGAAGCGATCGGTAACAATACTGGAAGCAAGTTCAATTTTATTGTCACAGACAAATATATTCGCATTTTTCAGGTTTAAGAATTCTTCCACATCTGCTCGAAAATCGGAGGTCAGTCTTTCATAGATTGGTCTTTCCAGAATAAGAGATACTTCAATACCTCTTTTTGCAAGGTCCAGATAGAGGCTCGGGTATCCGGGACGGAAAAAAGAAGAGACTTCCATAACTGTTTTTGATTTATAAAGAGGGTCCATAATTTCAGGAGGGTAATCAAAAATATGGGTTCTCTCAGGTATAAGTTCCCTACAACTTCCAAGCTCTCCAATTCTTTCCAGCAGGTGTAGAGGGAGTGTCCGCAAATTCTGCCTTGCCCAGTAATCATGGTTCTCATCGAAAACCTGAAAAGTGGAAAGAAGAGGCTCCATTTTTGGAACAATCAGCTTTCCTTTTAATGAAAGTTCATAGCTGTCGTCTTTTTGAACCAGCAGTCCTTCTTTGAGCAAAATACGGATCTGAGCCATTATAGGACTGGAACTGACTTCAAGTCTGGTCTTGATTTCCTCAATTGTTTTTGGCCCGTCCTTTAGGAGTAAAAGCAAGTTCTTTCTTTTGTCTGAAAAAAAAATTGTATCTATTAATTGCAGTTCCATGCTCATTTAATTTAACCTCCTGACGGAAATTCTGGGATGAGATAATTTGATTTGAGGAATCTATTTCTAAAATATATATCTATAAAAACTGCTTTACAAATTCCTTCACATATATTAGTGAAGGCTGAACATCATAGATAACATCATAGATTCCGAATTTTCATTCTCGGTACAGATGAAATTATCAATACATTGCTCTCCTTCTATCTCCCAGGCTCTTGATTTATAAAATTCAATAAGCTTTTTTGCCCAGTTTATTGCTTCAGGTTTGGAAGAACACATATAATCATAATAAAACCTACCGTTACTGTCAAAGAGAGAAATCATCATTCCACGGTCTGAGACCATAAGTTCAGCCAACTTTATCCCGTCATTACATACAAAAAGTTCAGTGTTTTCCAGCGTGGCAAGTTTCTTTATTTTCCTTTCATAGTTGTGAGTTATTTTTTCAAGTACTGACTCAGTGAAAATAAGAGTTATATCTGATTCCAGCCTTCCGAGTCTTGTATAAAGGGGAAGAAACTCAGGTCTGTAGAAGGACGAAAATACCATAAGATAACATGATGAGGAGAAAAACTCCAAAAGTTCCGTGCTTGGCTCAAAAATATGGCTTGGATCCGCTTCAACCAGCTTGCAATCCTTTAGATCTCCTATTCTGTCGAGAAGATACTTTGGAATTCCACTCAGGTCATGTTCTATCCAGTAATTGCCTTGTTCAAGTAAAGTAAGGACATTAACAAGGGATTGAACTTTTTTACAGACTTCTTCTCCCATATCTGTCAATTCATAACTGCCATTTTTTTGGATAACTAGATCACTATCTGTAAGCCTTTTTATCTGGGGTAAGATAGCTGTGGGAGAAACATCAAGGAGTGTCTTAATTTCTTCCATTGTTCTTGGTTTCTCTCCCAGGAGTAAAAGGAGGTCTCTTCTTTTCTGGGAACGAAATACGACATCTATTAACTCATGTTGCATTCAAACCACTTCTATCGCGTTTTTGTATAGTATATAATCTCTACGATTTGGCACTATAATCTCCGCAAAAAGACGGATGAAAAATTCGAGTTCCATTCTGGTTTGGTATAACCTGAATAGGAAGAAGCACTTGTGCCATATCTTAGGAAGATTTGATATGTCCATTTATATAAAAGGGTTTGGATTAATAATTTTAAATAGGACGATACTCAGTAATTTTTATATAAAAGTGTGTGGTAAAGTCCACTATTCCAATGAAAACGCTATCATTAAACCTATTTTTAATTTATTCGTATCTTAACTAACCGTATTGTCAATTTATGGGAAATTTAGAGAGTACAACAAGAACATTGAAATTTTTGACGGGCTTTATCTAAATACTCTCATTGTTTGAAAATATTTGCTCTGTTTTATGTTTGTGCATATTAATACTAAACATTGGTTAATCAGTACTCAAAATTTGTTTCTAGTTTCTCTAGGTATATAAGCGCAAAAATTTCGAGGTCAAAAAGCTATGGATCCAATTCAAAATTTTGGATCTTATATTTCTTCATAATAAATCGGGAAAAATTTTCATCGATTATGGTATATGTGATAATTTCCCCTTCTTATAATGTATAGGCGTTTCTTGCAATGTATAGGTGTTTCTTGCATTCGCAGACACGCAAATCAATTAAAAAGGAAAAGTTCTGGTGAGAAGGATTATCTTCTTTCGTGGTAGATGATGAGGGAAATCTAGTGATAAAATCCTGTAGAACAGGTGTTTTATAGATTTTTCTAGGGCTGAATACCCAGAAAGAAAGGACTTCACGGAGGTAAAGCTGGGACTTTACGATACTGACATATTGGGACTGCAGACCCGAAGGCAGTATAACCTTTTTGTTAAAAACTAAAACGGAGGTTTAGAAATATGTTGGACTTTACAGAGGCAAGTCTGAAAAAGATATTAACCAGATACAACGTGGCTCTGGAAAAGGCATTATCGCCTGAAGAAGCCGCAGAAGAGCTCTATCCTAAAGAAGAACTGATTTACCCCATCGCAAAGGCCATCTTCGAAGGAGAAGAAGATGACGTTATCGAGGGTCTCGAGGTAGCAATCGATGCTGGCAAGGAACCTATTACTCTTATCGATGACGCTCTCATGGTCGGTATGGGAGTTGTCATAAGACTCTATGACGAAGGTGTAATCTTTCTCCCCAATGTCATGATGTCTGCCGATGCCATGCTTGATGGTATCGAATACTGTAAGGAAAAATCTGGAGCTGCTCCTAAAACCAAAGGAACCGTTGTCTGCCACGTCGCAGAAGGTGACGTTCACGACATTGGAAAGAACATCGTTACCGCTCTCCTCAGGGCAAACGGCTACAATGTAGTTGACCTTGGAAGGGACGTACCTGCAGAAGAAGTTCTTGATGCAGTTAAAAAAGAGAATCCAATACTGCTCACAGGTACTGCACTCATGACCACAACCATGTATGCATTCAAGGAAGTTAATGATAAGCTCCTTGAAAACGGAATAAAGATTCCATTCGCATGTGGTGGCGGCGCAGTTAATCAGGACTTTGTATCCCAGTTTGAACTTGGGGTTTATGGTGAAGAAGCCGCTGATGCTCCAAAGATTGCTGACGCAATCATTGCAGGAGCTACAGGTGTCAAAGAACTAAGAGATATATTCCACAAGCACTGAGGTGAGTAAAATGGCAGCAAAAAGATACACTTCAATGGCATACGCAAACGCAGATGAAATGACCTTCGGCGTATCCAAGTACCCTGTAAAGGCAGGTCTTGACCTCGAAATCGGTGCAGGTTACACTATTCCTGAAATTAATTATGCTCCAAGACCTGAAGCTGGCGCATCCAAGGAAAAGCTCGTAAAGGAATACGAGAGGATCACCACTGACGTTATGGAGAGAATGGTTCAGGTTGGTTTTCCAGCTATTATCCTCGAAACTGAACACGTTCAGCAGATGTCCAACAACCCTTCTTGGGGAGCAGAAGTCGCACATGCCCAGAAAACCATTATGGAAAAATACCATGATGAATATGGCATAAAATGTGCACTTCGCCATACTATTGGTGACATCCGTGAGAACAGAGAATTTCCACAGCTCAGAGGTGACAAATACTCTGTCTTCCTTGAAGCCTTTGAAGAATGTGCCAAGAGTGGTGCAGACCTGCTTTCTGTAGAGAGCATGGGTGGTAAGGAAGTTTTCGACTATGCAATTCTCAGGAACGATATCCCTGGTATGCTCTACTCAATTGGTTGTCTCGGCTCCATTGATATGGAAATGATCTGGAACGACATCTCCAACATTGCAAAGAAGACCGGCACTGTTTCTGCAGGTGATACAGACTGTGCTCAGGCAAACACCGCAATGTTCATTGGTGGCGGACTGCTCAACAAGAACCTCGCCCACACCATTGCAGTTATCGCAAGGGCAATCTCTGCTCCCAGATCCCTCGTTGCATACGAAGCAGGTGCAGTAGGGCCCGGAAAAGACTGTGGATATGAAAACATCATCGTCAAAGCCATCACAGGTATGCCGATGACCATGGAAGGTAAAACCTCAACCTGTGCTCACTCTGACGTAATGGGTAACCTGGTCATGCAGTGCTGTGACTGCTGGTCCAACGAGTCTGTTGAGTATCACGGTGAATTCGGTGGTACAACTGTTCAGTGCTGGTCTGAAACCCTTGCATATGACTGTGCTCTCATGAACACTGCTCTTGAAACCAAGAACGAGAAAGTTCTCAGGGATCTTATGATGCTCTCCGACAGGTACAGAGACCCACAGGCTTATATGCTTGCATACGACAACGCATACAGAGTCGGTCAGTCAATTGTCAAGGACGGGGACAACATCTACCTCAGAGCAAAGAATGCTGCAGTCGAATGCTGCAAGATTGTCGAAGAAGGTGCAGCCGGTAAACTTGAACTCTCAAGGTTCGAAACCAAAGCCCTCGCAGATGCAAAGGCAGCTCTCGATACTCTTCCAGACGACATGGACACATTCATGGACGACTGTCTTACAAAATACAAGAATGAAGTTAAAGTCTTCCTGCCGGAAAACTACGGCTTCTAAGCCGAACCCTCCGGTTCTCTTTTTCTTTTTTAAGTTTGTATTTAACCCTCATCGTTTTTTATAAATCTCACTGTTTTGACCTTTGTTTTTACACTGTTTCTTCCATTCAAATCTTTTGTGATAAGATTTGTATCAAGCTTTTCTCGGAAATGTTGCACTCTATTTTTTCTGAAAAGGCTGACTACACAATTAAATATTCAAGATACCCTGGGAACACGGTAGGGGCGCAACTTTGCCAATCAGAAGGTTCAAAGGGAGGGGATAAATAAGACTGGAAAAGTGAGTTGAAAAAATAAGTCAGGGCAAATAGATAATAAAATAAAATTATATCTTTTAAATATATATTTGGGGCATAAAACAATACTAAACCAATATATATATAGAAAAAGTAAACTATATCTAGAATCAAGAACTATCACTAAATTGTAGCGTGGGACGAAAATATACGAACAGACCAAAAACCGTGCCATCAGTAAGAAGTTAAAATAGCTCCCCCATGTTACTTCCTTTCTCTTTTTCTATATAAATATTTGAGAGGAAAACCTCTCGTCACTAATAATTCGTGATTATTCTATTATGAGACTTTTTAGATATTCTAAAAGAGCCGAATGATCGTTGAACACAAGGTCCGCATGTTGTACTTTTTCGGGTTCAAGTGTGCTCGCAACTGCAACACAGTAAAGCCCAGCTCTTTTGGCAGCAGTTATTCCTAGGGGTGCATTTTCAATTACTATACACTCGTTTTTTGCTAGTTCAAGCTTCTCAAGGGCTTTGAGGTAAGGGGCTGGGTCCGGTTTTCCACGCTCAAGATCACTTCCTGTAATTATTACGTCAAAATAGTTAGGAAAAAACTTATTAACAATTTTGTCTATTGTATCAGCATGTGATCCGGAAACCATGGCAAGTTTGAAATGCCTTTTTAATTCCTTAAGACAATCCTTTATGCCATCAAAGGGTTTTATTTGATCAAAATCAAGAGCTTCACATTTTTTTTTAGGCAGTTGCTCTAAATGCCAGGGTTCAAGTTCTTTTCCAGCCTTTTCAAAAATTGATTTGATTAATCTCTTGTTGTTTGAGCCTTCTATCTCGTAAATATCTTTTCTTGTAATGCTAATTCCAACTTCACTGAATGCTTCGACCCAGGCATCTGCCTGGAAGAGGCATGGAGTCTACGAGAACCCCATCTACATCAAAAATTATTGCTTTTAACATCTAGTCCGATAGGTTGTTATAATCTATAATAAATATTTTGAAACTCAAAGTTTAAGAAAATTTCTATATAGATGTCCATTGGGTTGTAATATCTGGATTTTTTCAAACGTGTTGTTCATTTTAAATACTTCTCATGTAAGATTCCCCCAAACCAATATCCCACCAGGGCAAAAATGAGTGTTCCTGGAGCATAAATTGAAAAATCTGATCCCTTAAATGAAAATAAAAGGTTGAATAATAAAAGGTAAAATATCAAAAAGGTTAAAAATCCAATTCTCTCAACATATTCTTTCTCCAGTTTCAAGTTTTACCTTGCCCCCTTTATCCAATCCCCCAAAACATTTTGTTTAAAAGTTTGTCTCAAAACATATAGTTATAGTTTGGTCAAGTGACACGAAAGTTGTAGACCAATGGTTGTTTTTGACCAAAAAATCTTCCTAGTTTCATTTTTCACTTGGCTTGTCTTCTTCTCATTCTTTTTTGAAATTAAGAGAAACAGAGTTTATGCAATAACGCTTCCCTGTTGGAGCAGGTCCATCTTCAAAGACATGGCCCAGATGGCTTCCGCAGCGGGAACAGACTACTTCGATCCTGTTCATGAAATAACTGGTATCTTCTTTAAGCTGTACCCTATCACTCGAAAGTACATCATAGAAACTTGGCCAGCCAGATCCAGACTCAAATTTGGTATTCGAGGAAAAAAGCTCCTGCCCGCAGGCAGCACAGGTATAAACTCCTTTTTCCTTATTATAGTACAGGTTGCCTGAAAAGGGTCTTTCTGTACCTTTTTGCCGCAGAACGTGATATTGCTTGGGCGTAAGTACTTTTTTCCACTCATCTTTAGATCTTTTAACTGTTTTCTGTGCCAGTTGTAAACCCCCTATACATATATGTTAGTTATTTCGAAATATTACTCTTTTTCCAATAAGGAAAACCAAATTATTATTCTAAGGTGAGGTCTATAATATGTTTTAATATTAAAATAAAATCATGAAGAAGACTCTAAAATATAAAAATGAAGTATGAAATGATTAAGGATTATTGATTTCGTAGGAAATGGAATGATTTTTGATATTGCCCAAAAATATGTTGAAAATCAGGAAATCAGGGATAAAAGAATTGTAAGCAAGAAATATTCGATTTTTGATAATTCCTATTTAATCAGAGTGCTGGCGCAGACATATCCTTTTACTTTCAAAGGATTGCGCCAACACAATTTTGATTTTTTTAACTATATTTTGTCTGGATGCTAAAGCTTCTTGAACTTTTATTGGTTTAAGTATTGAGTTCTTATATCTTTGTTGTAATCCAGGTTCCACAAGATATTGGAGACTTTTTAATTGCTTCTCCATCAAGAACTTCTTCAAGTAAGGCAGGATTTCGGGCGTCCATGACAAGTGCATCGAGTTTACAGCGTTCGATAATTTTTGCAGCCACAGGGTCAACAGGGGATTTAGAACCTGCTTTCATTTCGATTGCCATTACAATTTTTATAAGTTCTCCAGGAGGTATTTTTTCATATTTTATTGCAGATGGGTCACAGTTGGGGTCTGCTGAATAAACTCCATCAATCGATGTTGCAATTGTAAGAAGGTCAGCCCTCAAAAATTCCGCAAGAATTGCAGCAACAGCATCCGTAGTCTGTCCAGGGATGACACCTCCCATAACAACTACTTTTCCGGGACGTATAGCTTTTGAGGCCTCCAGGTAATTTGTTGGAATTTCCGGACAGGCGTCGGGTCCAAGAGCTGCGGCAAGCAGGCGTGCATTCAGGCGAGTAATTTCAATGCCTATATAGTCGCAGGTTACTTCATCAGCACCAACTGCCCTGGCAGTTTCTATGTAGTTCCTTGCTGCTTCTCCTCCTCCGGCTACTACAAGCAGAGTATGCTTCTTCGAAAGCTTCCTGAGAACATTTGCATATTTTAAAAAACGATCCGGATCAAGATTTTTTGCGAGAATTGAACCGCCTAATGAGAGTACTATGAGCATGATGATCTCTACACATTAACAATCAGGATTTTTAAATGTATCGCTAAATACTTTTTGTTTGAGTAACTAAAAATTTCTATTTACTCATTAGAGTCATATGTTATTGATTTCTAATTAAATCCTTACTTTTATATATTATATGTAATACAAACGGATTCAATATATTATTTTTTGGTTGTATTTTTAGCAAGGACATTTCCCTCTTTTATATCTGTGGCAAGAAAATATTATAAATCTTTGGCTGATAATTATGAATCAGTACCATTAAGTATATGTAATAAGATAATATTACTATTTAACTGACTAATCAGTCAATTGTAGCGATCTATATGAAAGAACATGTCAAGGATAAAAGAACAGCCATTCTGGAAGCGGCCCGAAGCTCTTCACTGAAAGAGGCTTTCACGGTACATCCACTGCTCAGATTTCAAAAGAAGCAGGTGTAGCTACAGGTACTCTTTTTAATTATTTTCCTACAAAGGAAGATCTTATAAATAGCCTGTATTTCGAGGTTAAAGGAGACTTGAGCCATGCTATGGGGACAGATCTTGAAGCTGAGAGTACCTTTCAGGATGAGTTAAGAAAAATATGGTTAAATTTAATCAGGTGGGGAGTTAGCTATCAGGAAGAATTTCATTTTGTCGGGCAATTTTGCTCATCTCCTTACATCACAAAGTTTACACGTGATGAAGTGATGAAAGAGTATGTCTTCCTCCATAAGCTTGTGGATGAAGGAATGAAAGAGGGAGAGATAAGGGACTTTTCCGCGGATCTGATCATTGCAATGTTTTATCAAGGTAGCAGAGCGGTAGTGAATCTTGTCCTTGATTCAGATTCCTCACTGGATGAAAATCAGGTTTTGGAGGATGGATTTCAGATTATTTGGAGAGGTATAGCTAAAAATTAATTTTTTCACTCTTTTATGAGTGATCAGTCACTCTTATCTACGGTGAATATTTATATAATATCAATCACTATAATGATTGATTAATCAGTCAATGTTGAAACTCATGTTATATTATGAGCCCGTTTCAAAACTCTAAAATTTTGTACACATAAAGGAAGCGGATTAGGTTGCAGTGAAAAATATATTGTAAAACTTTGTCTGAAAGCAACGCTTTTGAAAGGGCTGGCTATCTAGGGCTCTCGTGTAAGTGATGCGAAAAAAGATGTTACGGATTGGTTGAGTAATATTGGTATGACTACATGAAATGTTCGAGGCTGTAGTACATTATGAATCATTGAATAGGGGAGATAAAATGGCAAAACGATTAGGTTTTGGCTGTATGAGATTACCACTTTTAGATAAAGATGAGCAGACGTCATTTGATACAGAAACATTAAACAAATTGGTAAATACCTTTTTGGAAAAAGGATTTACTTACTTTGATACGGCATATACATATCATGGGTTTAAGGGTGAGGAGGCTATCAAAGAAGCTCTGGTAAAAAGACAGAAGAGAGATGAATTTACTCTTGCGACGAAACTTCCTCCCAGAATGTTAAAGTCAGTTGACGATCAGAATAGGATCTTCAACGAACAACTGGAAAATTGTGGTGTCGAATTTTTTGATTATTATTTGCTTCACAATATTGGTGTAAGTGCTTATGAGCAGGCATGTAAATACGATACATTCGGTTTTGCTTTGAAGAAAAAGGAAGAAGGAAAAATAAAGAACATGGGTATGTCTTTTCATGATACACCGGAATTACTGGATGAAATTCTAATTGCTCATCCGGAACTTGATTTTGTTCAATTACAGATCAATTACATTGATTTCCTTGACAAAGCCAAAGCTGACGGCCGCATAATTAATGCAGTTTTCTCCTTCCACGGCGCAGGGGAGGATTTCAAGCGGATAGTGGACGCTTATGACTGGGAATTCTGCCAGATCCAGTACAACTTCCTGGACGAAAAGAATCAGGCAGGGAAAAAGGGTCTAAAATATTCTGCTTCCAGAGGTCTTGGCGTTGTAATTATGGAGCCTCTTCGAGGAGGGAACCTGACAAAAATCATTCCTCCAGTCGTGAAAGATATCTGGGACGAAGCCCTGATAAAGAGGTCACCTGCAGAATGGGCTCTTCGATGGGTATGGAACCATTCGGAAGTTACGGTTGTCCTCTCCGGTATGAATGAGGGAGAGCATATTCATGAGAACCTG
The DNA here is from genome assembly GCA_963727895.1 of uncultured Methanosarcinaceae archaeon. GTDB lineage: Archaea > Halobacteriota > Methanosarcinia > Methanosarcinales > Methanosarcinaceae > Methanosarcina. The sequence continues at coordinate 354,688 of CAVSHT010000009.1, read as the reverse complement.
AAGATAGAAGGTGAAGCTTACCCGAATTCTTTGACTGAAGATGAACTGCAGCTAATAAAGAAAGTAGGGCAGAAGTATCGTGAACTGATGAAAATAGGCTGTACAGGCTGCAGATACTGTATGCCTTGCCCATCAGGGGTTAATATTCCACTCTGTTTTGAATTGTACAACAATCTCTATATGTCTAGCAATACAGGCAATGTAAAGTTTCTCTATGCTGAACATTTGAGTGGTACCTTATTCGTTGGAGAAACCAGATATGCATCCCAGTGCACACAATGTGGACAGTGCCTTGAAAAATGTCCTCAGCACATAGATATATCAGCGATGCTTGAATTGGTTGTAGAAAAACTTGAAGGACCTGATCTGGAAAAGAGAGTTTCAATGGTAAAAGAGGTGTTCAAACAAATATAACAGCAGGGATAATTCTAAGTTTTAAAATAGCAAAATGAAGATATTGTTTAAGCTAACTTTATTAAAATATTATGCAATATTTTACTTTCCACTGTTAATATTCAAATTAAGTTATCTATACTCATTTAGCTCTAAAATTTCAAATTTTTACCTTAAAAATTACAAAGCCGTAACCCAAAATTATAAAAATCAAACATGTATGAGTGTTAGTCTGAAACTCTAAAGAGTCTCTATTATAGTATTGCTTGAAAATAATAATATTGCCTGATAAAATGGTATTTAAGCTGTTTATTGCTAAAGCATTTAATTCTTCATGTTGAAGGACGGTACATGGATCTCACTGATATACTTAATTCTGTCAAAGAAGGAAAAATCGATCTTGAAACTGCGGAACAGCAGCTACGCAGTATGGGTTTTGTTTCCTATTCAAATATAGCTAAAGTGGATACGCACAGGAAAAACAGGACTGGAGTAGTTGAAGCTATTCTTGCTGACTGCAAGGAGCCTGAAGATGTTGTTGAAATTGCCAGGGTTATGGTCGATAAAAGTAAAAGAGCCCTGATTACCCGCGTTTCTCCTCCCCATCTGGAAGCCTTAAAGAAGGTTTTTGGTCCAGATAATCTCGAATGGAACAGCCGTGCACGCACAGTAGTTATTCATGACGGCACTCCTGCTCCGCATACGGGAGGAGTTGTTGGCGTTATATCTGCAGGCACGGCAGACATACCAGCTGCCGAAGAAGCCAGGGTTGTAGCTGCTGAAATGGGCTGCGAAACTGTTTCGGTTTATGATGTGGGGGTTGCAGGAATCCACAGACTTATTCCAGCACTGCATAAACTGAAATCCATGAAGCCCGGAGCAATTGTGGTGGCAGCAGGAAGGGAAGGTACGCTTCCTACAATAGTTTCAGGGTTAGTTGACGTACCTATAATTGGGCTTCCGGTTTCAACGGGTTACGGGGCAGGAGGCGAGGGAAAAGCTGCTTTGCTGGCAATGCTTCAATCCTGTTCAACACTTGCTGTTGTAAATATTGATGCAGGCTTTGTTGCGGGGGCATATGCTGCAAGGATTGCAAATATGATTGCTTCTGCCTATAATCACGGAAAAGAAGACTGTGAAAACCAGGAATGAGATTTATAGGGAAAGGAAACGAAAAGAATAAAACGAAATGCAGGAAGGAATTTTCATGAAAGCGCTTGTATTCAATCCTTTTTCAGGGGCAGCAGGAGATATGATTCTTGGTTGCGTTCTCGATCTTGGAGCTGACCGAAAAATGGTAAAAGAACTGATCGAAGCTTCTGTCAACGTATCCGTAGATATAAAAGAAATCGTGAAAACAGGAATAAAGTCCCTGGACGTTCAGATTAAAGTACCTGAGAAAGAATCAGTCCGCACATATCCGGAACTTATAGATGTGGTAAAGTCCGCAAGCTTGCCCCCAAAGGTAGAAGCAAGTGCTCTTGATATTTTTCAGAAACTGGCTGAAGCCGAAGTTTCAGTTCATGGGCAGTCTGACCTTGAGAAACTTCATCTCCATGAAGTTGGACAGAGTGATGCCCTTGCCGATATAATTGGCTCTTCAGCAGCTATCCATTCCCTCAGCTGCGATTCAATTTACTGTACCCCTATTAACGTAGGCAGTGGAACAACCAGATGTGCACATGGAGTTATGCCTGTGCCAGCGCCTGCAACCCTTGAGCTTCTCAGAAGAGGAAAGTTCTATTTTGCAGGAGGGGCTGAGAAAAAAGAGCTTCTTACGCCTACAGGAGCTGCTGTTCTTTCTCATTTCGCAAGACCAGTGGAATCTTTTCCTCAAGGAAGAGTTATTTCAATAGGTTACGGCGCAGGAGATGCAGGTCTTTCAGGTCCCAATGTGCTTCAGGGAGTTGTATCAGAACTTGATTCCTGTTTGATTCCTGATATAATTGAGGTGCTCGAAACAAATGCTGACGATGTGAGCGGAGAAGTTCTGGGTAATTTGTTCGAAGAATTGCTTGCTATGGGGGCAAGAGATGTTGCAATTATCCCGGCAACAATGAAAAAAGGTCGCCCTGCTCACGTTATAAAGGTGATTGCAAAACCTGAAGATACTGCAAAACTCGCCAGGAAAATCATTATCGAAACAGGATCTTTGGGAATTAGAGTTATTCCTACGCGACACAGATTGATGGCTGCCAGACAAATAGAGCTAGTTAAATTTGAAGTCGAAGGGCAGATCTATGAATCTGCGGTTAAGATTGCGAGGGACTCCGAAGGTATACTGCTTAATATTTCTGCCGAGTTTGAGGACTGCAAAAAAATCGCAAAAAAGAGCGGTGTCCCTCTAAAAGAAGTTATTAGAAAGGCAGAAGAAACTGCAAGAAAACTTTTCTCCTGAAAGTCTCTATAAGTGAAAAATAAACTTTAAAAGCAAAAAATTTGTATCAAAATTGAAAAGTAAAGTTAGAAAGCAAAAGTCTGATTTAGGCTTCTACTTCTTATTTTTTCACTTCTCATTTTATTTGATTCGTAGTCCATTCAGGAGTTAAAGTTTACCCATAGAATGCAGAAGTTCCGCATTCAATACACTTGCTCCTGCTGCTCCGCGTATAGTGTTATGTCCCATTGCTATGTAACGGATTCCTTCTCTTATACGGCCAACCGAGACGCTCATGCCTTTTCCCATGTTGCGGTCGAGACGAGGTTGAGGTCTGTCAATTTCGTCTCTTACTATTAGTGCTTTATCGGGTTCAGAAGGAAGGTTTCTCAGCTTGGGGTCAAAGTCCAGAAAAGCTTTTCTTACTTCTTCTGGGGTTGGTTTATCCTTCATTCCAGCCCAGATAGCTTCAGTATGTCCGTCGATAACAGGGACTCTATTGCAGGAAGCGCTAACTGTCATATCTGCAGGCATAATTTCAGAGCCATTAAACTCTCCAAGAAGTTTTAAGGTTTCAGTTTCCATCTTATTTTCTTCGTTTCCTATGTATGGAACTACATTGTCATAGATTGCCATTGCGGCAATTCCCGAAAATCCGGCTCCTGAAATTGCTTGCATTGTGGCTACCTGTATGGTCTCTAGCCCAAATTGCATAAGGGGCTTTAAGGTAACGGTCATGACAATTGTAGAGCAGTTTGGATTTGTTATTATATATCCGTCCCAGCCTCTTGCATCCTGTTGAACTTCAAGAAGCCCGAGATGTTCTGGGTTTACTTCAGGAATCACGAGTGGAATATCTTTTTCCATTCTATAGGATGAGGCATTGCTTGCCACTGCAAATCCGGCTTTTGCAAACTCGGGTTCAACTTTCATAGCAAGGTCTGCAGGAAGTGCCGAGAAAACCACATCTGCATCTACGGCTTTTGGATCTACCGGGACAACCTTGATATCTTCAACGCTTTCCGGCATAGCTGTATCTAATCTCCAGCCTGCGGCATCTTTATATGTTTTTCCGGCGCTTCTCTCAGATGCTGCAAGGGCTGTAATCTCAAACCAGGGGTGGTTTGCAAGTGCTTCTACAAATCTCTGCCCGACAGTGCCTGTGGCACCTAAAATACCCGCTTTAATTGTTACCATCTAAAAAGCTACCTCCGGAAAGATAAAAGTTATTAAAAGTTATTAAAAGTTATTAAAAGTTATTAAAAGTTATTAAAAGTTATTATAAATTATTTGACAAAATTTATTGATAAAAAGGAAAAAGAAAATTGGAATAAATAAATTATTCCAAAGAATTACCGTTTTACTCTTCTACTTTAATTGCCTGGTTTGGACATGCTTCTTCGCATGCGCCGCATTCTACGCATTCATCCTGGTCGACTACTGCGATTCCCTTTCCTTCATCAAGGGTAATTGCTTCAGAGGGGCATTCATCGACACATGTTCCGCATCCTGAACATTCATCTGCGTTAACTATTGCTGGCATATTTCTTCACGCTCCTTTTTGATTGCTCGATATATACCTGGAAATTATATAGGTCGTTTTTGAAACTTCCATAGGATATCGAAAAATTTGATCATAACGCCATTAACAAAACAACCATAAAAACTTATCGCTTTTTATCAAGAGGCAATGTTCAAAAATCAAGGTGGAGTTAATCAGCAGACAACTAAATACATGTAATTGAAAATTATAAATAAATGATAAATGGAAAGTTGAAAAAAAGTTATTCAACAAACTGAATCGTGCATAGCAATTCCGGTTGAAGTCAAGTGGTACATTCCTTCTTCAAATTTCAGGAAACCTTCTTTTATCATAAAGTCCATATGGAACTTAAAGAAGAAATCGTTCAATCCGGATTCTTCTTTTAATTGTTTTTCAGTTTTTCCAAAAACTCCGACTATCCGAATAAGCTTTCTTCTTGCAGGATTCATGGAAACTTTTTCCATCATCATATGTTCCAATTTAATAGCTTCACCTTCAGTAGGTTCACTTTTTTTGGCGAAATAAACATCAAGATCATCAATTTCTTCGCTCATGTTGAATCTCCATTCTTTTTTATTTATCCTATTGGGATCCTTATAACGTTCCAAAAAGAATAAGTGCGATTGTAACTCTTTCTCTTATATCTTAAATTTTCATCTTAGCTTTAAGTTGAAATTTACACACTATTTTCATTCTCTTTCTTGTATTTCTCAATCATACAGATTTGTTCATTTTTGTGTTTATTTCCATGTTCATCATGACTTTCAATGCCATGATCATGAACTTCTTTTTCAAATCTGAATCCGGACTCTCTGAGATTCTCTTCAAGAGTACTTTCAATTATCTTTATGAGTTTATTTTTCGGAACCTTTGTAACCGCAGAAAGTAATTTGATTCCAAGTTTTTCATTTTTCCTATGTTGAATAATTTCTGTCTGAGGTGTCTCTTCAGATGAGGTTACACTGCCTTTTATTATATATTCTGGAAATTTCATGGAAAGTTTTACATGCCCTACAAATTCAGGATTTATCTCCTTAACTTTATTCTGAATTAATTGAAGGTTATCTTTTATAAAACGAATGCTTTCTTCGGGACTGAAATTATGTGATTCAAGGATATAAAGTACTGAGTAAGCCGAAACTTCAGAAAGCTCAATGGAATTTTTCTTTTCCTTATAAGGCTTTTTAAATCCAGGTACGGCGAGATGGAAAAGTAGCTTTTCAAATTGTTCATCCTGATGTTTTGCGGAAAATTTCAGAATCTGAGCTTCAGGGTTTATCTCATAGAGCATTTTCTCCGTAGTCAGAACAGTTTCTATGGGTGTTACATCGATTTTATTAATGCAGAGAATTTCAGCGTCTTTTATCTGTGTCTCTATAAACCTTGGTATCTCTTTTGCCTCTGTTCCAAATCTTCCAGGATCTACAAGAGTTATTATGGGGGCAAAGGAAAGTTCTGAAAGTCCCATTGTTTCGATTTCTTCTCTTATTTGTCCCGGGAAAGCAATCCCTGTCGGTTCGATAATAACAATGTCAGGCATAAACTCTTCTTCAAGTGTCTGAAGGGTATACTGCATGTTTATCCTGAGTGTACAGCAAATACAGCCGCTTGTAAGCTCTTTAGTTATAATCCCAGGACTTGTGAGAGTATCTCCATCTAGCCCAATTTCTCCTATTTCGTTTACAATAATTGCGGTTTTTTTCCCTGCATTACTGAGCTGCTCGATAATTTTCAGTATGGTAGTTGTTTTCCCACTTCCGAGAAAACCTCCTATGATAATGACTTTCATGTTTTTCTCCTTCTCTCATACAATAAAATTGTCTAGATGGTTTAGTGGGTATAATCTATTTATTGATATATATAAAATTAGTATTGATACCAGAGTTTCAGCTTTTCAGTGGGCTGTCATTTTTAATATTAAATGCCGTGAATCGATAGTTTTGGTTCTAATCACAAATAATTCACTATGAACTCAAAAATAATTAATTTTTGGCACTGTTATTTTTCCATTACGAGAGAAGTGGATATGAAAGGTGAAGTAATCATAAAGGAAAAATATTGGCATAATTTCTGTAAAATAGATGCGTTCTCATCCAAAAACCTGGAAGTTCCAAAAGGCTTTAAGAGATTTTGTTTATTTGGGAAGAGATATTGAGGTACTAGACTCATGGATGTGTGAGTTTTAATTCTCTTTCCATTTTATCCCTTTCTGGAGTATTTGTTGACTAGTGGGGTGTTAAGTTAATGAGAACGCAATTAATACTATACATCAACAGTATATATTATTTTTAACACTAATTATTATCCTATCTTCCAGACATTAACATACTGTTATTATTTCAGTCCGTTACTCTAACATTATTTTATCAATATAACTTGTGTACATAACTTGTGTATCTTTATGAATATAGCTACTCTGCTTTTTTTGTTGGCAGGAGACAAGCTAAATTCTATTAATCGAATCTTTTATATATCTCTTAATAAATGGCTCTCTAGAATCCTCTGAAATTATGAACTCCATTAAATTTGAAACACGCAACCTGATACATTTACTCATTTCTTTCGAGCAATAATTATTCGTAGTTATTTTATAATCACTCTAAGGAGCATTTGCATGCAAAGCAAGCCAATTACACCGGAAACTAAAGCTTTTCTTGTTTCCATAGGGTCAGTTTCTGTAGATTCTTCACTTATCCCAAGAGCTCGGGGATCGACAGCGGGTCCTGGGGCAGGTACAAGTTCGGTTTTCTTCAAATCGGGAGAAAAACGGGTAAGGCTTAGCATAAAAAAAAATTCCTCGCTTTCGATTCAGAAGCTCGATAATGAAGGAAATGTTGCACTTTTCTATGAAGGCAAAGAACTTGCAAGAGGAAAACTTGAGCCTGCACTTGCACACTGCCCTGAACAAGCTTTCATAACCCTGTGCGAAAGGTGTATATTTGACTGTAAATACTGTTCTGTACCAAAATTACAGGGTCATGTTAAGAATGAAGAAGAAGTTCTTAGCATAGTTGACGAGGTATTACAAGCAGGAAACCTGAAAGCGATCTCTCTTACTTCAGGTGTTGAAACCTCAATAGAAGGAGAGGTTGAACGTGTACTCAAATTGCTTCCTGCTCTGAAAAAATACAATGTTCCGATTGGGGTTTCTGTGTATCCAACCGAGGGCTGTTCCAGGAAATTCTATGAAGCAGGGGCTTCTGAAGTTAAGTATAATGTTGAAACTATGGACAGGGAGATTTTCAAAAAAGTTTGTGGGGACCTTTCTCTGAGTTATATTCTGGATAGACTCAAGGAGGCTGTAGATATTTTTGGAACAAATCGGGTTTTTACTAATTTTATAATAGGCCTTGGAGAAAGTGATGATTCTGTCAGGGATGGGATCGAGACCCTTGCAAAAATGGGTGTAATTCCTGTCCTGCGACCTGTAAACCCACATCCTCTAAGGAAAGGAGACTGTTTTACAGAACGTCCGTCTCCAGATCGCCTTTTAAAACTTGCTAAAATGGAAGCTAAAATCCTCACGAAATATGGACTTAATCCTAAACTTGCAAAGACCATGTGCTTGAAGTGTACAGGCTGTGATCTCGTTCCTTTTGTTGACCTTTAATGTATTCTACTTTTTTTTTGTTTTTCTTTTTTAAGTCTATATATAACTTTATTTTTATTATCTAACTCTTATTTCTTCAATCTGAACTTGATTCTCATTTTACTCTCAAAATAATTGAATTCTACTATTATTTTTATTAATTGTTAATGTGAACGATTTTTGTTTTTATGATGCCTTTTGAATCTCTTTTTTTGCACAATAGATCATTTGATGTCGTTTTTCTTCTTTAAGAGGGACCCCTTTATTTCTACTGGAATATTGTATAGGTTATTTCTCTTGACTATCTATAATTATTTGATTTCTCTTTTTTTATTTCATCTCTATATACTATCCATTTAACCTGTAATTATTCCTCAATTTGTCTCATCTATTTTTACTTTCATATAATGCAGTTTTCTCTTTACTTTCGAATTTGATTGTTAAAATGCCAGAATTATTCTTCTATCAAATAATATTTTTTATAATTTTTCTATGGTTCACTTACTTAGCTTCAAAATTTGTTCAGTTGTTCTTTTTTCTCTCATATTTTCGTTTCTTTCCTGATTAATTTAGTACCCATTTATTTCCACTGGAATCTACAGATTATCCGCTGTTTCTTCATGGAATATATATAACATTTAGTTTAATTCTATCAGGACTTACACACTTTAATTATTCTAAACTGAAAGTCTAAAATTAGGCTTCAAAAACGGTAAATTCAAAAAAGAGTCTCTTTTGAGTAATTTTCAAAATATTGATTTAGAACAGAGAGTTAAATTAGGGACTTTTGGGTTAATAAATTTAAAAATAGGTATCTAAAATACAATAAAATAAACTAAAATAAACTAAAATAAAATTCAAAAACGAGAGTAAGATATTCCAATTACCAAGATTTCACTTTTATATAATATTTATTTTTTTTTGTTTTTCTGGAATATCTCTCTGAAAAATTATAACTCTTTCTTCAATAACTCTTCTACGCTTACGCCTTCATGAACCACTTTTGATATTTTCTGAACAAGACTTATTGGATCCTTGGATTGGAAAACATTTCTTCCTATGGCAACTCCTTTTCCTCCGGCTTTAAGAGAGCTTTCAATCATTTCTAGTAATTCCTGTTCAGAATCCATTTTTGGGCCTCCTGCAATTATTACAGGTACAGGACAGCCTTCAACTACTTCTTTAAAAGTCTCGGGACTTCCTGTATAGTTTGTTTTTACTATATCGGCTCCAAGTTCGGCTCCTACTCTGGCTGCATGTTTTACAACATCTACATCATATTCAGAGCGAACTTTTTTTCCACGAGGGTACATCATTGCAAGAAGAGGCATTCCCCATTCATCGCACTTTCCTGCCACATATCCTAATCCCTGTAGCATCTCGTACTCATCTTCAGCTCCAACATTTACATGAACTGATACTGCGTCGGCTCCAACTTTTATGGCTTCTTCTACTGTTGTTACCAGAACTTTATGATTTGGATCAGGGGAAAGGGAAGTTGAAGCCGAAAGATGTATTATAAGACCAACATCATGTCCATATCCACGGTGGCCGTATTTTGCAAGCCCCATATGACCCAGTACAGCATTTGCTCCTCCTTCTGCAACCTTGTTTACGGCTTCCTGAAGATTTTTTAGTCCTGCAATCGGACCTGCACCAACTCCGTGGTCCATAGGAATAATAATAGCATTACCAGTATTTCGATTGAAAATACGCTCCATCCTCACGGATTTACCTATAGTGTTCATAGCCTGCATATTACGAATTAGATGATAAATACTTTATTGGTATATTTTCCAAGAAACCAAAACTTACATTTCCTTTCATTTATATTCTTAAAAACCATTTTTCATAAATTGGAGGCTAAAAAGCTTATATTTAATTTCTAAAAAGCTTATAATCTGTAATAATATTTTAAATGTATAACCCAGAGTTTACAAAGCTTTATAGAAACTCATTTTGTATTTTCGTTTTGGTAAATTCCTGAATACCCTTCTTCCACTTCTGTATCCAGGGTATAGAATAAAAGTTGCATAATTCGCGCGTTTTTCTTCAGCTTAAAGCCTGCCTCGTTGTAGACTACTAACATTGATTCGCTGCGTCCTCTGTATCCTGCATCCCATACTGCTGTTTCAAGTGTGGCTCCACAGCGAATAAGGGTCGATCGAGGCTTCGCAATTGCAGCCAGGTTCTTTGGAATATTTACGATTTCATTAAATAATACTTTATATATTCCCTTGGACAAATGAACCCAATCATCACTCCCAAATTCAATGTTTTTTCCATCTGGAAGCTTTCTGTCAGAGTTATCAAAATCTACAGCTCCAGAACCTTCTATTGTTCTTATCTCTTTGAGAGTAAGTTCAAGTCCATTAGGCTGAATCTGGGTTTCTATATCCACCGCGTTTTCAAGCAACGAAGGCTTTGCCTGTATAAGTTTTCTCAGTTCAATGCTGGATAGAAGAGTCATCGAAAATGTAAATTGCAAAGATTCCTTATTACTGTTTCGGGTTCATTAATCCAGTAGGCAAGCTGAAATACTTAATTCCGTTTCGATTATTGTTGTATTTTACTTTTGAGGTCGTAATGATAAGAAATGTAAGTTCAAAAAGAATTTTGTCTTTATTCTAAAATTTTACCAGAATTTGTTTTATTATATATACAATAGAAACTTTTTTATGGTCTTATGCCATTTATACTTTTATTGTACTGTTTGATATTCTACCTTTTTAAATGTTTTAACGGGGGTCTTAACATTAAAATTCTTGGATTGGTGGGTAGTCCAAATATCAATGGAAACACTGCAAAACTTGTAAATGCAATTTTAGATGGAGCTACCGAAAACAATGCAGAAAAAGTAATTTACAATCTTGCTTCTCTAAATATCAAAGGTTGTGATGCCTGTGGCAGGTGTAAGGAATCTGGCATCTGTCTTATAGTAGATGACATGCAAAAAATTTATCTAGAAATAGAGGCTGCTGACGTTGTTGTACTTGGAACTCCTATTTACATGTGGCAGATGACTGCTCAGACTAAACTTTTTGTAGACCGTTTGACAGCGTTTTTAAAACCTAATTTTTCAAGCAGGCTTGATAATAAAAAACTGATTCTTGTCTTTTCTCAGGGTATTTCTGATGTGGAGGCTTTCAAACCATATTTTGAGTATACAGCAGGTCTTCTTTATTATCTAGGTTTTGATGTTCTGGAAACCTTTATTGCGGCTGGTACGGACAAACTTGAAGTCTCGTTCAGGCCTAGCCTACTCGAAAAAGCAAGAGATCTTGGAAAATTGGTCTCAACTTCTCATCTGTCTTACCCTAAGTTCAGAGAAGAAGAGTCAAGCCTGACTTCTCCTCTTTGATTTCTCCCTTTAATTTCTTTTTTATTTTTAAATTTCTCCAAGCTCCCATCCAAGATGTTCTTTAATCACGGTATAAGCCATTGCAGGTGGAATGATCCCTATATCGGTTACGATTATATCTATATATTCGGCAGGAGTAAAGTCAAAAGCTGGATTTCTTACCTGTACATGAGAAAGCTCTTTTAATATTGTAGGATCTATGACTTCTTCTGCTGCTCTTTCTTCTATTTCGATGGGGTTTCCGACAATCGTGCTCGGGCTAAACTTGAAGGTTTCGGCAGCAACCATGAAGCTTTTTCTGTTTTCATGGGCTGCAAGTGCAAGCTGAGATGTTCCAATTTTATTTACCAGCGCACCATTAGCTGCAATAGCATCAGCTCCGACAACGACTTTATCCACCTCTTTCATATAATAATGCACAGCAGAATCTACGATAAGAGTAGTGGGAATCCCAAAATCATTGAGGTGACGAATTGTCAATAAGCCCTGGCGCCTGGGACGGCTTTCGGTAGCAATTACTGAAATCTCCTTCCCGTTTTCAAAGGCTGTGGTGATGATTGAAAGAGCAGCATGGGAATTGCAGTGGGTCATAATAACGTCCCCGTCCTGGATTCTTCTTGATCCGATTTTTCCGATTTTTCCAAGGGCTCTGTCGGCTCTCTCTATAAAAATATTTGCGTTTTTAATGATTTCCTGCCTTGCGTCCTCCACATTTGCTGAAGAATACTTTGAAGAGAGTTTTACAGCATTTGGGAGGGAAACGGCAGTAGGGCGTGTGCTTATAAGAATATCCGAGACTTCTTTTATTCTGTCACTGAATTCTTGCATTGAAGCTGCATCTAGCCCTGCGGCATAATCTCTGATAGCTTCAGCAGCAGCTTTTGCAATCCTGCCTGCACCTCGAATCTCCATTGTCCGGATTTTTTCTGTGGTTTCCTGAAAATTTTGCATAGAATAAAAGATGGTGAGGGTGAAATTTATAACTATCTTCCGGCTGTTCCGTGAACGAAATCTGCAAGAAATTTAAATCTTAGTTATTTTTTCAGAAATGTTTATGTAGTAAGTAAAAAGGTCTTTTCCCCACTGAAGGGCATCCGAGTCAAAACAGATAACATCTTCTTTATGGTCGTAAGTGCCGTCAGAAAAAGGTAGAGTCAGAGAAAGGAACCTGTCAGTAACTGCATAAGCAAATTCTATTTTTTGGTTACAAACGTAAAAACTGACATTTTCAAATTTAAGAAATTCATTTATTTCGGCTTCGTATTCTTCTGTTATTCTTTCATAAACTGGGAGCGTTACAAGAAGAGATACTTCCACACCATTTTTTGCAAAATTAAGGAAAAAGGATGGATAAAGGGGGTGAAAAATAGAGACAATACCCTTTATTTTTTTTGATTTCATAAGGTTTTCTACAAATTCCCTATGAGGTTCAAAGAGGTGCGTTCTGTCAGGAGGTTCTGAAAATGTACAGTTAGCCAGCTCTCCTATTCTTTTCCGTAAAGGATAGGGTATGGAATCAACGGCATGATTTATCCAGTATTCATAGTTACTTTCAAAAAGGTTTAAAACATCAACTACTGGCTGCATCCTATCAGCTATCGCTATCCCAAGAGGGGATAAATTGTAGACGTCGCCAGTCCTAAAAATTAGAGAACTTTCTCTCAGCTTTTTTATTTGGGGAAGAATTGCTACTAATCCTACATCCAAACTTTCTTTGATACTTGAAATCGATTTTGGTCCCCTCCTCAAAAATAAAATAAGATCTTTTCTTCTTTCGGAGAGAAAAATCAATTTAAGAAGGACACTGTTCATATTTCTATTATATATAGCGGTAATTAATAAATGTCTTCCTAATTTTGCAACCTTATTTATTCTAAATTCTTTACTTACATTATATAATTTTAATAAATTTTAATATAAATATTTATATCTCGTCAAGTGTTATTTTTCCTTACATAAATTAATCGGATTAAATTGGAAAATAAATTGTAAATATATCTAAGCTATTTATTTAGTCCAAAATATCTGATTTTGAAGTGGATAAATTATTTAATGATAGGCAAATTTCAAAGTCGCATAGGTTATATACACCTTTAACATAAAAAGAAAGTTAGCGATTAAGAGTCAAGGGGTTTTTCTCTTGATCGCAGGGGTTGAATCATGCGATTGGGAGCCAATCAGAGGTGGCACAAGGCTCCCAATTATAATGGTTGTTTTTGGTAATTTTTTGGTTCAGTGTGATTTTAATTTTAAGCTTCCTTATTATCTAATCCAAAAAAGGGATACTTATTTTCAGGTTATGGCTTGCATAGTTAAATTTATCAGGTTCATAAAGTAAATATTTTCAAATTTGATCTGCTCTTTTTCAACACGTCTTAAGCAACTATATGTTCTTGAATTAAGAATGACCTGAATTAATTATCATACTCAGTTAAAAGTCTTAAATAAAATTGAATTTAAATTCTCAAGCCATACTTTGTTCTTATTGTAGTTCACGTAATAAAGTTAAAAAGCTGAATGGTAAGACCGAACGTTCCAATTTCTTAAACCTTGAAAACAGAGACTTTTTAATATCTTCTGGAATTGCCAAAATTTACCATTAATTTCACTAGCAATTGACTGCAATTAATACAAGACCAGAAAATAATAAAAAGTCTCTGAAAACAAGCTTGAGCTTAATACTTAATAAATATTTAGTAATATAAATTGAATAAAAAACGTATTAATAGTAATTACATAATATTCAATCGTTTCTTCAAAGATAAACACCTATAACATTACCTAAAGTGAAACTTAGTAAAAGTATAAGCAAAAATAGGAGTTAAAAACTTGGATTTCAATAACGTAGCACAGTTTCATGGACATGTTTGCCCAGGGCTTTCCATTGGTTACAGAGTTGCAGTACTTGCTGCCAATCATTTCAAAGACCGTAGTGAAGATGAAGAACTGGTCGCAATTGCAGAAAATCGATCCTGCGCCGTGGATGCTATTCAGGTAATAAACGGCTGCACTTATGGAAAAGGTAACCTTATTTTCAAAGATTACGGTAAACACGTTTACACATTCTTCAAAAGAGGCGAGAATAAAGCTCTGAGAATTTCTTTGAAACCCAATGCCCTTCCTCAAGACGAAAAACATACAATTCTCTTTGCAAAACTGAGAGCAGGTATTGCAAGCCCTGAAGAAGCAAAAGAATTTCGAGCTTCGCACGACGCAAAAAACCAGAAAATTTTAACAATGCCAGAAGAAGAGCTTTTCTGGGTTAAAGAATTAGAAGTTGAGCCTCCTGAAAAAGCAATAATTTATCCTACTCTTATCTGCAGTAAATGCGGGGAAGGTTTTATGGAACCTCTGGGTAGAGTCAAAAATGGAGAAATCGTTTGCATTCCATGTTTTGAGGCAAAGTATGAATGAAAATTCAGAAACTTTTAAAACAATTGAAATAATTCCTGTAGGCTACGTTGAAAATGACTATCTTGAGCCGGTCTACAACGAAGAAGTATACAAGAAAGTCTCACAGATAGTCCTCAAAAAAGAATTTACAGATGGACTTTACAGGATAGACGACTTTGAAAAATTGTACATTCTTTTTTACTTCAGCGAATCTGAAGGATATAAATTAACTCAGCGCCGCCGTTACGATGGCGAGATTTCTGGAGTCTATGCAAGCCGAAGCCCCTATCGCCCTAATGGGATAGGACTAACGATTGTAGAGCTTTTAAAAGTGGAAGGTAACGTGCTTCATGTAAAAGAACTTGATGCAATAAATGGGACTCCTATCCTGGATATTAAACCTTATATAAAAAAGATTGAAGAAAGTATCGAATGAATTATTTTTTAAATTTCGCCAAAATTCCCATATGGTCTTCATGATAAGGCATCAGATCCTTTGCATAAAGAATCTCGAATCCGGGCTCAAAAGCCTGTTCGAGTTTTTTTATCTCTTCCTTAAAAATCTCTTTCGGGTTTGCTGCAGTATCGATACTTCGCGCTTTGATGGAAAGCAGGAGATATCCTTCTTTTTTTAAAAAACGGGTGGCGTTTCTTGCGGCGATTTCAGCTTGGTTTGGCTGTGCAACGTCCTGAAAAATAAGATCTACGGGCTCTACTATATGAGAGTAACTGTAAGGTTTTCCGGCATCAGCTAAAATCGGGTGTACATTTTTTCTTCTTGATGCTAGTCCTATAAGATCTCTCATGCTTCTTGGAGCAAACTCAACAGCATACACCGCACCTTCGGAGACAATATCAGAGACATGACTGACCGTTGTACCCGAAGACGCTCCTAGATAGAGTACCTTCATATCTTCTTTAAAGGCAATATTAAATTTTTTCAGGATCATGGCCCCCAGTTTGCTTCTTCGAGGGTCCCATGTCCTGTACTCAATTCCTTCAACCGTTATCAGTTTTTCTCCATAAACTGTTTTTCCAGGGTCAAGATTCTTTGTAGCAAGCTGTTTTTTATCTTTTATAACTTCAAAGATTCCGTCTGACAGCTTTTTGACTTCAATCATTTATTTTCGCCTCCTTTTCTTTGGATTAGTCCCGCGTTTTTGCTTTTTTTCAGGAGGTTTCATGTTCAAAGCCCTGATTTGTGTAACCTTTGTTTCAAGTTTTTCGGCAAGAGATGGATTTTTTTTCTCTGAATAAAAGTCAATACGTGCAGCAAGAGACAATTTTGATGCAACAGCTCTTGCTATCTTTCCCCTTACCCACCAGGGCGCAGTGTTTATCAGATGGTGGCTGTAGATGATTCCGTGCTTAGGAGATGGAGCTCGAGCTCTGAGATGCTTAAATAGAGCCTTGTTAGCCCCTATAACCTGAATAGTGCTGGAAGGAAAATCAGCAAGTTTTCCGAGGCTTCCTGCCATACTTATTAATCTTGCCCCTAGCATCGGGCCTGCAATAAGTTTCAGGTTAGGTGCAACCAGTTCCATACTGTCATCAATATAAGTCTCGATCTGTCGCCTCTGTTCATAGAGGTTGCACACATTTTCTGCAAAACCTTTCAGAAGTAATTCATCTGAAGGTTTAAGCTTTGCACCCATTGAATTTCTGGCTTTTGAATAAAGAGGGTCTTCATAACTAACATTTTCACGAGAACCATATTTTACAATAAAATGTGCAAGCTCTTCTCCACCTAATCCGCTTTCCGGGAAATAACCTCCATACCATTCAAAAAGCCTTTCTGAGAGAGAATTTGCCGTTTCATTGATGTCGTCTAGGGCTTCTACGGCCTGAATAATTCGCTGGTCTGGGGTCAAAGCGCCTGAAACCTGGATTTTTGCAGCTTCTATAGTGACTTCATGTAAAAGAGAGTAGTATTCGGCAGGAGATTCTACAAATTCGCATTTGAGAGCTGTATTTTTGAGGTCAAAGCCTTCGGGAGGAAGATTCTCCCTTCTATCCCTTAGGGAGAGGGAATACATAGCAAGCTCACGGACATCTTTTGGAATCAGTTTGGATTCAAGAATTTCTCCGGCTTTATTTGTTTCCAAAACTCCAAACCAGGTATTTATTTCCAATTTGGGCCCCCATAAATGGCTGCACCCTGGTTTCTTGCCTTTGTTAGCAGGACTTTACCTCCAACTGACTCATCAAGCATGCGCTGAGCTTCATGCTGTAGTTTTTTGCCTTCTGCAACACTTCCGACAATTCCATAAACTACTGGCCCGAAAGAACTGACACCTGAGCCGCTTGCTCCATTATCGCGCATGTAATGCATAATATCCAGAACAGGCTGTGATTGAAGTTCGACTTCTCTTCTCTTAAAACCTGCAGTCTGGATATGATTAACTGCCTTGCCGAAACTTTCCAGATCTTCTTCAACAATTGCAGGAAGCATCTGCATGAGGATTACATGACAAACTTCCTGAACCTCGGGAAGGGGAATTGGACAAAACTTTTTGAAAAGGTCCACTTCTTCCGTATCGTGAGCTCCTTGTCCATTAGGGATTACAAGAACAATAGGCCAATCAGGAAAGTTTCTTCTAAAAAGAACAGGACCAGGAGGAACGTGGCTGGCTGAAGACGGGGAAAATGCACCTTTATCTTTGAACTTATGCCCTCCGTCCAGAATAAAGCCGCCATTTTCAAAAGCAGCAACTCCAATTCCAGATGTGCCGCCCCTACCTACTGCAACTGCAAGTTTCCTCACACTTTTCCCTAGTCCATATATCTTATTTACGGCTACTGCTGTTGAGAGTGCAGCCTGAGTCCCTGAACCAAGTCCAACATGATCAGGAAGACTTTGATCAATATTAAGTCTTATTCCTTTTCCTTCCGGGAGGATAGCTTGTGCAGCTTTTTTCATTTTTCCTGCAAGAATAGGATTTCCGATGACTTCTATATTATCAGCTTCAGTTGCAATAATTTCCAGGCTGGGAGATTCCAGAGCGATTCCCGCTCCTCCATCAACCCTGCCTATCTCTGCATTGAGATCTATCAGGGTGAGATGAAGTCTGGATGGAGTCACTACTTTAATCATGTATATCTGTACCTCATTATCTATTCATAAAGCTTAGGAATTTAATTCCCATTAGCTTGAACTTCCATTTCCCCCAGAGTTTTTCCCTAATAATCGAATAAGTAAATGATAAAGTTTTCCTGTTACATATAAATTTAATCATTGGAAAAATCAGAGAATATATTCTTACACGGACATCTATGTCCCCACGAATATCCACAATTGGATTTGTAAATAAAGGGTTAATGACAAAACTGCAATTCTTGCACCGGCTGTAGGTCAAGCCTGCAATCGCATGTATTAATCCGCAGAGCATACCTGTGTCTGCAGGATCCGAAAGACCAAATGTTATGTTAGATTTTAAGCGCTTAACTTTAATTCCATTAAGCAGATCTGAAAATAAACGAAAAAGAGGACCTCTGAGAGATTTGAACGCTTCCAGGGCCCAGTGAAGCATTTCCCTGGTAGACATTCCAGCTTCCATAGGTTCTTCAATTTCAGGCTCTTTTTTTCCTCGTATCCTTGCAATTATATTTTTTTTTCTTTTATTCTCTTTTATTTCTATTCTTTTTTCTCTGTCTTTTTCAGTTTTTTCAGTTTTTCCTTTATTAGCGTCTATTTCTATTTTTCCTGCTTTAACTTCATCTACTTCTATTTTTTCTTCATCTGGTTCTTTCTCTTCAGCTTTATTTTGTGTCTCTATAGAGGTTTGTATATTTTTAGGCTCATCCAGCCCTATTTCACTTTGCTTTTCTTTTATTTTTTTTTCCTCTTTCGAGTATTCTGATTCTTCAAAAAGGCTTTCGTTTTCGTCTTCTTCTAATGAGAACGTATGGGAAAAAAGCAGCCATTTTACAGTTAATTTGCCTTCGAATTCTTCTTTTTCTTCTAAACTTAAAATATTAAACTTGAAAGTGAAGCCTATCGCTGTAAAAAGTAGTAATAAAATGAATACAAAGATCAGCAGAAGAAGAGTAATTACCAGCATATTAAGCATTTTTAGGGAAAAAGGATAGTCATAACTATCCTGAAAACTTATTCTTTTAAGTTTAGACCCGAAAAAGTTCCTTAAAAAGGTTTAAATTATAGAATCTTTAGTGGAAACATTTCTCTTCTTCAATTTTAATCTCGTTTCCTTCTGCAGTTCCCATTTCTGGAGCTTCTTTTCTTTTAATTTCCTGGTCTTCTGATTTCTCTTCTTTTTTGTTTTTTCCTCTTATACCTTTTAGTTTGTCCATAATCTCAGGTACAAGATCAGGAATTGAACTAAGTATTGATCCGGCGTCACTCCTTTCTGAAATCCGGAAAATTTTGGCTTCTTCTTCAGAAAGCATAATAAATGCTACAGGTTCTATTTTTGCACCTGCACCCCCGCCACCTCCATATCCAGACTCGGTGTCTTTTTTGCCCTCTTCTCCACCTGCTCCAAAACCCATGGTAATTCTTGAAATCGGAATAATTGTTTTTCCGGAAGCAGTAATGGGTTCTCCAACTACAGTTTTAGTAGTTGCGATTTTTTCAAGTTCACCTGCAATTTCTTTGATTGTGGCTTCTACACCCATTTTATTTCCATCCTCTATTTTTTTATATAGAGATTATAAGTTTTTTTCTAGTTTTCTATTTTTAAATTAATTTAATCTAGTTATGGAGAATTAATAAAACTAATCTATTTAAATAATTGCCTATCTAATAATTTTGAAGTTGAACATTTTTTACGGAAGCATCTCTACTAATATAGGCAAAATACTCTTTTCATTGTATGGTATGAACTACTATAAAATACCCTAATTTTATAACGATCTTTTATAAAGCAAAATGTTTTTCAGTATTTATTTTATATGCCAAAATAAGTGCAAATCGCTGCAAATAAAAGTACACTTTTCAAATAAGCGTCTTATTCCTTTTTTTTTCGAAACATTAAGTATTTATTTATAATTTAAATCAACATATTTATATTGTTTTATATCCAACTTTGACTTTATTAAATCTACTTGACTATAGAATTTTGCTATGTATGTGTAAATTCTTAGAATAAGCTTAGTACCCTTACATTTGTTCATTATTATGATGGGTACACAGTATAAATATCTGATTAATTATAACAGGTTTTTTTCACTCAAATTTTAAAAATGGACGGAGGAATTTAAATAAAAAAATTAACTTTCTTATTAGTAATTTTTCTCATATTTACATTAATTTCAGGCATAGGTGCCGCAGCTGAGATTTTCGTAAGCCCCGGAAGCTCGATACAAAAAGCTGTGAATAACTCAAGTTCAGGTGATGTGATAACTATAAAACCTGGAACCTATATTGAAAATATCAACATAACTAAAAGTAATATTACGGTTAGATCCGAATCTGGAAATCCTGCTAATACAATTGTTAAAGCTAGAAGTTCAGGTGCCAACGTTTTCTTCATACAGGCTAACAACATAAAAATTAGTGGGCTTCAGATTGTTGGAGCAATCATATCCGGTTATTCAGGAATTTGTTTGTCTTCATGCAATAACTGCACGATCGAGAACAATAAACTTCTGAACAACTCTTATGGAATCTATGTCCTAAATTCAAAAGGAAATATACTTTCACAGAATACAGCCATGAACAATGGACAGTATGGAATTTTACTTGGAACAGCTACATACAATATTCTTTCAGAAAATACAGTTTTGGATAACAAAATCCAGGGAATTCATATTGGTAATTCTGACGGCAATACACTATTAGGAAATACTATTCGAAACAACATTATTTACGGTTTTTTCATCTGCTCCCATAGTGACAGGAATTTAATTTACAACAATTACTTTAATGATACTAACATAAGTATTAAAAACGGAATAGGAAATCTTTATAACACCACAAAAACTGCAGGCACTAATATCATAGGTGGATCTTATATAGGAGGTAACTTCTGGGGAAAACCTGATGGAACCGGATTTTCCAATACTGCTATCGATAACAATGGAGATGGGATTTCCGATTCTCCATATAAAAACATAACAGGTAGCATATATTCTGACTACCTCCCATTAGCTGATAAATCTGTTCCGACTCCACTGATTGCTGCATTTTCTGCTAAACCTACTTCCGGAACTGCACCATTAAACAGTTTCCTTTAAAGATACAAGTACAAGCATCACCGACTTCGTGGAACTGGAGCTTTGGGGATGGAACAACAAAGCAACTGTTACAGAATCCAACACATACATATTCTGCACCAGGAAACTATACCGTTACACTTACAGTAAGTAATTAGCAGGTAGTAATACGACAATAAAACCCACTATGTAAATTTAGGGACGGCTATAACTACACAAAAACCAGTTTCAAGTTTCGGGAGCAACGTGACCTCAGGAACTGCACCACTTAATGTTTTTTCACCGACAAGAGTACAGAACACACCAACCGCATGGAACTGGACTTTGGAGACGGAACTGCAAATTCAACCATAAAGACTCCAACACATACATATTCTGCAGCAGGAAACTATACCGTTCACTTACAGTAAGTAATTCGCTGGTAGTAATGCCACAACAAAAGCCAGCTACATAAAAGTCACAGCGAATACACCACCTAACGTTCAACAAAACCTGTTGTAAGCTTCTGGGCGATCACGAACATCAGGGACAGCTCCTATAACCCTTGGTTTTACAGATGCAAGTACAGGACTCCCACTGCATGGAAATGGAGTTTTGGAGATGGAACATATTCAACACTACAGAATCCAAGACACACTTATTCAAAAGCAGGCAACTATTCAGTAACACTGAGTGTGAGTAATGCAGCCGGAATGGGTACGAAGACAAGAGCAAATTATATAAAAGTAACATAAGTAGACAGCTTTATAATAGCTAGATTGAAAAATCTTGTATAATAAGTAACTTAATGCCTGAAATTCAAATATGAATGACAGGCAACTCTTTTTATTCTGTTGAGGAAACCGGCTAAATTTCAAATTATTTAACTCAAAGGAGTTCAAAGTTTTTCTGCAAGGCTTCCAAAATCCAGTCGACTTGAAGTCGGGGATTCCGACTCCTTTTTTTCATGATTATTTGATTTAATATGTGCAAAAAATTCTTCTACAAAATTTCCTACGTCTTTTGGCGCAACATCGATGAACTCTTTCTTTTTTTCAGGTGGAAAATAGTTAAAAACTGAGAATTTGCCAAGTTTATGCATTTGAGAACCCTGATACCGGGAATCAAGTAAAATTATTACTCCATAGTCTTCTGGAGAGCGTACTACTCTTCCCATTGCCTGTCTAACTTTTCTTATTGTCGGAACTTGAACTGCAAATTCCCAGCCTTCTCCAAAGCCGAAAACCGTATCATATGCAGATTCTACAGCCTTAATTCGATCATTTAGAGCTGGATAACCTACTCCAACTATAATTACTGTCCTGCCTCGAGAATCTTTAAAATCAACACCTTCACTCAATGTTCCCCAGAGATAAGTTACAAGTAACGCTTTTCCTCCTGTTTCTCCTATTTTAAAAAACTTCTCTCGGATTTCTTGGGCTGAAACTCCCGTTTCGTCCAGAAAAATAGGAATAGAAAGTTCAGGTTCAAGAAGTTTGGTATAACGAAGTGCTTCAGCATAGCTCTGAAAGTAAATAATTACATTCCCTGCTGATGCAACGGTAGCTGCTAACAGAGTTTCTTTTAAACTTTCAAACGTTTCAGGACTATCACGGTTTTTTGCAAAAAGGGGAGGAATTGAGACCGCAAGTGTAAGCCTTCTCTCCATGGGAAAAGTTGTGCCGTAGGAGATTTCTTCGACTTCTCTGGAGATTCCAAGTGTGGATTTAATCATTTCAAATGGCCGAAGCGTAGCCGACATGAGTACTGCTGCATAAACAGAATCTAGTAACGGTTGGGTTACATTTTTGGGGATGCATGTGAAGAGTTCAATTCTACCGACAGCTCTATCGCTTTTAAAATCCTTGCGCACGTTTAGAATCGGATAATAATTTTGTCTGTCCGAGAGCACGAGATAAGAGGACAAAAAATCGGCAACGTACCGAATTTGAGAACGTTTTGGAATTGCAAGAAGTCCTTTTTTATAATTCTCCGCATAAATTTCCTCCAGTCTCCCACCAAACTCGCTAATCTCCCTCAATCTCGTTAACACTTTTTCTTCATCCTCAAATCCTTCCTTTATAGCTTCCCGCAAGAAGCGAGTTTTCAGGATGTCAAGGCGCTCATAAGGATCACTTATCTGAATATCCTGCCAGTTCTTTCCAAGTCTGTTTCTTTCTCCAA
Source organism: uncultured Methanosarcinaceae archaeon (assembly GCA_963727895.1). Classification (GTDB taxonomy): domain Archaea; phylum Halobacteriota; class Methanosarcinia; order Methanosarcinales; family Methanosarcinaceae; genus Methanosarcina. The sequence continues at coordinate 331,695 of CAVSHT010000009.1, read as the reverse complement.
ATTTCAATTTTGAATCATATGTATCTCTGACAGCTTTCAAAAGACAGGAAAACAGCCTTTTTGCATATAGCCGAGCTGCATAATCTTCTTCAAGGGGAATGCCATCTCCAGATCCAGTTTTCTTGCCGAAGAAAATGGAGTTATCAGGTTCAGGAGTTTCTCCTACTTCGGAAAGAGCTTTTTCAATAGTTAATTCCGAGAGCATGATTGAAGAATGGGAGCGAGCAGATGCCTCAATATTATGTGCCTCGTCAAAAATCAGGATAATATCTTCAGGGTCACGTTCAAGCCATTTAAGCATCATCATGAAGATGTCAGCACTAAGGACGTGATGAAAATTGCAGATTAGAAGTTCCGTATTTTTGAGTTCTTTTTTCAACAATTCATACCCGCACATGTCCTGATCTTCTGCATATTCCATTACTTCTTCCGGGCTTCTTACCTCGGAAAAAAGCCAATTCGAAAATTCATTACCTTCAAATTTCAGGACTTCGTGAAGCTTGGGACAGGAATTGTTCCTCAAGGACTGAGCTTTTTTCCTGGCTTCTTCAAGTTCTTTTTCAAGCTCGATTCTTAATGTGTAAAGGGCAGGGTCTTTTGTCCGCTTGTATTTTTCATGCGCGTCCTTGAGTTCTTTTTCCTTTGACGATATTTCCCGCTCAAGGTCAAGGAGATCGTAGGTATTTTCCCCTTGAAGTTTGCATTCTTCATAATCGAGATTTTCAGGGCACATGGAAGTCTTGCCCTTAAAAACAATTGTTTTTATGTCATTATCCTGGGAGATCTCTCTTGCTTCGCTTATAAACTGAACCATCTGCTGATGAACATTGGTGACTATAATAATAACCTTATTGAGTTTTTTTCCCACACTCAATGCGGGCGCAAGTGCACTCAAAGTCTTGCCTGTCCCGCAAGCTCCCTCAAAAAGCACTATTTTTTCGTTCAGGAGTGCAGAATGGATTTTTTCCATTGCTTCTGCCTGATTAGGGTAGCAACTTTGTTTTGTAAAATACTGCATATATCCGTTCTTTTGCGTCATACGTTTAACCTGGGATCTCCCGATTTTCGATGTTTCGGTGACTTTCTATTCCTTTCTATTTACTGATAATTCAGGAATCTAACTTTTATAAGTTTTAGAATACTCTTAAGTATTCATGAAGGAATATTCTTAAATTTTCTAACTTTACTTAGTGGCGTGTTTTTTAATTGTTAAATCTTCTGGATAAAAAGCAAAATTCAATGCTATAGAATATAAATAGGATTTACTTTTATTTATTTTAGGTTATTTACTGTAAGTGTAAAGTTAATTTTTATGTGCTAAAAATTAATTCTGTGTTCTTAATTAGAATTTCATACTATCAATTTTTTGAAAAGCATAATTTTACAGAAAAATAAGTATTTTGCTCACAGCCAACCTGATATGGGGAAATCAAAAAGTTAAGTGAATGAATACATGAGCATGTGGCTCTTGAAAATTATTAATTTTGGATTCTACAATAACCAATTGGTCCAGGTTAATAAAATAAATTATAATAGTTTTTTTACCGTAAGGATTTTTAGAAAAAGATCTATACAGGGAGAAAAATGATTAACTTGTATTGATATTATAATATCAGACGGTAATTCGAAAATCTTACATATTTAAAATCAATTTTTTTGGGGAATAGTAATATTTTGAGATGGGATTTACTGCATAAAAATTTCTTTTAATTTATAAATTTTTCAAATAACTTTTTACAGTGCCTCTATTTCTCTGTATTATATCCTGCTCCTACACTCAAATCTATTTTCTGCCAGACTATTACTGCTTATCCAGTGTACATTCTCTTCCAAGGTACTCAATTCCCCAGTTGCATAGAGCGTCCAGGACCGGAAGCACTGTCTTTCCGAATTCGGTTAGTGAGTATTCAACTTTTGGAGGAATTTCAGGATAAATTTCTCTGAGGACGAGCCCATTTTCTTCGAGTTCTCTGAGCTGTTTCGTAAGCATTTTAGGTGAAATACCCTGCATGCTTTGCTGGAGTGCGGAAAAACGCAGTTTTTCTGTTTTCAAATGCCAAAGAATAATAGGCTTCCATTTTCCTCCGATTACTTCCAAGGTTGCTTCTACAGGACATTGATAGTGTTTGTTATTCCTCATTTCCTTTCACCATATGCTCCAATAACTATCTTCTTTGTTAGTTAGTATCCCAATTGCATGTATAGTATATAAGTATAGTTACCAAATATATTTACTGTAAATAAGATGTCAATAAATACATTTTCTTAAAAACCCAGACTAAATTGAAAAATCGATCTGGTATATGTTCAAAGAAAAGTAAACTCAGGTTAGACCTAAATTAAAGTTAAACCTAAAATAAGCCTAAAATTAAAGTTAAACCTAAATTGAGGTTAAATCCAGTTTCAAAAATAAGAGGCATGAATAAAATGAAAGTTATAGGTATTGTTGGAAGTCCCCGAAAGAATGGAAATACGAATATTCTTGTCCAGCAGGTTCTGGAAGGCGCAGCAGAATCAGGAGCTGAAACCAAAACATTTATTCTCAACGAAATGAACTACAGAGGTTGTCAGGGTTGCGGATACTGTAAGAGTCATGATAAATGCAAGCTTGAAGATGATCTTACAGAAGTATTTGATGAACTTGCATCAGCAGATGGAGTTGTTTTTGGTTCTCCTATTTATTTTGGTCAGTTTACAGGTCAGATGAGGCTCTTCCTTGACCGCTGTTATTCCCTTATAAATGCAGACTTCTCTCCCCGTCTTTCTGCCGGAAAAAAAGCAATAATTGTAGGAACTCAGGGAGCTCCTGACCCTGAAGCTTTCAAAGGGGTCTATGAGGAATTCAAAGGTCAAATTTCCGGTTTCATGCAGGCAGATGTAAAGGATATCCTTGTAGGAATTGGTTATCATGCGCCTGGAGAGGTTAAGAATGATGCTGAGCTCATGGAAAAAGCGAAGAATGCAGGTCTTAACCTGTTAAAGTGAACATAGATAAAATAAGTAAAGTCTGGAAAAATACAAAACTGAAATCTAATAAAATCGGAGAGATGAATCTGGAGAAGATTTCCTCTCTCATACTTTTCAGGAGTAAATATAGTCACCTCTGTATTTACTGCAACATTCTTATACCTGAAACTAGTATATAATTTTATATATGAGTTTGGAAATGTTTACAACTTTTGATATTTCCACAGCTATCATAAATTCCTGTAACAAAAACGAACAGATTAAACTTCAAGCCTTATTATTGGTCAAAAATGGTTTGAGTCCCGCTAAAGTTGCCGACGATTTTTCAGTTCACCGTTCAACTGTTCATCGCTGGATAAAACGAGCTGAAACCGACGGTTTGTTTAGCCTAAAATGTAAACCTGGTCGAGGAATCAAGTCTTTTTTAACTGCAGAACAATTATCTGAGTTAAGAGAGGCATTTTTAGAACCTATACCAACAGATGATGTTTATTCTCGTGGTTGGCAAACAAAAGATGCAGTTCAATTTGTCAAGGAAAAATTTGGAGTATCTTATTCCAAATCAAGAATGAGACAAATTTTAAAAAATTTAGGGTTGAGAAAAATCACATGTCGACCTCAATCTAAAAGAAGAAATGAGGTGCTTAAAAATGAATTTATAAGAGAAGTCCAAAAAACAGATTACTAAACCCTAATCATTTATTCGTTACCCATGATGAAAGTAATTTTTGTGTGGATTCAAATAGATCAAGATGTTGGGCAATAAAGGGCTCAAAACCTATTAAATTTACAAGTGGTTCAAAAGCAAAAATCAATATTGGAGGATTTTACACTGAAAATGGAGAATTTTATTGGTATGATTTAGGAATTACACAGAATACAGACTCTTACTTAAAATCATTAATCAAGTTTCAAAGAGATATAGGGGCAAGGATATTTCTTTTACTGGACAGAGCTACATGGCATAGATCAGCAAAGGCAAAGGAATTTTATCAAAATAATAAGCATTGGTTGAAAATAATACGGCATTGTTAATTAAACATAGTTAACTCTTTATTTCTGTATTTCATCAATAGAATAACCGAGTACTTTAGCATTTCAAGACTTTTTGTATAACACTTTGTCTTTCTTCTCAATCTTGCTAGAAAATGCCTCAATATGCTGTTATATCCCTCAACTGTAAATGTTTCTGCTTTTGATTGAGTATGACTCTTTTCTGGAAGAAACTCTGCATATGCTCTCCAGTGATCTGTCATTACTTCTCCAATCTCTTTTTTCTTCACTTTTTCCCAGAGTAGTTTTCCAGTTTCTGTTCCTCTGCTACCAAAAGAGCAGTTGATGAACTTTTTCCCAACTCTATCAACAGCAATCCAGATCCAGCAATATTTTTTTTGTTACCGATGTAAGTGTGCATTTCATCCATTTCAACAATAGATATCTCATTTTCACTTTTTAGGTCCTCTAACTCCTGACCAAATTTCTTTATCCATCTTTGGACAGAAACATGACTCACCCCTAAAAATCGTCCTATTGAACGAAAGCCCAATCCTTCAAGATAGAGTTGTAAAGCCTGTCTTTTTACAAAAGCGGAAAAAGCAGTTGATTTTAGCTCTACTGTATAGTTATAGCCACAATCAGAGCATTTGTACCGTTGACGCCCGCCAACTATACCGTTCTTTTTGTGACTGGAACTATTGCATCTGGGGCAGTTCATGAAGAAATATACTTTCTAATAGTATATAACTATGTTTAAGTATCAAAGCCAATAATACTTTTCCCTCCAGCTACTCCAGATAGGAACCCAACAGAATACTGTTGGAAAGTGACAAGAGAAAACTTAACGTCAATAAAATCATTTAAAAATATTGAAGCATTAAAGGAAGAAGTGAATGAATTTTGGGAGAAACATACATTTAAATATAAAATGTCGCATTATTTAAAGTGGTGACTATAGGTGGAATCTGAATATGGAAACTCTTGAAGCAATTCATACCAGGAGAAGTATTAGAAAATACACAGACCGACCAGTTCCGGAAGAACTTGTTACTGAAATACTCAGGGCTGCAATGAGCGCTCCATCTGCTGTCAACGCCCAGCCTTGGATATTCATCGTTGTCGATGACAGAAAGCTCCTTGACGAAATTCCTACCTTCAGTCCATATGCAAACATGTGCAGGGAAGCTTCTCTTGCAATTCTTGTGTGTGGAGATTTGACACTTGAAAAGGTTCCAGGATACTGGGTTCAGGACTGTTCAGCAGCTACTCAAAACCTTTTGCTTGCTGCTCATGATGTTGGGCTTGGAGCAGTCTGGACTGGAATTTATCCGATGAAAGATCGGGTTGAAGGTTTCCGGAAAACATTTGGTTTGCCTGAAAACGTAATTCCTCTGGCTCTTGTGCCTGTAGGTTACCCTAACCAGAAACCAGGTCCTGAAGACAGGTTTGATAAGGAAAAAATATCCCACAATGTATATGGTCAGAAGATTGAGTGAAGATTGAGTGAAGTCATAACGAAGGCAAATACAAAAAAATACAACATTTTTCCAAGCTAATTTCCTTACAGAAAAAGTGTCGGGAAAGCACAATAAGTGTGGGAATTCAAAATAAAATATTACTAAAAATTGGTGATTTATTTGACAATAAGAGTAGTTGCTAAAAAATATGTCAAGCCTGAAAAGGTTCAAGAATTTATGTGTTTATGCAAAAAACTTGTGGAATCATCGTTAAAAGACAAAGGCTGCATAGATTATGGGCTGTATCAGGATTTGGAAAACCCAGAAGTTTTGACATTTTTTGAAGAATGGGAAGATGAAAAAAGCCTGGATGAACATTTAAATTCTGATCCTTTTAATAAGATATCTTCTCTACTTTCAGAGTGCATTGAAAAAGACTTTGAAGTTAATGTATACAGAAAAGCACTGTAATTTTTCAAATATAGTTTATTCAATTTTGAATTCTTTGACTGTAATTAATGAACGTGATTTATTCAAATTTGATTTACCTGAATATGATTTTCCCACAGATGTAATTTGTTTAAATGTGGCAAATCTAGTTTATTTTAATTATCATGCCGGAGCTGCCTGGAATATAGGAAAATATCTGAAAAGGAACGAATGAAAAAATGATCTCAAAGAATGAAAGATGAAGTAAATATATAGAATGGGATAAAGTAAAGGTAAAGGAGTAAAGGCAATATACTGGAGGAATGAATAGATGAAAGTTGTCGCGTTTAATGGAAGCCCGAGAAAGGACGGAAATACAGCCTCTCTTATAAAATATGTCCTTGCAGAACTTGAGAAAGAGGGAATTGAAACAGAAGCTGTTCAGGTTGGAGGAAAAAGAATCCACGGTTGTACAGCCTGTGGAAAATGCTACGAAAAAATGGACAAGGGATGTATAAACGACAAGGACATCGTCAATGAATGTATTGAAAAAATGATCGAAGCCGATGGTCTAATTCTAGCTTCACCTACTTATTTTGCAGACTTAACTCCAGAACTTAAAGCCCTGATCGATAGAGCAGGTTTTGTTGCTAAAGCAAATAACGAAATGTTCAAGCATAAAGTAGGAGCAGCAGTCGTTGCAGTAAGAAGAGCAGGATCTATTCATGTTTTTGACTCAATAAACCATTTCTTCACTATTTCCCAGATGATAATCCCAGGATCCAGCTACTGGAATATGGGAATAGGACTTGCTGAAGGGGATGTTGAGAAAGACGAAGAAGGTATTCAGACCATGCAGACTTTGGGTCAGAATATGGCATGGCTTTTGAATAAGCTCAATTCGTGAGTATTATAGTTAGCCGGATTTCTGTTTAAATCCAGCTCGAATCCCGTCTGGGGAGTACGGGACCTTTTCATAGAACGACAGTTGAATTGCATTATGGTAACTTACTGTTATTTAGTTATGCTTTGCTTCGCTAAGAAGGGATGAGATGTGGGTAAGAATTAAGCGATTAATTATTTAAACCGCTACTTACTTATCTGCAAGTAAGTGTTTACTTATATAACGGATAAATTTTGAATATGAAATTTGTCATTGATACTTAAACATAGTTATATACTATTAGAAAGTATATTTCTGCGTGAACTGCCCAAGATGCAATAGTTCCAGTCACAAAAAGAACGGTATAGTTGGTGGGCGTCAACGCTACAAATGTCATGATTGTGGCTATAACTATACAGTAGAGCTAAAATCAACTGCTTTTTCCGCTTCTGTAAAAAGACAGGCTTTACAACTTTACCTTGAAGGATTGGGCTTTCGCTCAATAGGACGATTTTTAGGGGTAAGTCATGTTTCTGTCCAAAAATGGATAAAGAAATTTGGTCAAGAGTGAGAGAACCTAAAAAGTGAAAATGAGATATCTATTGTTGAAATGGATGAGATGCACACTTACATCGGTAACAAAAAAAATATTGCTGTATCTGGATTGCTATTGATAGAGTTGGGAAAAAGTTCATCAACTGCTCTTTTGGCAGCAGAGGAACGGAAACTGGAAAACTACTCTGGGAAAAATTGAAGAAAAAGAGATTGGAGAAGTGATGACAGATCACTGGAGGGCATATGCAGAGTTTCTTCCAGAAAAGAGTCATACTCAATCCAAAGCAGAAACATTTACAGTTGAGGGATATAACAGCATATTGTAGCACTTTTTGGCAAGGTTGAGAAGAAAGACAAAGTGTTATACGAAGAGTCTTGAAATGCTAAAGTACTCGGTTATTCTATTGATGAAATACAGAAATAAAGAACTAGATATATTTAAGTAACAATGCCTAAAATTTCAATTATTCAAATAATTAAGCTAAAGTCTTAGAACCTGCTTTAAGTACTGAATCACCAGGAGGACTATTAAGTTGAGTAATGTCAATCTATCAAGTGTCAAGAAGAAAGCTTTGGAAATAGGTTATGATTTTTGTGGAATTACAAGTGTAGATTTGATGGAAGAATATGCATCACAGCTTGATGAAAGAATTAAGAGTTTTCCTGAATCGCGTGAATTATATGACAGTCTCTATCCAATGGCTTTTCCACAAAAAATGTAGAATGGGCTAAATCAATTGTCGTTTGTGTAAGGAGATATGGGAAATACAATATTCCTGAAGGACTTGATGAATATATAGGAAAAGCTTATCTGGTTGATGGAAGACTTAAGCACTCAAAAGAATACTCCCGAAAAACTGAATTTGAAACTTATCTGAATGCTTTAGGGCTTAAAACTGCTTATTCTATTGTCCCTGCTCGTTTGGCAGCAGTTAGTGCTGGCCTGGGGCGTTTCGGGAAAAATACTTTTTTTTACACAAAGAAGTATGGATCATAGGTCTTTATCGACACTTGGGTAATCGACTCTGAAATGGAATACGATGAGCCAACAAATTCATTAAATTGTCCTGAAAGCTGTAACAAATGTATCGACTCCTGTCCCACTGGAGCTTTAAACAAGCCTCTATCAATGAATAGAGGAAAGTGCATTGCTCAACTAACTAATGGGATTGACTTGCAGACTGAGGAATCAAGAAAAAAAATGGGAATCTGGATATATGGATGCGATGTCTGTCAGAACGTATGTCCAAAGAATAAGAACAAATGGGAAGAAAAAGAGGATTTTGCTGGCCTTCCTGATGTAACACAATATCTCTCACTAGAAAATATATGGAAAATGGACGAAAAAACTTTCCTTGAAATAGTTCAGCCTAGGTTCTGGTATATCGGACAGGATGGCTTATGGATATGGAAGTTTAATGCTTTGAGGGCTATGGTAAATAGTGGAGATCATAAATATTATAAATATATCCAGGAAGCTGTAAAAGATCCTGACCAAAATATTCGGAATATGGCACTTTGGGCTTGCCAAGAACTTGACAGTTGATGTATGAAAAAACAACAATATTTCTTATCTAATAAATCGAAGAACTAAGTTTATATTGATGAGCACTATTCAATTAACTTATTAGCGAGTACAAGTGTTTTTATGAAGGAGATAAACCAGACTAATCAACAGATACTCTATTATGCAAGGAATTTTTTGCAATGTAGAGGGTATAATGGATTTAGTTACAAAGATATTTCTCAAAAACTGGGAATAAAAAATGCAGCAATTCATAACTATTATCCCAAAAAAGAAGATCTGGTTGCATCTTTGCTCGAAGACAGTAGGAAAAATTTAGCTGCGAATATTACTCAGATTGTGGAATCTGGGGGCTCAGCTCGTGATCAGCTTCAGTACTACTTTGATTACGCGTTGAAAGAGTTTGATGAAGGCAAAAGTATCTGTCCTCCAGGCTCGGTAATTCTCAATTTTGACGAACTTCCAGAGAAAGTTAAAAAGCAAAACCTTTTGTTGCTGGATGATATCCTTACATGGATTTCTAGAGTTCTTGAAATAGGTCTGGAACAAGGGGAGTTTAATTTCTCTGATTCTGTAGAAGCACGTGCAGAATTGGTAGTTGAAGCTTTAATGGGTGCCAGGCAACTATCTAGCATTAAAGGGAGGAAAACACTCGTCAGATCTATTTCTCTAATTAAATCCGACCTTGGATGGAAGGATTGATTTTTTTTCCGAACCACAACTTACTTATATGCAAGTAAGTATATTATCTTACTATAATCAATCTATTGCTCGAAAAAAATTAGGTTTTCTTGCATAACTTACGGAGATGTTTCAATGCCCACTATGAGTATTATTTCATGCAAGATAATGCAGGACGAAATAGTCTGGATTCTTGAAAATGACTCTTCCATTGATGAGATCATTGTAGTTGATAATGAAAATATCCAGGAATTCATAGAAAAACTGGATAAAGTAAACCTCCAGTATAAAGTACTCTCCCTAGAAGATATTTCTTCACTTCCCGAAATAAAAAGCGAATGTAATAAATATACGGTTCTGATCCATCTGATGGAACTGGGCCTTCATAGAAGTCCTAAAGAGTTGAAAATTAAGGTATATGAGACCATAAAGACTCTTGCTCCTTTTTCTTCGGGGATTTTGCTCTTTTACGGTTTATGTGGAAATGTACTTGGGAGACGTTGAAAAAGATTTTGAAAATAGTCCAATCTCATGCCCGGTCCGTATTCTTAAAGATAAAGATCACAGGATTGTAGATGACTGCATAGGAGCTACTGTGGGAGGAGTCAAGAACTATCTGAGGATACTCAAAAGTGTCAGTGATGCTGGAACATACCTCTTTACTCCCATGTATAGTAAGGGCTGGAGGGAATTACTTGAACTGGATAAGCTGAATAGAGACCCTGCCAAAGCATTGAAATTAATGAAAAAGACCCACGAAATAATTGGTTACAAAAGAGTTGCAAAGATTAATACTGGGCTTGAATATACTGAAAATTTCGATGCTTCTATTCGGGAATTTGCAGAATTGTTTGATTTTGAAATCCTGGAATTCGATGATGGTAACCAGAAAATTTTTGAAGATTGTTATAACGAACTCAAAGTGGAAATTTAGACAAATCAAAATAGTTGAAAAAACTTTTTGTATTTATAAATGAGTGGTGAGCCGATGCCTGTACTTAGCATAATTGCCTGTGAAATGCTTGAAGATGAACTTGTATATGTCCTTTCAAAAGACCATGACTTAAATCAATTAATCGTAGTTGAAAACAGGCAAAGTTTCAGGTTTGTTCGAAAGCTTAAATCCAGAAATTGTCAGCCCAGACTTTTTCCTTTGGACAGGGTATCTACCTTTTTGAAAGAGACAAATAATTCTGTATCCATGAATCTTCTGAAGATTTTATTGAAATTTCCATTTTTTAAGAAAATACATAATAATATAAGAGGAAAAAGTAAAGAAATGAGCAAAGAAAAGCCTACTGTAGTTGTAAACACTCTGAAGCTTGGCCTGCATGCAGATTGTGAACTCTTAAGGTCTGAAATCTACCAAAATATTAAGAAAATGGCAGCTTTTTCAGATGGCATTCTTATTTTCTATGGAAATTGTGGGCACTCGCTGAGGAACACGGAAGCGGATTTTAAAGATCTTCATTGTTCTCTTTATTTTCTCAAAGATGAAAAAGGAGAAATTGTGGATGACTGTATCAGCGTAGCTCTTGGGGGCAACGATAATTATGCTGAAGTTATGCAGAGTGGGAATGGTACAGGTATGATATACCTGACCCCTATGTGGGCTTCCAGTTGGAAAGAAATGAGAATGGAATCTAACGGCACTTCTGACTTTAATGAACGTTTTTTGAAAAAGCATTATAAAAAAGTTGTCAAAATCAGTAACAAGATCTCAAGAGGAGAGGAATTTGACAAAAATGTCTTAAATTATGCCCGGACTTTTGATATGAGTATTGTTGAAATGGAAGGCAGTATGGAAATAGCAAGTAAGTCCTATCTAAATGCCAAAAACGATGTCTGCAAATAAACAGTATCAGATTGAAAAATAGTTGAATGAATTCACTGAAATTCAAAGACCGGACTTTGTGTAAAGAAAAATAAGATTTTGATCTTCTTTTAAAAGAAATTAATTTTTTACATAATTTTTTACAATCTGTATTATTATTATTATTATTATTATTATTATTATTATTATTATTATTATTATTATTATTATGTAATCGCAAAATTTCATTTACTTGCGTTTATTTTTGTTTATCTTCGTTTGCGTTTGTAATATATCATTAATTTCTATAACTCGTTGTTGTAAAATAAGAATTGAAAAACAGAATTTAGACAACAAAGATGGACTTTTTTTTTCAAGTCTTGTTATAAAGCCCGAATGTACTCAGAGTCAGTGCAGTAGCGTTTATATCATCTTTCTTATTTCCCCAGGCTCCGGTTTCGTGAACGTTTTTAAGGAGCCAGTGGACTGAAGCTTCAAGTTCTTCTTTAAAACCTGCAAGAAGCAGGGCCTGAATTGCCAGGTTGCTTGTGGAAATATGTTCCCAACCTCCTTCTGGCCTTCTTTTTGAAAGTATCCATTTGGCTTTTTCCCGGATAAAAGTCTCAAAGGTTTTGGTTTTTGCCAGATTTTCCTGTTTTTTGAGAGCTATAATGATAAGGGACGTAGTGCCGACCTGTTCCCAGGCAGGGCAATAGTTTTCATACAGCCAGTTGCATCCGTCCTTATCCTGAGTTCCCATATCTACCAGAGCTGCAACAGCATAAGCTGTATCATAAACGTCTTTATTCCAGAAATTCTCTTTTTTTCTGGCAAGCAGCCATTTTGCTGAAGCCATGAATACGACTCCTTCTGTTGAAAGGGCTGAGCATGCCCTAGCCGTATCCCTAATTGAAGAGTTCCAGGAACCATCATTTTCCTGTTTCAGGATCAGGCGAGTTATATAAGGATTCGAAAGCGACCATCGAGCGTGTGCAGATAAGGTACTTGAAAGTTCTTTTACGGATTGAATTTGTTGGGAAGAAAGCCATTCAAAACATTTTTTCACTATGTCAAGTTCTATGTTGTCTAACATTTCACTGTGCTTTTCAGGTTTCATATATTAAAACCTGACTGAACATTTCTATGAAAAATTAACTGAAAGGTTTTTCCTCTTCTACAAATGTTTTTCCAAAAATCTTTTTTCTTCGGTTTTCTGGATAGGTTATCTTGGAGGAAGTCTTTTTGCCAGCTCTTGATCAACCGAGGAAATTACATATTCATTTTTATCGACTCCTCTCAGTTTGGCAATAATTTCATTGTCGTTTTCTTCCTCTTCTACCTGCTCTTCAACGTACCACTGCAAAAAGGAAGCTGTAGTTTCATCTTTTTCAGTGTTTGCAAGCTCTACCAGCTCATGAATCGAGCGAGTGATGAACTGCTCATGTTTCAGGGTCTGCTGAAACATTTCCATAGCTGTTCCGAATTCCATAGGCGGCTCTTTAATTTCTTTCAGCTTCACTCTACCATCCTGGTTGTTTATGTAATCAAATAACTTCATTGCATGGATGTTTTCTTCTTCAACCTGAACTCTAAACCAGTGAGCAAATCCCGAAAGACCTGCTGATGAACTGTATGCTGACATAGCAAGATACAGACAAGACGAATACATTTCCTTATTGATCTGCTCATTTAGCGCTTCTTCCATCTTTCCACTCAGCATTGATTTTCCCCCATCCTTTTTTCTTCGTTTAACTACTAAAGAACCTATCAGGTTTATACTTTTCACGTGTGACAAGTACCGGGACTTTTGAATTTCTCACGACTTTTTCGGACACGCTTCCGAGCATGAAACGTTCAACCTCGCTTTTTCCAGTTGACCCCATGACAATCATATCGACTTTCTGCTCTTCCGCAAAATCCAGAATTTTTTCAGCTGGATGCCCTTTGAGCAGTATGGGCACAGTTTCTATTCCGGCAATTTTTGCATTTTCTTCTATGTAATTTATTGCTTCAAGACCAATTCTTTCAAAATGTTCATAGGCATTTTTTACCCATGATTCATCCATCAGGATCGAGTCAAGAAATGTTAGATCAATTACATATACAGCATAGATTTTTGCTCCACTATACTTCGCAATTTCTATTCCGAAATCAACTATATTTTCAGCGGCTTTTGAGCCGTCAGTTGCTATCATAATTTTTGTAATTGGTTCAAATTTAAACTTGTCACTCTTTTCCATAATTACCTCCATATATTCTGGAATTTCTTCGAGCTGACACCAAAATATTATTTTGTTAACCAATCTATTTTTTATCTTCTGTCTTATGGAAAATATACTAATTACTCAAAAAATAAACTACAAAAAAATTTTGGGTTTGGAAGGCAGCTCATTAGAGGTCCTGAATTTCCTGTTCTTTTCATGAGTTCTTCCCATGAAAAACAAGTATCGGAACTTTTGTATTCCTGACAACCTTTTCAGATTTTGAAAAGATTCTTCTCCAAACCTTTTTTTCTCCCCATTTGCCCACTTTAAGCTAATTTTTTAATTTAGCGATTAATTTAATACAAATTTCTAAAAAGAATCAGATTATCTAATTTAACGCTCAGGACTGTTTATTCCTGTATCAATTTTTTCTCACTTTTATGTCTTTCTCTAACAACCAGAACCGGGACTTTTGCATGTCTTATTATCTTTTCGGATACGCTTCCCATTAAGAGACGTTCGTATCCACTTTTTCCAAGTGACCCTACAATGATCATATCGAGATTATTGTCTTCTGCAAAGGTCAAAGTCTTTTCAGCCGGATTTCCTTTCAGCACTCTGGTTTCAACCTCAGCACCAGCAGCTTTTCCAATTTTTTCAATATAAGCTGTTGCTTCCTGTCCTTCTTTCTCAAAGTCCTCAAGTGTCTCTTTTGACCATATTTGATCTAGTGGAACTGAGCGATAGGGTGTTGTATCGATTACATAAACAGCATATATTTTTGCTCCACTACACCCAATCATTTCAATTCCAAAATCTGCAGCTTCATTTGCAGTTTCTGAACCATCGGTAGCAATCAGTATCTGTCTTCTTGGCTTAGATTCAATATTTTCTTCCATAATTACTCCTCATGTTATCGATTTATGTCCTGAAACTTTACTCCTGTACCCCGAGTTTTCATTATTTTAACAGGTTTACGGTTTTCTCAGTAACTTTCAGATCCACAGATAGCAATTAGAATCTTTCAAACTTGCTCTCTATGCTCTGACCACCTTATTTTATTCCCTTTCTAAATATCGATGTGTTCATATTAATAATTTTCATCTAATTAATTTCTAAGGAACAGAAAAAGTGTCTGGAAAGAAAAAAAGCACATAATTTGAAAATCATACATAAAGTACTAAGTAAACTTTAGTCTTTTTTACTTCTGTACCCAGGAAAGTGGACTACTTAAAGTATAGAAATAGATTAAATTTGGAGTGCTAAAGAAAGGAAACCAGAAATTAATTAATCAGGTCTAAACACTCAATTTCATTATTTACATTTTAAATCACTGAAAAAAGAAAACACTAATAAATCGAAATTAAAAACTGATGATCTAGAAATATTTAAAGAGAGGGTCTTGAAAGGGGTTTGAAGTTTCATGTTTCTTCTATCTTCAGGTTTCATCTATCAGTTTTTTTATGGTCTCAAGTACAAGGATAGCATCTTCTTTTTTTACGTCAACTTGATTGTCTTTACAAAAATCCAGAATAAGTTTTTTCTTTTCTTCAGGAATTAGTCCTTTTTTCACTCCTTCTTTTACAAGCCCCAAATAACTTCTGTCAGGATAATAGGTTTCAATTGCAAGCTCCAGAAGATCATTATGCTCTTTTTCGCTTATAACTCCTGAGATAAATGCGGCTTTCAGGGTTTCCCTCATATTGACAAGAGGTATTGAAATGGGTTCAAAAGTATCGGGATTTGTGCTTACTGCAACCTCATCGTCGGATTCGATTACACCGTCTCTGTACCATTCATAAACCTTTCCTACCCCTATCATTCCGTGAGTATCCAGTTCTGAAGCACGGAGGGCTCCCATGCTGGCACCTCCTACAACCTTTACACCTGCATTAAGTGCAGACAAAATCTCTCTATGTCCTACAGCAGCTCTATCAAAAAAAATTCCATCTATTATCCCTATAAATTTATATCCTTGCTGAACGAATTTTTCAAGCTGAAACCTGCGTACAGGAGGCTGGTAATTTGCTTTCAAAATTTTTTTTGCTTCTTCGTGAGTGATGCTGTTACCTGTAAAGATTACGGTTCCTGCTTTCATCTTCTCTTCCACGGTTTATCATTTTTGTTTCTTGAAAATTCTTTTTTCCTTTGGGAACTGATCCTTTTTCCTTTTCTATCCCGATCAATAGTGAAAAGTTCAAAACCAGGAATGATTACTCTGACAACAGGTACTTTCACTTCTTCTCTTGAAAGATCAACTATCAGCACTCTTTCGGCAATTCCTTTAAGCTTTTCGAGTATCACATCGATATTTTCCGCAGGGCTATTCTTGGACAGGTCCTGAACTTCAGAGAGGGATATTTTTTCTCCTTCTTCGAACCAGAACCGGTTCAAACGTTTCATGCGGTCGTACCCTACACTTCGAATAAAACTTTCCCTATCCGTATCTTCCCTTGCTCCCTGAATCTGAACTACTCGTGACTGAGCAGCTTCGGTTATGACCCTTGAAACTGCAATTTCAGGTTTCAGGTGTGAGCCTGCGCCCATAACAAGAAGAGCAGGATCTTTGAGTTTTACGTCGTCAGTTACAGCAATTACTGTCGGGATACCGGTATCAGTTGGAACCAGCCATATTTTGAGTTCTATTCCTGCATCCTTGAACTTGTTGGCAAGTTCGTAAAGGTATCCATCCTCTTCAGTCAGCACGATTTCCTTTCCTAAATTACGGGAAAATTGCGCGATACTGATTGCGTCCCTTTCTATAACCTCAAGCAGTCCATGTAGAATAGCTTCTTCAATCACGTTTCCGGAAGCAAGCCCATTGGTATTGCTCAGAAAAAGTTTTTGACACCTTCCAGGTGAGTCATAAGGATGGTATACCGAATTGGAGCTTACGAACACTTCTTCTTTGTTCATCAAATCATAGGCTTCAACCCATTCAAGCAAAGATTGAGGTAGATAAGGTTGAGGTAGAAGTAGTGTTGCTGGATCAATCACTGTGCAGCTTTCTATGGCACTGGCATAGGAGTCCACAAGAACAGAGGCCGAAATTTCTCCATGAATGTTTGCATTTAATCCAGGTCTTTCTGCCAGGCAGCGTTCAAAACTTTCCATTATTGCCGAGATCCGAGCTCTCTGTTGAGTCGAACCTTTGCCTGAGTAAATACTGATCGCTCCCTTTGCGGCACTGGGGCGGATTGCTGAGAAAATAGGAATTCCAAGCCTGTCTAGGTTTGTAATATCAGCAATTCGGGTAACGCCTATCTTTTTTATTTCATCTTTAGTGTTTTCCAGGGTTGTATCTTCGTCATATACTCTCTGCGTACCTTCGAGATATGAGACCGATCTGTCAATTTTTATTTCAGGCATAGTTAGGAACCTTCCACTTCATACTATATATTTTATGATTTTTTGAGTATGAATCTACTTAGGGTTTACATAATTTTTCTGAAGACTTTCTGGGGAACATGAATATAATCAAGTATACGGCAAATGTAAAATAACCAATGTCTTTGAACATAATACAAACAGAATAATGCTATATATTGAAGGAGCTATAATTATGTAAGAGGGCTTATAAGGGGGTTTTGTACGATGAATCTCAAAAAATTACTTCTTGAAGAAAATGTAGGAGGCTTTGATCTCCTGTGCCGAACAATGTATGGAGTACTTGCAACTCTCGCGCTGGCGACAGGTCTTGTAAAAAGATTTCCTTTGAAATGGATATTTGCGTTTATTGCTTTTAAGGGACTTGTTAGCGCGATCCTTAGACACTGCACTCTCTATTCCATTATCGGGATAAGTACTGCAAAGAAAAAGAAAGTTTCTGTGCAGAAAGTTTATTTTAGTGAACAATAAAAAAGGATTATTAATCCTTAAATTTTATTTTTCAACGAATATACATCTGAAACTAAATAAATATTCATAAATATTGTTATCCAACATTTTTCCAGCAAAAATTCTCCCAGAATTAAATTTGTAATCTCAACTGGTTTTTTCGAATTTTCCCAAATTTTAATTTTTATTCAGTTTTTTGACTTATTATTGGACTATTTTTGATTAAGAAGCTTTTTTCTTTGATTAAGAGCTTGTTTTTCTTCGATTTAAATTAATACCTGTAATAGCTCATTATCTTGGAAATTCAAAAGTAGTTAACATAAATGAGTATAATCTCATTTTTTAATAATATATCATAATTAATTTAAGCCATGTTGATATATAAGTTTAAAAATATTCCACTAAAGCTGAATATAAAAATGAAGATGAGATAAATGAGCAACATAAAAGGCTGTGAAGTTAGGTGTACAGAATGTAAAAAATGGTTCCTCTCACAAATTCTTCAATTTGAAGATGAAGAATCATTCATGCATTCCGTAATGTACAAAAACACAGAAGAATGTCCTTATTGTAATACACTGGTTACTCATGACAAAGAAATTATGAGATACGTAGAAAAAGACAGTAACGGTAAAGTCATCAAAGAGACCAGATACCTATATGATTTTTAATGATAGCTTTTAATGAGTAATCTTCATTAAAATTACTTTATATTCTTTTATAATAATCTAACTATTAAAATTTAGGTATTGTTACCTCAATATATCTATTTCTTTATTTCTGTATTTCATCAATAGAATAACCGAGTACTTTAGCATTTCAATACTTTTTGTATAACACTTTGTCTTTCTTCTCAATCTTGCTAGAAAATGCCTCAATATGCTGTTATATCCTTCAACAGTATACGTTTCTGCTTTGGATTGAGTATGGATCTTTTCTGGAAGAAACTCTGCATATGCCCTCCAGTGATCGGTCATCACTTCTCCAATCTCTTTTTTCTTCAATTTTTCCCAGAGTAGTTTTCCAGTTTCCGTTCCTCTGCTACCAAAAGAGCAGTTGATGAACTTTTTCCCAACTCTATCAACAGTAATCCAGATCCAGCAATATTTTTTTTGTTACCGATGTAAGTGTGCATTTTATCCATTTCAACAATAGATATCTCATTTTCACTTTTTAGGTCCTCTAACTCCTTACCAAATTTCTTTATCCATTTTTGGACAGAAACATGACTTACCCCTAAAACTCTTCCTATTGAGCGAAAACCCAATCCTTCAAGATAGAGTTGTAAAGCCTGTCTTTTTACAGAAGCGGAAAAAGCAGTTGATTTTAGCTCTACTGTATAGTTATATCCACAATCAGAGCATTTGTACCGTTGACGCCCGCCAACTATACCATTATTTTTGTGACTGGAACTATTGCATCTGGGGCAGTTAATGAAGAAATATAAGTTATAAGCATATATATCTATTTTTGTGTACCAATGCCAAAAATCAATCAGAAGTTCTCATAAGCAATACTTGCAGCTTATTTTCTATTTGCAGCTTATGCTTCTGGCTTTCAGCATGATAACTACCTGTTTTTTTTGAATAATTCTAGCGAACATGTATGGAAAAAGTATCAGTGATATATATACCAAACAACTTTGGAAAAAAATTTATATTCAATGTGATTCATACAGAAAGGTATGGGAATTGAAATCAGTATAAAGGCAGGTGCAGACACAGAAACGTCAAGTGTCAGTGCTTCGGGAAGTGTACAGCATATTATAACAGACAAAGAGAGAAAAACATTCGGTATTGAAGATTCAGGCCTCAAAAGTGCGGTTGAAAAGTATTTTGGAAAGAAACCTAATGATGCTTATCTTCACAGCCCTACGCCCTGGGATGATCTCTACAAAACATATGGTTGGAGTGAGGTTCAGACAATACTGGATGTAAAGAGTGCAACAATAACTGGTATTACTTCAGAACCTGTAATAGTTGCAACCAAGAAATTCGTAAACAGCAGTACAAAAAAAGCCACTTTCGACGCCAGCATTTCTGATCAGGTAACAGATACTACGGAGAGCACATGGTCTGAGACGAACACGATAGACGTTGGACATAAAATTACTTATGATATCAGCTTTCTGGGAGCTGGAGGAGGAGGAGAAACCTCAATGTCCTACAGCCACTCATGGGGTCAGGGAGGGTCTGAAAGCAAAAGTATTACAGTAGGCTCAAGTTCAGGAGTTAGTGTAGAATTAGACCCTGGAGAATCAATTGAAGCAGTACTTTCAGCAAGCAGAGGTTTTATGAAGGTAAGGATTGTTTACATAGCTCATCTGACAGGTAGCACAGCTGTTAATTATAACCCAACTTACAAAGACCATCATTTCTGGTCTCTTCCCATCACTGGTGTTATGAGTGCTGCCAACCTTTCGCCTAACAGAGAATTTACTGAAGATATCGAGATCGGTTACTACTCAGACGCAAAAATAGAACTCAGGAACCCACAGGGACAGTTAAAGGCAACATTTTTTGCGGCTAATCAACCCGCAGTTGAAAAAGTAGCAGTTAAAGCACCAGTTTAATGAATATAAAGTGCAGACCTGGCAATGATTAGTATAGAGCTTACATAGTTGAACTTAAAGCTAGAAGAAAACACGAAACAAAAAGTATCAATTATCTTGATATTAAATATTTCTGATTTTATTTTTGCTGTGTAAGCTTTATATAATTAATTGGTATTGTTACTTAACTATATCTAGTTCTTTATTTCTGTGTTACTTAACTATATCTAGTTCTTTATTTCTGTATTTCATCAATAGAATAACCGAGTACTTTAGCATTTCAAGACTCTTCGTATAACACTTTGTCTTTCTTCTCAACCTTGCTAGAAAGTGCCTCAATATGCTGTTATATCCCTCAACTGTAAATGTTTCTGCTTTTGATTGAGTATGAATAGTTTCTGGAAGAAACTCTGCATATGCCCTCCAGTGATCTGTCATCACTTCTCCAATCTTTTTTTTCTTCAATTTTTCCCAGAGTAGTTTTCCAGTTTCCGTTCCTCTACTACCAAAAGAGCAGTTGATGAACTTTTTCCCAACTCTATCAACAGCAATCCAGATCCAGCAATATTTTTTTTGTTACCGATGTAAGTGTGCATTTTATCCATTTCAACAATAGATATCTCATTTTCACTTTTTAGGTCTTCTAACTCCTGACCAAATTTCTTTATCCATCTTTGGGCAGAAACATGACTCACCCCTAAAACTCTTCCTATTGAACGAAAGCCCAATCCTTCAAGGTAAAGTTGTAAAGCCCTTTTTACAGAGGCGGAAAAAGCAGTTGATTTTAGCTCTACTGTATAGTTATAGCCACAATCAGAGCATTTGTAGCGTTGACGCCCGCCAACTATACCGTTCTTTTTGTGACTGGAACTATTGCATTTTGGGCAGTTCATGAAGAAATATACTTTCTAATAGTATATAACTATGTTTAAGTATCAATGACAATTAATTTAAGACATCAATTTAAGATCCCATTTTCCAGAAAAATTTATTATCAGGATTTCTTTCAAATTTTTCAAATATACTCGGGTAAAGTGCAGGGTACTTTGCTTCTTTAAGGTGTATACAAAACATTCTTTCGGAGAACTTGATTTTGAACCATATCCAATAACAACAAAGAAAGGAAGCTTTTTTTCTCTGGTAAAATTTTGATAACGCTTTATTTGTTGTGGATCAGACCACTAAAGTTTACCCTCAAATAGACTGGATCTAAACTTACACTCAACACAAAAAATTTCGTCTTTCGGGATATACCGAACAATAAGATCCGGACCAGCATCTGATTCTACAAACCTGTTATGTTTTCGTGTAATATCTGTACTCCATTGAACGATTGAAAAGTATTTGTTGTCAAAAAGGTTTACAACATATTTTTCAAAATCGTTTCCTTTTTCTACAGATTCGTCCTCTTTTAATAATTCAACTGCTCTTTTAAGTTTGTTAACAAATTCCATGATAAACCCCAAACAGTATATATAAATATAATAGGTTTCATTGATTTAAAAGATTATGAAAAGTAAATCGTTATAGAATATTTGGCAATTTTTTAATTGCTATTGCCATTCAAATTATATGTTTTACTATTTTTAGATAGAATAGTTGGCAAACCTTAACCGTAAACCTGACCCGTAATACAATTCCTCTGGAAAACTTTAATCCAAAAAAGGATATACTTATAGTAGGGAGAAATTAACAATTAAAAAAAGAATTGAATAAGACAAAATTTGGGATTTTACGCCTATGGGAATAGGGCAGAGAAATTATGAGGAGAAGTTGATAACTCCGGAACGAGCAGCTGAGCTTATGGAAGAAGGTTGGAAGAGAGCAGACCTTCACGTTCATACCACCTGTTCCTTTGATGTCCTTCCTGTCAGAGATCTGTATCCAGAGAATCTTTATGAGAAAGCCCTTAAACTTGGAATGGATTATGTTACATTTACTGACCATGATACTGTAGAAGCATATGAGATTCTTGGCTGGGACCATGAAAAACTCGTTCCAGGGATTGAGATAAGTATCCATGACCCGGAATTTGCAGGACATGCCCTTCATATTAACATTTTTGAGCTTTACAGGGAAGATTATTTAGAATTAAAGGAAATTGCGGAAATAGAACATGATTTAATAAGCTTTATAAAATACCTCAAACGGCATAAACTCCCTTTTATTTACAACCATCCTTTCTGGTTTGAGTTCCATAGTGAACCAAATCCATCTGCAGTACCCAGGCTGGCAAAACTTTTCCCTGTATTGGAGTACAACATGCATGAGCTCAAGCAGAAAAACGAACTTACAATTGCTCTTGCTGAAAAACTTGGAAAAGGTATTGCCGCAACAACCGATACTCATACAGGGAAACTAGGGGAAGTATATACTCTTGCAAAAGGAGATAATTTTAAAGAATTTTTTAGAAATGTAGCACAGGGAAAAAGTTACATAGTTCCCGAAGACCTTACAAGAGAACTTTTGATAGAGGAAATAAATACCTGGATATATCTTATTTTTGAAAAAAGCCAGAAAGACAGTGATCTCAAAAACTACCTGACGGGAATAAAATCCCTCGATACAATGGTTAAGATTTCAAGAAGTGAACTTTTAAGTTACTCTCCCAAGCTCAACAAAACTACAATGAACTTACTCTATATGATTTCAAACACAGGCCTCCCTGCATCAGTCTATATTCATTCGGCAGAGAATCTGGCAAAAGAGATAGAAAGAGAAATCGAAATCGAAAAGCAAAATAAGATATGAAGAGCAGGTTAAAAAAATGTAAAGATGAAGTCTAAAGAAAAAAACCTAAAGTCGAACAAAAAATATGAAAAAAGAGTAAAGTAGGGGAAATTAAAAGAAAAAAGATTAAAAGAAAGGAAATTAAAAGAAATCCAGAATCTTTTCAGGGCTCTCAAGCACAGTAATTCCCTGCAAGCCTTTAACAATTTCAACATTGCGCATATCTACATCTCGGACTAAAACTTCTACGGGTCCGCCTTTGATTGCTTTATAAGGACAGAGCTCCTTACAGATTCCACAGCCTTTACACTTCAAAAGGTCAATTTGGTCTGTTAAACCGTTTTTTTCAGTTATTGCTCCTTGGGGACAGTTTTCTCTTGGAGGGCAGTCCTCGCAATGCTTGCATTGTTTTCTGTCGATATTATAAGGCATTTCTGAGATGACTGAACCTTCAATATCCACGGGCACAACATAAACAGGAACTCTTCCTTTTACAGCCTGAGCAACGGCATTTGTAACAAGGGAATCCGCAATACCATATGCAATCTTTGAAACGGTGTTTGAGGTTGCTGGCGTGACAAACAAAGCATCATATCTATCAAGACCAAAGCGCCCAACCTTTGGAGAACTTGAACCCTGCTCGCTTTCTCTAAAGATTTCTTCAAGATAGTCTCCGCCTGAGATTTTAACAAGCTTTTGCTCAAGTCCGTACATGCGCAGTACCTCCTCGGCGGCTCTTGAAATAAACGTGTTTACAGAAACTTCAGGGTTTCTAAGCTTTATTTCTTTAAAGACCTGGTAACTTCGGTCAAGGAAATGCCCGGCACCTGTAATGCCCCATGCAATTCTCTGAAAACTCATGGAAAGAAGTCATGCCTTAGGAGGATGATATAATTTTCTAAAAAAGGTTCAGGATAATGAAAATGAAAAGTTACAAACTTAAAATGAGGACAAGAAGTCATTAATTTTACTTGGTTACCTGATCCCATCTAAAAAGGATTCACAACCCCAATACTTCATAAAGCAATTCCATAGCCTGTTTCTCACGTTCTCCCCCGCATTTGAAAGCCAGTGACTCGTAATGGCGGATCAGCTTGAGATATTTTTCATCTCCTGAAAGCTGGTAGCGAGTTGCATGAACAGTCGCCTCAAGTACTGCATTGAATCCTCTGTTAGGTACAGACAAGCTTTTCCTATTCGCGTCATTAAAACCCGCTTTTATAGGAATAAGATCAGCCACAAGAGCATGATCTGTATCCTTAATATCAGTACATTCAAAAACGATCCATGCTGAAGCTTCTTTTAAGATTGGAAAATTTAACCCACAAACAGATACATATTCAAATTCAGAAGACTCAAGATCAAAAAAAGTTGAACGCACTAAAAGTAGGGGATCATACACTATATTTGCAACCAGATATTTTTCTTTAAAGACATTTGCCCAGGTGTGGGTACCTTTAAAGAGCCGGACAAAAACCCGTCCACCTTTTACGATTATTCCGATGGGAGCAGCATTAGGAGTCTCCAGACCTGTGCTTACAATTGTCTCGTAGATTCCTTCCAGTAGCCCAAAGGAAGAAAGATCAATAGCTGAGAATTCACTTGCGCTTTTTTTGGATTTGGGAAGAGATTCGATCAAAAGCGCAATCCTCCCAGAAGGGCAATGAAAAGCCCAGCTATGATGATGTCGGCTGTTGAACCCGGGTTTATTCTTTTCTTGAGAAGTTCGGAGTCAAACTCCTGTACAGCAGGAAGCAGATCTTCAAAGTCTCTGGTGTTATTACCTGAAGATTCAGTATTATCTGAAGTCTCTTCCCAGGAAGAGAGAATCTTGCCTGACCTTGATGAAACGTAATCTGCAGTATCTTTATCGAATTTTGTCTCGATGAACGTATCCCTGTGCTGGGACAGCAATTTCAGGAAAGTGTATACAATAGCTTCGTTAATACCTGTGCCTGAACAGTTCGAAACTGAATTTTCAGATCCAGGATTTTGATTCTGCATGAATTGAGTTATGATTTTTGCTCCTTCAAGACAGCGTCTGAAGCCTGTAACCCACTCATTTGCAATCATATCATACCTTTTGGCAATATTCATAAGTTCGTAAAGGGTGACTTCTTTTGCCTTTAACTCAGATGTTGACTCGGGGTCTCCAAGATTGAATTCATCCACACTATTGACCCTCACCCCTGCCACTTCGAAAGCTCTGTAGAACTCGACAGCATCTTCACAGTCCGTTGCCTGAACAAAAGCATGTGCATGAGCAGCAAGAGCTTCTAATTCATCCGGTAAGAGTTTATATGGATTTTTTCTACATGAATTGAAGAGCTCGCCTGCAGCCATTGAAAGAGGAATAAGGAGCAGAAAAGCACCGAAGTGGGTATTTCCTCCTTTCTGCCAGGAAGAGCTCTCACAAACCGCATTTCTTATAAGTGTACCTATGCCGTTTCTGCTTCTTGCAGCCAGTTCGAGGACGGGGTAGACGCTTACCGAAGACGCTATAAAATGCTCAAAGTATGTATCAGGATAATTATGCTCTCTATCAACGTTTCCCGGCTTGGGAGAAGCCGAAACCTCAAGCAGCATAGCAAGCTGGGCACAGCGGGCAATAAGACTAGATATTTGTGGGTTTTCTGCCCGGTCAATTATCGGGCAGGTAGAACCAGGATTAATGGGATTCATTTACCGGAATTTTGGCATGATCCAGTACGTATTCAGCCAGTTGTTTTTTAAGTTTCATATAATTTGAGTTAGAGAGACCGATTGTGTTTAATACTCCATCCCTGATCCAGCAGGGCTTGGTGATTTTACAACACCACACAAGGCTTCCAAAGCATGTGTCTCCTCCGTACTCCAGCATTGTGCCTTTAGCAAAGTCAAACTTTGTCTTGGCAAATTCCTCTGCTGTATATCCCAGTTTTCGGAACTTTCCATGCACTGGACAAGGTTTTACAGGCAGACAACAGAAAGCCAGACCTCTGAAATCTCCTTGACTGCAAACATGCTTTGGAGCATTATACCAGCCTATTGACTGCTGATAAGATGTAACATTTTCTACCAGTTCCTGTATAAGGCTAGAATTATCAAGGACTCCCTGGCAACTGAAACCATATCAGCCCCTCGTGAAAACATTTCCTTTGCAGCTTCAAAGTCTTTTACGAAGTTGTTTCCTATCAAGAATAGCCTGGTGGCATCTCTATAATTAAGTATCGCATCAAGATCGGCTCCAAAGCCCTCCATTTCGGCATCAATGTGTATGATATCTGCATCCGACTTATCAATAAGTCTTGCAAGCTCGATATCATCGACAACGTTTGCCCTTACTTTTACTGAAAGAACAACTCCAGTCTCTTTTATCGCCCGAATCCATGACGAAAGCCTTGGAAGATCATGAAGAAGAGCTTCTCCCATTCCGGCTTCAAGCATTTCAGGCTGCCTGCAGTGAGCGTTTAATTCAAGAATCGCTCCCTCTTCTTTGACAACCTTTGCAGCTTCAATAAGGGGCTCAAGTGTAGTACTCCTGACATTTACCGCAACTGCACTTCCGGACGTTACTGCTCGAATTTCCGTTTTTATAAGCTCTATAGGCTCATCGGAAATGAACTCTTTTCTACCCCGGGATACGAGACTTGAAGCAACAGCTATTGAGGCCTTATCTAAATTGAAGGCTCCAAGAACTACCAGCCCGGCATTGCTTGCATACTGGTTGGCAAAAGCACTATCGACAATTCCTGCCATAGGCGCCAATGCAATAGGATTTTTAAAACTTACATATCCAATATGCAAATTGAACAGACAATCACTCATGTTTTACCTCTTGAAAAAATAAGCCTGCACACTGACATGAATTATAGCTACTGCCAGATATTAAAGTACCGATAAGCTTTTTTCGGACAAGCCTTAGAGATGGGAAAAATCCACCTATAACTTACGAATTATATTACATATATATTAATATTTGGACGCATTTTAAACACATAAAATTCAATGACCTATAAAGACGAGTATATCTACAACTTTCCATAAAAAGAGTAAAATAGGAAAAAACAGTATATAAAAAGTAATATATCTTTTCTGTAGAAAACTTTATTATAAAACTTTCCTGTGAAAATCTGTTTTCATCTTTTACAGATATGGCTTTTCAAAAAATATATATAATTAGAAAAATGTAATAGGAACATCAACAAGTAATATGCGAGAGAGGCTGGACGGCTGACGGGCCTTTCGGTCTGAGGAAAGTCTCCCCACCACTCCGGATACACGAACATCTGTAAAGGATGTCGGGCGAGAGCCCGGGCCCTGGCACAGAAACGAGAACCATCCCCTGAAAATGCGATGATGCAGAATGCTGAGGTCTCAGGGAAAATGGATGAAACGGCGAATCCTCGTGGGTGCAAGTTGGAAATCGGGAAAAAAGAGCATTCCGGAATCTCCCGGTTGTTTTTGGAAACGCATAGCTGAATGCCGTCACTGCAAGAATCCTCAGGGATCATTTTCTCCACTGATGAGTGCCAGAAAATTTTTGCAGGAACAGAAGGGAGCTTACTTGCCTCACTCGCAAACTTGTTTTATGTTATTCTACCTAGTTTTTTAACTTTTGTATGTTTCTTTACTCTCTTGATCCTATTCTTTGCTTTCGTTCATTTTTTAGATCGATTTTTATCAGTTTCGAGTGTAAGAGATTTTATTTTTGAAACGGGTTCAGTGAGACAGAAGTTCAACAGTAACCAACGGATATAGTCTTTATAATTTCTGTTGATCACCACTTGATCCAGATACTTATCTAAAATTTCATTATTGTTAACAGCTAGTTTGAAAGAAATTTCAGGAAAACGATGCATTATCTTTTCCATTTTAAGAGAACCGGCAAGGCAATTTCCAAATTCCTGCCTGCAGCTGGACTCGTAGGCTTTAAGGCTACTTAACTTCTGGCTGTACATAACAAGATCAGCAACTGCTTCTGCAGCAAGCTGCCCTGACCGGATAGCATATGAAATGCCTTCTCCTGTAAAAGCGTCTACAAATCCGGCAGCATCCCCACTCAGAAGCATCCTGGAATTAAGGATTTTTCTCTTTATACCGCCTGTTGGAATGACATGGGAATGAAACGGAAAATCTTTTGAGAAACCATTTTCTTTAAGAAAATCCAAAAATACTTTTTTTGGATGTTCCAAAGCCTGAGCATTTCCCATAATTCCTACAGAATAGTACCCTTCATGAGGAAAAATCCAACCAAACCCCCCATCTGCGATTCCAAAATGAATATTTACGGTATCTGGAAAGCAGTTCTTTATTACTTCATTTTCAGCAGGAATTTCCGATACAAGACCCAGTGAATATTTTTTTATTTTGTTTCTTGGCCTTACTCTATATTTAAGGGTTCCACCTGAACCTTCTGAAATAAGAACAAACCTTCCAAGATACGTATTATCTGTGGTTATGACCTCAACACAATCTTCTTTTTCAATGCAATCCAGAACCTTTTCTCCTGTGTGAACCTCAATTCCTGTTTCTCTGGCTTTTTCAAGCAGGAGGTTATCAAAAACTTTTCTAGAAACCAGTAGAGCCAGATTATTTTCGTTAATTCCATCTACAAAATGATCTTGAAAATGAACCCTTACCTTTGAAATATTTCTCTCGATTACGAACTCAGGAAGCTTGAAATCCAGGCAAGATAAACCATGTGAAGAAAGAGCTCCACCGCAGGGCGTGTACCTTGGAAAATTTTCTTTTTCGATTAAAAGGGTTAAAAGTCCTCTATTTCCGGCTGTTCTCCCTGCCGATGCTCCTGAAGGTCCTCCCCCCACTATAATTAGATCGTACATATTAAGACACCTGCTTGTAGAGTAAATGCAACTATATACAGATAGAAATATTCTGCCTTAAGATAGATAAAAGCTAGAAAGATAAAAATATAGTGGAAATAACCCATGCAACTGTAAAAATAGTAACAGTTGTGTTACTTGAGTTTGAAATTAAGAACGGCCCAGCGAAGATACTCTTTGTAATCAATCGTGTAATCTACAACCTCAAGATATTTGTCCAAAATTTCTCTATTATTTATAAATGTTTTTAAAGATCTTTCTGGGAAACTATGAATTAATCTGGAAAAAATGAGGGAATATTTAAGGTGAGTTCCGAACTCTTTCCTACAAATAGATTCATATTTATGGAGATCTTTTAGTTTTCCCTTCTGTTGAGAAACCTCGGCAATCACGTTGGCAGCAAGCTGTCCCGATCTAATGGCATATGCTAATCCTTCACCTGAAAAAGCATCTACAAACCCAGCGGCATCCCCAATGAGAAGAACTCTGGAGCCAGTAATTCTTCTTTTAACACCCCCTATGGGAATTTTATGCCCATAAAGTTCGTAATCTCCATTAAAATTATTATTCTTCAGGAATTTAACCATTGTAGCTTTCGGATGAGAAAAATCTTTGGCAACACCGCCGATTCCAATAGAATAGTAGGTTTTATGGGGAAAAATCCAACCGTATCCCACCACTTGCAACTCCTAACTGTAGTTCTACAGTTTTTCCTAGGCGTTCTTCGATTTCTCTTTCTTCAGCAGGGATTTCAGCAACTACGGATACCCAATATTCCTTTCTGGTATCTGCAGGCCTAACGCAGGTTTTAATGAGCCCATGTGCCCCTTCGGCAACAATGACAAATTTTGCCTGATAAGTTTGTTGTTTTGTAATTACTTCCACAAATTCAGATTTTTCTGTACAGCTCAGAACCTTTTCTCCTGTATGTACTTTAATTCCGGTTTCTTTTGTCTTTTTGAGCAAAAAAGTATCAAAAACGGATCGAGAAACCAGCGAAGATATATTGTGATCCTTGTGCACCTCAATGATTTGATCGTTGAAAACACCCCTCACTCCCGTAACTTCCCACTCTATAATATCCGAAGGAAGTTCAAAATCTAGATAAGACAGTGCATGTTCTGAGAGTCCTCCCCCACAAGGCTTATATCGGGGAAATTTTTCTTTTTCAAGTAACAGTGTATTCAATCCAAGTTTTCCTGCCTTTCTTCCTGCCGAAGCTCCGGAAGGACCACCACCTATAATGATTAAGTCATACATGAAATACACCAAAAAATAATTGTTCTGTTACATAAGGCTAGTTATTCGGTAACTTTTGTCACTATACGAGACTGAATATTACTATTAAAATTGGTTTAATTATTTACATTTATCTATAGAATTTTAATAGAATTAAAAAATCACGTTAACTATTGTCTTTTTAGTAGGAAGATTGATCACAAAAGTAAGAGTCAAATATAGATAATTATAAGATTTTGAGAAAATTAAAAGTAAGATGTAGATAATTAATAAAAGAGGAGAAAATTATATAAAAAATATTTTATAATAATTTTACTTTAAGGAACTATAGCAGTTAAAAAACACTAAAGACCAAAATCAATTATTTATAACAGGATAATTCTGGCATCTGCTACATAATTTTCAGGACAAAAGGAAAATATAAAAACCGAAAATTATATTCATCAGGGTGATTTCTTTCGTTTCAATGCCAATAACATGAAGGCTAGAATCACAGATGTAAATATCCAAAATAAAATCGTGAATGGATTTATTGCTTTTTTGAGTGCATCTATTCTCTTTCTTAACCGTAGCGGGTTCATTTTTCCAGCTCCACAAAATCTTTGGAGATATAATCGTATATCTTAATCAGTATTTGATGTTAGTATTATCTGAAAATATTATTTAGTAAGTAGATATATTCTAAAAATCAATAATGAAATGTTGTAATAGTTATAATTGATGTAAACATCTCGGAATATGTTCAAGTTTTGCATATTCGAGATTGTGAAATATATAGCATACTACAAAACTCTCTTGATAGATTATAAATTACAAGGCTCAATTTTTCTTTTTGTGAAATATTCGGACTTTATTCGTTTTGGGTAAGTTTACCTTTTTGCATGGAATAATTATATAAGTACCTGCTAAAGAAAGGTAATCTAAATATAAAAACAACTTATAACTTAAATGGATAACTTAATCTAAATATCATATCATTTGAAATGATCATTATCAATCTTACACCTAAAAAACGCAAGTCATAATACCAGTTATTATGGAAATTATAAAAATAAGCTCATGGTAGAAATCTTTTATTATTGAGTGTTTTTGGTCTATTTTTCTTCTATGCTTTTCTAAACTCAAAATTTTGTAACAAGTAATACTTGAAAATCTGAGAAAACAGATAGACTTAATATATAACTAATAAACTTTTTTAGATTGATCATTTAAATTAGAGGCTGGTTAAGCTTTGAAGATGGTCAGATAAGCAAGATTAACGAGTTACACAAAAGCAAAGGATTCACATTTAAAGCTTAATGTAAAATAACTTTGATCATTTTTTCAAGTTCATTTCGATCAACTAAATCAATGAAGTTCGCTTCAGCTAATTGTTTAGCAGAGTCGGTAAAATAACTATTTGTAACTACTATACCCTTGGTGCATTTGTAAAAACCTTTTGCAGCTACAACTTCCTGTACTGCACTGTTTGAGATTTTACCTGAGTATCTTTTAACCTGTACAGCTATTTTTGTTCTTCGTTTTGATGTTAAAATAAGATCTGCACCTTGATCACATGAATATGGGGTATGATAAACTGAGTATCCTAGTTGTTCATAAACATGCTTCATAAATTCTTCAAATTTGTACCCGTCCATTTCATCGATTTCAGCCAATGTGTATAGTGGTTGAGTGGGGGAATTTTTTTTAAGTAATCTTTTTGTTGTTTTATAAAGCAAAGTAATTGAAAAAATGAACAGCAACAACATTGATTTAACAAGTTGTTTTGTAAACCTATACAGTAAGTGTAGTGAGAAACTAAGGAGTCGCCACATTAATTTCAGTAAATATATTGAAAAACTAAACAGCAAGCGCATTGAGTTCACAAAAAGATATAGTACAGCCTTAACTATTTCAGTAGCATAATTTTGTTTTCTTCCCTTTCTTGTGGCCATCAAGGTACTTCCGTCTGTTTTTTAAAAATTACATATGAGTTCATGATATGTATGTTGAAAAACCAAATTAAATTTATACTCTTCAAGTATCCATTATAGTTTTAAATTTGTCATGTTGAAAAAAATCATAGCAGATAATCATTTTTTGGCTATACTTTATAAGTAATGATTTTCTATTTATATGAAATTTCAAAACTTCGTATAAATTCGTTATGAGAATTCATATTATTCATTACGATATTTACATAGTGTAATATTACAAATAACTCTTTTGTGAAAGGCATTCAAATTGGAGAGAAGGTTGCTGATTTAATGGATTATTTGATAAATATACAGTGATCATTAAATTAGGAAAAGAATAATTTAATAAATTTAGTATTATTGTTAATTATTTTTACAAATTAAGAATTTCAATAAATTATATAATAACTAAATTCTTCAGTTGAGTATATGTTATATTAGGCTGGTGAAGAAAAGACTTGAAAGAGATATAAAAATTAAATTTGTTTTTGAAATACCAGGTTGTGTTGAGCTTATTTATTTCACAAATATAAGAACATTGAGTAAGTCATAAATAACATTATGAACCTAAATATAATAATATCATTTTGAGTGCAAAGTCGTTATATTAGTAAAATATAAATAATAGGTAGACCAGTCATTATAATTAGTAGAACATAATTCGGTTATGTCCGTGAGTTATTGATTAATTTCGAAAAAAGAGTACATTCTCTTATTGTTTGAAATATACAGTATATTCCTAATATTACATTTTCCAATGACTTGTGCCCATTACTAATAATTTATGGGATCCAAAATGAATACACGTGAAAAAATCCTTAATACGGCTGCTTTTTTATTCCAAAAAAATGGTTATCATGCTACGGGGTTAAATGAAATTATTAAAGGAAGTGCAACACCAAAAGGATCTTTGTATTATCATTTTCCAAATGGGAAGGAAGAATTAGTAGCAGCTACTATAAAATTGATGGGAGATCGAATTCAACACAACATAGAAGAAGAATTAGCAAAAAATAACGACCCAGTTCAAGCCATCAAGGAGTTTATTCTGGATTTAGCACGGAAATTCTATGATAAAGATCAAGAGAATTGTTTTTCTATAAGTTTGCTGGCCTTAGAAACGGTCACTATTAGTGAGTCTTTACGAAAAACTTGTGTTGAAGCATATGATCTGTGGACAGATGTCTATTCTCAGAAATTAATTAATAGTGGGTTTTCATCAGAAAAAGCAACAGAAATTAGCCTAATTCTTCAATTAATGATAGAAGGTGCAATTACGATATCTTTGATTCGGAATGATAATACCATGCTGATAGCTGCTGCTGAAAAAATTCCGATATTATTGAATAATAAATAACTTAAATCTTTATATTTTTTGAATAGTAATATATAGACTGGTCTATTTAAATTACCTGATTTATTTTGTTTAAGAAGGTTATTAGCAAAAAACAGATTTTTAAAGCCCGATATGTTTAATACACTAATTTAATAGTTGAACAGTGATATTATGAGAATCGTGGAATTTCACAATACGAGATGGCTTGAAAAACTACGAGATCACCTTGAAAAAAATAGATTTCGTGACTGGAGCACTCAATCAATAGACTTATATCAATATTTTCTCAAAATAAACAACAATCCAGATTATAAACAATTGCAAAGAATAAAAATCGATAGATACGAAATGCATTCAGGATGCATAATTTTTTATGATGATCATCTAAATATAGTAATTGTAGCTTTTGATGACACGGATGTGAATGAACTTGCTAGAAGAATTGGATTTTATAATTTGGTATTGGTAAACAAAAATAGATATATATGCTTATAACATATATTTCTTCATGAACTGCCCAAAATGCAATAGTTCCAGTCACAATCAGAGCATTTGTACCGTTGACGCCCACCAACTATACCATTCTTTTTGTGACTGGCACTCTTACATCTTGGACAATTCATGAAGAAATATATGTTATAAGCATATATATCTATTTTTGTTTACCAATACCAAATTTAATATTAACATTGCATACACTTTCACTAACAATTTTCTTTCTACAAATTCTTATTAGTCTTTCCTATTTTTCATAAAACTCTGAAACTAATAATATTTGATTACTGATACCTTGACTTTTGATTACTGATATCTTGACTTTTTTGTATTTCTTCTTATATATTTGCGTAATTTATTTATTTAATGGCAGGAAATAGATATCCTATAGGTGATGAAGTCCGCCTGGACTCTTCAGTCTAAACCGCTTAAGCTGATGACTTCTACATCAATTATTGAGGCTTTGTTGTGTATACTATTTTATTGGTAGGTATAGGCGGCTTTATAGGTGCTATTCTAAGATATACATTAGGTGGATGGATACAAAACGGCTTTGTCGATTTTCCGGTAGGTACGCTAACTGTAAACACTCTTGGTAGTTTCTTTTTAGGCTTAATAATGTACCTTTCTGAATATCAGGGCTTTTTTAGTGAAGATACCAGAATATTTCTTACAATTGGCATAATTGGAGCCTTTACAACATTATCAACATTTGGCTATGAATCCTTCAGATTACTTGACGACTCAAAATTAACACTGTTGGCAATAAACTTAGTATCGACAGTATTTTTTTCCTTGCTGGCCGTATATCTAGGCAAGATTGTAGCGTTGAGCATTGGAACTTATTTATTGGGGAGATAATATGAAAACGGATCAGATAATTGTTGAGGAAAACAAAATGAAAAGAGAGTCTACAGCCGTATTGTTGAGAATATTTATAGGAGAATCTGATCGGTACAAAGGTAAGCCATTATATATGCATATTGTTGAAATGCTAAAGACAGAAGGTATAGCCGGAGCAACCGTTTTCAGGGGTATTACGGGTTTTGGAAAACAAAGCCTTATTCATACAACTTCTATACTGCGCTTATCAACTGATATGCCAATTGTTATTGAAGTTGTTGATCTTGAAGAAAACATTAACAGGATTAAACCGAAACTGGATGAGATAATTAGTAAAGGATTGATTACGGAAGAAAAAGTTAAAATCTTATTTTACGACAGCGATGAAGAGAAATAAAGGTACTCTCATCAATTTATTTTTGGTACTGTTACCTAACTATATCTAGTTCTTTATTTCTGTATTTCATCAATAGAATAACCGAGTACTTTAGCATTTCAAGACTTTTTGTATAACACTTTGTCTTTCTTCTCAACCTTGCTAAAAAATGCCTCAATATGCTGTTATATCTCCTTCAACAGTATACGTTTCTGCTTTTGATTGAGTATGAATCGTTTCAGGAAGAAACTCTGCATATGCCCTCCAGTAATCGGTCATCACTTCTCCGATCTCTTTTTTCTTCACTTTTTCCCAGAATAGTTTTCCAGTTTCCGTTCCTCTGCTACCAAAAGAGCAGTTGATGAACTTTTTCCCAACTCTATCAACAGCAATCCAGATCCAGCAATATTTTTTTGTTACCTATGTAAGTGTGCATTTCATCTATTTCAACAATAGATATCTCATTTTCACTTTTTAGGTCCTCTAACTCCTGACCAAATTTCTTTATCCATTTTTGGACAGAAACATGACTTACCCCTAAAACTCTTCCTATTGAACGAAAGCCCAATCCTTCAAGATAGAGTTGTAAAGCCTGTCTTTTTACAGAAGCGGTAAAAGCAGTTGATTTTAGCTCTACTGTATAGTTATAGCCACAATCAGAGCATTTGTAGCGTTGACGCCCGCCAACTATACCATTATTTTTGTGACTGGAACTATTACATTTTGGGCAGTTCATGAAGAAATAGAGGTTCTCATAATAACTAACTATGGTTAATTACCAAAGCCTTATTTTTATTCTTATTATTAGCTTCCACAATTCTTTTTTGAGTTCTTATTTGACGCCTGATTACTTTAATTCATTCTTTTCTTAACAGAAATTAGATAAATTTATTGGCATTGTTAATTAAACATAGTTAACTCTTTATTTCTGTATTTCATCAATAGAATAACCGAGTACTTTAGCATTTCAAGACTTTTTGTATAACACTTTGTCTTTCTTCTCAATCTTGCTAGAAAATGCCTCAATATGCTGTTATATCCCTCAACTGTAAATGTTTCTGCTTTTGATTGAGTATGACTCTTTTCTGGAAGAAACTCTGCATATGCTCTCCAGTGATCTGTCATTACTTCTCCAATCTCTTTTTTCTTCACTTTTTCCCAGAGTAGTTTTCCAGTTTCTGTTCCTCTGCTACCAAAAGAGCAGTTGATGAACTTTTTCCCAACTCTATCAACAGCAATCCAGATCCAGCAATATTTTTTTTGTTACCGATGTAAGTGTGCATTTCATCCATTTCAACAATAGATATCTCATTTTCACTTTTTAGGTCCTCTAACTCCTGACCAAATTTCTTTATCCATCTTTGGACAGAAACATGACTCACCCCTAAAAATCGTCC
Source organism: uncultured Methanosarcinaceae archaeon (assembly GCA_963727895.1). Taxonomy (GTDB): domain Archaea; phylum Halobacteriota; class Methanosarcinia; order Methanosarcinales; family Methanosarcinaceae; genus Methanosarcina. Next base: position 295,601 of record CAVSHT010000009.1, on the reverse strand, counting down.
TATTGAACGAAAGCCCAATCCTTCAAGATAGAGTTGTAAAGCCTGTCTTTTTACAAAAGCGGAAAAAGCAGTTGATTTTAGCTCTACTGTATAGTTATAGCCACAATCAGAGCATTTGTACCGTTGACGCCCGCCAACTATACCGTTCTTTTTGTGACTGGAACTATTGCATCTGGGGCAGTTCATGAAGAAATATACTTTCTAATAGTATATAACTATGTTTAAGTATCAAAGCCAATTTATTATATCTAGATGCATAGATTAAATTATGTCTTCATTGCCAATTGAAGATTTTGGATCTATCAGTCATATTCCTCTGGAAATAGCCTTTAGGGATACTATTTTTATCGGGATCATTAGTGTTATGATGTTCTTTGTTTTGGTCCTTGCTGTGCGTCGTAGTATTCGAGTGGCACAGAGTAGGTAAATAGCGCTAGTTATTGCAGTTTTTTGTTTATTCCCTTTTAATATGGCTCAAAATAGCTTAGCTTCGCCTTTTTTTGCGAGTCTCTTGCATCAGAGATGCTTTATGGATATAGAATCTTGCAAAGTCCTGTTGGGTGAAGTTTTTATGAGCTTGAGTACTGTAATAGTAGCAATAAACACTAAAAATTTAAAGAGGGAGTGATTTTATGCTGGGAATATTTCATAGCATACAACAGATGATTGCTTTAGCTGTACTGGCTTCTTTAGCAATAGATTTCATCTCAATGCTCATAGTAAAGAAAAAGAAAAAGAAAAAGAAAAAATAAATTAATTTCAGCTTTTTTATTAAATTGCTGGTTTTATTATCTATAGTTGCAGGGTTAATTTCTATATTAGTTTTATACAGATTGATTCCACTTTTATCTTTTATATTTACTTTCAGTTCATATAGAGAGGCTTTTTTTCTTGGAAATTCAAGCACAATTGGATGTTCCGTTGAAATATTCTTATAAAATTCTTTATCAATGCTTTTGAGGATATTTCCATCTTCCCTAAACTCATAGCTTACGTAACAGTCCACTTTGGAATCTGAGTTTTTAGGGCTATAAGTAAACACGAGTCGATCTTCATAGTTGTGGGACTTACTTACGAATATGTCAAGAGAATTATTTTCTATAATCTTTTCTCGATCTACTGCTCAATCTTTTCCCGCCGGATTATCAGCAAGTTCTACAATTAGTACAGCACTCACAATCATAAGAGCAAGCATTAGTAATTTGAATGCGTTGTTCATATTTATTTATATATTAAATCTCTCCATTTTTATTTTCCGATATTTTTCTATCCTAATCATCTTCCATTTTTTTTTCAAAATGCCTGAGCCGGAAATTAAGCAAAAAAACTGTGTAGATTATCATGCCTGCAATAAGGAAAGAAATTCTGGCTTTTATCCTGTTCTGTAGTAATATCGTCCATATAGGCATTAGCTATCGAGATATTTCCTCTGGTAAGTCCATCAAGAGCTCTGGCAAAAAAAGCACTACAAGCGGGAGAGTAACAGTAAAAGTCCCCATAATCTTGGAATTTATTTTTACAAGGCTCACAACCGGAAGAAAAAGAGCTACAAGAAAGATTATCCATGTAAACAGTGTCCTTAGCTCACTTAAAAACAGAATCTTTTTACGGCTATAAGTGTCAGACCATCTACCAAGAATAGAGGCTCTGATAAGCTGGAAAGCCAGATACATTGAACTTGCCAGTCCGTATATGAAAGCGTTCCCTCCCAACCGATTAACCTGAAACACTAGGAAAGGGAGCACGATGCTGAATCCCAGAGAGCCTATGAAATTAACAGCAAGAATTGGAAGAAGGGAAACTTTTTCTCCGTTATAAAGACCTGAGTTGTTTTCCGAGCTTTTTCTTTCCTTTTCCATATTCCTCAAGGTTCATTTTCTGAAACCTTTTTTCCCAGGTATTCGGCTTCCCTTCTTTTTTCTATAAACAGGTGTAGTCCTCATAACAATTATTTCTTAAGGATGGTTAGATCTTTAATTCTTAGAATATCCACCCAGGATCGTCTTCTACACCTTGGACACCTTAAGTACTTTTTATTCACACTGTTTGGACTGATGAAATCTTCCAGCGTTGAAACCTCGAAAACTTTGCCGCACCCAGGACAGAGATAAGCAAAGTTTTTTGCGTGCCATGCTACAAGCAAGGTAAGGTCTCCGGAAGCAGGAAAAACGATAATATCATAATTACTGCTATGAACACAAAAAATACCTGAGCGATTTCGCACCAATCGCTTTGAGTGACTTTCCAGTACCTGTTTCTATTCATAGCTCACCCCTCTGTTCTACTCCATTATTGGATATTTTGTACTGGAAAATAGGATTTGCAGTTATTTAACGACAACCCTTTTATAAAAAGGCTTGACCGAAAAATTTCTTAAAGAATAAAAAAGTCCTGGTAGAGTCAATTCCTAACAGAGCCAATTCACTTGTCTCAGTTATTTTGTCTTTACTATTAGTCTTTCAATTGTATTTTCTGAGTGCCAGACCGCAACTTCCCCATACAACAATTTCTAGGTGTTCAGATTATTTACTAAAAGCATCCTGTATGGAGATGTTTTTTAGTTTAAGATTAAAAATAAAAGTTTTAACCTGAGAGTTTCAGGTTACGAGTTCAAATTCAGGTTTTAGGTTCTGCAAACTTCGCTTTTCCTGAGCCAGTCAATGTCAGACTGATACAGGAGTCTGAGGTCTTTGAGCCCAAGTTTCAGCATGGCAAGTCTGCTGACTCCAAGCCCCCATGCAAGGACAGGTTCTTTAATCCCAAGAGGTTCACTAACTTCTCTTCTAAAAACACCGGCACCTCCAAGCTCAACCCATCCAAGACCTTCCACATAAACTTCGGGTTCCACGCTTGGTTCAGTGTATGGGAAATAGCCAGGACGGAAACGGACTTCTTCGAACCCCATCCTGTGGTAGAACTCTGCCAGTAATCCAATCAGGTCGGCAAAGGACATGTTCTTATCCATTACAACACCTTCTAGCTGCTCGAATTCTGGGGTATGAGTAGGATCAATTGTTTCTCTGCGGTAAGCCCTATCAATGCAGAAAGCTTTTACAGGAGGTTCAGGGTTATCGGCAAGGTATTTGACAGTAATTGAGGTTGTATGGGTTCTAAGCACATTACGTCTTGAAAGTTCTTTGTCCCAAACTCCTCCCCAGCCACAGGAATCAATATCTCCTCCGCACTCATGCATTGAAGCTACCTTTTCGTAGTATTCTTCAGGAAGCTGACAGGTGCTATCCAGGTGAAAAGTATCCTGCATATCCCTTGCCGGATGATCCTGAGGCTGGAAAAGAGCATCGAAATTCCAGAACGAACTCTGGATAATTCCTCCTTTAATCTCAGTAAAGCCCATCTCAAGAAAGATCTGACGCATCTGTTCTATAAGGCGTCTGTAAGGATGTATTTTAACTCCATAAAGAGGTTTTGGAGTAATATCGAGGCGGTAAGGCCTGAACTTTTTCCCTTTCCACTCTCCGCTTTTCAATAAATCGGGAGTAAGCTGAGCAATTTCCTCTTCAAGAACAAGCCCTTGAGATGCAAGTGCATTTCCTGAATCGGTTATGGAAACAGTTCTGAACTTTTCTGCATGTTTTGTGATAATTTTGCGCTTGAGCAGATCTTTTATTGTTTTTTCGTCAGATCTGAGTTCTTCAAGAGTTTTTGCTTTGCTGCCTGTGAAAGCTTTAAGAGTGTCTTCGTCTTTTCCTGTACTCATATTTCCGGAAGGTACCATTACACCGTTTTCAACTTTTGCCCATCCTTTTTTTACGAGCCAACCGGTTGCAATTCCTACCATTTGCGGAGAAAAATGATTTCTCAGTTCTTCAACTGAGGTAGGAACTTTCAGGGAGTCAATAATCTGACGTTCTGGAAGCCCTTTTTTTATGTATTCTTCTCCTTCCTTTGTAAGGGAATAGCGTTCCAGTACCTTTTCAGAGACTGAAACCAATCCTTTTTCCTCGAGCAGAAAAGCTGCCTGCATTGCCGCATCTATCTGCAGTCCTGATTTTTCTTCCAGGCTTTCTGGAGCTGCAGACCCAAGTGTTTCAAGAGCAAGCAAAACTTTTTTTTCATTGATTGTGAGGTTTTCCTGAACACTCATATAATAATCCCATCCTGATATTTATGAAGATCTTATTGATATATTATGAAAATTTAATCCTGTAAAGTTATTTTTTGTAAAGTTACTTTTTGTAAAGTTACTTTTTGTAAATTATATTATACTCATCGAGCTTTTCCCTTGCAAGCTCCCTCTTCTCCTGATGGTCTTTGAGGAACTCGTACATCTTTTCGGCTGCAAGCTGTTTGCACGAGCCACATGTTCTGGTTCCACAGACACATTCCTCTCTTATTTCCAGCAGTTCGTCATCATTTTCTACCAGATGGAAAAGCATAAGTTCGAAAACCGAGCATTCGTCGGGTTTTCCACCCAGTTTCTTCTGCTCTTCAAGGGTTATACATCCGCCAGTCTTTGCTTTTTTTACCTTTTTTGCCCCATCTTTTGGATCGTCAGTAAGAGCAATATGGCTGTCAGGAACGCTGCTCGACATTTTTCCTCCCTGTAGTCCGCTCATAAAGCGATGATATGTAGATGCAGGAGGAATAAAGGCGTAACCATCGAATTCAGCTGCCACTTCCTTTACAGTTTCTTCTACTATTTTCTTTGTAATTTCCTGTGGATCGCTAGACGAACATATTTTTTGGAAGTAGTTTCTTTCTTCCACACTTAAATTCTGGAAGTACTCGTTGATTGAAAGTCCAAAAATATCCAGGTGTTCTTCATGGAGCTTTACCTTTCCAGGAATACGTTTTTTAAGTTCCTGGAGAGCACCTTTTTCAGCGGCTTTTCCCCGGACACTCAAGTATTTTCTGCCTGTTTTTGTGTCTTCCCGTTCTTCTATCCTGAACATATTCATCTTGCCTGCAAGCCCTCTCGTAAGACGGAGATGAGGGTCCTGATCCGGGCCAACAGGAACTACGACTGGTTTTGGACCTCCAAATTCTTCGAGCTGAGGCTGGAGAATGTCTGCAGCCTGGGTTGCTACACTGATCATATGGGAAAGGTTTGTCTCTCCCGAAAATCCATAGATTGCACTCAGTTCTGAGAAATTTACTTTGACCCCGAGTTCAAATGCCAGGTCTTTGACGCTTTCGCATCCTGACTGGAAGTAAATAAGGCCATCGGGCTTGAAACCAAAAGCAATAAGGCTTAATATATATTCTTCTACTCCAATTTCCTTGCATTTCTGCCAGGAAAAACCGCGTACAGAAAAAGCTTCCCTGTCAGCAATCCCTACAAAAGCCGATGCTCCCATTTGCTGGTGCCAGATTATCTGGTCCATAACCATCTTGTGCCCGAAATGAACCTTCCCCGAAGGCATAAAACCGTCCATAACTGAAAAAGGAGCACCTGTGCGCATAGCCTCTACAATCTGTTCATAGTCACGATGTCCGAAAATAACTTTTCTCCGCATATACATGTGTGGAGAAGGGATTTCCGGAAGGACTTTATCAAAAGGAGAAATCCCGAATTCTTCAAATAACTTCGAATAGTCATTAATTTCGCTTGAGCTCCACGGGTCAAGTTTATTAGTCATGAAATCCCTCGTAAGCCGCCACTTTTCAAAAGGAATCCTCCAAAAGACGGCTTTTTCTTTATTGAAAATAATTAAAGATAATAACGCAGTTCCAGCTAAATTGCTCTTTAGAAATACTTGCTTATATGTAAATGTTTATGTGTTCATTCGGAAAAAAGTAGGCTAAAAAAACTATAAATGTATAGGAACTATGCCTAGGAAAATATGCTAGAAAATGCGTTAACAGAATATCCTGTAGCTAAAAGGATATCTTATAACTTGTTCTCTTTATTTTTCGCAAACTTTTTCAAAAGGATAAGGCAATTTTGCTCCTGCCGGAATTCTGTCAACGAAATCCAAAAATTCCGGGTCATGCATTGGACTCAATTTTTTCTGCTTCTGGAAATAAGGATAACTTCTGATTTTCTGCCAGGCTTCTTTTAAAGATTCTTCTTTTATATTCCCAAAACTGAAAGGCGGATAAGGACCAGCTTTTATGTCTCCGTCTGCCGTTATATGCATCCAGCGTCTACCTTCCATTGCACCCAGCATCTGACCTTCAAAATAAGTGTTTGCAAACATTCGAGGGCCTTCTGGATTTTTATTTATTCTATGGTACATCTCAAGGATGCTTTTTCTATCTTCGTTAGTGATTGCAGGCTCGTTTCTGTTTTTAGGCATTGCTTCCCATACTGAAAATTCGTGTACTCCAAGTTCAGATGCAAGAGAATAGAGAGCAGGAAGTTCCTGTATGTTTGAAGGAGAAGTGTGTGTTGTCATTACAACCGTAATTCCGGCTTCAAGTGCAATTTTCATTGCAGAAATGGCTCTTTCATAAGCTCCTTCGGACTTTCGGGCAGCGTCATGTTTTTCAGGATCGGTTGAATAAATTCCAACCATCAGAGAGTGAAGCCCAGTTTCTTTCAAGCGAAGGGCAGTTTCTTTTGAAAAGTCCGTTCCCCATGTGGAACAGTTTACTATAGTACGTTTCTTGTCCACGTACTTGATTAAATCAAAAACCTCTTCTCTCAGTAGAGGATCGTTTTCAGTAAATGAGATGATTAAAGTGCCAGAGTCAAGAGCTTCATCAATAATTTTTTTTATAATGGCCGTATCCAGCTCTTCTGCAATTGTCCCGGGTTGATATCTAGAACTGTTCTGTCGGGTAAGTTCAATAGATACAGTTTCAGGAATAGATTTTCCAAGAGCAATCTGTATTTCTGCAAAAATCAGGCGCTTAAAAACCGGACTTGGTATTGGGGGGAGCCAGGCCGAAGCAATGACTTTATCTTCCAGTACAAGAGCTGGCTTTTCCTCCATCAGACGAGAATTTATCATTCTCAAGATGGGGTTAAAAGCTACTCTCAGTGTTCCGTTTGCTGTAAGCTCCAGGACATCTCCTGCTTGCCGAAGATTTACTGCCAGTCCTGGGATTGAGATAATTTCTATATTTTTTCCCGTTGTTTGAGAATCTTTTAATGAAATTTTTCTTAATGGAACTTCCGGTATATCCTTTTTTTCAGAAGTCATTTATTCCTCACAGAGCCCTTTATTATATCGGCCTAATCAAAAATATTTAAAAAAAGCTTAATCAAAAACAGAATGTGGCGCAAAGCAAACCTTTTTTAAAAGATTTGATCGAAAACGATATTTTCAGCATTATAATCCGGCACAACGCTTGCAGCTAAATGGTTGTGGATTAACGGTTGAATTTAAGCTGCTCGGGCACGAAAACGGAAGTAATCGGCCTGAGCTGCTTTAATATATATAAATAAGCTTAAACCTCAGGCTGCTCTCTCTGAGAAAGCGAGGTTTCCACTGATTTTCTTTATTTTTACTTTGACCACGTCGCCTTTTGAGGCTCCGGGCACGAAAACCGTGTACTTATCTATTTTAGCTATCCCGTCACCTTTGGATCCAACTGCATCGATCCGGAGTTCGTAGGTTCCACCTTCTTCGATGGCATCCCTGACAACTACATTGCTTACCTTTCTCTTTTTGACAGGTCTGTGAGCCCCGCAAGCAGAACATTTCAGGACAAGCACTCTATCCACCCTGACAAGCTGGGTATCAGGACGTCCGCATTCAGAACACATAACGTATTCGTCAACATAAGCCTGAATGTTATCAGAAATCTGAGCTCTCGTAAATCTTCCCTGGAAGACTGCACGTGTGCCTTCTATTTTCCCTGCAGTCCCCAGTTCCCTTGTGAGATATTTCATCAGGTGGTCAGGATCCCGGTTAAGGATATCTGCAATATTTCCGAAGTTTTCCAGAATTGTGGCTTTACCTTCGGAAAAAATTCTGGGCTCAGGGATTACGAATCGAGCATCCGTAGTCTCGGTGTCAGGCATTTTTGCCATCGCACGGTTCAAAAGCTCTTCGTAATCGTACATAATTATACTCCTTTTTGTTAACAGATTAACTGGTTACTGTACCAGTTCTGCCCCTTGATCAACAACAACTCTGCAAGGGGTAGGCAGCTTCTGTCCTGCATGCCAGAGAGCTTTCTTTGCGGCTTCGAAGTTTTGCTTTTCAACAGCCACTGTGAAGATCTTCTGCATCGGATATACTCTTGCTGCGGTACCTACGTTCTTCCCAAAGGCTCTGCGCATTCCACTGGATACACGGTCAGCACCTGCGCCTGTTGCCTGCTTGTTTTCTCTAAGGACTTCGTGAGGATAGACACGGAGCTTCATGTAAAAGCCCATTTTCCCTGTATCTTCCATCAGGTGTCTGTTTGCTGTAATACGGGCTGCTTCAAGTGCAGTATGCCTTATTTGACATTTCTCCTCTACAAGCAGAGAAATTTTAATCGGGAAGGTAGTGTTTGCTTTGTCTCCCATATCGTAGTGAATAACCTGACTGCCTGGAACACCGCCCATGTATTTTCTTCTGGTGAATGAGCGCTGCCTGACGTTCCTATACATACTTCCTGGCTTTCGTACCATAAGCTGATTCTCCTGAAAGATAATGAGTTTAATAGAAATTTGTTGTAACGGATTTGTTTCCGCATATAAATGTTTGCATTAAGTTTGCACAAAACTGTTTAGCAAACGATTCAGTATGAGATATGTGCATATAGAAATACCTGCCTCTATTTACATTTATCTGTAAAAAGCCTCTGCTAGGGCTTTTGCAGGAAACTTCTACATTCCGGGTCTTCTAATAGGGTTTTTGAACTCATGCTTCTAACCCTATGAAAATTTAGATATTCCGGGCTTAAGCAACTTACTCCCTACTACTTAGTGGTTTATAAGGTTTATTGATGGTTCGGGGTATTTCTCTAAAAATCCTGCAAGTAATCCAAAGCAGCCTGAGAGCATCATGCTCCCAAAAGGTGCAGCAAAATGAAGTTTTTTTGATATTTCCGGTCTGAGTAGTCCTGAATTCGAAAGCTTTTCAAGCATTTCTCTTTTTGGGCCCGTAACTATTATAGATCTAACCTGCTCAAATCCTAAAGCTTCTTTGATATACACACCGTGTCCGCCATCTTCAAAAACTTCTTCAAAAGCAAATTCTCCGTCTGCAAGCTTTATTACATAATCCTGAAGTTTTTCAGGGTTCATAAGGGAAGTATGATGCTCAAAAATTGCTGTGATCCTGTTTTCATTCACAAGTGCTCCTAAAGTATGTCCGTTTCCGATATTGACTACTACAGCAGGTTGTAAAGCTGCAGGATCAGTAAGTGTTCCAAAGATAGCTGCTGGTCCTGTGTCCATGAAAACTGCTCTGGTTTTCCGGTCTCTGGCAGTCTTGAGAAGAGAATCTGCCTGTGCTTTCATTCGGGTAAACGCCTCAGGAATCTCTTCGGGTCTGTATACAAAGTTTTCAAGTCTTCCTCCTTTTTCAATAAGTTCCCGAAGCAGTTCAAAACGATAGATTCTGTTGCTCTTCTCAGGGGCATTTCCGTGGTCTTGTACTGCAATAGCATAATTTGTCGGCATCTTAACCTCAAAGGCAGAAAGTGCAACTGAAGTTGATTCTGGATCGAAATCCTGCATCACGATTTCCTGTGTATTTTCTTCAGATGCAAGTTTTTTTGCTTCTTTTTCAGAGACAATTCGAATCCCGAAAGCCTTTACTTTCTCAATATTATCATTGATGGTCAGAGCAGCTTTTTCAGTAGCATATACTGGAAAACCTGCTTTTAAATGAGTCCTTATCGCAAATGTTGAGGGACCTCCTCCCATTATGTTTCCAGTAAATACTATTGCCTTTCCTTTTTTGGTAGCTTTCCGTACCTTTTTCGCAATTATTTGAGTGGGAGCAGGCATGATCATAAGTAGACTATTTTCCACTTCTTTTTCTGAATTGAAGAGCAAAATATCCTGCGTACCTGTTCCTATATCTGCTGCAAGTATTAACATACCTGACTATTGGATGATAAATTATTAAAATATAAGCAAGTCTCAAAAATTGAGAAGTGAATTTGCCTCTGACTCTGGATAAAAGCCTGGTAAATAGCAGGAAGCAGGCAGATGATGAATGACAGGGAAAATCATCCGATTAACAGTTTAAGATAAATTTCTCGTAAGTAGCATAACAAATAGCTAGTGTATTTTGAGATAGCTTTTTAATAGAAAGATAACTTTAGTCCAAGAGGTCGGTTTTCATGAATAGGCAGTGTATAAAAGTCTCTAAACAGAAAGGAGAGCCTGTAAGAAGAATTCTTCTTCAGCTCGAAATTCTTGACAATTCCGTAAAAATAGGCTCAGATGAGACATTTCTTTATCTTCCCCTTATAAAAGATCTTGATCCTGATGAATTGAAAACGTTTCCTGAAAAATTTGAGCTTATTGAGTTTGATTTTGCTCTTCAGGAGAAAAAACCTGTTCCTGAAGACTTACTGGGTTTTAGCCCTGCATATGAAGTAATAGGAGATATTGCTCTTCTGGAAGATCCTTATCTTGATAAGCAGAAAGCTTCTAAAATTGCCGATGCACTTCTCATAACTCAACAAAATATAAAAACCGTACTCAAGCCTCTTACCCATGTTATTGGTGAATTTCGGGTCAGGGAATTTGAGGTCATTGCAGGGGACCCCAGAACTGAAACTATTCACAAAGAATATGGCTGCCGCTATAAAGTCGACCTTGCACGAGCTTATTTTACTCCTCGTCTTTCGACAGAGCGCTCAAGGGTTCTTTCCTGGATTAAGGAAGGGGATACTGTTGTCGATATGTTTGCAGGCGTTGGTCCATATAGTATCTTGATTGCAAAAAGCAAAAAACCTGCAAAAGTCCTGGCAATCGATAAAAACCCGGATGCTGTTCATTATCTCAAGGAAAATATAAGTCTCAATTCCGTGAAAAATATTGAAGCAATAGAAGGCGATGCTCGTGAAGAAGCAAGAAAGTTTGCAGATACTGCCGACCACGTGATTATGAATTTGCCTCATAATGCTTTTGAGTTTTTAGATTCTGCAGTTCTCCTGTTAAAATCCGGTGGAATAATCCATTATTACGGAATGACTCCTGAAGATAATTTATTTGAAAGTTCTATCAAACTTATAAGGGAAGCTGCGGAAAAAGCAGGACGGAAAATTGAAGTACTGGAAAAAAGGGTAGTGCGTTCTTATGCCCCTCACCAGTATAATATCTGTATAGAAGTTAGGATTGTTTAAAAGATAGCACAAATTTAATGATTCTATTTAATGATCCTATGATTTTTCCAGCGTTGCAAAAGCAAACAGCTTCTCCCGAGCGAAATAATTAAATTCATGATTGCTATTGTAAGTCTGCTTATTTTTTTGTATATTTGCCGTCGTGGCTTAGCGGTATAGCGGCTGATTCGTAATCAGCAGGTCGAGGGTTCAAGTCCCTCCGGCGGCTCTCTCAATTTTCTTGTTCAGTTCCGTACCTTTTTTATTTACTGTAATTAATAATAATTACTCGGATTATATAAGCATATCTTTCATTTTGCAATCTGATGTGATTCAGTTTTTGTAGTTTGTTCTTTTATGATGCCTCAAATCACATTTCGTGACTTATGCAAGTGTAGGTTGAGTTTAAATAGAAAATCAAATTTTAATATTTTTTATTGAGATCATACTATTAATACCTTCATTTGACAGTATAAATTGACTTTAGTGAGAAGTTTCAATTTTTTTTGTCAAACATCAATTGACAGTATTCATAAATTTCATCAAATTGCCTCTGGTTTTCCAACTTCACAATCACTCTAAAGTAAATTAGTAGACATTTTTGTCCAATTTTCGCACTTTTGGCACCTGATCTTTGGGAAGTATCTATATTTCATCTAAAATTCATGTTATCTGTCAAATTCGATCCCAAAAATTTGATCAAAAATTATGAAAATAGCCATCAGGAGAAAGAGAACCATCTGTCAAATTGAATTGTAAAAAATGGGCAAAAATTTGTTGAAATAATATTACTTATTATTCCAACGGATATGAAAACAATCTTTCAACATAAAAATCAAACTGTCAAACTCATTTAATATATAGTTTTTAAATCTACATTAGAGTTACACTATTCAGTTCCAACAAGTATGATATTTGAAAAAAGAAAATAAACTATTTATAATCCAACAGAGGTTCTAAATAAATTATTTGAAAGCACAAATATTACTTATGATTTAGTTGAAGAATTTTCATCATATGAGCTGCATATAATTTTGGCTTTGATACTTAAACATAGTTATATACTATTAGAAAGTATATTTCTTCATGAACTGCCCCAGATGCAATAGTTCCAGTCACAAAAAGAACGGTATAGTTGGCGGGCGTCAACGGTACAAATGCTCTGATTGTGGCTATAACTATACAGTAGAGCTAAAATCAACTGCTTTTTCCGCTTTTGTAAAAAGACAGGCTTTACAACTCTATCTTGAAGGATTGGGCTTTCGTTCAATAGGACGATTTTTAGGGGTGAGTCATGTTTCTGTCCAAAGATGGATAAAGAAATTTGGTCAGGAGTTAGAGGACCTAAAAAGTGAAAATGAGATATCTATTGTTGAAATGGATGAAATGCACACTTACATCGGTAACAAAAAAAATATTGCTGGATCTGGATTGCTGTTGATAGAGTTGGGAAAAAGTTCATCAACTGCTCTTTTGGTAGCAGAGGAACAGAAACTGGAAAACTACTCTGGGAAAAAGTGAAGAAAAAAGAGATTGGAGAAGTAATGACAGATCACTGGAGAGCATATGCAGAGTTTCTTCCAGAAAAGAGTCATACTCAATCAAAAGCAGAAACATTTACAGTTGAGGGATATAACAGCATATTGAGGCATTTTCTAGCAAGATTGAGAAGAAAGACAAAGTGTTATACAAAAAGTCTTGAAATGCTAAAGTACTCGGTTATTCTATTGATGAAATACAGAAATAAAGAGTTAACTATGTTTAATTAACAATGCCATAATTTTAACTAATTCTTGGAGCTTAGGGTTTTTAGAGTTATCTGGTTCTTCAGTTTCATAGAAAAATTCTTGATTAGATTTATAAAATGAGTCAATAAAATTTTGTCCTTCTTTTGTTTTCATAAGAGCCCAAATAAGTATTTTTGCAGCATCATCTTCATGTTTTTTTGTTTCACTATTCTTTCTTACATCATATTTAGCAATAAATTCTGACAAAGCTTGAGAAACTACATCAGAAACACTTGTAAATTCTGGATCTTGAGCTATTTCTATGCAACGTTTTTTTAAATATGGGGATACTGTTGCACTTATTTGATCTTTATTTTTGACAATTTTAGGCATTTATAGTCAACTCAAATTAACTACATTTCTGTTATCATTTTAAATTATTTTGCACATTTTGGACGCTAATTCAATGCTGAGTTTATCCCAAAACTCAAAATTGTTTCTATGGATCTCTAATTTGAAATATTCAATTGAGTTTCGGATACGAAAATAAATTCTAAAAACCATCAAAGAGTATGGTCAAAATGAGTTTTGGGACAGGCTCTTTATCTAAAGAAACCATTTGTGATTGAATCCAATAACCCCAGTTAAGAAAAGATTTCACAAAAGGTTACTATTATAGGATTATAGAGCATAAATAATATCCATGCACCCAAAAATAAATTACTTCAAACTTCTAATTTCTGTATTTTTCTGCCAGCTTGCAGGTTCAGTTGGTTCAGTGTTTACGGCTTCCTCTCTTAAAGATTGGTATTTTCTACTTGAAAAACCAGTTTTTAATCCTCCTTCTTGGGTATTTTTTCCGGTCTGGACATTGCTGTATACACTTATGGGTATCTCATTATACATTGTTTGGGAAAAAGGATTGAAAAATAAAGACGTAAAAATTGCATTAGTTATTTTTGGGGCTCAGTTATTCCTTAACTCCCTTTGGTCTTATCTGTTTTTTGCTTTAAGGTCTCCTTACTATGCTTTTATTGAAACCGTTTTCCTTTGGATTGCTATCCTTTTGACAATACTTCAGTTTAGAAAAATCTCAAAAATAGCTTCTTACCTGTTAGTTCCATATTTATTATGGGTCAGTTTTGCATCTCTCCTTAATTATTATTTGTGGGTTATCAATATGTAATTAAAAGAATTCCGTTGTAAAAATATCAGGATATTAATTATAGAGCCGATCCCAAAACTCAAAATTACTTATCTGATGCTGGAATTTGTAATCATCAATCAAGTTCATGATCATGAAAAATAGTTTTAAAACTCTTATTGATATGAGAGCAAAGTGAATTTTGGGATGGGCTCATTGTCAAATGCTAAATGCTCTTATATGTTAAAGTTGTCTATTTTTTTGCCTCAGTAGTATCTCATAATTGTATTGTGGATTATCTCAAATTTTATAGTATAGTTTAATTCATTACAGCCTTCCAAGCAATTACTTTTCTTTAAAACAAAAGACTGATTGACTAAAAAACCAATTGATTTTGTCATTCGTTTCAACTCTGATAAGTTTAAAAGAGTAGATCTTATTATAATAAACCTGGTGACTTTTCAACATGAATCCTAGACTCTTCGGATAGTCTCTAGAAGTAGATGGTAGAGTTTTGAGTCCCTATTCTCAAATCCCTACATGTGATCCAACCCAAAGATTAAGAGGAAACCCTATTACTCTTAATCTTCAATTTTATAATATCACGAATATATATATATATATATCATAATTGGTATCAAAAATTGTTTTGAAACAAAATATAATATAACATATTATATTTTAACGCCGTTATAATATATAATATAATAAACTAAATATATAATATTAAAATTTTAAATTGAAAACAATTTTTGATACAATTATTTTAAAATAATTTACGTTTTTAGTATATGCTGGAGTTGGGAAATAAGTAAAGTAGGGTATCACGGGATACCACCGAAATAAAAGAATCTCTTGGAGGTCGCTGATCCTTCTTCGAATTAGTATGTTTGGGGAAGCATAATATTTCGAAGAGACTGTATTGGGGGATACAGTAGATACAGCACCTTCGGGATCTTTCTTACTATTCTGAATAATTATCGGTATTGTTAACTAAACATAATTAACTCTTTATTTTTGTATTTCATCAATAGAATAACCGAGTACTTTAGCATTTCAATACTTTTCGTATAACACTTTGTATTTCTTCTCAACCTTGCCAAAAAGTGCCTCAATATGCTGTTATATCCTTCAACAGTATACGTTTCTGCTTTTGATTGAGTATGGATCTTTTCTGGACGAAACTCTGCATATGCTCTCCAGTGATCTGTCATCACTTCTCCAATCTCTTTTTTCTTCACTTTTTCCCAGAGCAGTTTTCCAGTTTCCGTTCCTCTGCTGCCAAAAGAGCAGTTGATGAACTTTTTCCCAACTCTATCAACAGCAATCTAGATCCAGCAATATTTTTTTTGTTACCGATGTAAGTGTGCATTTCATCCATTTCAACAATAGATATCTCACTTTCACTTTTTAGGTTCTCTAACTCCTGACCAAATTTCTTTATCCATTTTTGGACAGAAACATGACTTACCCCTAAAACGCACATGCTTTTCTTCGAATAACAAGCACAACTAATGAAAGTACTCTCCGTTCTTTTTTTGGACTATTAAGCCCTCATTACCTTGGGCAGTAAGGTTGTCTTGATTTTGGTTATTCAAAACCGTTCTAAAACTAATCAGTGAATTGCCATCGAAGGCTCAAGTGTGACTTTGATCACGGATGCTAAATTGGCCTTTTAGGCAATTCCACTGCCCAAATAAATTTGGTGATCTAATTTGATTTAAGTCATAAACAAAGCTTGTGGTTTAGACATTCACAAACTCTTTTTCATTGCTACAATTTTCAGTAGATCTGGTGAAAAACAACAGCAACGTTTCAACAGAGATGATGAAGGAATTTTAGCCCTTAAAAATTGGGTAATATCAGAAAAATGTGATGTTGTTGCATATGAATCAACCAGCTACTTTCGGGTTCCGATTCATGATTCATTGGTAAAGCATCTAACTGTGATAGTTGGAAATGCGCGAGATATGAAGGTATTTACCCATACAAAAACATATAAGATTGACTCAGAAGTCATTGCACAACTTGCACTTAATAATATGATTCAGCCATCAAGAGTTTTTCCAAAGGATCATATAGATTTTAGATCATATGTTCGACTTCGGTTAACACTTGTACAAAAAAGAACAGATTTAAAAAATAAAGCTCACTCAATTCTTGCATCTGAAATTCAATTCTTGCATCTGAAATGCTACACCTGAATAATGTGCTGACAGACGTTTTTGGCAAGAATGGCAGAATGATCTTATTAGGAATCTCTTCAGGTAAGAGTGTTGATCAGATTATTGCAAGCCTCTCTCCAAATGTTCGGAAAAAAGCTGCTCAGATAAGAGAAATTCTTGATCGAGAAATTTCTCAAAGTGCTGCATTCAGACTTCAGATCTGTCTGAAACTCATAAAAAGTCTTGATGATGAACTCGAAGCTTTAGAAACAGAAATTTTCAATTATGCTTCTCGAAATCATAAGCGAGAAATGGAGATTTTAATGTCAGTTCCAAGTATAGGGGAACTTGGTGCGGCAATTTTACTTGCTGAAATAGGCAACTTTAAGGATTTTTCTTCTGGAAATAAGCTTGCTTCTTGGCTTGGTCTAGTTCCTAATGTGTATCAATCTGCAGATAAATACTATAACGGCAGAATCACAAAGAGGGGATCAAAAGTAGCAAGGTGGATTCTGACACAGATTGCTCAAGCAGCAGCAAGAAAGAAGAATAGCAGGTTAAAAGAGTTTTTTAACAGAAAAAAGAAGTCGATTGGACATGCAAAAGCAATTATTGCCTTAGCAAGGAAAATTGCAACGATACTATGGCATCTTATTACAAACGATGAGATGGACGAA
The DNA here is from genome assembly GCA_963727895.1 of uncultured Methanosarcinaceae archaeon. Classification (GTDB taxonomy): domain Archaea; phylum Halobacteriota; class Methanosarcinia; order Methanosarcinales; family Methanosarcinaceae; genus Methanosarcina. Next base: position 278,704 of record CAVSHT010000009.1, on the reverse strand, counting down.
GATGAAACCGGATATCAAAAGGGAGAAATCCAAAAGAGAAAGATTATTGAGACTGAGATTTTTTCGGTTGATGAACGGATTAAAATAATTAGTGAAATATTTGCGATTATGGGGAAAAAGGATCAAGAGAGCACGTGAGGATAATCTCCTCATGTACTTTCATGCTAAAATCGTCCTATTGAGCGAAAGCCCAATCCTTCAAGATAGAGTTGTAAAGCCTGTCTTTTTACAGAAGCGGAAAAAGCAGTTGATTTTAGCTCTACTGTATAGTTATATCCACAATCATGGCATTTGTAGCGTTGACGCCCGCCAACTATACCATTATTTTTGTGATTAGAACTATTACATTTTGGGCAGTTCATGAAGAAATATACTTTCTAATAGTATATAACTATTTTTGTTTACCAATGCCGTATTTCATTTATATATAGTTTATTTTCATCATTTAACCTTGTAAGTGCTTTATCCCGAGTGATAAGGCTGTCTCTTACCATTTTAGAATAAAAATCATCCTTTTCGGTCATGTTAAGTGTCTTCATATACAATAAATCTTTTAAATGACCTATTTTACAATCAGATCCCCAAGTTGAGCTATATTTACGCGGACTTTCCCATTTCAATTCTTTCTTAATTCTCGACAAAATTTCCTCTTCTCGCCATGGAATATAATGGAATAAATCTATAAATCTAATATCCGATGAAAATATACGAGGTCCAAAAGCATAAGGATCTCCATATAAATATCCTTTTATCATTGTGGGTATACACTTTGGATGGCAGTAACGCGGGTTTTTTAACATTTAGTTCATAAACCCTTCCTAAACATTTTTTGAAGTTATCCTGACAGCTTCCATCCCCAGAAAAGTTTAACAATTCTTGTTTGAAAGAAGTATCCTCATAAGGATTTCCTCCTTGTACGATACATTTTACATTATATTTTTTTGCGTATTTTATTGTATAATATAAAATAGTTTTACAAGAAATACATATCATAGGTATAGTTGCAGGAGATGGGTTGCAAAGAAACGAATTAAAATTATATTTAAATATTTTCTCATGCATATTGTTCTTCAGTTTAAAACTTACAATATCAACATTTAATGCTTCGACAGCGTTGTCAATGTTTGTGTTAGCTTGTGGATCAGTAAAAGGACTTTGATAATTTACTGCCAAAACTTTGAAATCATAATCTTTTACAAGTTTAATAAGTGTGTAACTACTATCTCTTCCACCGCTTATCCCTGCAATACAATCATACTTGTTGTCTTTTTTACGATATGAGTATAGTAACTCCTTTAATTTTGATTCATCTTCATATTGGGCTTTTTTATGAAAGTGGCAAAAATTACATACACCATCTTCATCAAAAATAATGTTTGGTGTTGTTTCGGGTAATACACATCAAGCACATCTTTTTATACTTTTGTCACTTATCAGTATTATTTCCCCCCTTTAGTCTGTTTAAATATAACTATGTTTTTAGGGAAATCATAAAATCAATAAGTTTAGACCTTATGCACTTGAGAAGCAAAATCAATTGCATTAAACACTATAAATTAAAGTCACTTTTTAGATCGTTAACGACCTGATACTGTTAATTTTTTAGTTCAACTGCGTAAGTCCTAAAGTTATTAGGCAGAATCATACGCAAAAAATTAATTTATTATATACATTCTATACTATATAAATTTACTATTAAATATATACAATTGTATATGATCTCTATATATTTTTTGCAGTTTTTCATATTATCTCAAAAATGAGTTTTAAATTCTATAAATAAGTAAATACTATTTGGATACATTGGTAGTTAAGTTCCTTTGCAAAAATATCAGAATAATCATGTCATATGTATGATGAACAAAAGTCAAAATCTCCGAGAAAACTAACAATAAATAAAAATTCGGCTCTGTAAAAATCCTCAATATTCAGGCAAAAATCAAGATTAAAAAGAATTCAAAAAGAATTACTTATTGGATAGATTTGCCGGTTTTAACCTACTGATAGTTGATTTGATAGGTTTTTTACAGAGCTAAAAATTATACATAGAACTCTTTTGTAGTTATACCTAATTCTCAAAGCTATAATCATTATTTCAAAAAGTGAGAAACCAACTTTTACTGGGTGATCCATTTATGGTGAAAAAGAAATCCCCAAAAACATTGTGATTAAAGTAATAATCAATATCCAGGTTTTACTTCTCATAATTCAATACATCGTCAATCGTATCCACGTATTCAATCTTTATTCCTACATTCTTTTCGATATATTCTTTAGCATCTATTGTTTCCGGCTCTCTCTCAACAACAGTAAAACCGCCAAGCTTCTTTTCTGCATACTTGTATGTAACAAGCTGGCTATTTTCCTCTGGAATTAGAAATAGAGTTTTACCTCCTGCTTTTGCTGCCTTCGCTTTTTCTACAACTCCACCTATCGGTCCAATATTACCTTCATTGTCGATTGTACCTGTGAGAGTTATGCTGTCATTTAACCTGGTACTGTTATCAATAGCTGAAATTGTAAGCAGCGTCATTAGAGCTCCTGCACTAGGACCATCAATATTCGGGGTTTTATTCGAAGCATTAATACTGAAGATAATATCGCTACTTGACAGCTGTTTCCCGGTTTTGTTTTCGGCAACGAAAACTGCAGTGTTTGCGGCGTCCTGGAATACTACGCCCATAAGAGGAGTTGTCTGAACGAGTACACGGCCTTTTCCTGGTCTAATCTCAACTGATATGTTAAGTAGAGCACCTTTTTCAGAGACGGATTGCTGGATAAAAGGGCCTCTCTGCTCGTTCTCAACAGTCTGAAAAACTGCAGGTCCTTGAAGAGTGGCAAATCCTTCAACTCCTGCAAGGCTCGTTTGAGAGCTATTCTCAAGCTCAAAAATTCTTTTGCGATAAGAATCTAATTGAGAAGCATAAGACTGAAGCGACTCATTACTCTGATTTATCTCTGACTTAAGGTTTTCATTTTCTGTTTCAAGAGAATTTATCCGAGACTGCATCTCTTGAACTTTTTTTCCTTCAAAGGAAGGCTGTTCTTCAAGCATGACAAAATAAGCGTTTGCAAAAAGCGAAAGAATCAACAGAACAACAAGAAATTTGGATTTCATACCACCAGCCATTATTAATTTTCTTTAGATGGGGCTCTGTAATGATTTTACATAATTTTATCTTTGGAGAGGTATAAGACTTTTGTAAGCTTCAAATTCATTTGAACTTAAAATATGGATCTGTAATAAATTAAAAATGTCTGAACGCTTTTTAAGGAAGCGGAAAAAAGGAAAATTACGGTTTTGTAAAAAACCTATCTCAACCAGCTTCAAGAAGCCGAAATTAAATATGTAAAATGAGATTATCTCATTCAGTTTTTATAAAAATTTCAGTTTGAATAAAAATTTATACCCTCAGCATCTTATTAACTTTCTTCGTTTTCTTTTACATTTGGTCCTTCTTTCGTATCTTGCACAATATAGCCCATTGATATTATTTTTGCTCTGATAACATCTGAAGTTATCCAATCTTTCTTTTTTCTAGCAACTTCACGTTCTTCTACTAAGTTCATTACTTCTTCTGGAATTCTCTTTTTACTTGATTCTGCAAAAAGGTCCAGAACATCAGAAAACTGTCTGTAGAGAGAATGGAGTTTTTTAAGAACCAATCTATTTTTTCCAGATTCAAGATATTTATTAGATGTACGGGAAAGATCCTTGAAAATCGTTATAGCTTTTGGGGTATTGAAGTCATCTTCAAGAGCTTCTCTGAACTGCATTTCAAGTTCTGGAAGGATTTCAATAATTTCCTTATCTTCGGGATAATCTGTATCTTCTGCGCTTGCCAGAGCAAATTCAAAATTTTCAAGCGTTTCTTTAAGCTTTAAATAATTATTTTTAGCATTTTCTGCAAAGGCATCTGAATAGTCCAGTTTTTTACGATAGTGAACTGAGAGAAACATAAAACGAACAACTTCTCCACCGTATTTTCCGACAATCTCAGGCAGTGTGAAGACATTTCCTTTGGATTTACTCATCTTCTCTCCTTCTACTATCAAATGTTCCCCATGGATCCAGTTGCATGCAAATGGTTTTCCAGTTGCTCCTTCTGATTGAGCAATTTCATTTTCATGGTGAGGGAAAATAAGGTCCACTCCTCCTAAATGCATATCCAGAGTTGGTCCAAAACTATCCATAGCCATCACTGAACATTCAATATGCCAGCCCGGACGGATTTTTCCCCATGGGCTTTCATAATATATTCCTCTTTCAATTTCTTCAGGAGTTGAAGCTTTCAGGAGAGCAAAGTCACGTGGGTTATCCTTATCATATTCATCTACATCGACAGATGCACCAATTATAATGTTATCAAAGTCAAGCTTTGAAAGTTTGCCATAATCCGGAAAACCTGAAATTTTATAATATAGAGAACCGTTTTTTTCGTAAGCTAATCCTTTATTCATTAATATCTGTGTAAGTTTAATCATGCCGCCAACATTTTCCGTCGCCCTTGGGTAAGCTGAAGCTCTTTTTATATTCAGCATATCAAGGCCTTTTAAGAATTCAGCAGTGTATTTATCGGTAAAGTTCTTAAGCGACATTCCAAGTGCTTTTGAATCCCTGATAGTTTTGTCATCTATATCAGTAATATTCATTACAAGCTTTACTTTATAGCCGAGGTATTCAAGAGTTCTCACAATGTTATCTGCCATTAGAAAAGTACGATAGTTGCCTATATGTGGCATACTGTAAACTGTAGGCCCACAGGCATAAATAGAAACTTCGCCTTCCTTTAAGGGCTTGAAAGCATCTTTCTTTCTTGTAAGGGTATTGTAAACCTTAAGCATCCTGAACGCCTCTGAATATTTAATTACCAAAAATACGTATTAGAAACAAGAATGATTTTTAGTTTCTTAACTTTTAATTCCACTATTATTTTAACTCATTTATGTTAGCATCAATTGTTATCTAATTGGTCAGAAGTGCTTTATTTCTTTCGCAAGCCTTTTTTGAAAAGGCTTGAGTGAAAACCTTTTGAGAAAAGGTTTTATCGAAAACCTTAGCAGTGGCGTATAAATCGGTGCAATGGTTGCGGTTTAAGAATCTTAATTCAGGATAAATCTTCCCAAATATAGATACTTCAGTTTTTTGCAGGATTTTTCCTAATCGGAAAAGGGGAAGGCCCACTATGTTATAAAAATTTCCTTCAATTCTTTTTACAAAGGCTGCTTCTTGTCCTTTAATCGCAAAAGCTCCTGCTTTATTAAGGGGTTCTCCTGTCTTTACACAAGCTGAAATTTTTCTGTATTTATTTCATCCATCCAGACAGTCGTGAATTCCAGTTCACTGATTTCTATTCCGTTGTCAAGGTCAAGAACTGTTAGTCCTGTTATAACGCTGAATTTCTGTCCGCTTAGCATTTTCAGCATTTCTTCTGCTTTTTCGGGATATTGAGGTTTTCCTAGAAGTTTCCCATTAAAAAGCACGGAAGTAGCTGCAGAAATTACAAGCCCGGAATTGAAATATTTAGCTACATCTCTGGCTTTTTTGATAGAGTGTTTTAATAGAAGTTCCTCAGGACGCAAATCAGGAATAGGTGATTCTTTATCATAACTTACATGGACAAGGAAATTATCTCCTATAAGCTGTTTAAGCAATTCTTTTCGCCTTGGAGATGCAGAAGCAAGAGTGATATGGCGCATTAAAAAAAGCTGGATTCATAGAATATATTTGTATTGTGAATAAAGGAATATAGGGATTATTTAAACAATTTAAATATTATGTAAAAGTAATAAAACTTCATATTAAAAAATTGTAGAGAAATTCATATTTATCCATGAACACCTTCAAAGAAACTTCTAATACTATAAAGATCCTCGGGTTTTCCTAGAAGGACACAGGCATCTTTTGCCTGAAGAAGAAAATCGCCTTCTGGAGTGTAGATCAGATCTGGACCTCTACGAATAGAAAGTACTGTAACTCCATGTTTTTTCCTAAAATCCAGGTTTTTTAAGTTTTTTCCATCAAAACTGGAACCATTTCCTACTTTAAAAACCTGAATATCTACACCTGGAAGCCCATCCTTTATACTAAACTCGCTATCAATGCTTGTATTAACGGATAACTTTCTAAGCATTCTGTAACCATTAGCTCTAACATCGTTTACGAGCTTTTCAATGTCTTCTCTTGGAACCAGATATTCTTCAAGCAAGCGGACAAAGATTTCTACGGAAGTTTCATATTCTTCAGGGACCACTTCATCTGCACCAAGGGCGTTAAGACGTTTCATTTCCTGTAAATCCCTTACTTTTGCAATAACGCATATATTCGGATTCAGTTGTTTTGCAATTTCCACAATTTTACCTGTGGCGGATGCATCCGATATCCCGATAATAAGAACTCTTGCATTTTTTACGCCTGCATGTTCCAGTACAACCTTAAAAGTTGCATCTCCATAGTGAATTTTTTCCCCTTTCTGCTTTTCCTGCTTAACAATTTCCGGATTTGCTTCCACAATTATATAAGAAATACCTGCCGTTTTTGCAGCCTTAGAGACTGTTCTTCCGGAAAAGCCGAATCCCACTATTATTAAATAATCTTTCATTTCGGGTTCAGCTTGTTCTTCTTCTTTGATGGGTTCTGAATATAAGCCATGTACCAGTTTCAGACCATAAGTCGTACCTGAAACTTTTTTAATAATGACATCGGCAGGTTTGTAGGAAGCATTAATCAAAAAAGGCGTAACTCCCATAGTAACAATAGAAACTGCAAGAAAAGCCTGATAAATATTTTCTGTCAGGAGAGAATACTCTACTCCCAATCTGGAAAGGACAAAAGAGAATTCTCCTACCTGAGACAATGCAAGTCCTGTTAATATAGTTGTACGTAGTGGATAACCTAAAATAAAAGTTACAGTTACTCCTGCTATTGATTTTATTATAATTAAAGCAACCGAAGCAAGAATCAGAGTAGGGAGATTGTCAAGCAAATACCTTATGTTCAGGAGTGTGCCTACGGACACAAAAAAGAAACTCATGAACATATCTCTTAAAGGCACGATATTGCCCATTGCCTGTTGACTGTACTGGGAACCAGATATAACAATGCCAGCTAAAAAGGCTCCAAGAGCAAGAGATAGTCCGATACTTGAGGTAAAGAGAGCGGTAGAAAGGCAAATGAAAACAACACTGACGAGGAATAATTCTTTATTTCCTGTCCTGCCCACATGGTAGAATATCCAGGGGATCAGGAATTTGGCGCTCAGAATAAAAACTAGAATGACTAGTGAGCCTTTGATAAAAACAGTTGAAAATGAACCTTCAAAGTTTAGAGAATCTCCAGCCAGTAATGGGGTAAGAAGAATTAGGGGAACGATAGCAAGATCCTGAAATATCAGAATTGCAAGTGAGGTTTTTCCATGTGCTGTATAAACTTCGTTTCTATCCTGAAGGACTTTGAGTACTATTGCAGTACTGCTAAGCGAAATCAAGAAACCTAAAAAGACAGATGTAGTGGAACTGAAGCCTACAGCTGAACAAACAAGGAGGGTCAGGAATGTAGTTAAGAGAATTTGGAGAGTCCCTCCCATAAATAAAGCTTTTTTCATTTTCCAGAGCTCTTTTAAAGAGAGATCAACTCCAATTGTAAAGAGCAAAAAGATTATACCGAGGTCGGCATTCAGTTCATTTTGTCCACCATTGAAAATTCCAAGCCCATAGGGACCGATTAACATTCCGGTTACAAGAAAACCCAGCACAGGAGGAACTTGAAATCTGTAGAAAATAGTAAGAATTAAAATAGCAAAACCAAGAAGTACATCAACGTTTGCTAGTAAAGAGGATACCATTTATTTTGCTCCTTAATGAGTTGAAATAAGGCTATCTAACCTTCTGAAACCTTATAGAGTCTAAGAAAAACCCGAGCATGGAGTATTAGGGCTACGCATGACAACTCTAATTATTTAATACTGTCAAATACCAATATTTTGAAAAGATATAGTGTTTTCGGTGGAAGATCTAAGTCTTATACTTCTATGAAAAACAATAAATCTTAACTCAAAAACGTAAAAAGATCTTAAAGGAGTTTAGAAATTTATAAAAAAGTAAAAAACAGTTATTAAAAGAAGATTTTATTCTCTATATTTCTCTATATTATTATACTACATTATACTTTTTATGTGAAATCTCAGGTTGCTCTGCCTTGCTGGCAGAAGTGATTGTTTGGTTTTGCATCTTTGAGATTATATTCTTTCCATACATCACATGAGCCACATATACATTTTCTGTCAAAATCAAGATCCTTACAGGCAGCCGTGCCTTCCGAACAATAAACCCCTGGAACATTTTCTGGATCTGGAACCTCACCTTCGGGCGCATTTTCCAATGCCTGTTTTACACTTTTAATTTTGTTTTGCGCACATAGACTATTAGCCTGAACAGGACACTGCGAACATCTACACCTGCTAATATTTTCCTCTACATATGGAACTACAAATTCCATCTTTCCCTGAAAAGATATATTCCTGTCTCTAGGTGTTATGGAGCTTTTCTCTTCGATTTGTACATTTCTTCCCATATTCTGCAACCCCCCAACTTAATACTCCAATTATTCATCTTTCAGTTTTCTGTCTTGTGGCATAAAAGTATTTTCAGTCACAGAAAGAATATACACTAGTAAACCAGTAAGCATACAAATACAGAGCTTTAAGAGTCTATAAATAACTGAAAAAAACAGGAAAGAATCACAATTACGTATTACAATATGTATTCGCAGGTTCAGTTTTAAACTGAATAATTTCTAATTGAAATAGTAAAGATGCATTAAATAATGGTAATTCATTATTTAATGCTTAATCTAAGACATTTTACCGTCAATAATTGACTATCAAGTGTTAGTTATTTTTCTAACGATGGCCTTATTTCAAGTAACGTTGCAGGTAATATTTTTAGTCACTATTTGAGGCGCATCATCCATATTTCGGATTAGTATTATCTTTCCAGTTACACTATCCATTTCATCTATATTGTCTATTTTTTCATCCATTTTATTGGTGTTATTCATGTCTTCTATTATGGCTTCATTTTCGTTCATTCCAAGAAGATAATACATTTTTTCAGCTATTGACCCCCTATTATCCATTCTTTCGGCCATCGAACCCATATTTTCCATATTTTTGAATATAATCATGCGTCCGGTAATATTACATGTCGTGGGCCTGGTTATGTTATTCATTTTACCGGTCATGTTCTCCATTTTTTCGGTCACTTCAGGTATATTGTAGATTTTTCCAGCTACTTCATCAATACTACCCATGTTTTTGATTATGACCATTTTTTCAGTAAGATCACATGTTATGGTTCCCGACATATCTCCAGCCATAGGCACAGTCATGTATTTCATTCTGCCAGTCATGTTGTCAATGTTTTTGTCGTTTTCCATATTTCTGGTCATATTACATGTAATGGTTCCAGTCATGTTTCCAGCAGTGACTATAGTCATGTTCCCTATTTTTTCGGTCATTCTGGACATGTTATTCATTCTTTCAGACATTTCGCCCATTTTATCCATTTTTCCAAAAATAACCACTTTTCCGGGCATATTATCTATTTTACCGATCATAAGTGATTTTTCAGTCATATTTCCAATATCTTTGACTATGATTACTTTTCCGGAAACATTGAAAGTCATGGGTCCGGTCATATTCTCCATTTTATCGGTCATCGTCCCCATTTTCTCAGTCATATTCCCCATTTTACTGGTCATATTTTGCATTTTATCGGTCATCATTCCCATTTTATTTTTTTCCATGGCTCCAGGCATGTTCTCGATTTTTCTGCCTATACCCATACCTACCATAGATGCGTTTCCGGTAATATTACAAGTAATGGTTTCATCTATGTTTCCAGCCACGATTACATTCATGTTCTTCATATTTCCGATCATATTTGTGTCAGTCTGAGCTTGTACAGACACAGCAGATAAAATTAGGCATAACGCTAACAGTGGAACTATTAATTTCAGATTCATTCTTTACCCCCATATATGAAGCTCGATCATTGAGCCAAATATCTACTTATATAAATAAAAAATAATTTTATATAATTTCATCCATAAAATAATATACCCTAGCTTATAAATAGTTAATCTCTATTAACTATGAAAATTAGTCAAGTTTTAAGGATCAGCGAGCATTTTAAAAATAAATTTCTATTGTAATTTATTGGACATGTCCCAAAACTCAAAATCATTTCCGTGAATTTTATCTTCTGAATTATTAATTAAACTTTTTAATTATTAAAACAGTTATAAAATTACTGTTAGTTGAAAACAAAATTGGTTTTGGGATGCGCTTATCATATGTTATAAACAGATATTGATTAATCATACCTAAAAACCATAAAAAAGATAGACTTGAGAAAAATAGCCATATTGAAGAAAAAGAGATAAAATAAAAGTCAAATAAAAACTTGCTCTTGCAAGTCGCCTAACAGCAGAAAGAAAGCTAGAAAAGAATGTAATTTCTAAACACAAAAAATTCAGGATTAAGTTTACATTTAGAAGAATAATTATAATTAAAAATAAGAAGAATAAAGTAAGAGTTTACTGTGATAATAATCGGAGTTATTAAATGGAAAATATTAAAGAATTTTTTAAGAATGATAATTTTGCTGCACTTTCAGGAATCGAACTTTTAGAAGTCTCTCCTGGATATGCAAAAGCCATAATGAAAATAGAAGAAAAGCATCTTAATGCTCTTAAAACCGTTCAGGGAGGTGCATTATTTACCCTTGCAGACCTAGCTTTTGCTGCAGCGTCAAACGCATATGGTACCGTCACTGTTGCTATCAATGCAAATATCTCTTTTGTAAAAGCTGCGACAGGCAAATTTCTAACAGCCGAGGCAAAGGAAACGTCAATAAACCCTAAAATCTCAACATCTACTGTAAATATAACTGATGACAAAGGGGATCTTGTAGCAATATTTCAAGGCATGGGATACCGAAAAAAGGTTTTACTCGATGATCTTTCCTGAGTTTAAGTTATGGATTGTTTATGTCTTAACATATTTCATATCTTTATATATAAATGCCATAATTAATCACAAGAACTTTTAAAATATTTAGCCAAAATCTGATCGTGCACTATTAGTTAGTTAATGTCATTTCCAAAACACTTTTAGTGGCACATCATACCTTTTTTAATTTAGTAAGGTTAATAGTATGTAATGCAACATAAGGTATTTCTAGCACTGGAAAATTAATCAAGAAAACATCAACTGCATAATGATGGACGACCTAATTTCGAGTTTAATATTTATTAAAAAAAATTTATTAAGTGATTTCTCAATGCGACTGCCGGGATTTGAACCCGGGTTCTAAGCTTGGGAAGCTCAGGTCATAGCCACTAAACCACAGTCGCATAAAGTTACAAATAAGAGCTATGTACTCTTCTCATGCATCTTTTAGATATTAAATGTTTCGGTAACTAAGAGATAACGGTATGGATGACTGTTTTATGCGAAAAAAGAGGAAAATACTATTTTTAAAATTTGAGGGTGAAAAGCGATAAAGGCTTGAAGATTGAATGAAAGTATAAAGATATATTTCAAATCATTTTTGGAGAGTGGTTAATGGTTCAGTTCATAGGGCTTGGAGTTTTTGAAGAATTTGATGCTGTAGTATAAACTGTACATTTAGTTTTTTTCACCTTCATACAGACAACCATACTATTGATCACAACACTGATATGCGTTTTCTCTCAAACCTTTTTTGAAAAAGATTTTCTTTGCATCAATTGATCCCGTCATTTCTCTGTGTTTTCACTCAAGCCTTTTCAAAAAAGGCTTGCCGAAACCGTTGCGCCGGTTTATCACGCCGCTAGTTGGAGGTTTTCGCTCAAGCCTTTTCAAAAAAAGCTTGCGAAAGAATAATAAAGGAATAAAAGTTCAAATTGGTATAAAACCCATTAAACAAAAATGAGAATAAGGTAATAATATGGTTTCAAAGGATCTTCCCTTCACCAAAGAAGACATTCTGGAAATAATAAAAAAATATCCTACGCCGTTTCATATATACGATGAGAAAGCAATTCTGGAAAATGCACGGAGAATGAAAACAGCTTTTAGGGAAGTTCCCGGCTTTAAAGAGTTTTTTGCGGTAAAAGCTCTTCCAAACCCTTTCATTCTTAAAATCCTCAAAGATGAAGGTTTTGGTGCAGATTGCAGCTCTTTGCCCGAGTTAATTCTTGCCGAAAAAGCAGGAATGACTGAGGGATATATAATGTTCAGTTCAAACGATACTCCTGCTGAAGAGTTTGTAAAGGCAAAAGAGCTTGGAGCATATATAAATCTTGATGACATAAGCCATATTGACTACCTCGAGAAGAATGCCGGACTTCCGAAGATTGTCTGTTTCAGATACAATCCTGGTCCTCTTAAAGGGGGAAATGCAATCATTGGAAAACCGGAAGAGGCAAAGTACGGTTTTACTAGAGACCAGCTTTTTGAAGGCTACCGTATACTCAGAGACAAGGGAATAAAGCGTTTTGGAATGCATACAATGGTAGCCTCGAACGAATTAAATCCTGACTACTTTGTGGAAACTGCAAAAATTCTCTTTGAACTCATAGTTGAAATCTCAAAGGAACTCGACATAAAGTTTGAATTTGTGAATCTTGGAGGAGGCATAGGTATACCCTATAGGCCTGATGAGAAACCTGTTTCCTTTGAAGCTGTGGCAAAAGGCACTAAAGAAGCTTACAACGTTACAATCAAGGCTAATGGACTTTATCCGCTAAAAGTCTTCTTGGAATGCGGTCGTGTAATTACAGGTCCGTATGGTTATCTGGTTTCTCAGGTAAGGCATATCAAACACACATACAAGGACTATGTTGGGATGGATTCCTGTATGGCAAACCTTATGCGCCCAGGTATGTACGGAGCATACCACCATATAACTGTACTCGGAAAGGAAAAAAAATCTCCTGTCCATAAATATGATGTAACCGGTTCTCTCTGCGAAAACAATGACAAGTTCGCAGTTGACAGGTCACTTCCTGAAATTGAAATTGGAGATATCCTTGTAATACATGATACAGGGGCTCACGGACATGCAATGGGCTTCAATTATAACGGAAAACTTCGCTCTGTTGAACTTCTTCTCAGGAAAGATGGAAGCGTTGTGCAGATCAGGAGAGCCGAAACTATTGAGGATTACTTTTCAACCCTGGATTTCGAATCTCTAAAGGATTTCAAGTAAAAATATGTTTTTGCAAAGATTGGAAAAATCTCCTAATATTTACTAAAAAACTAAAGACAGGTAAATAGCAGAGAAATTTCATTGCAAGATCTTTCTGCTGTACCTGAATATCCTTTTTTGTACAAAATATATTTTGAATTTACTATATGAAGTACAGGAGATAAAATAAAGTGGGAGTATCACTCCTCAGAGGAGTCATCTATATACTGTCTGCACTCCTGCGCATTTATCATTCCGCAATTCAGAAGGCTCAGTGATTCAAATATACCTTCACCCACACTTATTCCTTTTAGAGCGCATTTCTTTATCAAACGGTCATAAATAACTTCATTTTCGCTTTTAATAAAGTCACACATTTCCGAAATAAATTCATCTGTTATAAGTGGTTCTTTTTTGTTTACCCAATTATCAATTGACTTGATCAGATATTGACGCATAGACTTGTTCTTTCCAATCTCCATAAGATCCATAAAAGCACATTCATCTATACTTAGAACCCACTTCCCAAGTTTATGCTTAAACATATCTCCACTATCGTCTTCCAAACATATCCCTCCACAATAATAATCCTCACAGTATAATTAGAGATCCATGATATTTAATTCATCATAAGGTCTAAACTGTCTTAGTATTCGATCAGGTACAATGAAGAAATGAAAACTGTTGTAAAATTTATCTTTTTAGTGGTTAAAGGCTTGATATTAATGTTTTTTCAGTTAAACTTCGTAAGTTCTAGGTTCTAATAAGGAAAAAATAGATTCTTATTACTCAATTTTTCTCGTAGGCTTCCTTCAAAGAATATATTCTCTCCTATAATGCTCAACGAAGGCTCACAGCTACATTCATATTTATAAGATTGACAGTGAGGATAATTTTGTAAGCAATTAAGGATTCAAGTTCAGGGTTCAGTTTCATGGAAAAGGAATTGAGAATCATGTTATTTATAGGTAAATCCGGGAAAGTGGCCAATTCCGCAAACTTATTTACATATTCAAATAAATATATTAGTGATCACCATGACTCTCGATGAATCTAATAACAGAAAATAAGAATGGCTCGAGCGAATGAAACGTGAAGGTAAACTGACAAGAAATCCGACCGAATATCATAAATTTGGACACAAGGTTCTTCAGAATACCGTGAGAAGATAGATCCTGATATCGCTCGGAAGTGAAAAAAAATCTTTTGAGGAAATAAAAGAAAAATTCAACCTGAACGATCACATGGAAAATTTCCACCTTAACATGCTGGAAGATGCACTTTACATCGAAAAAATAGAAGAGAAGGGAAAAGTATTTTATGTCCCAACCCCGCGGGGAGAAGGATATGTGGAAAACGTGGAGTTGAAGAAGTAAAAACATGCAAATCCCCGAAAAAAAGAATTTGTTTTTTACTCAAAAAATGTTGAAAAACAAAACATACAACCTCAAAATCTTTTTTAATATATTTCCGTCCAGGGCTGCCATATAGCATTTAAACTGCGTTTTTGAAATTGCAAGCAAAAAATCAGGTTCAGCTAGTAAAAACAAACAGCTATTCCAGCTACCATCATTCATAATGAAAATCCAAGATATATTTCCAAAAAAAGATTAAAAAAGGAATCAAAATGCCCAGTAGAAGGAACAAATTATTAATTGTTCTAGGGCATCAGAAAAAATTTGATTTCAGCGGATATTAAACATCCTCGTACTTCTTCAGGATATCTTCAAAAGCATCAGCAGCAACTTCAAGTTTTTCTCTTCCGAGCCCAAAAGTACTTAGCTTGAAATATTTTGTAAGCCCTGACTTGATGCCGTAAATATTGCGTGCTTTGAGGTCTTTGTAAAGGAAGTATCTTCCGTTTTTGACCTTTTCAGAAATCTCATAGAAACGTGGAGCTTCAAAGAACATAAGGTCATGAGAATGTGGTTTCTGCCCGCGCTGGATAAAGCCCATTTCTTCAAGCCTTGACGAGAACCAACGAGCGTTTTCAACTTCTTGATCCCAGTTTCGAACACGTTTTACCACATCAGGGAAAGAAGCAATAAGGGTCATAACAGTAGCTCCTCTTGCCGTACATCCCAGAAGTTCAACTTCTTTTGCTTTGTTATGTTTGGATTTTCTGAATACTATAGGAGCGTACTCTTCACTTACACCAAGTACTCCCACAGGTCCTGATGCAGCCATAGATTTATGCCCGCTGCCTACTATAAAATCAGCACTTATTTCTTTTGCAGATATCGGCATTCTTCCGACAGCATATGCACCATTCAGAAGAAGAGGAACATCGTATTCATGACATATAGAAGCTATTTTTTCTGCATCTGGGAGGTTTCCATAATTTCCATCTGGATAAGTTAAAAGTGCAAGAGCAGGTGGTTTTCCACTTTCTTTTGTAACCTCTTCGATTACAGTAGCATATCCTTCAGGGTTAAGATAATAATCAGGACTGCCTGAATGAGGAACAGTTTTTATATTCAAGCCAGCTCTTTCGGCTGCAACAAATGAAGAGTAATGGGCAAGCCCGTCAAGTACTATCCAGTCACCTAGATTTCCAATTGAGTGCATGACAGCAAACTTGGATTCACGTGCCCCGTTTGTGACCCTTGCTTCATCACAGCCCAAAAACTCTGGAAGAGCTTTGTGAACGAAATCATAAATGGGAGGTTTTTTTATCTGGTCTAAAACTCCTCCGCAGAAATCGCATACAGAATACCCGTCTCCCCATTCTACAAGAGCTTGTTTTGCAACCTCAGTTAAAAGCCCACCTGTCTGAAGAGGGTCGATATTTATACTGCCTAAAGTCTCTCGTTTTATAAAACCGAACTTCTGAAGGGATGAGTCATCAAGATTCATTTTCTTTCATACCTCAATATTAGTTACGTATTAATTAAATTTTAATTTATAATTTTTTAATTATATTCCGGAATATGGTTTTTGAACTAAAAATAATGGTATGATTCTATCCAGTTTAATGCTTTTAGCTTAATTTCGCGTTTAATATTTCTTATTTATCCTGGATATGCAGAGAATTCATAAAAAAGTATTCCAAAAATTTATGAGATTTGAATATAGCAAAAGCTCAATTTAATAGCTGTCTGGAACTTTCTATACAAAAAATTCCGGATTTCTAGGAAAAAGAAAACAAAACGTCTTTATAAAGACGCTATGCAGCTATTTTTTCAGAGGTTTCAGGCGTTTACTGCTTTGCCAAAAACATCAGTAAATTCATCACACTGAGCAATTATTTTCGAAGCAGCGTCCTTTAAGACTTCAATAGGATTCGTACCATCGGTTTTGATGTAAAGAATCGGGTCACTGATACTTACATATTTCATATCGTAAAAAGCGATCTCAACCCTTTCATCTCTAATCAGAAGGTCCTTAAGCATATTGAGAAGGGTATGTGTCTCGCCTTTGAGCTCGACTTCAAACTCGTTGTCTGTTTTGGAAAGAATGTTCAGTTCCATATTGGTGATCACCTGTAAAATGGTGAGTAATATATTAACTACAGAGAATCTATTGTGCAGAAATCCATACCAGCAGGGAGAAAGAAATTACTGGATTCCTTTCCCATACGCGGTTGAGATCTTGCGAGTTTCAGTCATATTGCAGACAGGGCATTTAAGCTTTTTCCCTTCTAATACAAGTTCTCCTCTGCAATTTGAGCAGTAGGCTTTTACAACTCCAAGGGAATCTTCAGCTATTGTCAAACGCATCCTATCTGTATCGATAACTTTGGCCCTGATTATATCCAAGAATTTTAATTCGTCTGAAAGTCTCTTTACATAAGAATCCCGAACATTAGATACATGAATGTCTCCAGACCTGACATTGACAATTTCTCTATTTTCTTTACCTTCAATTCCTGCAATTTCAACCATTGCTCCAGATTCACGCGTGTCAGTTATTTTTCCATATACAATATCCCCTACTTTAAGAATATTCGGAGTTAGCGTGCTTGGCCTGACTGTGACTACTCTCGCTTTTCTGTCGATAACTACGTTTCCAGTAGCTGTAGAGTAAATATCTCCACCAGATATGGTTGTTCCTTCTCCGGGCTTGAACTCTTCTGTAGTTCCAACAAGTTCCCCTGGGATAACAAAACCTCCCTTTTCAAGTTCTTCTTCCGGGCTCTTTATTTCATAAGGAGATCTGATTTCAGACATTTCCGTTCTTTCCCTGGAACCTTTTTTCGAATAAGGAACTCTTCTTTTTTTACTCTGGTTTCCTCGGAACTGGTCCTTTGATTGATCTCTGGACTGAGCTTTAAACTGGTCTCTGGAATATCCCCTTAAGTTATCTCTTGATTGACTCCTGTATTGATCTCGGGATTGCTCTCTGGAATGGGGTTGTTGGGGTTTAAACTGATCCCTAGATTGACCCTTGAATTGATCCCTGCTTTCTGAAGTGATTTGAGTAACCTTCTCGGTAACTGGTTTTATTTCGCTCGGTCCAGTCAATTTCTTTCTCGTAGTTTTACTTTTTCGAATTCTAATCATAATCCCTCATTTTAATTATCGTTAAGTTAATAATCAGTACAAATTAATGGCAGCAATATCAACAATGTTAGAATACTGGCAACTATTCAATCAAACCCTGGTAACCGTTCAATTAACAGATAATCAACCTCAGAAGAGAATAAATTATCAAGTTCTTATTATCTGCCATTTTTCCCGACGCATCGTATAATTTGATAATATACAGGCATCCTGTAAGTGGCTTTATTGCTGCCTTAAGGTAAAGCCCTTACACTGGCGCTATAGAATTTGATGCCTTAAACAACATTAATTGTGTTTGAATTATCCTGAGACTTTAATTCTGTATATCTCGACCTCAATAACCTCTCTTTCTTTTTTATGGAAATCAAAGGTTCGTTTTAGAGGGAATTTCGCGACATAGGAATGTGTAATGACCGCAGGCTTAATGAACTTTTGGATAAAAGCAAGGCTTCCGCGGTTATGGATTGAATATATAACTTCACTTGTTCTTAATGCTGACGAAAGAAACTGTCTGTCTCTACCTTTAACTCTTGCCCCGAAGGGAGGATTCATAATTGTGGTTTTTACATGGTTTGTAACGTCTGTAACATCCAATAATACAAACTCGACTTCTACTCCAAGTTTCCTGGCATTTTTCTTTGCGATCTCAAGGGCTTTTTGATCTGAATCATATCCAACAACCTTTCTAGCTCCTATAAGTTTCACCCCTATTGCAAGAATCCCAGTGCCACAACCCAGATCCTGTACTGAGTCATCAAGATCTCCCTGCATATAAGCAAAGTGAAGAATTTCCGCAGCTAGAAGAGAAGGTGTCTGGTACTGTTCCAGCTCAAGTTCAGGATCGGAAAAATTTTCCAATTCTTCAAGCAGCATCTCAAGTTTTCTTTGTTTCATTTCATTGACTTAATTCTTTATTACATAGATTAATTCTTTGTTTATATATTTTAATACAGTACTTATAACTGACCAATAGTAAATATTATACAGGCTCCTCGGTAATCTCATCGAGTACGAGGTTTTCCCATTCTCTTTTTCCGAGCACGATCTCAAATTCCTGAGGCGTAAGCATGGGAGATGGAAAACGTCCTACTTCGTCAATTGCAAGCCTGGGACAGGCAGTATTTACAAAAGCATCTACTTTGAACTGAAGAAGCTGATCTGGAGTTACTAGATCGATCAGGATAATATACGCTTCCTTTCCATGTTGTTTTGCAAGTGCTTTTAAAGAAGAAGCTAGCTTCATTCTTTCTTGTCCATTCTTGCTTGAAACTATTATCCCAAAAACTTCTGCATCCAGAGACTTTGCAATTACCGCGCTCCTTTGACGAAGAATCCTTGAGGGATCTACCTCTCGAACCTCCTTGGAAAAAGGATCAGCTACAACAACTCTTTTTTTTGTGGAAAGGGCTACACCTAGAGGATGGAAATCTCCGCTTCCTATATACAGGTATTCATCGCAGACTTCTCTCCTTGCTGCCGAAAAATTACAGCCGAGCACCTGACCTGGATATGCAAGCCTGGAATCCCCACGCCCAATTATGCAGGTCTTTCCATTTGCTTCGAGGACTACACAAGCATCTGAAAGTTTATGGACGTGCTGGACAGTAGTAATTAATCCTATAACCTGACCTTTGAGTTGAGATACAGCTTTTTCAACGGCAGGCCGAATCTCAACTGGAGAACGTGTCTCTATGAAATATACCTTTTCGGAAAGTTTAGTGTCCTCAAGTTCAGCATGCCCAAAGTGGAAAAGAATATCAACTTGTTCAAGCAGGGTTTTATCCAGGTCACAAGCTCCAAAGCATGGGTCTCCAGAAATAATGATTTCAGCGCCTGTAGCTTCTTCAACTTTTTTTGCGAGCTCTGGGCCTTTCCGTTTAAGTCCCTCCGGAAACTGGAAACCTACGATTTTAGCCCCAAGTTTTTTTATGACACTGATAATATAGTCAGGCCTTAAGTCAAAAGCTTCAATCGTTCCCAAAGACATTTTTTATCTCCACACCTTTCTCGCTTACATCGATAGTAACGAGAATTTTGGGTTCAATTCCGATTTCCTTCAATTGTACTCCTCCGGTCCCTCGCCCAATAACCGAAATTACATCCTGAATCTCTACACCCATTGTTTTCAGGGCTTTTACAAGTGCTATTAGTGTTCCGCCAGTACTGATGACATCGTCCACGATAATTACTTTATCCCCTTTCTTGAGCCCGTTTATATAAAGTGTTCCTTTCGAGTATCCTGTGCTTTGAGACAGTTCTACTTCTCCTTCAAGGAAATAAGGTCGCTTTCGAACAATTGTTAAAGGAATTCCCGTTTTCAGAGAAAGTGCATTTGCTACAGGAATACCCATGGCCTCTATTGTAAGAATAGTGTCAACTTTTTTAATGTCGGTAATCTGGAGAATATATTCGGCGATTTCTTCAATCATATGGGGGTCTATGGATGGCACACCATCAGAAATTGGATGGATAAAATAATTATATTCTCCTCTCTTGATTACAGGAGAATTAATGAGTGAGGTTTTCAGTTTTTCAAGCATGGTACTAACTCTTTTTTGGCTGTTGCGATATCTCTCTATGTAAAGAATGATATTATTAATAAGGAATCCTGTTCTGAGAATAAAAAATTCTGTGCTATTAATAAGGAATTCGTTTCAAGTAATAAAGAATTCTATAACCTTATCGTGTAATCCAGATGCATATGACAGTCAAAAACTGGATATCTGGATATTTAGGAAGAAAGTAGATTTATTTCGGAAAATCTCAGAGTTACCAAAAAATAAAAAAGGAAGAGAATAAGGAAAAATATGAGGATTACTGAATCCTCAATATACGTGATTAATTTTCGTTATGGTTTTAGTTAGTCAGTTGTTTCTCGGGTATTCTCATTTTTAAGTACTTGAATTTCCTGCCGGCTTAAGCAGTCCGAGAACTACATAAGGATTATTGTCTGCCAGCTCCATCTTTTTCAGGGTATCTGCATCAATATTCTTCACTGAAATTACCGAAACAAGTCCTTTTGTATCCCAATTATTCTTATTCATAAGCCAGAGATCCTCTAAATACTTCGAGACCCATGCTGGATCATCTGCTTTTATTCCGCATTTTTCACTGACAACGTCAAAGTTAAATCCAAGAGCTACAGCTTTCATAGTTCCTGCATTTTTATCCGTGACCACGAAAATACCTGCAGGAGAACCTCCTAGAGCTTCGGTCTCGTTATCTGTTAGTGAAGATACCCAGATTCCTCCTTTACCTGGAGTAGTGTCCCAGCATTTTACAAAAACATCGTCTTTGCACCTAGGAGGACAGGCGAAAACCGTGTAACTTACGCCGTCCTTAAGAGGATAATTTTTTTCCATCCAGTTTGCAAGCACATATCCACTGGAGACTCCGGGACAGAAATGATTGTGAACTTCAAGGCACTCCATAAGCTCATAATCAAGCTTCTCTGTAGCCCAGGCATTAGCTATTGTAAGAATAGCAAATTCGTGTCCGTCAAATACACTATTATTTGCTTTTTCACTCCACGCATCTTTTGATTTCTGATTTTTCGAAAGTTTATCAAAGTCTATGTTTTCCGTTACCTTACAGCTGATTTTACTTTCGTTTTCATAAGAAATTTCGATATAGGTACAATTCCCGCTGCATTTATCAAAGAATGCAAACCAGAGGGGGCTGTTCCTTGAGTTCTGGACAGTGAGGAGATTCTTTGTGTACAGAAGGTCCCTGCCATAAAACTGTGAGTAGAAATCGTCCAGGTAAACATAAGAATCTGCAAGAGAACCTATATCCGTAATAATAAGTGTATTATTTGGTCCAATAGCACCAAGATCTGCCTCGGCTGCATAAAATACCTGACCCATCAAATTCGAGTTACAATTTTCAGCTGCCATTCCTGGAATAGATCCAAGGGAAAAACAAGGGTTGCCAGCAAAAAAAGATAAACGAATTTTACTTTCACTTGTCTTTGATTCGTTATACTTGCTTTTATCATGCTTATACTCCACATTAATCAAACTGAATTTTTCATAGTTTGACTCTAAAAATAACACTTTCCAGACAATACAATGTAATAAATAAGAAAAAATTTATTTTAAATCCATTTTTGTATTACTTATTTTTGAAAAGGTATTACATAAAACTTTCGGATTTTGTTAACATTGAGAATATTCTACTAAATATATAACGCAAAGAATATCCATAGAGACCTGAGCAAAGCAGGGTAATGAAAAGAAGTATGAGTATAAATACGAAAATTAGTAAAAAATGACGAACTCACACTATTAAAAAATAATTTAAACTGGTCTCTATAAACTTCTAAGGCGCGAATAAAATCCAAAAATAAGAAAAAATTACGGGCAGGAAATAGTATCAAAAAGCCCTACTACCAATTCTGCCAGTTCCTTGCTTTTTTCAGTTGAAGTCATTAAAGTATCGGCACGTGAAGCACGACATCCAAGTTTCTCAAATGCAAATTCGTCTGCTTGATCTCGCTCATCGAAAACAAAAACATCAAGGAAATCCTGGTAATATTCCGCAACTCCCATTGAAGAGACTTCAAGTCCCGATGCCTGCATCAATTTTCCGGCAGGTCCACTTACAGGGGCATTGCCAATTATTGGGCTGACTCCCACGACCTTTTTCTTTTGAAGAAGATCTTTCATGCCTGGAAGAGAAATAATAGGTCCTATGCTTGTAATTGGGTTACTTGGCCCAATAAGAACTTTGTCGTCGTTCTCCAGGGCTTCGAGCACCTTTGGAGAAATTGAAGCTTCGGAAACTCTCCTTATGTCAATATTCAGCACTTCAGGAGTTCCATGTTTTCCAACCCAGAAATCCTGAAAATGCATAATTCCTTCTGGAGTTTCGATATAAGTGGAAACTGGATCATCAGACATAGGTAAAATCTTTGCATTAATTCCAAGCAAGGATGCAAGCTCTAAAGTCGCATCTGTAAGGGAGATTCCATTTCGGATAAAATTCGAGCGGATGATATGGGTTGCCCTGTCCAGGTCCCCAAGTTTCATGCTTTCCGTAATGCCCAGTTCCTGCATACGCTCATAAGTCAGAAAGGTGTCGTCCTTTATGCCCCACCATCTTTTTCGGTCGATCTGGTCTGATAACAGATAGAGCACTGTATCCAGGTCAGGACAAATCAAATTTCCCGAAACCCACAGGTCTTCGGCAGTATTTACAACAACGGTCAGTTCCTCCGCTGGGAGGATTTCCTTGAGTCCATCAAGGAGTTTTGGAGTTCCGGTGCCGCCTGAAAATATAATCATGATAATACCTTATCCGGTTTTCTTTTAAACTTTCGGGTAGCTGGTATTTCTGCAAATCTACAGTATAAGAGTATTAGTAATAGCAATATATAATGAAATCTCTTTAAAGAATAATGAAAGTTGTCCTTGATCCCGTACATGGTTACATCGAGCTGGATGATTTAGCTCAGGACCTTCTTTCTACTCCCCAGATGCAGCGCCTCAGGAGGGTAAAACAGCTTGGATTTTCAAACCTTGTATATCCAGGAGCAAATCATTCACGTTTTGAACACTCGCTTGGAGCAATGCACCTTGCATCTATGCTAACCAGAAGTATCGACTCGATTGAAGAGGACAAGAAAACCGAAATAAAAGCTGCTGCTCTTTTGCACGATGTTGGTCACGGACCTTTTTCTCATGTTACCGAGAATGTTATTGACAAATATACACGGCGCAGGCACGATGATGTAAAAGAAATCCTAGAAAAAGGGGAAATAAAGGAAGTTTTGAGCAAATACGGAATTTCTCCAGGAAACCTTGTGAAGCATATAAAGGGAGAGACTTCTTTAGGGCAGATCCTTAGTAGCGAGATTGACGTGGATAGAATGGACTATCTTGTTCGGGATGCCCATTACACGGGTGTCTCTTTTGGGGTTGTGGATTACAATCGCCTAATCAATAAAATGAATTTTTACGAAGATAGGCTTGTTGTAGAATATGGTGGCTTAAAAGCCGCTGAATCTCTTTTAGTATCACGTTTCTGGATGAACACATCGGTTTACTACCATCATGTAACCAGGATTTCAGAAGCTATGTGTTCCAGATCAGTGGAGTATATGATCGAAAATAAAGAGCTTGATCCGTTCAGGCTCAGGCAGATGGATGATATAGACATCATCTCAGCCATGCGAAATGCAACTGGATATGCAGAAAAACTTTCGCGTTTGCTGGATACCCGTAATCTCTACAAGCGGGCACTTTACGGGGGTCTTGCAGACGTAGGAAAATCTGTACTAAAACACCGTGACCGTATTCGACGGGTCGAAAACGAAATTGCAGAATTGGCTGAGGTTGAGCCTGAGTATGTGCTTGTTGACATTCCTAAGACGCCTGAAATGCTGGAAATGCAGGTCATGATAAAAACTGATCATAAAATGATTCCTATTAACGAAGCTTCTCATTTTGTATCCATCCTGAAGGAAGCGCATATGGATAATTGGAGAATGGGTGTGTACAGCCCGAAAGAGCACTGCGAAGCCGTTGGAAAGGCCGCTCGAGACTATTTTGATGTTAAAAAATCCCTTAAACAGTTTAAACTGAGTGATATCTGAATTAAAAGGAAGGAAAAATAGAATTTAAATGAAACATTTAAATGAAAAACTTATCAGAAAACTTTAAAGAATATAAAAATGAAATTTTTCTTAAAATTTGAAGAATTGAGGTAGGAATTTGTTTCAGATTAAACGGAAACGTGGGGAAAATCGAGATAGTACTTGAGGTAAAAAAGATTGGAGAAGATTATCTGCTGACCCTTACAGGTGGAGAGGAACATGTGGGAGCTGTTGCCGTTGGGCTCTTTGATGAGAAAAGCCAGAGAGCAAGTTCATCGGTGATAACAATGCCAGGGCACCGGGAAGAATATCTTGCCCTGCAAGGAGCAAGACAGGTGAGCAAGGCAACAAAGAAGACCTCGGTATTTGTTGTCGGAATACATCAGGATAATATCAGCCCTGAGGAAATAAGAGATATAGTCTCAGCCGCAGGGGAAATGGTGGAAAGCTTCATTGCCTTTTATAAAAAAGGAGACGAACTGGCAGGGTAAAAGAATTAATTAAATTACGGCAAGAGATGATGTATAACTGGAAATAACGGCAAACCATCAACGGCAGGATAAAATGGAGATAACGGTAGGGATCAGCGGGGCCTCAGGGGTCCAGTATGGAATTCGCCTTCTTGAAGTACTGGCGGAGAAAGGAATTAAAACCCATCTGGTTTTGACGGATGCTGCAAGCCAGATAATAAAAATCGAAACTAATTACACCTCCGAAGCAGTAGAGAAACTTGCAACCTGGAGCTATGCCCAGAAAGATTTTTCAGCACCAATAGCCAGTGGATCTTACAGGACAGGAGGAATGGTTATCGCTCCCTGCAGCATGAAAACTCTTGCAGCTGTAGCAAACGGGGTATCCGATACCCTTCTTACAAGAGCTGCAGACGTCTGCCTCAAGGAGGAAAGAAAACTTATCCTGATGACCCGGGAAACTCCTCTTAACCTGATACATATCGAAAATATGCTTAAGGCTAAAAGAGCAGGGGCAAGCATCCTTCCAGCCTGTCCGGGCTTTTATTCACGGCCCCAAACTCTTGAAGATCTCATAGATGTTATGGTAGGAAGAACTCTGGATTTGCTCGGAATAGAAAACGAGATCTATCATCGCTGGAAATGAAAAAACAACCTCATATGAGATTGAAAACTTGGAAAGCGCAGATAGATAAAATTTTAGCTTTTCAATAAAAGTTTTTTAGAAAAAACGTTACATATCCATTTTCAAACGAAAACTATATAAACGATTACTTCCTTTGTGAAAAAGTACCTCTTGGGATAGTAGGGTAGCTTGGTCCATCCTCGAGCGTTTGGGACGCTTGGACCGCGGTTCAAATCCGCGCTATCCCATTAATATATTCTTTAATTAGTTTTTTCTTAGAACTATTATTTTTGAAATTTTGTGCTCTTTTCTTTTTCTTTGTTTCTTCATATCATTTTTATGTAGTGAACAGGCTTGTTGATCAAATTTCATAAAAAGAGAAATCTGTGTTTTTGGGCAAATTTAAGTGTAACCTTTTGATTTCCATATTCAGCATCTAGGTTTGCAACTTAGATCTTAACTTATTTAAGACGCTAAATATTTTGATTTACTTTTTTATGTTTAAATCTTTCTAGCTAAATTGTATTTCTTCACTGGTTTTTATGGAATTTTCGATAAAAATAGAGAAGTTTAAAGAAGATTAATGAATTCTGTTTAATAATATTATTTTTTGAAAAAAATAAATGATGAAAAAATAGTATGAGTTTAGTTTTGTAAAGCAAGGACTTTTAAAATATTTTATAAAGTCACCAAGATTTGTAATTATTTTCCGCATTATGTGTACTCTGTGACTTCAATTAAAAAACCAATAAATTATGAAAAATCTCTTATTTTGAGTATCATGGTATTGCCTGCTAACACGCTATTTTTGTGACATCATTTCATTCCAATTAAAACATGGAGGAATAATTTGATATGAATTTTTCGAAAATTTTAGTGTGTTGTTTATTAATAAGCATTATTACATGCACATTTGCTTCTGCGGCTGAATCTTTACCAGAATCAGATCACCCTTATGCAAATCATTTTGAGCATACATGGCCTGCAATAAGCGAATCTGGCGCTACTCAAATGAGGTTGCATTTTACGAAATTGGACATTGCTTCTGATCATGTTGACAAAGTAACTCTTTTAGACAAAGATGGAAATGTACTTGCAACTTACGATGATGAATATAACAGCGATGATTTCTGGGCAGATTGGTACACTGGAGACACTATAAAAGTCAAATTTACAACAAATGGATATAACACTGCATATGGCTTCAAAATAGACAATGTAGAAACAAGACCCGAAAAACCGAACCCACCTGTTGCTGCCTTTTCTGCGTCCCCGACTTCAGGAAATGTTCCTCTGAATGTAACATTTACTGACAAAAGTACAGGAACACCAACTTCATGGAAATGGAGTTTTGGAGATGGAACAAATTCAACAGTTCAGAATCCAACTCACAAGTATACCAAAGCAGGAACTTACACAGTAGCACTTGACAGCAAGCAATGCTGGCGGTAGCAATACGGTAACAAAATCCAAGTATATAAATGTCACAACAGCTACACCAAAACCTGTTGCTGCGTTTACTGCATCTCCAACTTCAGGAAATGCACCACTGAAAGTAACATTTACTGATAAAAGTACAGGAACACCCAACTTCATGGAAATGGAATTTTGGAGATGGAACATATTCAACTAAGAAAAATCCGTCATACACATACGATGAAGCGGGGAAATATACAGTCAGCTTAACAGTAAAGAATGCTGCAGGAACAAACACGAAAACAATAAATAATTATATAAATGTTACAACTTTAAAAGCCCCAGTTGCTGCATTTTCGGCATCTCCAACCTCAGGAAATGCTCCACTGAAGGTACAGTTTACGGATAAAAGCACAAATACCCCTACTAGCTGGAAATGGAGCTTTGGAGATGGAAAAACTTCAACAGTCAAAGAATCCTACATACACATACAGTAAAGCAGGAAAATATACTGTCAGCTTAACAGTAAAGAATGCAGCTGGAACAAATACGAAAACAATAAAGAATTATATAACTGTAAAAGCCGCCCCGATAAAACCAGTTGCTGCTTTTTCAGCGTCTCCAAGCTCAGGAAAAGCTCCACTGAAGGTTCAGTTTACGGACAAAAGTACAGATAGTCCAACTTCATGGAAATGGAGTTTTGGAGATGGAACATATTCAACAGCCAAGAATCCTGCACACAAATACAGTAAAGCAGGAAAATATCACTGTCAGCTTAACAGTAAAGAACAATGCTGGAAGTAACACTAAAACTGTGTCTGGATATATTGCAGTAGCAAAATGAATGCTTAACTTGAAAAACAGGCTCTGTAAAACTTCTCTATAAGAACTGACCTCAACTTATTTGAGGTAAATAATCAAACTTTTTATTTTTTAAAGCTTTCCTAATACTGATTTAGATAGGTTTTCTACAGAGTCTTTTTAATATTCTTTTTCATAATGTTTTGAGGAAAAGCAGATTTTCGAGGATTTTTTAAAGAGGGCTAAAAATATATTTATTTAGGTAAATACAGAATACTCTTCCTTAAAAAACTACCCTTCTTTTGGGGATCTATTTGTGTGGCCATATTTAAAAAAGATCGAAAACTCAAGAGGTTTTAATATGAGGAAATTATTACAGACAGTAACAATATTCTGTTTAGTTTTTACAATTGTTTTTTCTGCTGGCTGTGCTGGAACAACAAAGAATTCAGAAAATAAATCAAATGGGAGTGTAAATCCAGCCAACGGTTCAGCCAACATGCCACCGTCGCCTAATAATGGTTCAACTAACATGCCACCTTCCTCTAATAATGGTTAATCTGGTCCTCAAAGCTCAGGCAGTGCAACCATTAATGCAAGTGGTGTATATTCACAAAATGGGGGATCTGAGACTAACTCAAGTCAGATCTTCAACGCGTCTAATAAAGACGAAAGTGGTATTTTAGTTAAAAACAATGGCACATTCACCTTATCGGATTCTACAATACTAAAAACAGGAGCTACCTCTTCAAATGACAACAGCGATTTTTATGGTCTCGACGCTGGTGTACTGGCAGAATCTGGAAGCATAATAAAGCTAACTAACTGTACGATAACTACAAATGCCAATGGTGTCTTTTCTACAGGTACGGGTTCTTCAATAACTCTGTCCAATGTTACGATTAAGACTTCTTCCGATGGCTCCCGCGGTGTAGATGCAACTCAAACCGGTAATATAACCTGTACAAATGTTTACATTAACACAAAAGGGCAACATTGTGCAGCCATTGCAACAGACCGCGGTCAAGGAACCGTTGTTGTCATTGGTGGAACAATGAACACAGCCGGAGACGGTTCTCCTGGTATTTATTCAACAGGCAACATAACAGTCTCTAACGCTACACTATTAGCAACAGGCTCAGAAGCAGCAGTAATAGAAGGAAAGAATTCAATATCCCTTAATAATGTTACTCTTTCAGGCATGAAAAAATGTGGAGCTATGCTTTATCAGAGTTTTTCAGGAGATGCCGACGTCGGAACCAGCAGCTTTACGATGAATGGTGGCTCACTCAAGGCAGAAGTTGGTCCTCTCTTCTATATCACAAACACGCAATCTATAATCGAGGTAAAAGATGCGAATTTGACTGCTACATCAGGTACGCTTTTGAAAGCAAATGCAGACAGGTGGGGCAATACAGGATCAAATGGTGGTACTGTGACCTTTAAGGCAGAAAATGAAACTCTTAACGGTAACATTACCTGTGATAATGTCAGCTCAATCACTGCTATATTGCAAAATAATACTGCTTTGACAGGATCTATTAATGCAAACAATAAAGCAAAATCGATGAATTTGACTCTGGATTCGACCAGCAACTGGAACGTAACAGGACCTTCATACCTGACAAGCTTGAAAGATGAAGATTCCACGTTGTCTAATATCAAAGACAATGGAAATACCATATACTATGACTCAAATTCCAGTACAAACGCCTGGCTCGGTAACAAGACTTATACATTGACCAACGGAGGTAAACTAACTCCATTACAAACTTAAAGTAACAACGATTCATGTAATTCTAATATAAACCCCATTTTAACTTTTTTATTATATACAAAGACTACAAAATCAATCTAGATTTTGCAGAAACTTTCTTTTTTGAATTCATCTGAAAATTTTCTCTCAATGCCTATATGCTCACAAGGTGAACAGATATCGCGCTTTCACTGATGATATATTAGAAAAGGAAATTGGCAGTTGCCACAAAAAACGTGTGTAAATGGCACATGTTAGCAGCGTCTATGAGAGCCAGTCTTGACTGGAGTTTATACGAAAATATTACGATATCTATTCACTTTAAAATTGTAATATACATAGCCAGTGCAGTAAAGAATTTGCTGCAGACCAGACATATATCTTTTCAATCATGCAGTATTCCATAAATATTATGTTAAATTGGTCAGGACATGTTAAGAACCTAGCTTAATATCAAATTCGATTTTACAAGGGAGAATTAACTTGTATATTCGAATTAAAAGATGAACCCTATTAAAAACCAATAAAAATCCATTATATATAGGAGCAAAACGATATGGTATGGCCTCTAACTTCCGGAAACTACGTAATAGGAGATACAGACTCGAGTGTAGCTGTAGTAACTCTTGCCTCTGACCATAAAGAATGGGGGCTTCAGAACTATGCAATTTGTGGAACTTGCTTTACTGCAAACTTTGGGATTGAAAAAATAATAACCAATGTGCTCGCAAATCCAAACATAAACTACCTGATCGTCTGCGGAGCAGAAAGTGCTCACTGGGCAGGTCAGTCTTTAATCTCACTTGCCGAAAATGGAGTCTCTACAATGGCAGGATCACGAAAAATAATCGGCTCAAAGTCCCCGTTGTCCTACTTGAATGAAATTCCTATGACTGCAATCTCCCGTTTTATCAGGGAAATAAAAATTGTATACATGGTCGGAAATAAAAACCCTGCTGCCATCCAGAAATCTATCGACTCCTGCACCGGCAAGAAAAGAAGTGAAGCTCACATTGTCTCAATGCCAGAAATCGATGAACATAGCTGGAAAAAATATGATTATCTGGTAAAAATGGTTGTGATGTCAAAAATAAAGAAAGAACAAACGAAAGGTTGCCTTTAATTTCTCAATAAGGTGATTTCCATGCCTGCACGATCTTTAGGAACTATACCATCTCTTACTCCATTCAGCCATAGAAAGTAAAACATCTCTAAGGTCTTTGCCTTTTTCCGTTAGGGAATATTTTACTTTTATAGGCTTGTATTCTCAACATTTCTTTCTATAATTCCATATGACACAAGATCCTTGAGCTTTGAAGACAGTGTTTTCGAGCTTATTGGTTTCAGGGACTTTAGTAAATCATTGAATCGCAAAGGACCATCTGAGAGATAAAATTCTCTTATTAATAATAGAGTTCACTTGTTCCCGATCAATGTGATTGTTTTTTCGATTAGGTACGGGATAGCCGTCAAATCTTCTGGATAATGAAGCATGTTATATTACCTCAAGGTTATTTGATTCCGTTATTGAAACTTCTGATTTATGTACTTTCTTTGGTATATCTGGTGTATTTAGTAAAGTGAAGATGATAACTCAAATCTGTCTAGGTGTAAAAGGTAAAATGATTTTTGTAAAAGGATGTACTTTTACAAAAATGACTAAGGATAATTTTCAGGTGAAATATGAGACCAGAGGAAAAAACTATGAAAATTGAACGGCTGTTACTTGTGCAGGAAAAGGAAAAAACTATTCCAGCGGTGAAGATCGTTCCTTTGAAGCCAGCGGGTAGTGTTGTTTTAGTGCACGGTTATGGAGGCTGTAAAGAGGAAGAACTGGGGTTGGCCTGGCGCATAGCTGAAACAGGTCTGGTAGTCTGCGCTATAGACCTGTGAGGCCATGGTGAGAATCTTTCGGTCTTGCACAAAGATATGTTGGCAGAACTGGAGACAGCTATAGAACACTGCCGACAATACGGAAAAGTAGCCGCCGTTGGCTATTCACTCAGAGGGCGTCTGTCACTTTTAAGCAGCGCTGATTTTGCTATTGGTATCTCACCTGCTCTAAATACCAGATATAGTGAAACAGCTTGTGATAGGCTTGAAATTATCAGAAGCTATCGTGTGAGTGAGAGTTCCTTCAATTTGTTCATAAAAATCATGGGTCAATTACCAGTATGGCAGCCCAATACATCCCAGCCAACGTTAATTATATTTGGAATTCGAGATGTTCCAGAAATCGTTCAGGACTGCAGGAAACTCCAGGCTCAGGGATTTAATGTGCAGGAAATAGATGCTGCTTTTCATAACGATATTTATTTGCATGAGGAAACATTTAGAGCAATAAATAAGTAATTAAAACTCTGGCTTCAATGAAGAAACAGAATACCAATTTTCCGTAAAATCAAAAATATTTAAAATGCTATATTAAGTTATCCTAAAATAGGGCAATTTATATCTCTTACTATACTTAACATTTCTTTTTTCTTTCAATTGGGTGACTGCTATGGCCAAAAGACAACGTTTTGAAAAATACGACTGGTTAATCTCAAAAACTCAAAGCATACTTAAACATTATAGCTGTCCTGAATCATGTAATGCGAGTTGCTGCAAACATCATATTATCGATTTTCATAGAAAAGAATATGAGAACATCTTCAAGAATGTCGATAAAGAAAGTGCGAATCTTTTAAAATCGAATGTGGTGAAATCGGAGCTGGAAGGATGTTATAAAGCAATAAATGCTGTTGATCAGTGCCCGTTATTGATAAACTCAAAATGCAGAATATATGATAATAGGCCTGAAGCATGTAGAAATTTTCCTTTTGTAATTTTCTCTGATGAGGATACAGAATTTGGTTTAACGTTATTATTGTGTCCGATGTCTGTTGACATACTTCAAGATTATGTACAATGGTATAAATCTGTAAACTTAACAATGTATAATCAATTAAATGCCTTATATGAACAGTACAAATACATTGACAAAAACAATGATTTCTGTATTCAAATAAAAGAGCATAATTTAGAATCTTTCATAGAATTTCTTGAAAGGAAGTAATCTTAATTTTCCCATATTGTGTTCTTCTCAAGTTTATGTTTTTTCTTTTTTTGGATAGCTTGCCTAATGGAATATTAGCCGGTACTATGTACGAAACTAAGTTAAGCATACCTGAAAATTGTTTATGGTAAAATAGTGTATTTCGTAGATGAATAAAATCGTAAGATTACTTTCTAAAAAAGCGAAATTATTTCAGACTAAAACATAATTTTATACATAGTATTTTTAAGGATGTGTTTTAAATGTCCCAAAATTCTATTTTATCAATATTTGCCAAGACTTCAAAACCTCCTCTTTTTGAACCAGGGGAGCCTAAATTCTGGGATGATCCTTATATTTCAAGTAGTATGCTTAAAGCCCATCTTGACCAGACACATAATGAAGCAAGCCGAAAAAATACTGAAATCGAGAAAACAATTAATCATCTGACTGCTTCATGTCTCCTTAAAGCTGGAGACAGAGTACTTGATTTGGGTTGTGGTCCTGGATTATATAGCAACAGGCTATGCCAGAAAGGTATGAACTTGACATGCATCGATATTTCTCCTCGATCCATTAATTATGCTCGTTCCCAAGCTAAAAAAGATGGGCTGAATATTGAGTACATTTGCACTGATTTTTTCAACATTGAATATGACCAGATCTTTGATGTTGTTCTTCAAGTATATGGAGAAGTATGTACTTTTTCTGATGAAAAAAGGGACTTACTTTTGAACATTATCTACAGAGCACTTAAAGACGGTGGAATTTTTGTTTTTGATGTATCTACACGGGCACTTCGCCTGCGGGAAGGACGTAAAAACAGGTGGTATGTTTCAGAAGCCGTATTTTGGAGACAAGGAAAACACCTTGTTTTGAAAGAAGGTTTTGATTACCCAGAAAATGACACATGGCTAAATCAGTATATTGTTATTGATAAAGACTACACAGTTAAGACTTATAGGCTCTTGATGCATGATTATTCCTTTGAAACAATCAGCGTGGTCCTTGAGCAGAATGGATTTAAAATTGAAAATGTCTGGAATAGTCTTTCTGGAAAAAAACATTATCAGGAAATCGGAGATTGGATCGCGATAGCTGCGAGAAAAGTATCACAGAATTGAATATCCAAACTTCAAATTGAATTGCATCCATGTTAACGGTATTTCCATTCGCGTCTAGAATGCAGACAATTCTATTTGCAGCTTTTTCCAAAGATGACTGTGTATATGATAAAATTATATGCACAGTCTCATATATATTCTAATGTGGCATACCGCACTATAATATACCAGCATCTAACCGATCCTAAAGCTGTATTTATAATGTCAAACATTTATAAATATAGAGCAAAGTTAATGTATTATAAGAATGTTCTTCCCAAGCTCGAAACTCATTTAGTAGATCATTGTAATTTAAATTGCAAAGGGTGTAGCCATTTTAGTCCACTAAGTTCACCAAATTTTGCAGATTATAACCAATTTACTAAGGACCTCACTAGATTATCAGAACTATTTAAGGCATTGGTACACAAAAATAGATATATATGCTTATACCATATATTTCTTCATGAACTACCCAAAATGTAATAGTTCCAGTCACAAAAATAATGGTATAGTTGGCGGGCGTCAACGGTATAAATGCTCTGATTGTGGCTATAACTATATAGTAGAGCTAAAATCAACTGCTTTTTCCGCTTCTGTAAAAAGACAGGCTTTACAACTCTATCTTGAAGGATTGGGCTTTCGCTCAATAGGAAGAGTTTTAGGGGTAAGTCATGTTTCTGTCCAAAAATGGATAAAGAAATTTGGTCAAGAGTGAGAGAACCTAAAAAGTGAAAGTGAGATATCTATTGTTGAAATGGATGAGATGCACACTTAAATCGGTAACAAAAAAAATATTGCTGGATCTGGATTGCTGTTGATAGAGTTGGGAAAAAGTTTATCAACTGCTCTTTTGGCATCAGAGGAACGGAAACTGGAAAACTACTCTCTGGGAAAAAGTGAAGAAAAAAGAGATTGGAGAAGTGATGACAGATCACTGGAGAGCATATGCAGAGTTTATTCCAGAAAAGATCCATACTCAATCCAAAGCAGAAACGTATACTGTTGAAGGATATAACAGCATATTGAGGCATTTTCTGGCAAAATTGAGAAGAAAGACAAAGTGTTATACAAAAAGTCTTGAAATGCTAAAGTACTCGGTTATTCTATTGATGAAATAAAGAAATAAAGAACTAGATATATTCAGTTAACAATACCAAATTTCTTAATTGTGAAGATTTAAACTGATTTTACAACAAATCCAGATTTTTTGCACCAGAACCACTAAATCAAAAGGCTTAAGTAAAAAACATCAAGGAAAAGTAGTGGTGGTAATTTTGGTGAAGTTTTTACCACATAAACTTTTTATGTATAACAAATAAATAGAAATTATACTGTAAATGGCGGAAAAGTTGGCTTTACAATGCAAGGCAAAAAAATCGTTCTGACAAGTGATTCTACCATGATGAGCACATATCACGGGGGTGCGGTTCTTGGATTTACAGCGACTATGCCAAAGTCGGTGCTCCCCGATTTTGCTTTCAAGAGGCTTTTTTGCCCTCCCATAGCTGCAGCCTCGAATGGCTCAGCCCTGCTCGCTCCCTGCGGCATGAGAAAAGTGGAGGCAGCCTTGTTGGAGGCAGGTTTTGATCGGTCTGATGTGATGGTTGCCCATCCTGATCACCTTGACAAAGCCATAGGACCAGAAACTGAGATCGTGGGAATCACCCACGACGATCCCCTCGGAAAAATCGCTTTACGCGAGATCGAGGAGATAATCGGGCGAGGTGAGCCTCATAACAGGTCCAATTTCTTATCCCTAATAAACCATCCACTGATCAAAGAGCATATGCCAAAGCTAGTGGTCGGCGGTATGGGAGCGTGGGAGCTGGTGGGGGAGGATGTACCAGTGGATCATATTTTCCTGGGGGAGGGGGAGGGCGATTTTCCTAGAATCTGCCGATCTATTATTAACGGCGATGAGGTTCCAAAGGTAATCCGAGGAACAGCTGTGGCAGGAGGGGACATACCTGTGAACAGGGGTCCAACCATTGCCGGGATCGTGGAGGTTGGCAGGGGCTGTTGGCGTGGGTGTTCTTTCTGCTCCCCTAACATGCGTACTCTCCGTTACAGACCTTTGGATAAAATCCTCGATGACGTAGCGATGAACATAAAGGCGGGTCAAAGGGACGTGGTTCTTCATTCCGAAGATGTCTTTACCTACGGCTCATCAGGTGCCAAGCCAAATGGAGAAAAGGTCAAGAAACTGTTCAGAGAGGTTAAGCGGCTGGGGCCGAGGACGGTGGATATATCCCATGTCAGTCTCGCCACAGTTAATCAAAATCAGGACCTTCTTCGGGAAGTGTCCAAGATAGTAGGAGTTGGTAGAGATCAGAAGTACATGTCTGCCTGGGTAGGGATAGAGACAGGAAGCTGCAGAATTCTTCAAATGCATATGCCAAGAAAAGCTTCGCCGAAAAACCCCGAGAACTGGCCCGAGATAGTCAGAGATTGCTATCAGCTTTTTGGAGAAGAGTCCTGGCTTCCTGTTGGCAGCCTTGTGCTTGGTCTCCCTGGCGAGACTGCAGAGGATGTGCTGAAGACCATTGAACTCTTGGAGTCGTTGAAGGATTACACCGGGCTGCTGATGCCGCTATTCTTCAGCCCCATATCTGAAACGAAGCTTGGTGGCATGACCGGCTTTGGAAAGGATCAGGCCTTTCCTGAGCACTGGGAACTGGTGGGACTTTGCCTAGAGTACAACCTTCGGCACCTGAAGACTCTGCACCGATTTTATAGTGAGAGGATGACCGTAGGACCTGGGGTTCATGCAGTTCATAAAGGGATTACCCTTATTGCAGACGTGGCAATGAACAAGTATTTGAAGAGGATGAAAAGAGGAGAGCCCCCGAATTGATTGAAAAATAGAATTAACGTTTGCTTAAATCCGGACTAATAGTTATCCAGAAAAGACTTTACCACACACTCTTGTGATCATCTTTTGTGTGGATCTGGTCTTAAAATGCCTGGATATGATTTTTCCTGTTTTCAATTCTAGCTTGTTGAAATATATATCGAAGAGGGCGGGATAAACGACAAGAACCATTTTTCCGTAACTCTTTATTTTTCTGCATTTCTTTAAGGTATGCTTTTCTAAACTCAGTTGTTCTATATCATATATGAATCTGGAAATCTTGATCGATTTGCTCTCTATCAAATGTAAAGAGAGTGTAAAAAACACATCGGCACTTTCCTCAGTGTCTGTTGATGTTGGTCTTAATTTATGAAAATTTCAAAAATTGAGGGTAAAAAAGATTTTAGGTGCAGGGTTTCTCAGCACCTTGTTGACTCTGAAAGAGTTATCAAATTTCTTTTTAGGACTCTGGAGAAAACCTATGCTTTCTCTTATTACGGTTATGTAAAAAACTTTCCATTAAAGTATAACATACTGAAAATAGATGCCTAAATCCAGAGCTTTATAAACGCTTAACTTTGAATTCTTCTGGTAATTCCACTTCCCCGTCGGCATTTTCAAGTCCGCCTTCCTTTAATTCCAGTGCCATAAATGCTTCGGCAGGTGCTCCATAGGGATCTTTTATGCTCCATGTGCCAGCTACTGGTCTAAACCCAAATTTTGGATAATACCCAGGATGACCATAGACTATCACGGAACCATGTCCCAATTGTTGGCAAGCCTTAAGTCCTTCTCGTATTAGCTTGCCTCCAATACCTTGTTTCTGGAACTCAGGCTTAACTGCAAGCGGGGCAAGAGAAATAGTTTCCTTTTCCTTTCCTGCCTCTGATCTGATGACTATAGGGAAAAAAAGAATATGACCAACTATTTTTTTATTAGTTTCAGCTACAAGAGACAGTTCCTTGACAAATTTTGGGTTTTTCCTGAGGTTTTCAACGAGTTCACCTTCATCGAGTCGCTCGAAGGCAAGGTCATTTACCTCTTTAATTGCCAGGTAGTCGGCGGGAGTTTCGGGTCGGATTGTAAAATACATGGAGTTTAGTTATATCATTCTAATTTATTTACTTATTTACTTATTTTTTTATCTCAAACTTTAGCGGTATTTTAAGCATTAATTTTCAGATTAAAAATGGAATTATATCTAAAATATGGAGGTATTGTTAACTAAATATAGTTACCTCTTTATTTCTGTATTTCATCTATAAAATAACCGAGTACTTTAGCATTTCAAGACTCTTCGTATAACACTTTGTCTTTCTTCTCAACCTTGCCAAAAAGTGCCTCAATATGCTGTTATATCCCTCAACTGTAAATGTTTCTGCTTTTGATTGAGTATGAATCGTTTCAGGAAGAAACTCTGCATATGCTCTCCAGTGATCGGTCATCACTTCTCCAATCTCTTTTTTCTTCATTTTTTCCTAGAGTAGTTTTCCAGTTTCTGTTCCTCTGCTACCAAAAGAGCAGTTGATGAACTTTTTCCTAACTCTATCAACAGCAATCTAGATCCAGCAATATTTTTTTTATTACCGATGTAAGTGTGCATTTCATCCAGTTCAACAATAGATATCTCATTTTCACTTTTTAGAGCCTCTAACTCCTGACCAAATTTCTTTATCCATTTTTGGACAGAAACATGACTTACCCCTAAAACTCTTCCTATTGAACGAAAGCCTAATCCTTCAAGGTAAAGTTGTAAAGCCTGTCTTTTTACAGAAGCGGAAAAAGCAGTTGATTTTAGCTCTACTGTATAGTTATAGCCACAATCAGAGCATTTGTACCGTTGACGCCCGCCAACTATACCATTATTTTTGTAATTAGAACTATTGCATCTGGGGCAGTTAATGAAGAAATATATGTTATAAGCACATATATCTATTTTTGTGTACCAATGCCTAACTTAGATATACTGATGGATAAGTTACAAAAATAAAATCAGAACTTGGGGATGAGACAAAACTCATCCCCTTATTCAGCGTAGATAACACAATAGCTTCGATGACGAAAAAAGAGGAGTTTTAGGCGTAAGGGTTTCGCAGCGCTTTGTTGACGCCGAAGGTCTTGCGCTCCTCAACTGTCTTCTGGTTCTTTTCTATCTTCTCTTTTGCGAGCTTTCTGAGGAGATCGAGACCAGGTTTTACATCCTCGATAGGCTTTGTCTCGAACAAACCTGCAGCTACAGCCTTGGACCAGATTTCGTTTCCAACCTTGGTGCGGATGAAAACTGTTGACCAGCCGTCTGGGCTACCGACTGAGCCGGTAGAGATATCTGCGAGGTTTGAAACATAGTCGAGGCAGACGTGGCAGCCGGGCTGTTCGTACTTGTGTGTATCCTTAAGAGGCACAGTAGCGACGTTTCCGCGTTCAGTGTAGACCCAGAACTTGCCTTTTGTGATCTCCATTTTCTTTACTGAACCCAGGCTTTGTGCTGCATGGTCTTCAACAATGCTCTGCATGGACTTGTACGGGAAATTCTCCATACAGAAAAGCCCTACTGTAAGTGCAACCTTACCTGGGACATCTCGCATGTTGATCGGATAGAGCTGAGCTTTTCTCACTGCCTGCATCTGACAGCAGACGCCGGTAACTCCAACTTTATCAAGGCCATATGAACGGGTTGCTTCCTTGAGCCCGGAAATCTGAGGGCTGATGCTGTATCTAGTTCCTCTTGCCTCGAGAATTTCCTCGCGGCTTGTTGCAACTATTGGCTTTGGCTGCCAGGGTTTCTCGCCCTCTCCTGCCACAATTGTCCCGTCAATAATCCCTTCTTCAAGAGCATATGTCATAAGGGTGGTGGCGATGCCGCCGTCCTGTGCCTTCTTGAGAATCTCCTTATCCGTGCTTCGTGCCGAAACACAGGTAATGTATTTGCCGAGATACGGATCTTCAATCATCACTCTCACCTTCCTTAAGCGCTCCAGCGATTATTTCACTGATGTTCTCAAATTCAGGAATCACGTCTAAATTGAAGAACGATCTTGGACATGCACCGTAGCAGGAACCGCACTTAATGCAGAGGTCACGCTCACCCTGCGGTTTCCCGAACTCGAGGGTGATCGCATGTACTGGACAGGATGCAGCGCAGGTGCCGCAGCCCATACAGAGGCCCTGGTTAATCACGTCATACATCAGGTCGCAGAAACATCCAAACGTGCCGCGCTTCGCAAGATCCATTAGAGGCTTTAAGTACTTGCCTGCAAGGGCTTTTTGGTCATCGTTTCCTTCCAGGAGCAGGTATGCCATAACAGCAACGTTCCTTATGAGCTCCGGGCTTGGAGGGCATCCGGGAATGTAAATGTCTACGTCGATAATATCCCCAATTGGGAGGAAAGACTCGTGCTGTGGCTGGTTGTGCTGTCCACCGCGGCTAAACCGGGTGATATTCCCATAGCACGCGCAGGATCCAAGGGCTACCACGATCTTGGCTTTTTTCCGAGCCTCTTTGATATCTTCTACTGATTCATGATCTTGAATGCATACTGATCCTTCGACGAGTGCCACATCCATTTCTGGGATATGTCGAACGTCTGCGAGTGTGAGACAGTAGACGAGGTCGGCATAGTCATCCAGGATCTTGATGAGTCCTAAGTTGTTGTCGGCTATGGACACAAGACAACCTGTACAGCCGCTCATGTGTACGTGTCCGAGCTTGATCTTATTTGTCACTGGTTTTGTCTCCTTTGTAGCTTCCACCTTCTCCATCGTAACCTGAGAGGGCCTAGTTTCCACACTCATAGTTTTCTTGATGAAGTTAAGCAGTCCCATAGTTCATCCCAATTTCTTTCAGTATCTCAGATACAGCTTCTGGAATGGCTCTCTGTACTTCGTCTGTAATCCCAATGACCATATTAGGGGCAGAGACATACTTCTTCTGGCATGCAAGAACTCTGATCCGTATATCATTCTTGATATACTGGAGAGGTTCGGTAAGATCCCAGGAGTGGGCGTCCCGGTAGCTCCCTACAGGAAGCTCGTCAACGGAGAGCCATCTGAGCTCGCCGGGTTTCCCTCCAAAGTCCGCAATATCCACGATTATAAGGGTCTTTGTAGACTCAGGGTTGAGGAGTGTAAATATAAAATGTGGACCTCCAAGTCCCGCGTCAACGACTGTGACTTTTTCTGGAATTTTGAGGTCTTTAAGTTTCTCCACTACTGCGGGTCCAAACCCATCGTCAGCATATAGAGGGTTGCCGCAGCCTGCCACTACGATCTCGGAGTACAGCGTTTCCATTTCTTCACCACTGCATAAGCTTCTGGGTGACTATCTTGTTCTCCTCGTTCATCACGATCATGTGGGTTGCACACGAGACGCAAGGGTCATAAGCCCGGACAACCATTTCGGCTATCTGCCAGGGCGCTCCTGTCAGAGCACGGCTACAGGTAGGGAAATTCCAGGTCGTAGGCACAAGCATCTCATACCACAACACTTTTCCGTCCTTCACCCTTGCGAGGTGGACATTGGTTCCACGCGGTGCTTCATTTGCGGCCCAACCCATGGATCCGTCCCCCAGAGGGATGTTGTCGGCGATGACCTTCCCTGAGGTATTCAAGTTGTCAAGGCACTTGAAAATGGTGTAACAGCAATCGGGATACTCCATTTGCCTGGCAATGTGTTGAGCGAAGGTTCCTTTTTCGTCGAAGTTCTTGAAGGCAGAAAGCCTTGCTCTTGGGCCGACCTCTACCGGCTGACCGTCGTATGTAGGAACACCGGTGCAGGCTTCCATCTGGGGGTTAGCTTTGGTCCCGACTTTTGTGGTACCTCCTGATGGATAAGTTGGATCTTCAAGATCTATCGTTACCTCACCCATATACCAGTCCCATGGTCTGGTTTCCTTCCATCTGGTGAAGTCCCATGTGGGATTCTCGTCCAGACTGGATGAGCCGTACATCGTGGATGTAGCCATAACTCCCTGGTTGTGGTATCCAAGTGTCTTGGGAAGTGGGATCTGCTTGCCTGCAACCTCGACAAATTCTCGGTTCTGCATATTCCTGATGACATCGAGCATGAAATCCATCTGCTCGTGGGCAAGGACAAGTCCTTCTTTTGCCAGATCAGCCATTTTCTGCTTTGCCCGTGGACTTACGTTGTGATACATCCCCCCGATTCTTGGGTTGGAAGGATGAATCGCCTCGCCACCTGCGATGGCTCCAATGGTCTGTCCAATCTCACGAATGCGGACAATTCTCGCCATAACGCTTCTGGCAGGCTGCTCATTTGCGAACATATTGAATTTTTTCTCTGTCCCCGGTATGTAAAAGTCCGGCAGGATCAAGATGTTGTGCAGGGCGATGCTATGGATACGGTTTGCGGCATGGAGAATGATCCGCAGGAGCTTTGCATCCGTGGGAATTTCGCAGCCGATTGAAGCTTCCATGGCCTCGGTGCTTGCCAGAGTGTGGGCAATGGGACAGATACCACAGACCCGAGAGGAAATCTTCGGGACCTGTTCCATTGTCTTACCTATGGCGAGCTTTTCAATACCCCTGACCGGGGTGATAGAGAGCCAGTCTCCTCGCTCGACAATACCCTCATCATTCACTTTCAGGGTGAGTTTGGAGTGACCTTCAAGTCTCGTGTTTGGAGATATTTCTACAACTTTCGTCAATGGTATGCCTCTTTTTCGATTTGTTGTTCTTCAGGCGGTACCGTGGTCAAGGCACTCTCGGTGTGTTACTATAAAGGTAGTTGCGTGCATAAAGTACGTTAACTCCTTATTTTCTCTAGTGCGTAGTACCTCAGTAAATTAATGTTTAATCTGTAATGAAAAATAGTTGAAAACGCTATATTACATAAATCCTTCTATCTATATAATGACATTATATATAATAAAAATTGTATATATTAAAATTTATATAAAATAATCTATACTATTTTCACTCTTTCTATTATAACAGATCTTGCAATTCTCAAAAAATAAAACTATAAATATATTCAATAATTAAATATTGAAATTTACAGCTTGATTTCTCAGAAGGTAAATTGGCATTGTTACTTAACTATATCTAGTTCTTTATTTCTGTATTTCATCAATAGAATAACCGAGTACTTTAGCATTTCAAGACTTTTTGTATAACACTTTGTTTTTCTTCTCAATCTACCAGGAAATGCCTCAATATGCTGTTATATCCCTCAACTGTAAATGTTTCTGCTTTGGATTGAGTATGACTCTTTTCTGGAATAAACTCTGCATATGCTCTCCAGTGATCTGTCATCACTTCTCCAATCTCTTTTTTCTTCACTTTTTCCCAGAGTAGTTTTCCAGTTTCCGTTCCTCTGCTACCAAAAGAGCAGTTGATGAACTTTTTCCCAACTCTATCAACAGCAATCCAGATCCAGCAATATTTTTTTTTGTTACCGATGTACGTGTGCATTTCATCCATTTCAACAATAGATATCTCATTTTCACTTTTTAGAGCCTCTAACTCCTTACCAAATTTCTTTATCCATTTTTGGACAGAAACGTGACTTACCCCTACAACGCACATGCTTTTCTTCGAATAACAAGCACAACTAATGACAGTACTCTCCGTTCTTTTTTTTGACTATTAAGTCCTCATTACCTTGGGCAGTAAGGTTGTCTCGATTTTGGTTTATCAAAACCGTCCTAAAACTAATCAGTGAATTGCCATCGAAGGCTCAAGTGTGACTTTGATCACGGATGCTAAATTGGCCTTTTAGGCAATTCCACTGCCCAAATAAATTTGGTGATCTAATTTGATTGAAGTCATAAACAAAGCTTGTGGTTTAGACATTCACAAACTCTTTTTCATTGCTACAATTCTCAGTATATCTGGTGAAAAACAACAGCAACGTTTCAACAGAGATGATGAAGGAATTTTAGCCCTTAAAAATTGGGTAATATCAGAAAAATGTGATGTTGTTGCATGTGAATCAACCAGCGACTTTTGGGTTCCGATTCATGATTCATTGGTAAAGCATCTAACTGTGATAGTTGGAAATGCGCGAGATATGAAGGTATTTACCCATACAAAAACAGATAAGATTGACTCAGAAGTCATTGCACAACTTGCACTTAATAATATGATTCAGCCATCAAGAGTTTTTCCAAAGGATCATATAGATTTTAGATCATATGTTCGACTTCGGTTAACACTTGTACAAAAAAGAACAGATTTAAAAAATAAAGCTCACTCAATTCTTGCATCTGAAATTCAATTCTTGCATCTGAAATGCTACACCTGAATAATGTTCTGACAGACGTTTTTGGCAAGAATGGCAGAATGATCTTATTAGGAATCTCTTCAGGTAAGAGTGTTGATCAGATTATTGCAAGCCTCTCTCCAAATGTTCGGAAAAAAGCTGCTCAGATAAGAGAAATTTTTGATCGAGAAATTTCTCAAAGTGCTGCATTTAGACTTCAGATCTGTCTGAAACTCATAAAAAGTCTTGATGATGAACTCGAAGCTTTAGAAAAAGAAATTTTCAATTATGCTTCTCGAAATCATAAGCGAGAAATGGAGATTTTAATGTCAGTTCCAGGTATAGGGAAACTTGGTGCGGCAATTTTACTTGCTGAAATAGGCAACTTTAAGGATTTTTCTTCTGGAAATAAGCTTGCTTCTTGGCTTGGTCTAGTTCTTAATGTGTATCAATCTGCAGATAAATACTATAACGGCAGAATCACAAAGAGGGAATCAAAAGTAGCAAGGTGGATTCTGACACAGATTGCTCAAGCAGCAGCAAGAAAGAAGAATAGCAGGTTAAAATAGTTTTTTAACAGAAAAAAGAAGTCGATTGGACATGCAAAAGCAATTATTGCCTTAGCAAGGAAAATTGCAACGATATTATGGCATCTTATTACAAACGATGAGATGGACGAAGATGAAACCGGATATCAAAAGGGAGAAATCCAAAAGAGAAAGATTATTGAAACTGAGATTTTTTCGGTTGATGAACTGATTAAAATAATTAGTGGAATATTTGCGATTATGGGGAAAAAGGATC
Organism: uncultured Methanosarcinaceae archaeon; assembly: GCA_963727895.1. GTDB lineage: Archaea > Halobacteriota > Methanosarcinia > Methanosarcinales > Methanosarcinaceae > Methanosarcina. The sequence continues at coordinate 234,289 of CAVSHT010000009.1, read as the reverse complement.
AAGAGAGCACGTGAGGATAATTTCCTCATGTACTTTCATGCTAAATTGATAGCATGAAATATTCTGAAATATGATATTTTTACTGTGAAAATAATGAAATCTATTCTAATACACTTCTCATACATAGACCAGCTTTTCTTTTATTTTCAGCTTCCCGAATAAGTTCAACTGACGTTCTTTGTGAATTCGCAAAATGCTTTTATAGCTTGAAAGTAATTACGCTCAGTGTTGGTACTTGCGTCAATTGACAAGAGCCAATTCAATACAATTAGATCGTTTTTCAGTTTGAAGTTTTTCATCCTATAAATCACTTGATCGATTGTATATGATTTTATCAAACACAGTAATTGATAAATACATCAACCTCCTTCCAGTTAAAACTAAAATCACGTTTACCGGCTTATCGGGCATGAAAGCCCAAACCATAAGAGTTCGCAAATCCAGCTATAAAGATCGGAAAGGACCTCTCGAAAGAGAAAGAGTTACCTCGTTTCGGGAAAAATAAATTTTTGGCAGCCCGGGAGAAGAATCGGCACTTTCTCTCAGGATCTGCAAAGATAACCTAATTTAGAAAAGGTGGAGAGTATGACAACAGTATTTGATGTCCCTGCAATGGAGTTTATCGAGAAAGTTGCAGGCATACTTGAAGAAAATGAAAATATCGTTCCCCCTGAGTGGGCACAGAACGTAAAGACAGGAGTCCATAAGGAACTCCCTCCAACCAATGATGATTGGTGGTATATCAGAACTGCAGCGATCCTGAGGAAAATCTATACTGATGGACCTATAGGTATTGAAAGGCTCAGATCGGTATATGGTGGAAAGAAGGACAATGGATCAAAGCCAGGTCACAAAGCAAAAGGTAGCGGTTCGATTGCCCGAAAAGCAGTACAGCAGCTTGAAGCTGCAGGTTACCTGCAAAAAGTAAAGGACGGAAGAACAGTATCTGCAAAGGGACGTTCCATGCTTGATAACGCAGCCAATGAGCTCAAGAATGAGCTTCTTGAGAAGATCCCTGAACTTGCAAAATACTGAGAAACTTCTATATGGAGGGGAACCTAGAAATTTCTTAGGATTCCCTTACAAATATTATTAATCATAATTCAGATTGCTCCGGAAAAACCGGTTTTTTAGATGATTGTCATGTCTACAATGGATGACGAACTCAACGAAATCCGAAAGAGACGGCTTGCAGAAATCCAAAGACAGCAGGCACAGAACCAGCCTTCTGACATCCAGGCAGCTTACCAACAAGAACAGGCTAACGCTGAGATGGAAGCTCAAAAGCAGGCCATTCTAAGGCAGATCCTGACTCCTGAAGCTAGAGAACGTCTTACAACTCTAAAAATGTCAAGATCGGCTCTTGGGGAACAGCTTGAAATGCAGCTGATCTCACTTGCTCAGAGTGGAAGGCTCCAGTCTCAAATTGACGACGAACAGCTTAAAAATCTCCTGATGAAGATGCAGCCAAAAAAGCGTAAGACGTCTATAACTCGGGTTTAAAAGCAATGAGAATTTCAGTTCTTTTTAGCGGAGGCAAAGACAGTTCTCTCTCTGCTCTTTTGATGGAACCGTTTTTTGAGGTAGAACTCGTAACCTGCAGTTTTGGTCTGCTTCCTAATGGTGAGTTGGCTGCAAAAACTGCAAAAAACCTGGGGTTTCCACACAGAGTTCTTTCTCTAGAAGGGGAAATTCTTGAAAAGGCTTACGAGAAAATTCTCAAAGAGGGTTTCCCAAGAAGTGCTATTAACTATATTCATGAAAAAGCTGTAGAAACTCTTGCTTTGGATCCTGAAGTTCAGCTAATTGCTGATGGAACTAGAAGGGATGATAGAGTCCCTGTGCTCTCAATCTCGCAGATACGAAGTATCGAAGACCGATTGGGAATTCAGTATCTCTGCCCTTTGAAGGGATATGGCAAAAAAACCGTGAGTATTCTTGTAGAACATTATCTAAAAATTGAAGAGGGACCGAGTGAGAATACTCCTAAAGCGGATTACGAAACTGAGCTAAGGGAGTTAATCAGGCAGAGAGACGGTGACGAAAAAATAAAGGAACTGTTTCCATCCCATATTCAGTCCCATGTGCTTTCCAGAAAAAAATGTCCTGGAGAAGACGTGCCTTAAAATCAGGAAGTCTTCTGGAAGGGGAAAATTCTGGAATAAAGATTTATACAATAATCGAGTTATATTCAACCCTTATATTGCTGCAGATTAACCGATACCCTCATAGAATTTGCTGGATATGGTTTTAAAAAATTGCCGTTTAATCCGGCAGGGTAAAACCTCAATTATGCAAGGGTTTAAATCACAATCAGCTAATTATCGGATATAACCGGAAGTTAATGGAATTAAATTATTTACAGGTCAACAGGTGTGATCCACTTGAGTCATAACATGAAAGGACAGAAGAAGCGCCTGGCAAAGGCGCACAAACAGAACACACGCGTTCCAGTGTGGGTTATTGTGAAAACTAATCGGAAGGTAGTGAGTCATCCCAGACGCAGGCACTGGAGACGAAGAAGCCTGGATGTGAAATAAGCGAGGAAGGTGGGAAAATGGCAGACGACATGGTAAAAGAACAGATATATACTATCCCTCTCAGGGCTGCAAGGAAAGTACCTTCATGGAAAAGAGCTAACAGGGCAGTTATTGAAGTAAGGAGTTTTCTTGTAAGGCACATGAAGGTAGAGTCCGTAAAAGTAAAGATGGACAAATCCATTAATGAACACCTCTGGGAAAAAGGCTGTGAAAAGCCCCCTCTCTCCATTAGGGTCAGAGCTGTAAAATTCGCAGATGGCGAGTTACAGGCAGAACTTGCCCAGTAAAATATAACATAAAACGCGAAGCTTCAAAGAATATGATTCGAACGATGGATATATACGACACCCCAATGATCGGTGTCTTTGCGACCTGTACAGAAAACGTTGTTCTCGTCCCTACTGGGACAAAGCCCGAGATCTGTGCTATACTTGAGGATTCGCTGGATGCAAGGGTAATTGAGACTCTTGTAAACGGAAGCGTTGTTATTGGAGCCCTTTCTAGAGGAAACTCTAACGGCTTCCTTTTTTCATACGGAACCGACGCCAGGGAAATGCAAGAACTGACAGGGGTTAAGGCTGAAATCCTTCCGGAAAGATTGAATGCAGTTGGGAACGTTATACTTGCAAATGATTTTGCAGCACTTGTTCACCCCGACTTGTCAGACAGAGCTATTGAGACAATTACCAGTACCCTGAAAGTCGAAGTTTATAGGGGAACAATTGCCGGAATAAAAAATGTAGGAATGGCAGGAGCTGTTACCAATAAAGGGCTTCTGGTGCACCCGAAAGTAACATCTTCTGAAAGAGAAATTCTGGAACAGATTTTCAATCTTCCGGTAAATATAGGGACTACGAACTTCGGGACTCAGATGCTCGGCTCAGGTCTGCTTGCTAATTCAAAGAGTTATCTGGCAGGTTCAGACACTACAGGACCCGAACTAGGGAGAATTGAAGAAGCCCTTGGATTCATAGAGTGATATTAATCCATCTGTTCCATACTAGAGCTACAGCAAGAGTGGTGACCAAGATGAAGAGTTTTATTGTTAAAGGTAAATTTAAAGCAGGAAATTCCTGGGAAAAGTTCACAAAGCAGATCGAAAGTCAGAATGAAAAGAACGCAACGGATAAGGTATATTCTGTCTTTGGAAGCAAGCATGGTATTAAGAGGAGCCAGATCCAGATTGAAAGTGTTGCTGAGGAGTGAAAGATATGGCAGAAGTCAGTGAAGATCTCAAAAATATGGCAGCCAGGTTTCAGGAACTTCAGAGACAGGCTGAAGCCTTAAGGCAGCAGATGAACATGGTTCAGGCTTCAATTACGAGTTGTGATCAGACAATTATAACTATTAACGAGCTTAAGACTGCCTCAGCAGAAGGTAATACTGTTGAAACGATGGTTCCTGTAGGTTTTGGATCGTTTGTTCACGCTGAAGTAAAAAATGCAGATAAGGTTATTGTCGATCTCGGAGCAGGTTTCAGTGCAGAGAAATCAATAGATGACTCCATTGAAACACTTAACCGCCGTAAAGAACAGCTTACTAAAATTCTTGAACAAATGAATTCTTCACTGACTAAATATCTTCAGAGCATGCAAGCCTTAGAATCCGAGGCTTCAAAGCTTCAGCAACCTGGTCAGGTATGAAGATATCTGACACTATCTGACTCTAATTATAAAGATTAGGACTCAAAACTCTCTTATTTGAAAACAAATTTTTTATTTTTTTAATTATCTATTTTTTTTAGATTTTTTTGGGATGGGATTCTGTGTTCAACAAATTCAAAGAGAAACTTGGAAATTTTAAAAAGGCGCTCAGCAAAACTATTGACGATAAGGCAGTAGCTATCGAACCGGTTGTTGAACCTGTGCCTGAGGCTGAAGAGGATTTTGAAGAGGACATTGAGCCCATTCCTGAGGAAGAAGCTCTTGAAACACCACTGGAAGACGAAAGTCATGAGGTTGTACAGGCAGAAATCAAACCTGCAATGGAGAAACCTTCAACTATCGATCTCGAAAATCGAAAAAAGGCTGAATACAGGAAAAAACTGGAAGACCGTAAAAAGGTAGTAGAGAGCAAACCTGAAGAAGAAACGGCATCTGAAGAAAAAAAGCCTTTTTTTAAGAAATTTTCTTCTAAGATTGGATTCAAACAGAAAGCAAAGGCTCTAGTTTTTAATAGAGAGGTCTATCTAGATAGCAAAGACCTGGAAGAACCTCTATGGGAACTTGAAATGGGGCTTCTTGAAAGCGATCTTGCTCTTTCGGTTTCTGAGGCAATCGTAGAATCAGTAAAAAAGCAGCTCACAGGTACTACAAAACACATTGGTAGCAATACTGGAGAAATTGTAGAGGAAGCCTTAAAAACAGCCATACTTGATGTAATGTCTGCTAATACTTTCGATTTTGATGAGTACATAAAGAATAAGGAAAAACCTGTGCATATTGTCTTTGTTGGAATTAACGGAACCGGGAAAACAACATCTATTTCAAAACTGACACACAGATTGCTTAAATCTGATTACTCGGTAGTCCTGGCTGCAGGGGATACTTTCAGGGCAGGTGCTATCGATCAGCTTGGAATTCATGCAGATAGGCTCGGAGTAAAAATGATCAAACATCAGCCTGGAGCCGATCCTGCAGCAGTTATTTACGACGCTGTTCAGTATGCAAAAGCCCACAATATCGATTTCGTGCTTTCCGACACAGCAGGTCGCATGCATACTAACCTTAACCTTATGTCACAGATGGAAAAGATCTGTAGAGTAAGTACTCCGGACCTTATTATTTTTGTTGATGAAGCCGTCGCAGGGAACGATGCCGTTGAAAGGGCTGCACAGTTTAATGAAGCTGTACCAATTGACGGATCCATTCTGACAAAAATAGATGCTGATGCCAAAGGAGGCGCTGCAATATCCATTGCCTATATCACAGGCAAACCCATTCTCTTTTTCGGAATAGGACAGGGTTATGATGATTTAAAAAAGTTTGATCCCAACTGGTTTATAGACCAGCTTTTCAATCAAAATGGTTAACTTTTAACCATACTCTTTTAGTCAACTGAAAATAGTCAATCTCCCGAATTGCTTCGGGAGAACTATTTCATAAAATCTACTGAAAATATTATTGGGTAAATTCATACCTTTTTATAACTTCAATTGCTTTTAATGGTTCAAAGCTCCTGTGGGACTATAATCCATGCTACTATATAAGCAACTACTCCCCCTCCAGCACTCATTAAAGAAATGAGCACCCATAAAAGCCTCACAAGCGTAGGATCAATCTTAAGATATTCACCTATCCCCCCACATACGCCTGCGATCATCTTATTACTTTTTGATCTATAGAGTTTATTCATTTGATCGCCCCCAATTGTAAAATGCTTAATTACAATATATTAATTATACTCAATGATATATTTTTTTATTTTCTTTTATACGTAACTTTAAGTATGAAGAAATTCAGATCTTTGCCCACTCGCTGGTTGTGTTTTCATATTCCAAATTCTCCCCTGATGATTGTACATATACCCTGAACTTTTTCCCTGCAGGAATAGTAAGACTTTTTGCAGTGTAATTGTAAACTCCTTCAGGCTCAATTGTAACTGGAGAACTTTTAATTTCGGCCCATGCATTAGTTTCATCTTCGTCCTGAAGAGCAATGTAAAGGGTTGTATTTTCAGCTTTTTCCGAACCCACGTTTCTTACACTTACGTTAATATCGACAACTCCCTCTTTTTTTGAGTATTCGCATCGAGCATTGAAATCAAGATTAATCATGGGTCTCCTGTAAACAGGAATAACTTGTATGGGCTGGTCTTTATATTCGTCAGGGATTTCCCCTATCTGCCAGTCACTACCAGTGGTCTCCACATAATAATGATTGCTGCCTTCGTATTCGAAACTCTTATCTTTCTGTTCAGGACTGCATTTTATCCCAAGAGCCATATGGTCAGGAAGTTCCAGAAGGACTGCATCGTAGCCCATCTCTTGAAGTATTGCAACGGAAAGAATTGCAGTATCTTCACAGTCTCCGCCGTTTTCGTAGAGAGTTTCATAAGGAAAACGAGGATACTGAGCATAACCTGAACTTTCAAGATCCGAAGTATAATTTAATGATTGGACAAAAGAAATACAAAGTCCTGAAATCTGCATCCCCTCAAACCCGTAAGTTTTTGAAAGAGATAATAAAGCATTCGCAATCTCTTTGATTAACTGATCATCGTATGGATCTGAAGCAAACAGGTCATAGTCCCTGTTTCGGGTTCTGGACTGATACGTTTCATAAAGTTTATCATCAAGGGGTAGAGTCAGATGCCAGCAACGACCTTCATACTCCCATGAATAAGTTCGAGACAGCGTTCCAGGATTAGTTGACTTATCTGTAATCGAAACATTACATGGATTAGAATTTAAATAATCTTCTCCGATCAGGTTTTCTCCAACATCTTCTATATTGGAATTAGTTGCCGTTTCAGAACAATTCCAAGTTAAAAATGATCCGATAAGACACGTGAGTAACAAGGAATAAAGCAAAGAGGTTATAATTTTCATAAAATTTCCCCCATCCAGAATATCAAATTTAAGAGTTTCATTCCCAGAGATCTTCCCTGAGGTGAGAATTTGTAGAGTCAACTTCCATCAGGTCTTCTGGATAAGGTTCAAAAAAAGTCTGATTCGTAATGTACTGGTCTTCAAAGCGCACGGCCCATGACCTAATTGTATTAATTGCAGGGCAAAGGGTAACTTTTCCTTCTCTGTATTTCTGGATCCAGTTAAAAAATAGCAATTTTTCCTGATTCGAGAGATTTTCTGAAAAATGACCAAAAGCGTGCATGAGCACGTTAATAGTTGAAGTATATCTAGGAGCTCTTGAAATGGCGCTGTAAAGATGTTTTTCGTATTCAGAGACCAGTTCCTTAAAGTCTTTTTGTTCTTTATTTGCAACAATTGTGCCTAATATTCTGAGTTCTTTTTGGCTATATGCCATGAGAATATACTTATTTTCAGTATGGAATGCAATAAGATTCCTCATGCGACCTTCGGATTTTACTTTCCGAAAAGCTGCAATCATAAAGAGCCTGGTCATGAAATGTTCTTTTATGCGTTTATTTCTTAGCCGTCCTTCATCTTCGATAGGAAGGTACGGAAATTTCTTCAGAACTGCCCCCCCAAAATATCCTGAAGTTTTTCCAATTGCTGCTGATTTGAGTGCTGTATTTGGGTAAACTTTTACATCTTTAATGCCGCAGGAAGGAGATCGGTATTTTAGAATGAAACCGTCAATTTCTCCTGTGGAACCTAGAAAATCAGTGCAAAATGCCTCCATAACTTCTGTTAAGTCTCTGCCACTTGCTGACTGGATAAGACTCTGTTTGCCACTTGCTGACTGGAAAAGACTCTGTTTTCCATTTTTGAGAATTATTCTTACTGGATCTCTTGGAATACCTAGCCCCATCTCTACTTCTGGGCAAACAGGCAGGAAATTAACATATTCCATGAGATTTGATACTATCGGACTGTTTATGATGCCCCCATTATATCGGCAGTGATCAAACCCAAGGCATCTACTAACTGCAACCTTTGGCCTAATAAACTCCCTCATTTAACCCCCACTATATGAAAGGATTCTGAGAATAAATTATTTTCTAAAAGAAGGGCTTTAAATACTTCTTTTTTAAAAATAATAAGTTAGAAAACATGAATTTTTTAAAAAAGACTTTACCAGCTCTTTAAAAATATATCATAAATGTATTGGGGAAACTAAATCAAAATAAGAAATACATTATTTATTAGGTATTAATCTCTAACAATATATATTTATTAAAAATTTCTTATTACAATCTAAATCTTTTCCTCTATTTCGTAATTGATAAATAAGAATGAAAATATCTATAAACTAGTTTTGGGGATCGGTTAAGGGATAATAATGATTTTTAAGTTTTATTCGTTTAACTTCGTCTCCAGACCTTTTAATAATCCCTAAAAACGGCAATGTCTTAAAAATAGGTGATAATATGGTAGAAGCCGAATGTGAACACGTAAGCATGCCTCTTATAGGGGATGATGCACCTTCCTTTACAAGCCATAACGACTCAGGGACCAATCAATTTTCCGGATGATTACAAGGGTAAATGGGTAGTACTCTTCAGTCATCCTGCAGACTTTACACCTGTATGTACTACCGAATTTTTGACTTTTGCCAGTATGCAAGATGAATTCAAAGTTATGAACACTGAGCTTATAGGGCTTTCTATCGATAGTGTGTTCTCTCATATTGCATGGTAAGAGGATTGAGGAAAAAATTGAGTACAAAGGAATGAAAAATGTAGAGGTCAAGTTCCCGGTAATCGCTGATCTAAAGATGGATGTTGCAAAAAAATATGGAATGATCCAGCCAAATGCCTCAACTACTCAGGCTGTAAGAGCTGTATTTATTATAGATCCTGAGTCAAAGATAAGAGCAATTCTTTATTATCCACAATCAGCCGGAAGAAATATGCAGAAAATAAAGAGACTTGTTTCTGCCCTGCAGAAAAATGAAGCTGAAAAAGTAGCAACTCCGGCAAACTGGCAGCCTGGAGATGACGTCATTATCTCAGCTCCAAGTTCAATGGAAACAGTAAAAGAAAGACTTAGTAAGTCTGAAGAGGGTATGTACTGTCTTGACTGGTTCTTATGCCTGAAAAAAAATAGTAAAAAATAATCTGAAGTCTAAAATTTCTTTTCACAAAATCTATTTTATTAATCCCTCATATTTTTTAAAATAGAGCTTTTTTGGGACATAAATTTCTAGCAAAAAACATTTTTCCTTTTATTTATGCAGAAACGTTATGTTGAATAAGTTTTGGTCCATTAAAAAACAAATAAAAAATATATGGAAAAAAGGAATTTACTTCTTTCCAAGTTCTTTTGAGCGTTCGGTTGCCCTTATAACTGCATTCATAAATGCAGCCCTGATTCCGGCTTCTTCAAGGGCATGAACTCCCTGAATTGTAGTTCCAGCGGGAGAAGTAACCATATCCTTGAGTTCTCCGGGGTGCAGGCCTGTTTCAAGCATCATTTTCGCAGCTCCAAGTACGGTTTGGGCTGAAAGAGTTAGGGCACTTTTTCTATCCATTCCTTCAAGGACAGCTCCATCGGCCATTGCCTCAATTACTGGAAATATGAATGCAGGGCCGCTTCCTGAAAGGCCTGTAACAGCGTCCATTATATACTCAGAAACTTGAACTGCAGTGCCTACCGCCGAAAAAATCTCAAGAGCGGTTTTCACGTCTTTCGGAGTAGCATTTTTGCCTGAAGCAATGCCTGAAGCGGCTTCGGAAACTGTAGCTGCAATGTTTGGCATTACACGTATAACTCTTGTTCCCGCGGGGAGAGCATTTTCGTAAGTTGAAAGAGGAACGCCTGCTGCAATTGAAATAATAAGTTTCTCGGCGGTTATTTGAGCTTTAAGATTTTCAAGTACCAAACCCAGAGTTTGAGGTTTTACCGCCAGAATAAGAATATCGGATGCCTGGACAATAATCGCATTGTCAGTCGATACAGTAATGCCCAGCTTTGCTTTTAGCTCATTTAAAAAAGGCTCATAAACGTCGCTTGCACCAAGATTTTCAGGCTCTACAATTCCAGCCTTTATAATTCCCTGCATAAGAGCAGAGCCCATTTTTCCTGCTCCGATAAACCCTATTTTTTGGTTTTGATCTACCATATAATTTCTCCTATCTTTCAAAATAAATGTAATAATCATTTGAGGCGATTGTCTCAAAACTTATTCTTGGTTAGTATTGAGTAATTTAAAGAAATTTCGAAGTTTGATTCTTTTAAAGAACAATCTAAATTAATAAAAGCTCCCGAAATACAAAAAATTTATTTAAATTTTTCAAAAAGCTTGAAAATCCATTTTAGTTCTTTGGATATTCTGGAAACTTAATTAAATTCTTCCAGTAGGCCTATGTTTTCTTTTTTTATTACATTGCTGTAATTATTATAGCCCAGAAGTCCCTCTATTTCGTCTGTATGCGCTCCTTTAATTTTCATAAGTTCTTCTGATGTATAATCTGTAATCCCTTTTGCAAAGATCCTGCCTTCACATTCTAGTCTCACCACATCTCCTCTGTCAAAACTCCCATCTACATCTGTAATTCCTGCTGGAAGAAGGCTGTTTTTTTCCAGGATTGCGGCTTTTGCTCCTGCATCTACACGAATAGTACCTGAGGCTCTTGCAAGAATAATCCAACGTGCACGGTTTTTCTGGATATGCCTTTCAGCTAAGAAAAGAGTTCCGATTTCATCCCCATATATAATTTTTAAAATTACATCCTTAATCTCACTATTTGTGATCAAAACATAGCATCCTGCCATACTGCAGATCTTTGCGGCCTTTATCTTGGTCCTCATTCCTCCTACTCCCTTAAAGCTTGTAGGATCGCCACCATAGCTTTCGATTTCAGGAGTAATTTTTTCGACGAGAGAAATAAGTCTGGCATCTTTATGTGTTTTTGGATTCTTGTCAAAAAGGCCGTCAATATCCGAAAGAATAATCAGAAGATCAGCATCAATCTTACTTGCAACCATTGCGGAGAGTTTGTCGTTATCTCCGAAAATGGCGTCAATCTCGTTTGTACAGGTACAGTCGTTTTCATTTATTATGGGAACTACCCCATACTCCAGAAGAGTGGATATACTGTTTCTGAGGTTAAGGTAAGATACTCGATCAGAATAAAATTCATATGTAAGTAGGATCTGAGCAACTTTTATTCCGTATTTTGAAAATGCTTCACTCCAGTATTGCATTAGAATGCTCTGCCCCACAGATGCAGCTGCCTGCCGTATAGGAATTTCACGAGGTTTTGGGGCAATGCCCAATTCATATAGCCCCACACCTATTGCCCCCGAACTTACTATAATTACTTCTTTTCCACGTTTTCTAAGTTCGGAAACCTGAGCTGCAATGTTTTCCATAAATGTAGGATCAATACTGCAGTTTTCTTTCGTACTATCACAGTTATTTTTTGTAATTGAGGAAGTGCCGATCTTGATTACGATTTTATTAACATCATTGAGAAATTGATTTCTATCTGTCAATCACAAGGCCCCGTAAAGTATTTTGAAAATGTGGCTCAGATCACTACAGTCACAATCCTGATTTCCATTGGTGCAATCAATTTGCGCTGATATTTTCTATTCATATATATAACTATTCTGTAAGGGTTCAGTTTACATCTTCAAACTTAAGGTTAAGTTTCTTGTGAGTATAGGGCTTTGCATTTTCTCCTGCATAATCTGCAACAATTTGCCCTTTTCCAAGTAATATATATTTGTAGATCAGTAGTCCTTCCATGCCTACAGGTCCACGAGAATGAATTTTGTTTGTGCTGATCCCAACCTCAGCTCCTTTTCCATAGCGATAACCGTCCGCAAAACGGGTTGATGCGTTTACCATAACACTCGAAGAATCAACAAGCCCTGTAAACTTTTTTCTTCTTAAGGCATCTTCAGTTATTATTCCATCGGTATGGTGGGAACCGAATGTGTTTATGTGATCAATTGCTTCTTTTATATTGTCAACTACTTTTATTGAAAGAATTAGGTCATTGTATTCCAGGCTCCAGTCTTCTTCCGTAGCCTTTGATAAAGGAGAAAGTCCCTCTTTTTTCAAGTAGTGAGTATGTATCCTGATCACAGCGCAGTTCGACCTCTGCACCAAGGTACATCTCTGCCATTTTCGGCAGGAAAGCGTCTGCAATCTTACGGTTTATCAGAAGGGTTTCAATAGCATTGCACACAGCAGGATATTGTACTTTCGCATCGAAGCAGACTTTCCAGGCTATATCGAGATCTGCATACTCATCCACATAGATATGGCAGATCCCACTTGTATGCCCGAGTACCGGAATCTTCGTATTTTCCTGGATGAACTTTACAAACTCGTTTGATCCTCTGGGAATCAGGAGGTCTACGTAGGCATCCAGGCTCAAAAGATCCATTATTTCTTCTCTGGTTTCCATAAGCTGGAACGCATCTGCTGGCATACCGTCGGTAGATTCTATTGCTTTTACAAGAATTTGAAATATAGTGCGGTTAGACTCTCGAGCTTCGCTTCCACCTTTAAAGATTGTCGCGTTCCCGCTCTTAAGGCAAAGAGACATAACCTGAGGCACCACATCAGGTCGGGATTCAAAGATAACTCCTATAAGGCCAATTGGACAACTCACTTGATAAAGTATCAGATTTTTGTCCAGTTCAAGAGTAGACAGGGTATCTCCTACTGGATCTTTTAACTTTATTACATCTCTAATTCCTGCAATCATTCCATCAATCTTTGAGTCGCTTACTTTAAGTCTGTCCACAAGCGCCTGAGTTAGCTTTCCTTTCTTTTTCAGTTCCGCTGCATATTCAAGATCTTTTGCGTTTGCTTCTATTATGGCTTTCCTTTCTTTGTCCAGAGCTTGAGCCATGGTCTCAAGAGCTCTGTTTTTTATTTCTGTGTTTACACTGGAAAGTTCTATTGATGCCTTTTTTGCCTGTATTACCTTAGTTTTAATATCTTCAGCCATATACTCACACCATCTGATATATTAACTCTGAATATTCTAATTTGAGAGCAGGACAATCAAGCTTTGTAACTGCGTCACTCAATTTACTATTGAAGGTTCAATGTTAGGTATTGGTTGTGTAAATAGTGGATCTTATTTTTGAATTCTGAGTAATGGAATTTAATATTGAATAATAATTGAAGTTTGATTGTATATTGGAATTAAACTAAAGATTCATTTTTCGTTAAATATCAAGGGTATATTCATAATCATTATGTATCTATTAATCCTTTCCACTACATTAGAAATAATATGTGTGACGAAAAAAGAGTAAAGACCGTTTTGTGGTATCTTTATTTCTTTTTTGTACCTTCTTTAAGGTATAATACAGAAGTTCCAATTAATAGATCTCATATTATAAAGCATACTTATAAAGTACATTTTAGCTGCAATGTTATAATTTAAAAATTTAACTCTTGATGTTTTACCCTGATTTTTATGAAAATCGAGTGTTTTAAAACACGTTCTTTATTTTAAACTTATCTGAAGTAAGCTCTTGTCTTATTAATGTTTACTTTCAATCAATCAGTCGTCCATAAATAAGTGGTTGATATTTTATCTTTGAATTTTTTGATCATTTTGAATATATATTATCACTTAGTATTTTTAATTAATAAAGTTCTTATAAAAAAGAAATAAAACACTTTGTATCCAAACTTCTATCTTTTATTAAAAAATTTTAACTTATTCTGTACAGGTCTTACCCAATTAGCTATTCATATAAATTAATTTTTTGTAAACATTTGCTTAACATTACTTATTTAATTTTCTTTTGCCAAAGGGTGGTATTAATAAAAAAATTATTTAATTTATATACACACTTATAATTTTTAAACATCTTTTTTTACTTGATATTATTTCAAAACGAATATATATACGATGAATCTAACTACAAAATAACTTTGCTTCATAACCTGGAAGCATATACTATATCTGAAAAAAGAAATTTCATGGTACCCCTTATAATTTTGAGAATATCTTCTCTAAAATATCTAGTATTATAACTAGTGGACAGACCATTTATAGCGCTTTAAAAGCGATTATAAAAACATAAATGACCCGAAATTTATGAAAAAACTTGGCTGTTCAGCATCTTTGATACACAAAGATTATTATAGGGGTAGATCCATATCCAAATGGGGATAACTTCAGTAATTGGTGGTGTGTAAAAAATGAAATCATTCGCATTAGTCCGGGCAGACGATTCGGACAAAGTAAAAATAGCCTTACATGATCTAGAACGATATGGACATATTCAATTTTCGGCTACTCCAAAATGTATAGAGCCAAACTATGCTGATGAGCTTCTTGTTAATGTGATGGGAGTATCCCTCAAATCAAAATGTAACTCTGCAGCACTAGTTGAGTTGAATAATCATGCAGGGGCGGCAATTAGCAGGCTGAAGAAAATTCATCCTCCTGCTCATATAATAATTATTAGTCCCAGGCATAAAATGTTTGAGGAACTGTCTGTTAAGTTTCCAAAGTATCCAGAATTTGATCGGACGTTTAACCATCAAAAAAGTCCACAAAATATGGAAATCATTCAGGAGAGCAGAGAATCTTCAAGTCCCATGCATAAAGAATAAAAACGCCTTCAAAAATTAATATCAGCTTTAATATTAGTTTTTGAACTTAATCTCTTAAAATTTACCTTTTAATTTCCCTTTTTTAATATACTTATTGGAAATCCTGATTTGAGCAGGAGCCTGTTTTCAATCTCAACTTCGAAACATAGGTATACAGACTTTCAACATCTTTAATGTCTTTTTGAACTATGAACCTGAGTTTATTTCGAATATCAAGTTCAGGGTTCAGACCAAAACTTTCAAAGTATCCTGAAAGCTTTGTAGCCAGAAGGTCACCTCTTCTATCCCAATCAGTCAATATAACTACTTCGCTACCAAGCTGGGTAATTCTCTCTGAAAAATTAAAAAGAGAGTCTCGAGTTGCAAGTTCAAAATTGCCTTCAATTCCAAGCTTTTTCAGTGAGAGAACATCTTTTTTTCCTTCAACGATGATAATTGCTCCCTTTTCAGCGTATTCGGAGATTTCGGAAAGCAGTTCTTCAATTCTTTCAAGTCTCTTTCTATAAATTTCTAAATCAGTCACGTTTTCTGGAATCCTTTTATTATTCCTTTTATTATTAGAATTTCAAGGATACCATATTTCACTTATAAAATAACTAAAAATTTATTTTAAACATGATTCTTTCATAATATTTTATTTTTCTTGATAACTTGGTTTTATTTCTTTAAATGGGCTTCTAGAATTGAAACTGCCTGTTGATATGAAACTCCTCTTATCAATAAAGACTTTTTACTGCTCGTTGCCCCACTATTTATCTGAATATTCGAGCTACTAATCCCGAAGAGATCAGCAAGACATTCCACAAGCTGTTCATTTGCCTTTCCTTTCTGGGCATTTTTAGTTAGTTTTACTTCAATTCGTTTACGCCACTCATTATAACTGCTAGGAACCGAAATTGACTTAGAACCGGGAGTAACCTCAATATCAATGATTATGTTAGAACCTAGATCTGTTATTGCCTCTTCGAAAGCCATATTCTTTTACCTTTCTCGAGGTATTCTATATCTCAATAACGAATTTATTTATTAACCAATTAAAGAAGGAAAACTGAAATTTGATTACTAAAGTTTTAACTTTAATTACTAAAGTCCCCACCTGGATTTTTTAATATCAAAAGAAATAGTGCTGTAGCCCTGGCGCACTAACTCCGAAAGTTCATCCTCTGGTTTTCCGCAGTCACTTTCAGTTACCCTCGTGCCGGGCAATGTTACACTATCAATGTACCGCATTGGGGTTGTCTATACACTCATAGTCAGGATTTTCCATTATCTCGTGCAAGGACCTATACAATGCGCTAAAGTCCCATTATATCTCCATTAATATATATAAATATCGGTGATGTATGGTTTAACTCTATTGCATATATATTTATAGGAGATATTTAGATTAAAGGTCAGTTTCTCATAAAAACGAGCAACCTTTCATAAAAGCAATAAAACTTAATTTGCATCCTATTTATATTGCATTATTATAAAAATTATTACATTTTTAAAACTATCAAAAAATATTTTATATTATTTAGATATTTGCTCTTTCGCAAGTTAAGTATTATATTTAATGAATAGCTGAGGTGCGTAGATATGTATGGCACTGAACAGATAATTTCTGGAACAATTATTGCAGGTTCTGACCTAGAACCTATTGAAGGGTATATCTGTATAAATAAAGGGATTATTACAGAGATTGGAGAGGAACATACACACTCTACCAACATAATAGCTCCCTGTTTTGTCAATGCTCATACTCACCTTGGAGATTCAGTATTCAAAGATCCCACACTGGGAAAAGTTTCTGGATTCAAAATTCAAAAAGATCTGGATGCCTTGGTAAAGCCTCCTGATGGGTTAAAACATAAAATTTTAAGAGAAACGCCATACAAAACCATTATCGAGTGTATGAAAAAGTCCCTAATGGATATGGTAGAAACAGGTACATGTGCTTTTGCGGATTTCAGAGAGGGGGGTGTTGTAGGTGTAGCGGCTTTGAATAAAGCTCTCGAAGAAATTAAACTTCGTTCTATGGTATTGAGTAGACCTGCAGAACCTGAATTACCTCTTCAGGTAGTACTGGCGGAAGTCCAAAGAATTTTGTTAAGTTCTAATGGTCTCGGAATGAGTGGGACAAATGATCTTGATCTCGAACTATTGGAGAATATAGCTACCTTTACACGCCAACATAATAAATTCTTTGCGATTCATGCAGGAGAAAAAGATACAAGCGACATAGAAAAAGCATTATCACTCGAACCTGATCTTCTTATTCATCTGACAAAAGCTACAAAAAGAGATCTGGAATCTGTGGCTGATGCGAAAATTCCAGTTGTTGTCTGCCCCAGGTCTAACTTCATTACAGGAGTCGGAATGGCACCTATAGCCGATATGCTCGAAGCTGGAATACAAGTAGCTGCAGGAACAGATAATGTAATGTTAAATTCTGTAAATATGTTTGCTGAAATGGAATTTATGTCCAAAGTTTTTTCACTTGACGATAGACAAGTATTTAAAATTTGCACACTTAATGGGTCTTTTGTAATGGGGCATGATTCTATAAATTCGATACAAAAGGGGAATAAAGCTAATCTTATGATCCTTAATGGAAATTCCAATAATCTTTTAGGGATAAAGAACCCTATAAATGGAATCACAAGGCGGGCAAGACCCGATGACATATTATCAGTATTTCATTCTTAAAGAAAATGGAGAACAAATAAGATGAGTGAATTTTACAGGAATATATTGATTGCAACAGACGGATCCAAAAATAGCCTTAAAGCTATCTCATATGGTATTGAGATTGCAAAACTTAGTGGGGCTACGGTACATGGTCTTTACGTGGTAGATATGACTTCTTTTTCTTCGCTACCTATGGATGCTGGCTGGGAAACAATGTATGACACTCTGAAAGAGGAGGGAGAGAAAGCAATATCCGAAGTTAAGGAATGCGGAGAAGCTTCAGGGGTTGAGGTAAGAGGAGTCCTGTTGGAAGGTCACCCAAGCAATGAGATTATAAATTTCGCTGAGAATAATGATATTGACCTAATAGTTGTGGGTACTCTCGGCAAAACAGGTCTCGACAGATTTTTGATGGGAAGTGTTGCAGAGAATGTAGTGAGAAACTCAAAAGTTCCGGTTATGGTTGTCCGGAGTGAAAAGCAGAGTTAAGACTTTCTGTCAATTAAAGCCTTTTGAGAAATAAAACGTGGGAGAACAAAACTAGGATTTAGAGATAGGTGTAGATTACATGCCAAAAAGCATCTTCATTGAAGATATTATGGTAAGGGACGTAGCTAGTGCAACGCTTCCAGGCTCAAGGGACGAAGTTTTAAAAATTCTTAAAAATAAACATATTTCTGGAGTGCCGGTACTTAAAGACTCTAAAGTTGTGGGAGTTGTAACCAGAACAAACCTTTTACAAAACCCTGAAGAAGAACAATTGGCTCTTCTTATGACAAGAGATCCAATAACTATATCTTCTGGATCGGATCTGCAGATTGCAGCACGCTTGCTTTTAGAACACAACATCAGAAGGCTTCCAGTAGTAGATGACGGGAAACTTGTGGGACTTGTTACTGTGGCAGACATTGTGGGTGCAATTGCAGATATGAATATCGATATTCCAATAAAGGATTATGTAGAAAAGGAAGTAGTTGCTGTTTACAGTGGAACACCACTCCCCGTTGCTGCTAGAATTATGGAGCTTTCAGGTGTCAAGGCTGTCCCGGTACTTGATGCAAACTTGGAGCTCGTAGGAATAATATCGGATCGTGACGTTATTGCTTCCAGCGTAATTGAAGATAGTGTAGAGATGTCAAATATGTCTGCAGGTCAGGATGACGATGCTTGGACCTGGGAGTCTATGCGAGATACTATGAGCATCTACTACAGCGTCTCCAGGATTAAGGTTCCTAATCTTATTGGAAGTGATATAATGATCAAGGAACCAGTTACAGCTACATATATTACATCTGTCAGCGACTGCGCACGTAAAATGAAGAGAAACAGAATTGATCAGGTTCCTATCATTAACTCAAACAGGAAGCTTCAAGGGCTTTTAAGAGACCATGATCTACTGAAGCCTTTAATAGAAATGGAATAAATAAATCAAATTTTCTTATTATACTTTTTTAATGAGATGCTGATTGATTAAGAATATTTGAAACCTGTTAAGAATCCTTCAAATAGGAAGTTTTTTCGAGAAATACTTCTCTTAAAACTACTTTTTCAGGAGTCCAAAAAATGGATAGACCTTTTATTTTTATTAATTCCGCAATGTCCGCTGATGGGAAACTTTCAACAAAAGAAAGAAAACAGGTCCGAATCTCCGGAAAACTAGATTTTGAAAGAGTTGATGAACTCCGAGCCCAGGTAGATGCAGTTATGGTAGGGATAGGAACTGTCCTTTCGGATGATCCAAGCTTAACTGTAAAGTCTGTAGAGAGACAGGCATCCAGAAAAGCCGCAGGAAAAAGTGAAAATCCAGCAAGGATTATTGTTGACAGCAGAGCAAGGATTCCTTTAGATGCTGATGTATTTAAAAAAGGCGAAGGTCTCAGAATAATTGCGATTTCAAATTCAGCTCCAACAGAAAAGATTAAACTCCTTGAAGAAAAGGCTTTAGTTATTAAAACAGGAACTCTTAGAGTTGACCTTACAGAGCTTACGGTAAAATTAAAAGAAATAGGAATAAACACCCTAATGGTTGAAGGAGGAGCAACTTTGAATTGGGGAATGCTTTCAGCTGGTCTTGTTGATGAAGTCTATACTTTCGTTGGAAATCTTATAATAGGAGGAAAAACAGCTCCAACTTTTACTGATGGAGAAGGATTCACGGAAGCCGAACTTCTTGGGCTTGAACTTATTTCTGCTGAAAAAGTCGAGGAAGGATTGCTTCTTAAGTGGAAGGTCAAAGGAAAAATAAATTAGATTGTTTCTTAATTTTTCTTGCCTTTGTAACTTTTCTAATTTTACCTTGGAACTTGTTTTTCTAATACTAGGATATGTAAAAAATATTCCGAAACATGTAGTTGCTTTTTCTCGATGTATGTAGTTATTGATTTTTATATAGGAAAAGATGGCAAATGTAGAATTCTATCATTCAATTAGAATTTTAGTAAAAAAGTAAAAGAAAGAAGGATTAAGAAAATCCTTCACTCTGAAAATTTACTTGTTCCTCCTGACAAAGTAGACAACTGCAAGAAGTCCAATAATTCCAGGTAGAATCTCGAATCCTGGTGTTTTACTCTTAGTAGAGGTGTTTGTTGCTGTTGTATTATTTGTAGCAGGAGTCTCTTCTGGAGTTGTAGGTGCACTTGGTGTTCCGTTGGTCATATTGTCAGACGGGGCGGTTTCATTGCCTACAGCTGGAGTAGTCGTGTTATTGATACTTGTTGTACTATTGACGCTTGTTGTGTTATCGATGCTTGTATTACCCGAGCTGGTTGCAACTGTCCCATTACTGAGGGTCTGCTGAACGTATGGGTAATATCTGAGTGCATCGGAGTCGGCGACCTTGAAGTACATTCCCTGCCCAATTTCCTGATCAGAATCTCTAGTCAGACTGAATGTATCTTTGTTGTTGATGGTAATTGTAGGTCCATTGATAGCTACATTATCAAGTTTGCCGAATTCATTGCTAGTATCGATCTTAATAGCGTTTGCGTAGTCAATGAGCCAGAGACCATCAATCTGTGCAATGCTGTCGACTGCGCCCTGGAATACTTGGTTGATATGGACTTTCAGAACAGGAACATTGTCTTCGCCCTGTACATTGTCAATTTTAGAGGTCCAGACTCCATCTCCAGAGTCAGTTGAGACAATCTGGTCGTCCACATACTGTCCGTCCTTGTCGAATTCAAGCCAGACTTTCTTACCGTCAACATCTACCTGCTTGGCTTCGAGAGTGTATCCGTCACCAAGGTCAAGTTTATCTCCGGTCTTTAGAGTGTACTTGTCATCACTGTCAAGAACGAGCTTGGCAAGCTTGCTGGCATCATTGGATTTCAGAGGAACATACTTCTGCGCAAAGAAGCCGAGAACTGGGTAAGTTCCATTGAAAACATCACTGGCCTTATAATCAACACTTTTTATAGTGGTGCTGTAGTTGAGGCCATATTTTGGAATAGTTCTTCCGCTAACGCCAGAGACGCTCAAAGTTTCGGTTCCAACATTCTTATTTAGGTCGTAGAAGAAACCAGCAAAGTTGTTTGAAGTCCAATTGTAAGACTGTTCGCCGGAAACAACGGTTCCTCTTATATCATAGGTTCCAGAAGTTGTTTGCTGCTTAAAGGCATAGAATCTGAGCGCATCGGAATCAGCAACCCTGAAGTATAATCCCTGTCCAATTTCCTGATCAGAGTCTCTAGTCAGAGTGAATGTATCTTTGTTGTTGATGGTAATGGTGGGGCCATTAATGGCTACATTGTTTAGTTTGCCGAATTCATCGCTAGTATCAATCTTAATAGCGTTTGCGTAGTCAATTAGCCAGAGACCATCGACCTGAGCAATGCTGTCGACCGCACCCTGGAAGACCTGGTTGACGTGGACTTTCAGGACAGGAACATTATCTTCGCCCTGCACGTTGTCAACTTTACAGGTCCAGGTGCTATCTCCAGAGTCAGTTGAGACAATCTGGTCATCCACATACTGTCCATCCTTGTCGAATTCAAGCCAGACTTTCTTACCATCAACATCTACTTGCTTGGCTTCGAGAGTGTATCCGTCACCAAGGTCAAGTTTATCTCCGGTCTTCAGAGTGTACTTGTCATCGCTGTCAAGAACAAGCTTTGCAAGCTTGCTAGCGTCGTTATATTTGAGTGGGATATACTTGTCTGCGAAGAAACCGAGCACACTGTAGTTGCCCCAATCTCCGTACTTGTAATCGGTCTGTCCAATCGTTGTTGTATATACTAAACCATTCTCTCCTATAGTCCTGCCAGAAGTGCCAGCAATATTCTTAATAGAAAGAGACTCGGTTGTCACATTGTTGTTAAGGTCGTAATAGAATGCTGCAAATTTATTAGCATCCATTGTAACGTTACCGTCATTCTGGTTAAGAATATCGGCAATATTAGAGCCGTTATACACTGGACCACGGATCTCAATTGTACTCACTGCTGAGGTTGTATTATTATCATCAGCCATTGCAGCGGATGCAAATACAGTCAGAAGCATGAGAGTAGCCAGTGTAACTGCTACAAATCTCTTCATTTTATTGTTTCCTCCATATTTGTTAAGAATTATTATATGTAAGAAGAATTATCGGGATCAATAATGAAGGGGTTTCCCCATTCTTCATCAACCAAATCTTGAATTTCGTTAATTGTCGAAGATTGTTTCGTGTCTTCTCACCCCGAAAATTAGTTTACAGCCTCTTATAAAATAGCTCCTTATAACTCTGTTGTGGTCCTTGATTTATGTAATCTAAATGAATTTAAAAAATTTTCGATACGCATTGCCATTGTAAATCGTTTAAACCTTCCAACTATATACTATTTTGACTATTCGAATATTGTACTATTATTCGACAATTGTACTACTTTTCGAATAATGTACCAGAATATATATTATGTCATATGAGGACTGAAAAATGAAGGTTATTGCGGTGATAAATCGGGATCAACACTGCAAAATGTTTTAGGCCTTCCTCCATGTGAGAATGTGGCGGCTTTCTTCCATGTGAGAATGTGGCGGGTTTTTCCAAGTTTCTTCCATGTTTCCCGCCACAATAAATAATTTAAACTTTTATTCAGTAACCATATAAGTTTTCATGTATTTTTAGTCAGTAAATTGTTAAAAACGTATAATTAAGCTGATCTCTATGATATTTTAAGTCACAAGTCAACATTCTCTTGCAAGCGTATTTTGAATTTAATGTATATATCATCCACATTAAATTAACCAAGATGTCTCAATATAGTAAAAAAATCAATGAAACAAAATTCGGAGAACGAGACTAACACAACACTTTGATTATCCAGCAATCCCTTATTGATGTTTTTCTTACGTTACTTAGAATATGGCTTGTGATTCAGTTTAATGTCATACTGAAGGGTTCTTAATAAAGTGATAAGTTTACCAGAAAAGAATAGCTAAAAGGTGTATTTCTATCCTTGGAATAATATCAACCAAAATATAGACGATCAAACTACTTAGAGTTCTTGAATTCCCACATTTCAATAAAACCATCAACTAGAGTATCAAGAAAGCTTTCTTTGTAGCAGATAAGAAGTTCGACAACTGTGGTAGGATCGATGATTATAAAGTTACTTACCCTTCCGGTTTTTTTTCTTTCAATTACTCCAGTTTCAACAAGTTTGTTTAGATTCCAGGAAATGGTTGAAGGTGAGAGACCAACAGCTGAAGAAATATCTTTATTATTAAGGTCAGGATTCTTAAGTAGTTGAACGAGAATGTGCCTGCAGCTGGATCTTCTTAACAGAGACAATATTTTTCTCTTTTTTTCGTTTAAGTTCTTATCTACTGCAAAATAGCGGACGTAATCATCGTCATTTGAAGCTACTATCAGTTTTTTCTTTTCTAGATACTGGAGGTGATACTGCAAATTGCCCACTACCACGTTCAGCCTTCGCTCGATTTCTCTGAAGTGGATTCCAGGAGATTTTTTTATTTGTTCGTAGATTCTCCTTCTAGTATCGAGTTCAAATTCCATTTCAACCCTACTCTTTTGTAATCATGGAAAGAAAAAACAGCGCCAATATAACAAAATTCAAAGAGTTGCCCGCTATTTCAAAATATTCGCCTATTTTAGGAGAAAATATATCACCTGCATCTAAAAACTCCATTAGCGAATAGAAAAAAAATGCTGCAGATAACAGAAATAGTTTTTTCCTCCGTTCTCGCATATATGCAAGAAAAGAAATAATAAAAAGAAAAAACGCTAAAAAACTTGATGCTAATTGAAGCATTTCATCTAGATCAATGTTCATGGCTTTAACTTATCTCCAGCATTTCTTATCATGTTATAAGTGTAATTTTTGAACTGCATTTAAGTGTTCCAACTAAATATATTTAGTACTAATTGTTTTCCCTTTGTTTTAAGCAAGTAATCAATATTCATTTATCATCATAAACATAAATTTTTGAATTCTTTCCGAAAACGACTACTTGAGCAGATGCGACACCAGATTTTACTTACGGCGAGAAGTAAAGTGCGGTATTTTATGGTCTGATGTCATACTGATTATTATGTCACAATATGACATATTCGACTTTGAGAATGGCTTTTTTATTAATAAGCACAAGTTTTTAATCAAAATTATCTTTTTTGTGGTATTTTTAATATTGAACGACTAAATTGCAAAGTAACTTGGATATCTAAACACAGCAACTAAGTTTTTTCTTACAATTTCTCCGTTGTTTTTGTTTTTTGGTTACTTAATATCAAATAATCTTAAAAAAGGCATACTGTCAGTTAATTTATGTCCGCTTTAAAATTTTTGGCATTGTTAATTAAACATAGTTAACTCTTTATTTCTGTATTTCATCAATAGAATAACCGAGTACTTTAGCATTTCAAGACTTTTTGTATAACACTTTGTCTTTCTTCTCAATCTTGCTAGAAAATGCCTCAATATGCTGTTATATCCCTCAACTGTAAATGTTTCTGCTTTTGATTGAGTATGACTCTTTTCTGGAAGAAACTCTGCATATGCTCTCCAGTGATCTGTCATTACTTCTCCAATCTCTTTTTTCTTCACTTTTTCCCAGAGTAGTTTTCCAGTTTCTGTTCCTCTGCTACCAAAAGAGCAGTTGATGAACTTTTTCCCAACTCTATCAACAGCAATCCAGATCCAGCAATATTTTTTTTGTTACCGATGTAAGTGTGCATTTCATCCATTTCAACAATAGATATCTCATTTTCACTTTTTAGGTCCTCTAACTCCTGACCAAATTTCTTTATCCATCTTTGGACAGAAACATGACTCACCCCTAAAAATCGTCCTATTGAACGAAAGCCCAATCCTTCAAGATAGAGTTGTAAAGCCTGTCTTTTTACAAAAGCGGAAAAAGCAGTTGATTTTAGCTCTACTGTATAGTTATAGCCACAATCAGAGCATTTGTACCGTTGACGCCCGCCAACTATACCGTTCTTTTTGTGACTGGAACTATTGCATCTGGGGCAGTTCATGAAGAAATATACTTTCTAATAGTATATAACTATGTTTAAGTATCAAAGCCAAATTTTTATTTAAATACTTATATTGGAAGTTTTATACTTTTCTTATAACTCACCATTTTGGTTTTATTGAAATCCTTTGAGTTTTTTATATTCATGATTGGCCGTTCTATTTCTTTATTTTGTTTTTTCAGTTATTAAATACTCATATTTATCTAATATGTGGAAAATTTACGTCCTCTTTCCTAAATAACCTATTCTATGACTCAAAAAAACATTAATCCTTATATTCTATTCTTTTTTCAATATTTAAGCTATATTATTACATATTTTTTGAAATAAAATTCTTTTTTCTTCTATTTTATCCGCTCTTAATAGAGCTTAATAAGTATTAATTTCTTTATTTAATGTTTTTTTGAGATTCACAGTTGGATAAAGCTTTTTTTAAAAATAAATTAGATTATTCTCTTAGTATATAAGTAACGTTATATTTTTTAATTCTGATTTATGAATCGTTGGTGCAAAAGTCAGCAAGACAACCTCTAGATAATTGCAGTTGAAGAAAATAGTGTTCTAAAAAATAATGTTCTATTATTTTTCCACTGCGATTGTCTAAAATGTCATTAATTAATCAATAATTCAATAAGGAGTTAAAAAATGTTAAAACAAATCAAGAAAACACTTGCTGTTTTGCTTGCAGTATGTTTTATGGTTACAGTGACAGCTGGAGCAGTAAGCGCACAAGTAAATGACAATGTACATCACAAACTAGTTAATCTAGTAACTAAAGTTGTCAAAAAACCAGTAACTAAACAAGTAGTTAAAGTTACCAAAAAACCAGTAACTAAACCAATAGTCAAAATTCTCAAGAAATAAAATTAACTCTCTATATTCAACGTAATTACATTGAATTGTTATATTGAAATTGTTTGATTTTGCACTTAAATTAAAAATATGAATATCTTTGGATAGCAACGTTTTATCCTATAGCGTTGCTATTTCTCTATTTTAGGTTTGTTTCATCATAAATTAAGTGCAAAAAATATTAACACTGCTATTTAATTTTAAATTTAATTTTTTGTCTAAATTAGGACTGATATGGTTGCTTTTTGGGTCATTCATTAATTCATTTTACTTCACTGTTTATTGGTATCTAACTTAAAATTATATTTTTCAAATTCGCTCTTATTGTATACGAAAATTTCAAGTTCAGACTTGCCTTTAAGAAATTCTCGCATTTTGCGGTCATATATACTTTGAACATGTTTCAAGCCGTTTTTTCTGAAATAGGCATCCACAGCTTCAAAAAAACCGATCATCTGTTTCAGGTAAGACTCTTCATAAGTTCTAGTTTCCCGCGCAATTACTTCACATTCAGAATCTTCTAGTTCAAAATTGTAGCTTCCGTGTTCGTTTAAGCCGCTTATCTGGCGCCAGTCTACTTTGCCTGAATCATCTGCTTCTCGATGAAGCATATAAGGATAAACCCTGCAGATTGAAGGTCGGCTATCATATATTTTGCAGCGTTTATTCTCAAGGAAAACACAGGAACCGTCAGGCTTTGTTTTCAGGGCATAACCTGAGACATAGAACCTGCCCTTCTGATCGCAAAACTCAGGGCAAGGTGCAGGAATAATAGCATCAGGATTTATTTGCCTTATAACGGTCAGGTCTGCATCGAGCAGAAAAACGTGGTCATTAAACTCTTTAGTGCAGCAGCGTGCACAGAGTTCACATCTAAATCCCAGCTCTTTAATAATGCCAACAAATTCAGGATCAGGAAATTCTTTTATGCTTGCAAGTTCTTCTCGTATATCTGCAAGCATTGATTGTATATTTTTTATTACGCTAATCACCTTTTTTAAAAACAGAATTTTTTAAGTTTACCTTATTTCAATCTGATATCCGTAACATTTAATTACTAGCATTTCTTTTAATAACAAATCCAAGGCTTGATGACATTTATACTTTCGCACTTTCAGGCTTCAAGGAATAGAGTATTCTTCAAGTATCATTGAGAATTATCAATTCTACATCATCGAACAGGTAACTTCTGTTTGAATATCTGTTTATTGAGACTCTGTCGAGGAGATAAAAATCCGCGGCAACCGGCAGTGTCCAGCAATAAGCGAATACTTGGGTATATAAAGTAATAAATTACAGCTAAATTTAAAGAATATTAAAATCAAAACTTAGTGAGGAATGATAATGGGCAAAACCGGCAGCATTGATTGGGTAAAGGTAAAAGGTAGAAAAGGCAAAGTAATCAAGGTCCAGAAATCACAGGCTCAAAAAGCGCACCCAGGACCTGCACAGCGCTTTACTTCTTCAGGGCACAAGAGACGCTTCATCAGAAGATCTGCAAAGGCCCTTGTGAAGTGATTTAAAGGGTTTTTAATTAAACCTTATTCCAATTTTCTTTTTAAGTATTCATAAATTTTTTTGTAAAACAATATTTTACAGATAATGTTTTTAATCAACTTTTTCTGTAATGGATTTTCTGTTACAAATTTTTCTACCATACACTTTTTATGATGTCCCTTTTTTCTAAATGTGATTTCTTTCTTAACAAATCCTGAAAAATCCAAAATGCAATATTCAGAAAAGGGAGAATTTTTGCTCTTGTTCAAGGGTTTTTAGAGTTTCTTTTTCGAAGATACAAACTTCTATACTATTTCAAAACTCTTCTCTCAAGAAATAAACCCTTTTTTGGCTCAAAATAAGTAAAAAAGTAAGTTCGAAGAGTAGCAGATAGTGTTAAAATTTCACTATCATAATGCTAGTAGGGATATTTTTAACCTTGAGTGGCTTGCGGTGTGTCACTCGATTAAAAAGACGTCCACTTCTTCTCCTTCTTCATACCCTTCAACATTTTCTGGTACCAGTACATATCCGTCAGCCTTTGCAACGGAACTAAGTGCCCCTGATAAGGCTCCTGCCAAAGGATGCACTTTATCCCTTTCGAAGACAACACGGACAAAACTTACATATCCTATTTTCGAACTGATTTTTGCAGCCAGGCGTTTTTTAAGAATCAGCTTTGGAATCTCTTGAATTGCTGCCAGTTTCCTTATACCTGGGCGAACAAATAAATAAAGGCCAACTAGTCCTGCTACAGGATAACCTGGCAGGCAAACAACAGGGATATTTTTTATTACCCCAATAGCTGCAGGTTTTCCAGGGCTTACTCCTATACCATGTACGAGCAGTTCTCCAAGATTTGCTACGACCTCAGGAGCATAGTCTCTTTTCCCTACTGATGTCCCGCCTGAAAGAAGAATCATATCGGCATCCAGATTTTCTTCTATGGCCTTTTTTATACAATCTGGATTGTCAGGAACTATTTCGACATCTCGAGGAATTCCACCCCATTTCTTTACATAAAGATTCGACATCAATCCATTAGTCTCAAGCACCATACCCGGAAGGGGGACATCCATTCTTTTTTTACGACTTACGAGTTCGTCTCCTGTCGGAATGACGGCAACAACAGGCTTTTTGAAAACCTTTATTCTGTCAATCCCAATCGATGCAAGCACAGCTGCATCACATGGACGAAGAAGATGACCTGTTTCAAAAATTCGTTCCCCTTTCTTTATGTCCTCTCCAATCTGTCCCACATTCCTGTTCGGATAAGCTTGAGCCTGGATCTCAATAAGATTTCCTGCGGAAATAGTATCCTCAACTGTTATAACAGCATCAGCTCCTTCAGGCATTACATCCCCGGTATGGACCCAGGTCAAGCTTCCTTCTTCTATTCTGTCAGAAAGTTGGAGCATTATCGGATTTGATGGTGCAGCTCCCAGAGTATCAGAAGCCTTTAATGCGTATCCATCCATGGCAGCACGCCGGTAATGAGGTACATTTCTTTCCGAAGTTATAGATTCTGCCAGCACTCTATCTGTGCAGACTTCGAGTGGAACTTCTTCTGTTTTTCTTGTAGTAGAAATATTCTCAAGAAAAATTTTTAAAGCTTCATCAATCAAAGTCCGTTTTTTGAATATCTTGCCCATTGTTTTTCCTTCCTGAAAGGTTATCCTCCTGATACAGGCGGCAGGATTGCAAGTTCATCAGCTTCAGAAAGAAGGGTATCCATTTCTTCAAGATGCCGGACATTATTTCCATTTATAAGAACGTTAATTGAACCACGCATAATAGGAGCTTCACTTTCTACGTCAGGTTTTTCAAAAATAAGATCCTCTAACTCAGGATATTTTTCAGTAAGGGATAAAAGTACGTCTACAACTTTTTTTCCCGACAGATGCAGTTCCGATGTACCTGCCTTTTCACGCAAATTGGCAAATAATTTGATTTTTACATCAGCCATGAGATAAACTATTTCATCTTATCCCTTAAATATATCTATACCTCATAAAGAAACAGTTATGATGGGAAGTTTTGGGGAATGAAGTATCAAGGTCAGGGATACAATTCTGAAAACTCAAAAAGGCTTTCTGGGGAAAAATATAAAATACTTGGATTTCTGATTCTCTCATTTGCCCTGCTAATAAGGTTGTTTAACCTTGGGGAACGAGTTTTTCATCATGATGAAAATTGAAGTATTTAATCTTGGGCCTGAAAATCTAAAGATAACCGTTGTAGATACTGAAAATCTTTATTGGCCTTTGCCCTAGTATTTAAGGAACTATGAAAAAGCATCTTATTATACAGAGCCTCCTGTGAACAAGGAATACGATGCAATAATTGTGTCTGCAACATCTCGGATGTATATTAAAATTCCTACCGAAAGGTACGCCTCTTATAATTTTTCCTTACGTCCTGGAAAGGAATTCACTCTGTACTATAATAAAAGTCTTGAAAATGCGGAATAAAAAAGGAAAAACTGAACGAAAAGGTAATTAATGCTTTAGTTTCATTGTAAACGAGAAATTGAAACCTTAGTTATCCTTCAGAAGATTGATTAAAATTCAAAATCTAAAAACCGGAATTTAACACCTTAAATTTAATCGAAATTCGTTTTTCCATGTTTTTTCTCCTGATAGCTGTCTCCTATAAAGTATTTTACAATTTCCATAGAAATAAGAGTGGTAGAAGCAAGAGTCAGTACTATTCCCATTCAAAAAGAGAAAGTGGAACTGTTCTAAAAGCAGTTTGGAAAAAAGGAACATAAATTACTATCAGTTGCAGAATTATTGTAGTCAGGACTGCATAAACCAGAGATTTGTTTGTAAAAAGCCCAAGGGAAAAAATCGAGTATCGATCAGAACGCCAGTTAAAGGCGTTAAACATCTCTGAAAAGACCACAAGTGTAAAAATCAGAGTCTGCAGTTTCTCAATGGGGAAATCTCTTTCAAGAGCCCAGGTTAAAACGATAAGAGCCTGAAGAGCAATCAATCCTCCAATTCCCAGCCCGGCTGCAATTTCTCGGCGGGTAATAAGCCCTTCCTCAACGTTTTCTTGGTTTCTGTCTCATAAGTCCGCTGTCAGGAGGTTCAACAGACAGAGCCATTGGAGGAAGTCCATCTGTAATCAGGTTAATCCAGAGGATCTGAACCGCAAGAAGAGGCAGGATTTGCCATCCCAGGATCGAGATGAGGACTATGAGAACCTCCCCGATATGAGCTGAGAGTCCATAAGTGATAAAATTTCTAATGTTTTTAAATATGTTTCGCCCTTCCTCAACCGCTGCGACAATGGACGCAAAATTGTCATCCGTAAGGATCATGCTTGAAGCTTCTTTACTGACATCCGTGCCTGTAATGCCCATAGCTATGCCCATATCTGCAGCTTTAAGGGCAGGGGCATCGTTTACCCCGTCTCCGGTCATTGCCACGACGTAGCCTTTTTTCTTAAAAGCATCTATTACCCTCAACTTATGGATAGGATAGACCCTGGCATAAACCGAGATCTTTTCAACTTTGTCTTCAAACTCAGTATCCCCAAGGCTATCAAGCTCCGAACCTGTAAGAGTGAGATCGTTTTCCTTTAAAATCCCGAGTTCCTTTGCAATTGCAGACGCTGTAATCTTATGGTCTCCTGTTATCATTACGGTTTTAATGCCTGCGTCTGCACATTTCTGGATTGCAACTTTTACTTCCTCTCTTGGAGGGTCTCTCATGCCCATTAAACCTGAAAAGACCATCTCATCTTCAATTTCTTCTGATAGTATGTTCTCCGAAAGAAATTTTTTCAAGAGAGGTATTTTCAGCAAGAGGACGGAAAGAGAGAGCCATAACCCTTAGGGCCTGGTCAGCCATTTCCCTGACTTTACCTGCAATCAACTGCTTTACTTCAGGAGATAAAGATTTTATTTCACCATCAAGAAAAATTTTCGTACATGAACCGAGAATTACTTCAGGTGCTCCCTTTGAAAAAGCAATCAGTCCTCTAACAGGAAAACTGTCGGAATCGGCTTCCAGTTTACTGAAGGTGGTCATTCTTTTTCTTTCGGAGGAAAAGGGTATTTCCGCAAGACGCGGATACTTTTGATCAAGCTCGACTTTATTAAGCCCTGCCTTCGCGGCAGCAACCAGAAGAGCTGCCTCCGTAGGATCTCCTTTAATTTTCCACTTCTCATTCTTCTTGAAAAGACCTGCATCATTGCAAAGAACAGCCCCTAGCAAGAGAACATGAAGATGAATATCGTCAGTAGAAGCTTTTTCATCTCCTTTTGAAGAACTCTCCTGAAGGAGAGTACCCGGCTCCCGTAACTTTAAAAATCTGCTTATTGGCGCATATTCTTTCAACCGTCATTTTGTTCTGGGTAAGTGTGCCTGTCTTATCCGAACAGATAACATTTGTGGCTCCAAGAGTTTCTACAGATGGTAGTTTCCTCACAAGGGCATGCCTTTTGACCATACGCCTTACTCCAAGCCCAAGTCCTACCGTAACAACCGCAGGGAGAGCTTCAGGAATAGCAGCAACGCAAGGGCAACTCCCCAGAGAAACATATCAAGAAGAGGAAAGCCGTAAAAAACGCCAAGCATTGCGACAAAAGCCACAATTATAAGAGTTGCAGCCCCAATCCATCTGCCGAACTTGTCAAGGCTTTCCTGTAAGGGAGTTCTGGATCTCTCTATTGTTCCCAGAAGCCCGGCCAGTTCCCCAAAAGCCGTTTTCATTCCGGTTGCAGTAACAATCGCATTTCCTCTTCCGTAAGCAACTGCAGTTCCTGCATAGACCATATTTGTCCTGTCAGCTTCAGGAGTTTCTGAAGGCAGAGCTTCGATGCTCTTCTGGACTGGCACGGATTCTCCTGTAAGGGAAGATTCGTCAATTTTGAGATTGAACTCTTTAATTACCCTGGCATCCGCAGGAATGCGATCTCCGGTTTGAATCAGAATAAGATCGCCGGGAACAAGTTCTTTTGAGGGAATTTTTTTTTCTACTCCGTCCCTTATTACAGTAGCTTCTGGAGAGGTAAGGGATCTTAAAAGCTCAATTGCTTTTTCGGCTCGATATTCCTGCACAAAACTGAGAATGCCTGCAAGAAAAACCGTAAAAATAATCACTATTGCGTCAATTAGCTCCCCAAGCAAGGCAGAAACAATAGAGGCAATTATCAAGATAAGAATCAATATACTTTTAAATTGTGAGAGAAAGAGCTGCAGGATTGAGACTTTTTCTTTTTCTTTAAGTTCATTTTCACCATACTCTTTAAGTCTCTTTTCTGCTTCCTCAGAACTCAAACCTGCTTCTGATACTCCAAAGTCCTCAAAAACTGAGTTGATTTCCTGATCGTAATACACCCCTTTACCCCTCAAGCCTCTGGATTACCAGAGATATTTCTCAATTAATATATTCGCTTCTCTAATATAAGTTAGTTTAAAATATATATAGCGGTTAAGCATATCGATATATTAGTGATTTTTAAAGGAATCTGGGTTCTACAAACTTTTGTGGAAAAAGAGATATAACACTTTACTTTTTTTATATATAGATAGGGGTTTGAAATCTTAAGGAACAGCCAAATTTGGGTTAAAAGTTAGATAGATAAGGAAAAAGTGGGTATGAAAATCGTAATAATCGGAAGCGGGCTTGCAGGTCTGTCAGCCGGGTATAAGCTCTGTAAATCTAATGAGATTGTTATTTTTGAAAAAGATGCTGAAATTGGGGGAATGGCAGCAAGCTATTGTCTGGAGTTTTCCGGAAAGAAATACTTTATAGAAAAGTACTACCACCATATATTCAGGAGCGATTCGGAACTTCTTGACCTGATAAGGGAACTGGGGCTTGAAGATCAAATGCTGTGGCTTAAGGGAAAAAACGCCTATTTTGTGGACGGAAAAAACTATCCTATGAATACTCCTGCTGAAATTCTAAGGTTTAACCCTCTTTCTTTTACGGATCTGGTAAAACTTGGCCTGCTGGTTCTCAGGATTAAGCTGATAAATGATACGACTTCCTATGACAGAATAAAAGCAAAAGACTGGATTCTTGATACTGCGGGAAAATCCGTATATGAAAACTTTTTTGCTCCTCTGATGAAAAGCAAATTCGGTGAAAATGCCGAAAATGTTTCTGCAGCCTGGCTTATAGGGCGGGTGAAAATAAGGTCAGATAGGGGAAAAGAAGGAGAAAAACTGGGGTACCTGAGAGGAGGGTTTAACTCCCTGATAGAAGCTCTGGCAAGGGAAATCACTGCACAGGGGGGCAGGATCTTGCGAAACAAAGCAATAACAGAAATTGTAATCAAAGACAATGCAGTGCAGGGAGTGGTTACTGACGGGGATTTTATACCCTGCGATGCCGTGATTTCAACTGTTGAACCCAGAGTACTGGATGCAATCACAAAAGGCAAGCTTGGAGCTCTTCACGAAACCCTGCAAAGCATTCGTTATCAGGGGACTGCATGTGCCCTTATAGGACTTGACAAAGGGCTTATGGAAGATGGAAATTACTGGTTGAACATAAAAGCTGACGTGCCTTTTGGAGCCGTAATTGAGCACACCAATTTTTTGCCTTTTGAGGATTATGGAGAACACCTTGTCTATGTAACCTCCTATTTCCAGGACGAAAAGATGCTCTCTGGCTGAAGAAGGAAGAAGAAGTCCTGGATTCTTACCTGAAGGGCCTGGAAAAGATGTTTCCTGATTTTTCAAGGACCGATATCCACTGGGGAAACTCTTCCGCAGAATGGATACTGCGCCTGTATATGAACAGGGGTACCTTGAAAAAGTTCTGCCATTTGCTCCGGGCCCGTCCGGACTTTACCTGGCAGGAATGTTCTCATCAACCAATTACCCGGAAAGAAGCATGAACGGCTCTGTAAAAGCCGGGTTTGAAGCTGCAAACTTCTTCATGAAAAAAGAAGACAATTGCGAGGTTTGCTGGCTCGACTGAGAAAGCTACATCCTGTATTTTCATTAAAATTTTTGTATACCTGAATAAGTCACCTGACTTAATATAGTCTTTCAGGACGAACTATTATATAGTCTAAGGGATGATAATATACTGTCTGTATCTGCATGCAGAATTTCTTTCTGCATGATTACCTGTCCTTCCGGATTTGTCATTCATGGGGATTTAGCAATGATAAATAAGGAAAAGACAGTAAAAATCTAAAATAATCTGGATTCTGCCGTTAATCGGCGTTTTGGGGGCTTGCTGGTCAAATCCGCGTTTGCGGGGATGGCACAGGAGAATAGATTTGTTTTCCCTTGAGGCTTGGCTCTCAAAAAATATCCCGGATGCTGTAAAAAGCTGCCTTAGCTTCCGGGAAGGGGTATTGGCAGCGTAGAAATAAGAGGAGTGGTAAAAGATGTTATTCATGGACGTTAGTACCTGGGACCCTTCGAACCGCGATAAGATCCTTGAACATTTTAAGAAACTGGAAATTCCAGACGGAATCGATGTCATTAACCAGTGGATTGACCTTTCCGGAAACCGTTATTACATCCTTTACGAAGCAGAAAGTGCCGAAGCTTACGGAGCTTTCAATCTGCCCTGGTCGGATATCTGTGTGATTGACAGCGTGCCGGTTATGGAAGCTTCCGAATTCATGCAGCTTCTGCCCAAATATCAGAAAAAGTAAGTTTTATAACTTACATATCAGATTTTACAGAAAAAAAGTCCGATGAGCTGCATGTTAACTGGCTCATCAAAAATCTCTTTATTTTATTGTTCTCAAAGTCCAGGGTTTTTTCATAGCTTATTTTTGCTCAGACATCAGGTCTTATTTTTATTCGTATATCAGATTTTTAGCATTACTGTTTTCAGATCAAGATATTCTGAAAGGGCATCAGGCCCGTTTTCTCTTCCTATTCCGCTCTCCTTGGTGCCTCCAAAAGGAGCTTCAGGAGCAACCTTCAGATGCTGATTTACCCAGATAATTCCTGCATTCAATTGTTCACATCCTATACGGGCTCGATCAATGTTTTTTGTCCAGATAGAAGCACCAAGTCCATAACAGCTATTGTTTGCTACTTCAATTGCTTCATCAAGGTTTTTTACCCGCACTATAGGTAACACCGGACCAAATATTTCTTCTTTCAATAATCTGGAATCCTCTGGAACATCTACAACAAGCGTGGGCTCGAAGAAATATCCCCTGCTGTAAGCGCTGCCTTCTGGAACATTACCTCCTGTAATTATTTTGCCTTCATTCTTCTCTTTAACGTCGGCTACAAGTTCTTTTATATATTCCCACTGTTTACGGTTGTTAAGAGGTCCCATATCAACGTTTTCATGTATCCCGTTTCCAACTCTTAAGTTCCCAATGCCTGTTTCAAGCTTTTTTATGAACTCTTCAGCTACTGATTCAAAAACAAACAGTCTCTTTACAGCAGTACAGGCCTGTCCGCAATTGTAAAATCTTCCTCTGAGAGCCCCTATAACTGCATCCTCAAGGTTAGCATCATCACATACTAGCATGGGATCACTCCCTCCAAGCTCAAGAGTTATTCTTTTCATCCCACTGGCTGCAAGTTCAGCTACACGTTTTCCAGTTCTAGCTTCACCAGTAAAAGAGATTTTTTTTACTTTATTGCTTTTAACCAGATTTTCTCCTACTATTTCCCCAGGTCCTGTAACGATATTTAGTACACCTGGTGGAAGCCCTGCTTCATTCAGGATAGAAGCCAGGGTAAGATTAGTAAGGGGAGTATTGCTTGCAGGTTTTAAAACAACTGTATTCCCAGTTATCAAGGCAGGGCTTATCTTCCATGCCATAATAAGAGCAGGCATATTCCAGGGAATTATCGCTGCACAGATACCTAGAGGTTTTTTTATGGTAAAAGCATATCCATTTTGAGGAACTGTAATGAAATCTCCATGAAAACTACTTGCAAGCCCACAATAGTACTCAAGGACATTTGAAAAACCTTCAAGCTCGTTTTTAGCTTCGGCAAGAGGTTTACCCTGTTCCCTGGTAAGTAAGCCAGCAAGTTCGTCTTTTCTCTGTCTTACAATTCCCGCAGCTCTGTAAAAGACTCCGGCTCTTTGTTGAGGAGATGTGGAAGCCCAACTATCAAAAGCTGACGATGCAGCCTCAACAGCTACTACTACATCATCTTCTGTGCCTTTTGGAATCCTTTCAATAAGTTCACCTGTTGCTGGATTTATAACGTCAAAAAAATCCTCATTGCATGCTTCCACAGGTTTTCCACTAATCTGCATTTTCATATCTATCAGTATTTACCAAGACCTATTTTAAGATAACAAGCTAATTCTTGTAAAAAATAACTTAAAACCAAAGAAGAAAATAAAAAAATTAATTGATTTTTCATTTATAAATCTGATACGATAAAACTATTCATAAATACAATTTTCAAATCCTACATGTATTTATGGATTTTTCTGTCTATCGGAGCTGGGGCTTAGATGGAGATAAGTGCTTTTCACGGATAAGGATATTTTGAATCGATAAAATAGAATAATCTCTATAATGCAAGATATCACAGGATATTATAAATTAAGTTTATATTTTCAAACTTGAGAATCTAACAAGTAAGGAAAATTAACAAAAAGGTTAAAATAATAACCACATGCTTTATTCGAAGTGACGGTCAAGTGGAATAAATGTCTGAAAAAAAAATAATTGAAGTAAAGGATGCATATTGTCTTCCGGAAGACGTGTTTGAAGCTGTGCGTACGGCAATGAATGAAGATGTGGAAGAAATCGTTAGCTTATTTAAAGTACTTGCAGATCCAACCCGTCTCAGGGTTCTCAAAGCACTTGAGGTCCAGAGCCTTTGTGTTTGTGTCCTTGTAGAATGCACGGACCAAAAGCATTCAGCTCTTTCCTATCACCTTAAGCTGTTAAAAGAAGCAGGTCTGGTTGACTCTAGAAGAAAACGCAGTTTCCAGATATACGACCTCACAGAGTTCGGAAGCTTGCTCCTCGAATATATTGAGAAGCATTTTGAAAAAGCTTAAATCAGAAGAATCAATAAGTTTTTCGACTTTGAGATTCTTTCCCTTTTAGACTTTTTCTCTAGAATACTGTTCTCTTTTTCAGTCGATTTTCCTCACGACTTCAAATGTAAACTTCTGTCTTTTAAGAGAAGATCAAATCTTCTCGTTTGATGCTATAGTTGTGAGTTTTGAAAACTTTACTCCTTTGAGGGCCATTATAGTTTCTGCAAGTTCCTTAATTTCTTCACCTTCCCCATCAAGAACGATTACTTCAAAACAATTGTCATGATCAAGGTGTATATGTACTGAAGACTTTATCAGGTGCGAGTACTGGTGCTGAATATCTGCAAGGGCATTTGAGAGCCCCCTTTTAGTATGATCGTAAATAACTGAAATCGTTCCAACGCGGTACCCTTTAATGTCGCCCATCCATTCATAATAGGATATGTAATTCCTGATGGCGTCCCTTATGCCTTCCGAACGGGAAGAATAACCTCTTTTTTCTATTATCTCATCAAATTTACCCAGAAGGGTATCGGGAAGGGAAACCCCTATCCTCATAAGTTCTGTTTCCATCGTATCACCAGGTAATCTTAACATTATCTACTTAGAATTATCTATGAGATCTTACTATGAGATCTTACTACAAGATATTACTTTATCTTATTGTAAGTATCACTATATATGTTTTTTTCACTTAATTACTAATATAAAAGAGTTAATCTCCAAATAATTATTCTCCACTAATATTAATCTTTGGGAACGACTTATATTCTTACTCCGTAAATAAATATATTCCTTTATTTAATAACAAATATTGTAAATAAACAAAAAGTAAAAGGAAGTTTAATCAGTTTTTATGATATTTTCTGAAAATTATACTGAATATACACTCAAATATGAATTCATTTTTTCAGCACAAATGAAATTTTCGGCTTAAACTTATTTTTCCGGAGTAACTATAATTTATCTGTATTAACATGCTTCAGCATTTTTGTGCTTTTATTTTCATCGTCTATCAACAAGTCTCTTGGGTCTTCCTTTTATCCTGTTTAATTCGAGCTCCATAGGACCTGTGAAGTTAAATACGATTTTGAAAGTACCTTCGGAATAAGCCCTGAAAAGTGGGGGTTTATACCTAAAAAAAGCACGGATAAAGTTCTCTTCTATAAGATTCCGGTCACATATGTCAGGATTTTCACATTCCATACTTATTCTGAGTATGGTTTCTCCTTCATTTTCTTCACCATAAAGGAATGCCTCATATTCTCCGGTCAAGTAGTCCATGTTTTCACGCTGGAAAACGCCTCTTTCCACGTCTACGCGGTTAAATGGAACTCCCTCTATCCACGCTGTTTCGTTTTCCCTTTGTGGATTCATAATTTTCATATGTGTTCTCCCACATGGGCACTGTTTGCGTGTAAGTACTAAAGTTGTATCTTCGGTATCGTAGTTTAAAAGAAGGTTTCCTGCTTTTGCCCCAACAGGTAGCAGGGTGCTCAGAACAACTCTTCCGCATTCTCCCTCGGGTACATAATTCTCGAGGTGAGGATCATATATGTCAAGATGGACAAAATCTTCAGGTACGTGGAGTCCAGACATCTCACTACATTCCCCGCACATTGTGCCTTCCGTGCTCCCATATGTATTATACACAGGACAGCCCCAGATTTCGGACAGATAAGACCTGGACTCGTCAGCAAATGCTTCTCCTCCAACAACCAATTTATCTATACTTGATTCCTGAGGATCTCTACCCTCTGCTGTTATCCTTCTGGCAAGATTTAGGAGTTTGAATACACTACCTACTATGCCTGTAGGTCTATAAATTTCGATAACACGCAGAGGAAATGTACATTTTCCCTCCGGAATAATGCTCATGCCAAGCTCCCTGGCCGCAAAGGTCATGGTATTAGCCCCTACGTTCATACCGTAAGAAGCACAGACAATAACTCTGTCTCCAGGACCAAAACCCTGTGACCTGAAAATCCGGGCATATTTCTCTGAATAACGTTCCCAGTCTTCCCATGTGAGGAAAAAACTCTTTGGAATTCCGCTAGTTCCACTAGTCTCATGAACTGTGAAAACTTTTCCCCATCCTACACTCCTGAACATAAAGTCCTTCATTTCTGGAGGCTGGTTTTCACGAATAGTCTTTCCCGAGATTACAGGAAGATCCAGCAGATCCTCATGGGCTTTAATTTCACGTGGGTCTACACCCTGTGTTCAAACCATTTTCTGTAAAAAGGAGAATTTTCTGCCGCATATTTTATCGTGTATCGAATTCGCTCTTCTATTAGAGCATCAAGTTCTCCCCTGTCCATAGTTTCGATTTCAGGGTTGAAATAAGGTTTTGAGTTCTCCATAAAAACACCCTCACTGAACTAATAGAATATATAGAAAACCTGTTATTTATTAGCTTTAGAGATGGAACTTTTTTAAGTGGATTAACAGCTCGTAGCATGTTTTTCTGGATTGAATTTGAATTATATTGTGACGTATAATAAATTACTTATATTACTTCGCATATGTGTAATTTGATGGTGAACAGAGTTAAGCGCAGAGTATCATGTCTTCCAAAAGCCACATATTATAAACCCAGGGAAGTCCCTCTCTGCGATCTCGAAATTGTCAACTTATCCATAGAAGAGCTTGAAGCTATTCGTCTTTGTGATCTCCTTCATGTTGAGCAAAACGAGGCCGCGGATATGATGGGAATCTCCAGAAAAACTTTCTGGAATGACTTGCAAAAAGCCCGACCAGAAAGTGGTTGATGCCCTTGTCAATGGCAAAGGAATTGAGATTTCCGGGGGAGAATATGTGAATAGTGGCGAATGCAGGGTCGAATTCCATTGTAATGGATGCGAGCATTCGTGGGAATTAGAGTGTAATGAGGAACGCCCAACAAGCTGTCCAATGTGTGGTTCCAGGATAATCTATCGAATACGGTGGCGACGGAAGAGGAAAAAGGTTCATTGAGAACAATTACTGCTGCCCCAAAAATAAGGAAAAAAAGTGAGTAAATACTAAAGAGGAAGAGTAGAAAATGACAAAAATTGCTATACCATCGATGAGTGATATTGGATTAGAATCCGATGTTTGTTTTCATTATGGCTCATGCGAATATTTTACAATTGTAGACGTAAACAACACAGATATTGAAAGTGTTAAGACAATAAGCAACCTGTCTCCTGAAGGTCGAACATAATTGCGCTGCTCCTTCAATAATCTTGAAATCGTATAATGTCGATGCTGTTCTCGTTGCGGGTATTGGTGGAAGACCATTAATGTCACTAACCAAAAGAATATAACAGTATTTGCAGGAATAACGGGTAAGGTTTCCAACGCAGTTGAGGACTATAACAATGGATCGCTGCAAGAATTATCTATAGATGGTACCTGTAATTGCTCTCATCACTAAATTAGGTAAATAATCGATATTTAAAACTGGAGTCAAAAATATGGATGTTAAAGAGATAAACAAGTATGGACAGGAGACTTGTAGAGTGCCTTAAACTCAAGACTTCTCCTGTTGCAGTAAAACTGATTCCAAAAGGAGGGGAAGTTCCGGCAGGGATGAAGAAAGTAGATGAGGCTATGAGACACTGCCAGCTTGTTGATAGAGTAAGGCGGACTGGCGAAGAGTTCTATACCCTTGGTGAAGACCAAATGTGCAAAGGCGGTGCTGGTGCAATGGGTCTTGGCGAAATGCCTCCAAAAGTTGCAAGTGGAGAATTTTATTATAATAAACTCAAACAATTCAGCACTCAGGGCGCTGCAAGACGTACCCTTGAAAGAGTTCCCAAGCTTCCCCCAAACTCAACAGAAGCTATTCTGTATTCTCCCCTGGAAAAAGCCACGTTTATTCCGGATGTTGTTGTGGTTATCTGCACCCCCAAACAGATTATGTTGCTTACACAGGCCATGATGTATAAAACAGGCGGCAGGATTGAAGCGAGTTTTGCAGGAAAGCAGAGCTTGTGCTCGGATGGGGTCGTACAGGCATATAAAGAAGGCAAAATCGGAGTTACAGTCGGTTGCAGCGGTAGCAGAACATACACCAAGATCTGCAGATGAAGAAATGATTATGGGAATTCCCATTGAACTTCTGGCTGATGTAGCTGATGGTCTCAAGGAAATTTGCCCTAAGTAAGGTTCGGAAAGTATCTCTTTCGGCTATGTAGAGTTCCTCTGAAATAACGAACTCCATTAACTCGAAATTAATCACCTGATATTTTTGCTTGTTTGTCTTCATCATCTTGAAATGGGTTTAGATAGGTTTTCTATAAAGCCTATCTTTCCTTCAAGTAAATCATCCTCAAGTTCCATTTTATAAAACAGAAATTAGTTAATCTTTTCTGAGTACTTTTTCGGTTTTACATATGCTAATTCTAGGTATTTTGGACTATATTTGCTTCAATTTTTCTTAATTTGAGATAAATAAAGTATTTTTGGAGTTATTTACTCTCAAAAGGTACCAGATACACGCCGTCTGCTCTTTTTTGCCCTTTTACTAGCTCACAATGCCTCAGGAGCGCAAACTGGTTTTCAGTTTCTATAAGAGATATTCCTAATTTTTTTGCAATTTCCTCTTTTTTACTCCTCCGCTGGAGACAATAAACTCATATATTGCTTTTTGTAGTTCAGTCAAGCCTTCTGTACCTTCAAGCCCTGCTTCTTTCCTGAAGATTTTCTTGGAACGAACTGCCCAGGGGTCACAGGTCTGAATCTTATGATGGGCTTCTATAAAGCAGTCTTCACAGAAAACTTTGCCTTCCTCTTCTATACAGTCTTCTTTTTCCAGTTCACACCCACAAATCTCGCATTTCATAGTACTAGTTTTTCCTTTGGACAACTTCCTTTACCTCACCTTTTCAAGCGTTCAGTTCATCCAGAATATTAAGAATCACTGCTGATCCATACGCTACTGCAGGGCCGCCAGCCATTACTATGGCAGTACTGACTGCCTCTAAGATTTCCTCACGAGTCGCTCCCAATCGTACAGCTTCAGGAACATGCTTCCAGAGACAATATTCACAACGTAGGGAGACAGCAATTGCAACCATCATGAGTTCTTTCATTTTTGCACTTAAAGCTCCATCCTTTATAACTTCTGAATAAAGTCCTGGAAGTGCATTCATTACTTCTGGGAGTTGATCAGCCATGATTTGTAGCTTTTCATCCATATCAATTCTTTCTGTCAGGTTCTCACTTCCTCAATATATCTACTCCTTATTTACGATTTAAGAATCAAAAGGCACTATGCAGATTTCATCTCCTATCTTTCGCCATTTCAAAAGCTCACAGTGTCTTAATATTGCGAGCTGGTTTCTGGTTTCCTGAAAGGTGAGCCCAAAAAGTATAGAGATTTTTTCAGGGGTTACCCCGCCTTCTTGCAGGATGAAAGTGAAAATCTCTTTTTGAAGCTCTGTCAGCCCCTCAATCCCTTCAAACCCATGCTGTTTTCTAAAGATTTTCTTGGAACGCACTGCCAGAGGGTCTGCAAACTTGATTTTCTGGTGTGTTTCCATGTAACAATCTTCACAGATTGTTCGCCCTTTTTCTCTGAGATATTCATTTCCTGGAATTTCATGCCCGCATTCAGAGCAGATCACAAAATAATCTTGAGTTTCATCGAGTGTCCTGTTGCCTGATTTGTTTGTTTTTATCAGACCGTGAAATTCCAGATAACCTACTATTTCATATACTTTCGACCTAGACATCCCGTACCCGGTCTTTGCCTTCTTAATAATATCCCGAATATGGAATCCACGATCGGTTTGAGCCTCTTTAATACATTCAAGAACTCCAATTTCTTCTTCATCAAGTATG
The DNA here is from genome assembly GCA_963727895.1 of uncultured Methanosarcinaceae archaeon. Taxonomy (GTDB): domain Archaea; phylum Halobacteriota; class Methanosarcinia; order Methanosarcinales; family Methanosarcinaceae; genus Methanosarcina. The sequence continues at coordinate 191,285 of CAVSHT010000009.1, read as the reverse complement.
AGAGTCATTCTAATCTCCAGAGGTCTGAACCCAAGCCAAATCAAACATTGTATAAAAATTTAAATTGAGGTATCCTGACCCAAAATAGTTCCAATAAATTTTATTTTTTGTTTTATCCATTGATTTTGCCTTGCTATTTTTTTGATTTTTAGGTATATTTCCTCTGGAATGTCTCTCTCTTTTATTGTATCACTAATTATGTTATTTATACATATCGATATGTATAAATATTAATTTTCAAAAATCAAAGGGATATCAGTAAAAAATAGGCATTGATACTTAAACATAGTTATATACTATTAGAAAGTGTATTTCTTCATGAACTGCCCCAGATGCAATAGTTCCAGTCACAAAAAGAACGGTATAGTTGGTGGGCGTCAACGGTACAAATGCTCTGATTGTGGATATAACTATACAGTAGAGCTAAAATCAACTGCTTTTTCCGCTTCTGTAAAAAGACAGGCTTTACAACTCTATCTTGAAGGATTAGGCTTTCGTTCAATAGGAAGAGTTTTAGGGGTAAGTCATGTTTCTGTCCAAAAATGGATAAAGAAATTTGGTCAGGAGTTAGAGGACCTAAAAAGTGAAAATGAGATATCTATTGTTGAAATGGATGAGATGCACACTTACATCGGTAACAAAAAAAATATTGCTGGATCTGGATTGCTATTGATAGAGTTGGGAAAAAGTTCATCAACTGCTCTTTTGGTGGTAGAGGAACGGGAACTGGAAAACTACTCTGGGAAAAATTGAAGAAAAAAGAGATTGGAGAAGTGATGACAGATCACTGGAGAGCATATGCAGAGTTTCTTCCAGAAAAGAGTCATACTCAATCAAAAGCAGAAACATTTACAGTTGAGGGATATAACAGCATATTGAGGCATTTTCTAGCAAGATTGAGAAGAAAGACAAAGTGTTATACGAAGAGTCTTGAAATGCTAAAGTACTCGGTTATTCTATTGATGAAATAAAGAAATAAAGACATAGATATATTTAAGTAACAATACCAAATAAATATATAATTTCTTATATCAAAATTAGATGTACTTGTATTTATATGTGACTAACATAAAAATTAAAGCCTTTTTGTAAAATAATTGGAAATGTACCTTTCATTAAAGCTACGTTTTCAATTCCAGTTTAATAATCAATCTTTCACAAAAATCCATTGGTGTGCATCATAGTGCACCAATTAAACCATGTACTATATATATAGAGATCACATAAAAAGTTAAGTTTATAAATATTTTACCCGCTTTATAGTCAGAATTAGCTTGATACTCGTTGTCATATATTTCAACATATAATCTGTAATTTATTGATTTTCGGTTCCAATTATCAATTAATATACAAAAGGCTCCTACTAACATAATAAAAAAGCTAGTTTTTGTTGGTAAATTAACAACAGATGGATAACTCTTTATTATTAAGAAAGTAAGTATAATGCCGTTAAACCCTATGAGATACTTATAATATTCATCCAAGGAAAAGTAATGCTGATTCATAATTCTACACCGTATAAAATCCTTTGGCAACATTAAAATCTTTAAATATATATAAATTAAATGCTTTAATGCGAATTATGTTTAAGGCTGAATGACTTTTTTGAAAGTAGTCTATCTAAAGAAATGGATTTATTTTAAGCTCTTCGTCTGAGAGCGAGTAAAATATCTTAATTTTTGGAAAAAGCAAGTTAAGTTTCAATAAAATTGTATCTCCATATATAACAGTTATAATATTTGTATTTAATGAACTTTAGTCTCATAGAAAGTCACAGTTCTAAAGTGATACTTTTAATAGGATGTTAGTTTGGATAAGCTCACTATTTATACAAAATTTAGTTCTAATATACAATACTTTTTAAATTAAATTTGTACTTATATGACGCATTTCGGGTGCAAGCTACATTATTTAGTAACCTTTATATATTGGTTCTCCTTTACTAAGGAGAATATCTGAGATCTTAATCAATACGAGAAAAACAGATCGAATATAGTATGTATCGCAAGTTATTATTACCTAGAATTAGTATTATTTGATTACTTGTGTAAACAGGTAAAGAAGGAAAGCTGATATGCACCTTAGTCTGGAACCAATTGGCATTATTACAAAGGTTGCAAATAAGTCAGAAATTTTGATTTATTCTGATTTTGAACAGGTCATACGAAATATTGCTTCCAAAATAGGGGAAGGGGCTGAGAAAGGACAGAAATTGCTAGTCATTTATAAAAGCAATAACAAAAAACAGACGGATGGCCACCAGGTGCAGGTCACAACGGCGACTTTGCTGGAGAGAAAGGGCAATTTGTTGACAATATCCAAAATAGAAGCAAACGAAGACTCAGTAATTGACGTAAGACTTGACCTTACCGCCTGATTTTCTGAATAGCCTTTACAAGAATAAGAGAATACAAGATTCTCATATCTTTTTTCTTTCTTGTTGGATAGCTTTGACTGATATTCAGATATACTTATATTAATTTCTAAACATATATTTAAATGGATCTGTATAATACCTATTTAAATCAGCTTCAAGAGACATCATTAACTAATAAAAAGTATACCTAGTTATTTGGCTCAAATTAATTGAGGTCAGTTATTTTAGAGGATTTCTACATAGCCAAAATCCTTAAAAATAAACTAATGGATGTTTTAAGGTATGAAGATCTGGTTTCCTTTTTCTGCAACCATTCGTCAGGAAGAAGATTTCTATATATCAATCTGTTCCGAAGCGGATATAATTTGTAAGGGATAAACTGTCACAAGGATTTTCAAGAATTACATTTTACTGAGTTTGAAATAAAAGAACATTTCAGGAAAAATTACCACAAAACAACTCAAATCTGGCACAAAAATTAAGTACAAGAATTAATCTATAGGTAAAAGCTTTAACATAACTTTAACATAACTTTAACATGCAGTCCTGTAGGGTAGTGGTCAATCCTTCGGGCCTTTGGAGCCCGGGACAGCGGTTCGAATCCGCTCAGGACTATAAATCGATTTTCAATAATTTTATGCAAATACTAATTTAATCTATATTATTTATTCATTTTTAGATTGGATTTATCAGTTTTTTCATTGATTCCTTCCTTATTTAGATTTGTCTCCAGATATTTTTTTGTTTTTGAAGTTTTCACTATGTATTTTCCAGAACACCGGTGGCAAGCAACAATCCTTGTCCCTGCAGCAGTGGTAAAAAATTCAAACATTGCCACTGCCTTCAAAAAGATGACTATTAAGGAGAAACAAAAAGTAGAGTACAAATAGCCAGAGCCCATCAAGGCTTATAACTCGGTTTTATGAAAAGACTAAATGGAAAAGTATGATGAAGAAATCTGTGTTATAAAAAATAAAGTAAAAAAGTGAGAAGATTGATGAAGACACTCTACCTCTCAACAATTAACACACGCAATTGTTCCAGCAGTCCCAATCGTCCCAGTCACAACCGCAGCCGCCGCAGCCGCCGTAACCGCTCCAGCCGCCGCGTCCATATCCACCACGGTATCCAAATCCACCGTGCCTGTATCCACCGCCAAAGTGAGGTCCATCGCCTCCACGAGGTCCACCGTCTCTGGCGCTTGCTGCCGCAGCTGTCAGAGATACTACAAAACAGACAACTCGTAAAATAACCAGTGTCTTTTCTTTTGGCATCAGAGGAACAGAAACTGGAAAACTACTCTGGGAAAAATTGAAGAAAAAAGAGATTGGAGAAGTGATGACCGATCACTGGAGGGCATATGCAGAGTTTATTTCTGAAACGATTCATACTCAATCCAAAGCAAAAACGTATACTGTTGAAGGATATAACAGCATATTGAGGCATTTTCTAGCAAGGTTGAGAAGAAAGACAAAGTGTTATACGAAGAGTCTTGAAATGCTAAAGTACTCGGTTATTCTATTGATGAAATACAAAAATAAAAAGTTAACTATGTTTAGTTAATAATACCAAAAATATATCTTATTAATAACTATCTTTTAATTATACTTAATTTAATATCCTCAAGAGGCTTATATAATACCACTTGATAACTCAAAATATCAATGAGCTCAAAGTTCATATCAACTTAAATAATCAAAAACTGGACAAATCAACATATATATATGTTAATCATGTATTGTTTTTGTGGCGCGCCGACTATTTTTCATTAAGCAGGTTCTGTATCTCAATTCCGTAGGACTCACACAGTTAAACTGAAAAAACAGCAGCTTAAGACTTCAGGTTATTCAGATCATAATAAATATAACAATCTGCTCGTGTTTTATTCTGCCGTTAGGGTACGTAAGTCCTGAAAATGAGATAAATTTTAACATCCCACTTACTGCTAAAATAATCGTTAAATCAATAATCAATAGTAGCCCCAAACATTTCATCGATAACCGATAAAAAAATTGCTCATGACTATTATTAATAAATTATACATTCAGATAGAATCAACAACTGATTTCAGAACGAATTTATTTTCTTACTGCAGCTAAATCCTTTGCATTTTTCATTTCAGAATATGTAAAAAGATCTAGTAGATAGCATTGTATATAGGATTAACTGATACATTCGCGTAATATTTTGTTTTTGGACTGAGTTGGCTTGTCTCTTTTCAGCAGATATAATCTGTAGAAGCAGTGTATCTAGGCTTATCAAAACTCACCTTTTGAAAACAAAAAAATCAGTATTTTTAAGAATAGGGAGCGATGACAAATAAGATAAATAGTCAAGGAAATATGTCAAATTATATATACAGTCGTACTATTAAACACTTCACTTTGACAGAAATAATAGGCTTGTAAAATCTATCCAGTTTTTCCAGGAAAAAAACTTCTTTTTAAATTTATAATTATAAACCATAAGTTTTATAGCTAATAATTTTTAAACCAAATACATTGGTGATTTTTTGGTAAAAAGAGCACTGCTCAGCGTCTCAGACAAGACCGGAATTGCAGAATTTGCGCGAGGGCTTGAATCCCTTGGCGTGAAGATTATTTCAACAGGCGGAACAGCGAAAATTCTTCGCGACGCCGGCATAGAAGTTACCGATGTCTCGGAAGTCACGGGCTGTCCGGAGATGATGGGAGGGAGAGTTAAAACTCTTCATCCAAGAATTCATGGCGGGCTCTTATGCCTGCGAGATAGCAAGGAACAAATGGCTGAGGCTGCAAAAGAAGACATCTCACTCATTGATCTGGTAGCTGTAAACCTCTATCCTTTTGAGATAACTGTCTCAAAAGAAGGCATTGAACTAGAAGAAGCTATTGAGAATATAGATATAGGAGGTCCTACTCTTCTTCGTTCAGCAGCTAAAAATTATCGTTCGGTTACAGTGCTCTCTAATCCATCGGACTACGGGCATGTCCTCAAAGAACTTCGTTCAACTGGAGTAGTTTCAGATTCAACTAGAGCTGCCCTTGCAGTCAAGGCTTTTAAACATACTGCAGATTATGATGCAGCTATTGATGCTTATCTTAGCAAAACCCTGCTTGGAGAAAATGTACTGCGTCTGAATTTTACCGAAGGAATAAAACTCCGATATGGAGAAAATTGGCATCAAAAAGCCTATTTTTATAAAGATTCTCAAATTAAGGGTCCTACTCTTGCAAAAGCCATTCAATTGCATGGAAAAGAACTTTCCTATAATAACTATGTGGATGCTGACAATGCCCTCCAGACAATAAAAGAGTTCGGAAATGCTTTTCCTGCAGTAACAATCGTAAAACACAATAATCCATGTGGACTTGCTACAGGAAACACGCTCTTGCAGGCTCTCCAAGCTGCATGGGGCGGAGATCCGATTTCAGCTTATGGAAGTATAATTTGCACCAATGAGGTCTTCGATCTTGAGTCTGCAACTTTTCTGAATGGGAAATTTGTAGAAATAATTCTTGCTCCTGACTTCAAACCCGATGCTCTTGAGTATCTCAAAAATAAAAGTGAAAACCTTAGACTTCTTAAACTGCCTGAGCTCAGAGATGCTTTTGGGACAGACTACACATATAAATATGTAATCGGAGGAATGCTAAAACAAATGCGCGATGTCGGCCTTTATGAGAAATGGGAGTCAGTTACCGATGTCCAATACCCCGAAGAAAAGCGTTCTCTCTCGGAATTCTGTCTAAAAGCTTGTAAGGCAACTAAATCTAATGCAGTAATCCTTGCTCATGAGTATCAGCCAGGATTCTTCATGGTCCTTGCTATGGGCGCAGGGCAACCAAATAGAGTTGACTCGATTCGTAAACTTGCAGCTACAAAAGCTGTAGAAAATCTCAAGATAATTTATGAACGAGAAAATCCTGTAATCTCCTTTGAGGCTTATTGTCAGAAAATTATGTCAGAGTGTGTAATGGCTTCAGATGCATTTTTCCCCTTTGATGATAGCATAATTCATGCTGCAGAAAATAATATTCGCTATATAGTTTCTCCAGGTGGATCAATTAGGGATAGTGAGGTTATTGCTGCTGCAAATCGACTTGGAGTTGCTTTGGTTTTTACAGGTATGCGCCACTTCCTTCATTAATAACACCTTATGAAATAGAGAATACTATGCTGAAACTATAATTCAAAAGGCCCTGCTATCTATGGCAGGGAAATTATTAATTTTTCAGGTTAAAGGTTCAATAAGCTCTTGTGCTCAAGTGCTACCAGCTTTAATTCGCAGAAAATAGATAATTTAACTTTATACTTGTTCAGTGGTCGTATTCTGTGATTAAATAACTATATTCTCTTCTAAAGTAATTATTGTTATATCAATATGAAATATTAATTTTTAGCTATGAGGTTCTTTTTATGTTCAAAGTCTCAATTATGAGCTTTATATTAATGAAATAATCTGAGATCATTAACATATATAAATTTTTTGGACAAAGTTCTGATTTATTTACAAAGAGCATTCTCATTTTCATAACGCTGATAAGCATAATCTTAAACATAGACAAGAATTATTATTAATTATGAAAACATTTGAAAAAGATAATATATATTGAATTCATATAGCATTTTAGCAATGATATTATCTTCAGGATATAACCAATTTCTCTTCAATCAATATAAAAAAATGAAATAATATAAAGATTTAATTTAGTTGTTGCATATCAAAGTAAAGAACTTGATTAAGGCGTTAAGATTTGATTAGCTCTACCGTGCAAAGTAACAATGGGTTTGTGGGGTGATAAAGTGAAATCCAATGGACTCTTAAGCATTCTTACTTTTTCAGATAAAAGAAAGGATATTTTGTTTTTACTTCAAGATAGTCCAAGAACTCTTTCTGATATCAAAGATTATTTTGATGTAAAGTCCCCTGAGATTCTTCCTCGGCTTAAAGAAATGGAAGCTGCAAATCTGATTATCAGACAAGAGGGAATGTATCATCTGACATCTCTTGGAAAAGTATCAGCTATCTATTATAAGCCCTTCTTGGACACTCTTTCAGCTATAGAAATAAACGAGGATTTCTGGAAAGACCATGACCTTTCTGTAATTCCTGAAGTATTGTTAAACAGAATTCAAGAGCTTAAAGAGTGTAGAGTCATAAGAGATGAGCATGAGCATATTTACGATACTCACAAGGCATTTCTAGAAAATGTGCTGTCTTCTACACGCTTTGTAGGTTTTTCATCCATATTTCTTCCCAGCCATCCTTCTATGCTCCTAGAATTGGCTCACAGGAATATTCCAATTTCTATAATTGTTACGCCCAATGTATTTTTTAAAATAAAAAGTGAGTATAGTACTGAAATTGAAGAATTTCTTAAATTTAATCACACAAGTTTCCATGTATACGACAACGCAAAAATTGCCTTTGTGGTAACGGATCGATTTCTATCCCTGTCTCTCTTTTTTAAAAATGGAACCTATGACCCTCGAAATGACTTAATAGGTTTTGATTTGCCTTCAATAAAATGGGGAGAAGATCTTTTTAAGTATTATAAAGAGAATTCAATTGAAATAAAGAATATATAAAAGTGTTTTTAAGGATTTTTCAAAAATTATAAAGTTAATAAGACAATATGGCTTTACTTTTAGTATTGGTAGCTTTCCTGTGGATTAGATCTTGTATTCTGAAACACTTTATCTATTTTATTGATTCTCACTTTAGTATTACGACCCTCTACAATATTGTGTTTTATTCCATGAGCGCACTTGCAATTATTTTCAGTCCCACAATAGAAGTTGATTCTCCATCTACAAGAATCGTTCTTTCTACCTTTTGGAAAGAAGATACCTCTTCATTACTTTTTGTATAGTTTTTAATGCAGATTAACCCACATATGAAGCTGTATAGAATGATAAGGGGTTCGAAAGCAAGAACTCCATTAATTATGGCAATACCAAGCATTAGATGGGAAAGCAGGTGCAGTTTCAGAAGGAAATTTCTGGTATTGTGTGCCCCAAGACATACAGGAAGGGTTTTGATACCTGCATATATATCTCCTTTTACATCTTTGAAATCATATATGATAGAATTGACAAAAAGCTTGATTCCAAAAAAAGTGAAAACTAAAACAATAGGAACAATGCTTTTACAAGTATTACCTGCAAGCCCTGAAATAAAAGCACCCCATGTAAGACCTACAACAAAGTTTTTGACTCCAAGCCCACATTTGAGTTTTAAAGCAAATCTCCCTATCTTAATCCCTTTGCTATAAAGAAAACCGGTTATGAAAGGTAAAAATGCAAGTGTAAGCATTCTTTCTTTTGTCAGTACATAGCTTCCTATAAACAAAGTAAGAATGGAGGCTGCAAACCCTATTTCCTTTCTTGAGCCACTTAACTCCTTTCTGTTAATAATATCTTCTTCGGAACCAAGAGTTCGATCAAGTGTATATACACTGTAAATTACGAGTCCTCCTGCAATGCATGTAAATAAACTGGAATGAATCTTAAGTAGGAGGAATGCAATATGAATTCTTAATGCGCCTGAAAACGCAACTAAAATAGAACTTTTTAAGAGTTCAAGTGTAGAATTTTTGTGCCTATATTCTTTGGTATTCTTTCGCTTGTACTTGAGAATTCTCCCGAAACTTCCAAAAAATACATTAGAGTCCATAAAAATAATATTAAATGACTTTTAAATATTATTTACGTAGTATAAGATTTTATAATGTGTATAAAGTATGTGCAGTCAGCTATCTTTTATAGAAGTGATCTAATGCTAGATGAATCAACTAATAATTGTTTGTAAAAATGGATTATGCTTCAATATGTTCCATAAAAAGACGTTGAGAGACATTAAATAAATATCTACATACAGATAGGGGTAGACATCAACTAAATAATGAAATATTTACACAGTTAAAAAATATGACTTTGGTATATTCTGTTACTAGTTGATACTGGATAATCAATAGGTTCAAAAACTGAAACTTTTATTGGAAAAACTATATTTCTAAAATTATCCACATAATTCTTGTAAGTTTCCCCCCTTTAACAGTACAGAAATAGGTTTTAAAAAAGTAATATCTGCAATTTATCTTTATTAAGCAATTGAAAACTCCTGTTTAATAAAATATACCTTTAAAATTCCCTAAATCTCGCTAATGGATCATTCACAAGCAATTCATAAAAAGAAAATGGGAATTTCACTGGAAAATCCAGGGAAATAAAGTCCATAAAAAAATAAATGGAAATAAAGTCCATAAAAATGGAATCCAATATATAAAGGAATTATTTTATAACGGAACTATTTTCTTTCCATATGCTTCGTTTAGTACCTGACCAAGTGCTGTGTATATTGCGGAAAGTCCTGTAAGAATTCCTTCATAACCAGCTATTCTGAGTATTCCGGCACCTGCACCCTCAGCACCCAGATAGTTCCCTATTGCCAGCAAGATGAACAGTATTGTGAGAGTTAGAAATACAACCGAGAGCGCCTTTGAGCCTGGCAATGTACCTATGAACATAAATAAGGTAAAGATTCCCCACATGAGTAAATATGAGGCAAAAGCGAGTGAATTTGCCGCTAATCCTGCATAGTCTGGAGATTTTGGAAGTAGAACAATTCCTACCAGACTAAGCCAGAAAAAACCATACGAGGTAAAAGCCGTGGCTCCAAAAGTATTTCCTTTTTTCCATTCTTCGATTCCAGCAACGACCTGAGCCAACCCACCATAAAATATACCCATAGAAAGGATCATTGCATTCATTGGAAAAAAGCCTGCATTATGTAAATTCAAGAGCAGAGTCGTCATTCCGAATCCCATCAAACCTAGAGGAGCGGGGTTTCCAGATAAATCTGTTATTTTTATATCACGAATATTCGTGATATCTTTTATATTTTGACTCATAAAATTAAAGCCTCCTTCTCCATGTCTAGAAATTTACTATATATTTCAATAAAAATTGTATTAATATATTAAATTGTTTCTAATGTTCGTTTTTCACACATTGAATATATGTAATTGTTAATACTTATAATTAAGGACAGTAATTATATTTTCATTATAATATAAATAAAAGTTATAATTCTGAGAAGGCTATTAAGAATTTTCATAATAAGGTATTTATGACGACTCAAGTTATCTTTTTTGTCGCCGCAAGGTTGCAAGTACTTTTTTAAATACTTTTGACGAAAAAGAGCGTGTATTTAACCGATTTGGTTTTATTCAACTTTTTAAAGATCTAGCAGCAAAAGCGAGTAAGAAAACTCAGAAGGGAAATTATGGTTTAATCCGATCTCATACCATGCGGAAGTATTTTAATTCAGCTATGTTGAACGCCGGATGTGACTTTTTCCATGCCGAAGAGTTTATGGGGCACTCTTTGCCTGCTACACAAAACCATTATTATCAAGCGGATGTTGATGGATTGAAGGAGTATTATAAAAAATTTGTACCTTATCTCACTATCCAAAAAGAACTTGATGTGTCAGAGGGTGCAGCATATAAAGATATTAAAAATGAAAATGATATTTTGCGGGCAGAAGCGGCACATTTATCAGTTGAACGAGATGAAATTGAGGTTTTAAAGGGGAAAATAGACTTACTGGGAATAATTGTAGAGACCCAAAAATTAATGTTAGCACCATTGGAAATGCAAGCTTTGGAGGAACAGAGTAATACAAAAAAGGCTGTCAGGGTGAGGGGGCGCTCAAAATTATGAGAAGTGTGCTGTTTTGAATTTTATAATATTATCATAAGGTTAACAAAAACGATTTTTCACCTTTTGCAGGGTTTATAAACATGTAAACTTGCTTCAATGGTTAACGACAAGCTTTTAAACTTATATGTACTATAGGATAGTAGCGCAAACAGTGAACTCTGCATTATTAGCTCTTTTTTATTTAAGCGAAGCTATATAACATACGAAAGTTATTTATACTTTTAGCACCTATATACGATATGGAATAGGCAGGTTAATCTATGCCACGACCAGACAACAGGTGCAGTTTTTATGAAATGATATTGTAACAAAATCCAAGTTACAGCATATGTAGATGATGACCTCTATCAAAAAATAGAGCAAGAAAGGACAATGACTGGAGAGTCACAGTCTGGACTGATATGTTCAATATTAGAAGCCGTATTTAATGAAAATCTTTGAAACAACGAGAAAAGAAGAATTACGGGATCCGTGTTACCCGCACGAAACCCGTGTATTGTGAACCAACCAAACCGAACCATTTAGTTTAGCAGGTGCTTAACATATGAGATCTATACTATATAATATAGTCGTTTACTTACTTAATGCTTTCTGTTGTGTTAACAAGGAAGCCGTACTGTTTTTGAAAATGTTAACTCCTTCGTGTCAATCGTGTCTGACACAAAATAATGACGTTTACTGATTACGGTATTTTTCAACAGTGTCAACTGTAACTGACTATACTCAAAGGTATATCATACTATGTAGTCTAATCTCGCACAGGCTATTGATTTTTAGTGCAAATATTGAGTGCACAGAATAGGCTAGAATAGAAAATAGGGGAATAGGTGGAGCAGGCGTTCCAACTCAGGAAGGAGTGTTTCAGGAGTAATTCACCGACCAATAAAATAAATCTAATTATAGGTTCCTTACTCTTTTCTTTCCAAATCCCTCTTTACGATTTTTCCAAACGTATATCTTGCCACTCCTCTTAGGTGATTGCTTTGGTTTCTGATCATAAGGCTTCTTGTTTCTTGGCTTGAAAATTGATTTTATAAAACCTGTTAATCTAGCCCATAAGTTTTTCTTTTTTGTTAGAACTGAAGTTGAATTATTTGTAATAGACCTTTGAGATCGTTTGAAAGTTAATTCATAATTAAACCGTTCTTTTTTGACTTCGGGTGCGATAATTTTAGTTGGATCTTCATTACTTATGATTTTAGGAATTGATTCAAATTTTACAGTTCCTATTTTATTTATTGGCTCGATTAAGGGTTCTTGAATTGAAATTGGCTCAGACACAGGTGTCTTTATAACTTCCACAACATGAGGTATAGGAGCTTCAATTGATTTGTGTTTTGGTTCCTGTATGCGTGTGCAAGGGCTACAGTCAACTCCATGCTTAAAACATGGTTCATCCAATAATACACATGTGCCATTATAGTTGTAGTTCTTTATTTTTCCTCTACTGTCGAACTGTACACCCATAAAACATCAACCTTAATAGATTCAATCAAATAGATTGTTTTTCTTCATTCTGCTCTCCTTATCTAGGTAAAAAATAGACTCTCTTACTCTCTTCAGGAGTCTTTTTCTTCACATATAGTGGATTAGACGGTCTCTGTATTGGACAACCATATGAGCAATTGTGTTTCTCAGGTAGTCTATGATCAGTGCAGAAAGTCTTACCACATCTGTGACATTCGAAAGGCAATGATATTATACCTTCTCCACAGAATTCACAAGTTGTTACGCATATCCCCCCCTTTTTAACTTCGTTACGTTTTATCGTTGCAATTGAGATTTATAGTAAAACTTGTCTATATAACTTCTCATATTTTTAGTTGTAGGGATGTTTGAATATCTATGAGACATGTATACAAAAGCAAACCTTTAACTTGTGCTGCTATGATAAGAAAAAGAATTAGAAGACTAGATAAGATAAAACTCTGTGAGAATGAGTTTTAAAACACGTTCTTAGAAAATGCGCCAATTAATGAAAATAGGTATATAAGGAAGCAAAGAAGGTTTAGAAAATGGGCATACTGAAAAAGATTTTAGGCAAAGAAGAAACTGAAATCAAAAAGAAATCTAAAAAAGCTAGGGATGATACAAATAGAAAGAAAATGAGAACCCCGTCATCGGAAAAGACCTCGATTTTTGATAAAACTAGATCACAAAAAGAACAAGGCGCAAAGAAGGCATCAAAGGTAAAAGCTGAGCGTGCAGCACAAAAAGCTACTCAAAAATCAGCACAAAAATCAGCACAGAAAACAGTAAAGCGCAGATAATTTTGATCCATTCTTTATTTCAATCCTTTCCTTTTCATTTTTTCAATGAGTATATGTTCATTTTAAGTATTTCATTCATAGGATGGACAAATATCCACCTTTTACCGAGAAGTTTTTGAAATTAGCGTGGTCACGAGGAAATTTTCAGGCTGAATGGAGATTAATAATCAATTATCACAGAACTATATATCGAGGCAGGTCACGGATAAACCAGATTTACGTTTCATTTATCTTATTCTTTTATATCTAAGGCATCTAATAAATCGTCAATATCTACTTTTCTTTCCATTTCTTCCTTCAATCCTTTAATTTGTTTTTTCAAGTCGCTGATTTCTGTTCTCATTATTGTTAATTCAGCCTCGCATACCGCATCCATATTTTAACCTCTTTTTATATTTTTAAACTCATGTTATTAATAGTACTATTTTGTTATTTATAGTTAAATATTATGGTTTTATATTTGCGTTCAATTATTTTTTCAGTTTGTTTCTGAGCTAATGTTTGCTTTTCTTTTGATACCACTTTAATATTATTATATTATTAATTAACTGCTAATGACGTTCGGTTACGACACTCAATAGCAACTTATAACTACTTTCAGAGCGTATATATAACTAAGAAAGAGGTGAAATCTTTGACATACGAAAAAAAGTATACTGAAGACATGGTTCTAAGTTGTCTTGATACGCAGAAGGCGCGCGCCATAGTAGTCATTAAAGATTGCGTAGGCTGTAGCAGAAATACGGCTAAAGCATTGCTTGAAAAAATGGAGTATGAGGGTAAAATAAAAAAGATCGAAATTGAGGGACTTGGGTTTGGATATGTGAAAGTAGAGTAAATTGAATTGTAAAACGGGCTATATTAAGCTTTAAAAAACAAAAAACGGGGGATAAAAACGATGGTTACAGTTGAAAAACGCCATGAAATTAAATCAAAATTAGCTGATTATAAAAACTTTCTCGGTTGCCTATTTGACAGTGGAAATAATGCAGATATTTTAACAAGTTTCGTTAACCTTTATCCAGCATTCAATGACCGCGACAGTGTAAAGTACATCACTATGTGTCTCGTGTACAGTCGATGTGAAATAGATTGTCTGGCAGACGCAAAATACGGAATAAAAAATTAAATTAAGTTGGGGGTAAAAATTATGGAAAAAGAAGAAAGATCAAGTACCTGCAAAAGGTGTGGCAAGCCCTTGAAGAATGAAAAATCAATAAAAGCAGGCTACGGCAGAAGATGTAAACAGAAAATGGTAATTGAACACTAAAAACGTTAGGGGGGTAAAAACGTGCATCATCAAACGCAGGAAGAAAAGGTATCAAAAATATATAAACAGGTCTGCAACGGTACAGAACTCGAAAAAATTAAAGCACCAGAAGAAATAACAGAAATAATTATAAAGTTTTCTAAGTGCCCTGTAAATATGAGCGCTTACGAAATTTCGCTGGCTCACCCTGAAATTACGACAGGGGTTGCCTCATTTTTGCGACACATCCGTAAAATTGAAAACTGGAAAAAAACAGATCATCAGGGAATACCACGAAAACTTGGGCTGGGTGAAGTAATTAGACAAATCTCTTTAGGCGTTCCAAAGGTAGACATTATAAAATTAGGAGCAAGTGACGCTTTGTGTAAACGTGCAGAGCGTTTCATTCGGCTGGCTCTGAAAAATACTGATATCGAAGTAATTGCCGAAAAATTATCAATAAGCCATTATACTGCGAAAAGATTAGTGAAAAGTTTCGATCAAAATTATAGAAAATTATACGAAAATAAGCAAGAAAAAATAACACTGGAAGTCTAAAGTGGAGCTGGGGGTAAAATAATGGGTTTTAAAGATATTCTAGAAGTCTGTATTTTAGGCTTTTTTGCTGCATTTGCTGTATTTGCTGTATTTGCAGTAATGTTAACTTTCGCATATCTCTTCCCCTCAGACAGTGCCAACGTACATAAGTTGGATTATTTAGGTGCAGATGGACACCACATTAACCTAACTGAAAATCCAAATGCAACATACGTTACTTATGAACAGGTAATCAATTTTGTCGATAATGACACGACAGATCAAATGTTGTACAATAGTTCGTTTCAATGTGCCGATTATGCCGAAATGCTACACAATCATGCAGAAGCTGCGGGTTATAACCTGCGGATTCGTTGCAGTCACTCTTGGTCGCGGTTTTGGTCACGCCTGCAATGCCTTCGACACAACAGACCGTGGTAGAATCTACATCGATTGCACAGAATCAGACAAGCGTGTAGACCTAAAGGTAGGCTCCGCCTATACCCCCTGTCTCATTGCGCCATGGAAATCCAGATTATAACAGTCTGGATACAGTTCTAGGTTATAATGTTGCTTGGTAGTTGTAATACAAACTACTGCGCAACCTTCAATTTATTACTATTTTCCTTTTTTAATTTTCATTTCTTCTAATCCTGTTTTTCTTGCAGAAATACTTATATACTCTGCTTGCATAACTATTATTACAGACTAATTATATTTTATATAATATAATTATATATTAGTCTCAGGAATGGCAACCATGGTAATGAAAAAAACGTCCTCTAAAAAATTACGTATAGTTGTTGAACAGAAGTTCGGCCCCTTTGTGTCTCTCGCAGAGGCCTCCGCTGCTAAAAAACGTATTAAAACCAAGGTTCAAAAAGGGACTTTCGGTGCAACGGTTAAAACACAGCAGGGGTATGTAATATCTCATAAAATTACATATTTAAAAAATCTTGATGTGCCTGCTGCTGCTGTAAAGCAACACTTACAATCCCAGCTGCCTTCTGCAACTGTTCGTGTAACGAAAGCTTAAAAACAACTATGAGGGCTTAAAATGCCCTCTATTCAAAAAGAGGGTTCTAATTATGTTAATTTATGGCTCAACTCCAAGTGGCGGGGTTATTCTAAAATATACAGCAGCAGACGGCTCGCTTCAAGTGGTAACCGGTTCAAATGGTGCTGAAGTTCAAAAGGCTAAAGCTGCCAACGATGCCCGGCTTGCCGCTAATACATCATCTACAACTGCCTCGTCCTCATCTTCAGTAGTTTCAGCAAAAAAACAGACTGTTGTAAACGCTGTAAAAAGTGCTGCATTAACATCAAAAAGTAAATTAACTTCAAATGTAACAAGTAATCACACTGCAGTACGTGGTACTGGATCTACAGTTTCTGATACATATTATGATATTGATTCTGCACTTGCATCTATTAAAGCACAGGCTGCTGCATATGGTGTTAGTTTAACCATTCCGGCTTCTTATGGCAAATCCATAAAAAGTGCTTCTGTAGCTCAAGGCATAGTCGACTCGTATGTTTCAAAGGCAAATGAGCTAATTGCTGCAAAATATACCACAACCTCACAAGCCAGCCAACCTAGTCAATCTAGTCAGTCTAGTAAGGCAGCAACAGCGGCTAAAAATGTCACAGCTTCAGCGGCAGCTAAGACCGCTTCGTATTATGACGTAGATTCCGCTCTCGCAAGTGTTTACAAACAGGCTGTAGCAGCTGGTTTAAGTGTGTCCAAGCCTAAAATCTATGGCTCAACAATTACAGACTCAAAGAAAGCTCAAAGTATAATTGATAGTTATACAACTGAGGTTAATAAAAAACTAAGCTCAAACGCAAGTAGTTCTGCAAAAACTACCTCTTCGAGCGGGGGGTCTGTCTCTACTAAAGTTGCAACTGCAACCACTACTACAACATACGACATATCAAGTTCTGTGAAATCCTTATCAGCGACTGCAAAGGCTTATGGAGTGTCTGCAACTGCGCCTAAAACAACCACATACAAAACGCAGAAAGAAGCACAGTCCGCTATAGATTCCTATAGTACTGCAATTGAAAAAGCATATACCGCTACTGTAAAAGCACAATCAGTAAAAGCAGCGAGTGCAGCAGCTGCAAATACTACAACTTCAAATTATTATTCTGGAAGTCTCAATTCTCAAGAACAGCAGACACTCAACAAGTGGAATGCAAGAGAAGCCTCAAACAACACAGGCAAACATTACAACCCTGCATATATAAAATGGTATTATGAAGCTCCTGCCAATACACAGTCTCCGCCTGTGTATCTAGAGGACGCTGCTAAAGAAAGTGCCTCAGTTACAGCTGCTCGCAATGCAGCTAATGCTAAGGCAGAGGGACAGATTGCAGACATACAAAAAGAACTTGCCCAGAGCTCCGCTTTAGAATCAAAGGGGGTTGTCTCACATGTTGCAAACAATATAAACAATCCTTCTAACACGAAAAGTTCAAACTACTCCAAGGGAGTTGCAACCTCAGGTTCAGTTGCAGCTTCAAAAACAGCACCCGCAAAAATTATCTCAACTGCTACTGCAAAACTCGCAACAAAATTAACCGCAACGACACAGGCGGTTAAAGCTGTAGCTCCCAAAGTCATATCTGCACAAGCAAAGAAATTGCAGGCTGGTACCTGTTCGACTGCAAAAGCCACTTCTGAGAATCTGAACAAACTAGCGAAACAAGTTACTTCCAATCATGCTAGTGTGATAAAGGAATCCTCTCCCTTAATCAGGACAGCTGATATTGAATAAAATGGGGCCTCAAATCCTAACTCAAAGGTTGCTAAAACAATATATGGTTCCTCCGTTGCGGAAAAATCTCAAAATTTAGCCGACTATAAGGCAATGATTGCAAAGGGAAAAACTACAACTCAACAATACCTGACAGGTGCCACCGTAGGTGGTAGAGCAAAAGCTGCTACTTCAAATGCGGGGTACACTGCGGCAGTAGCAGCAGCAAAAATCGAAGCAGAAACAGCAAAAAAGCTAAATGCGGCTTTTAAAGACGTTGTGGGCAAAAATAACAGGGTTATACACCAGATTCAAACAAACGGAGCTGCAAGCACAGGAGAATCAGAGGTAAGAGTACTAAGAACCGATAAAACCGGTAAGCTTACAGCAGTTTCAAAGACGGCATCACAGTATGGAGCAATTCAAAAAGTAAAGCAGGCTCAGGAGGAAAAGGAAAAGCAGGCTACTGCAAAGTTGCTAAACTACGGAGTAGTATCCCCGATGACCGCAACGGCGAAAAATGGATATTCCACCCTTACAGGTGAAAAAGCAACATTTACAGATCTTCAATCGTTTAAAACAGTCGCTCAGAAAGCAGCCGAAATACAAGCAGCGGCTGATTTAGCTCTGTATAATGCTGAGATTAAAAATGGCGGACTTGGAGCAGCCTCCGCAAAGCTAAATACAAAATTTATAGATACTTTTAGCTATAAAAGGGCCGCTGCTGCAGTAGATGCTTCAAATAAAGCAGTATCAAAATATATCCCTAATGTAAGCACAGTTCAAACAGCTGGAAACTCAGCGTTAAGAAAAGCACTAGGAAACAGTGTAATGAACAAGTGGGAAAAAACAGTTGACAGTGACTCACGGCTTTCAGCTATTCGCAACTGGGAGGTAAACAAGTATAACTATGCTAAAAATCAACCATTGAACGCAGCCGCTGACGTTGGTGTTCTTGTTGCAGAGTCTGCCATAGGCGGAGCCGCTTTAAAAGGTGCAGAACTTGGTTTATCCGCTGCAACGCTTAAAGCTTTGAAGCCAGTTGCTGAAAGCAGTGCTAAGATAGCCAATTGTACCTTATGCAGCCAAAGCAGTTGGAGCTGCACCGGGTGCCGTGATGGGCGTAGACATGATAGCATCGTCAGCTAAATACACTAACATGTTTACTGACATTGAAAAAGACTTAGATGTTGTGGCTTCCCTAGCTGTAGGATTAAAAGCCTTCGGAAAAGGTGCTGAAGCTTTTGAAACAAAAAACCCGTACTTATTAACCCCCGGGCTAAAATCGGGTGATTTGAAAGAGACCTCACTGGGATCAAGCGGAAACACTAGAAATCTACATCAAGGTACAACTTTCTTAAATACTGTTTCATCTGACAGTAAAAGCGGGTTGCATCTTGGTCGCGTTGCTCCAAACGCTGAAACTCTAAAATCTTACATAAATGTGGATGCGATAAATGAGCTGAATAAACTGGGAAAAACAAGTAAACAGGTAAAAGTTGAATGCTCAGTTCAGGCCTACGATAAAACAGGAGAAAAGATTCTGAATAGGTATGTATCCGATGTACTCAGTGACGCGGATAAAACATATTATGCAGCCGGTAAACGTGTTGCAACCGCTGCCTACAATGCTAAAAATACAGTTGTAAATCCTGAGAAATTCTCTATACTAAGTACTGATGTGCCTACAAAAATGCGAGCGGCATTAACAGAGTCTATCCAGTCATACGGGAAAGATTCAGGCATAAAAAGTGCAGTTAGGTCTCTAAAAGGTGGAACTGATTATAAAATTCAAGTTGCGGGTTCCAATGCGCAGAAATTGCAAATGGAAAAATACTTGACTCGTACCCCCGGAGATCTCGAAATCTACGTTGATAATCCAACAGCATATATACAGAAATTTGCTACAGCTGCCACTAAAAAAGGGTTTTCAGAAGGCAAGGATTTCAAAGTAGAAAATAAAGGCACCAATGAGCCTAAAATAGCCTTTAAAGTAAATGGGAACTGGGAAAAAGGAGTTGAAGTCTTTAACCATAACGCAAAGTCAAGCCTCTTGGACATAGCAGAAACACAAGACTAGCTTAAGCAGGGATGGCAAAAACAGGAAGGTATCGCTTACAACTTTGGCGAGTTGAAATCGCTGAAAGTCGACGGCGTAAAATTAATGAAATTACAGGAACAGGCTGCCCGTAAATATGCTGGAAGTACTTTCCTTAAAGGTGGAAAGTCTGTGGAAGTTGCTCACGCAGGCAGGGTGAAAGATGTTCGTGACCTAGTAGAGATCGGAACATCGAACAAAGTAATTAAAGGCACGGGTAAAGCTGCAGATGTGGTAAGTTACACAAAAGCGGTAGCAGAAAAGTATCCTAACATAATAGATAACACACAATCAAAAGCGTATTCCCCAGTTGCTGAGTTCATTGTGACAAATGATAGACTTCCGACTAAAGCAGAACTTAATAAACTTGTGGGAGTGACAACCGAAGGAGAAAAAGAGTTTATTTATGAAGATCAGGGGAATAAAAAAGGTTTTGATGAAATTATTAGTAATGCAGGTGAAATCAGTTCGGCTGCTACTGCTCCAAACGGATCTTTACGTGACAGGGCTGCACAAAATGCTGAAAATGAGGTCTCTAGATTAGAGACTTTTTATTATTTTCTGGTCTACCTCTTTTTTCTCAATCGTGCAAAACAATAAAATTTTAATTTCATTGAGATAAATTCGTTTTAATGGGAAGAGGAAATAAATCAATCGAGAATTCAATGGTAAAAACGATACTTGAAGGCAATGTATTAATTCCTTTGCCGAAATTGCTAGTTGAAAATCGCTTTCATTCTCTGTTCTCTTTAATATCTCCTACTCATTGTGATTTTTGTGGCGCTAAATTAAATGTGAACTCTCACTATACTCGTTCAATTCTCACAAGTTATGGCACCATAACTTGCAATACTACATACTGGATTTGTCCTACTTGTAAAAAGCATTTTCATGATCAGATCGTTGGTGTTTCTGGATCCGCAAATTACAGTGATGAGTTCTATGACAAACAAATGCTTGTCAGATACGATAGCAGATGCAGTCTTCACAATTCCTGTAGGGTAGGCGAAACATATACAGAAGGTTTGACTGATATATGCGGCAGAGCTCCTTGTGCCTCTTCATTATGGTTGCATGAGCAAAAACAATCTGTATTTTCTAAGCAAGAACTTTTATATCAAAATCCTGATTTTGATGGAACTTTGTATATTGATGGAGATCGGGTCAAGAAAGGATGGAAAAAGAAGTTTGAGACTCTGATAGGACGAGAGATTACATTAAAAAAATGGAAAAAGATGCGATATCAATCCGTTTACGTTATCGCTACAAAAGAAAAGGTAATTTTGGATTTTGAGGTAACTGACAGGTTACCAACAATTGAAGCTCTAATTTCTCTTATCCTACGAATAAAAAACCGATTTCCAGAAGGCAAAATACAAAAAATCGTTTCTGATGAAGATAAAGCAATCATTGGAGCTGTAAAAAGCGTCTTTCCTGAAGTGGTTCATTCTTTTTGTGTGTTTCATCAATTGAAAAGCGTGAACAAGAGATATAGTGATGATTTTGGATCAAAAAAGCAACTCAATATCAACCTAATATGCTAGGTTCTTCAAAGGGGGCAGTAAAACGTTCAGGATCTAGCAGGAGTGCAATAGCATCAACTGCGGGTAAAAAGTTAAACTCAGCGTCCGCTGGAACAAAGTCAAGCAAAAGCCTCTCACTAGTTTCACCTAAAACGATATCGGATGTTTCAAGTATTACTAAAATATTAAGCAATTTAAACATCCCAAAAATATCTCAGGGTGTAAAATCAGTGACAGAAAAAAGCACAACTTCACAAAGCGGGCAATCCTTACCGGAGTACTCAGCTAAAAACAGCTCAATAGCCTTCCTACACATGCTAAAAAAGCGTAAAGACGTAATAGATACAAACAAAAAGAAAAAATCACAGCAGTATGTGAAGCATACTAGCAGTGAAATAAACAGAAATAGAACCATATTCAATAAATTGGGAAATATAAGCACTATGCTAGGATCGGGCTCAATTACTGTGTCTTCGACAAAAAAAGACTGTTGCATCTCCAAACTCAAAATCTGGAAACTCTAACAACAGTATAAATCGAAACGGTAGTAAGCAAGGCTCACAGGGATCAAAGCAAATTTCAAAAGCAGTATTGACACTTCCTAAGTTCTCCACAGCTGCACTGCAGGGGAATTCAAGAGGTTCAAAAGGGGCAAGCAACTCAACGGGATCAGTTAACAATAAAAGCGCTTCGGTAAGAATGGCTAATACTCAAAAAAGTAGTTTAGCATATCTACTGATGCGGAAAAACGGTGATGAGAAAAATTCAGCGAAAAAGAAAAAGAAAGAGGTGAAAATCCCCGTAAAGAAGTCAATTAGTCAAATAAATAAAAAACGAACTATATACAATCGTTTAGGTAGTTTAGGGACAATGTTGGGATAAAGGGGTAAACCCTTTAACCTTATTTTTAAGTTTGCTAATAACGATTGCCTTAGAAGGGTTCAATTTTCATTTTTTTGATACCATTCTCACATACAAAGCCTGCTGCACACTATTATTTTTAAATGTCTTTATATACTCGGGAAAACAGATTATATAGTTAAGGTAGGTGAAAAAACGATGAGTACAATGACCGAACTTGTAGGGATGTGTGTTGGGCTTCTCACGCTCGTTATTATATTCTATTTAGGGCCGGGTATTGGTGAAAAAGTTTCACAGGCAATGCCGGTTAATAAATCTGGGGACTTTGCAAATGCAACAACGGGTGCTTCAGTCTGGAATAATGGTGTTAATATCGTAGGTGTAGTCGTCCTAGTAACATTCGTAGCTCTTGCAATCCGTTCCTTGAAGGGAATTCAGGGCGGAAATCAAGAATAATTAAATCACTCACTGTGGGGCGGCGAATCGCCCTGACAAACCCTTTTCTTTGTTTCTATTTTAACTATACCTATTATCCCTTTTTTCAGTTTTGTGCCAACTTTGTGCCGGGTGTGCCGACAACAGTTGCCACCTAGAAGCCTGTGCATTACGAAAAAGCTAATTTTAGGGTTGGAACATGCCTTTAAGTATCGGAAAAACGCATTTGTGCCAACCCCTCTGTACAACCCTTCTCTATAAGACACACACAGTGTATTTAATTTATGAAAAAAATTTTTCTACTATAAATTGTTTTAAAGAACAAAGTCGGCACACTCGGAACCATTAATGTTTTTGGTCGGCACAAAGTTGGCACAAGGTCGGCACAAAGGCTCTGTAATGCGATTTATCATGATTCCTATTCTTTACCATTCTTAAATTTTTATAGTATATTTGCAGATAATAAGGCTTCGTCATGCGATTTGTCATGATTTCCATTTTTAATTCCATTGTCATAAATGCCTGTTTATAGTTACCAAAATTATGTTTTTTTCTTTAAATGAACGTTAAACGTGATCACAAGCATGAACACTTTCACCCCACTTCCTATAATTTTAAATATTTTTACATATTTATCTAGTAATGTAATTGTGAACTACCACGGTGCTAAAAACTCAGGGTTTTTCGCTTTTTCATACAAAATCAGTATTTCAATCAAAATGTTTGGAATTAGTAGTGTTTTATAAAACAGTTTATTAAAATCTTTTAGTTGCAATTTTAATAAAGTTAAGAAGGAGTAACAGTGACAGAAAAAGTATCAAGAGATGAACTATTAGAAGGGTATTGTAAATTTGAGAATATTGATGAATATTTTAAGTCGGATATTCTAATTATCCCAGCCCACAAGGAAGAAGAAGGAATCTTTAATAACCAATTTAATAGACAGTCTTTCATCAAAGAATTTCCAGATATATCAGTTAATTATTATTGTAGTTCTCAAGAGTCTCGTAGATGCTATATAAGTGCATCTGTACAAGAAACTCATTTTTTCTGGGATAATGTTGTACTGCTTACTCCTTATGCTACCCACGTACTGCAACACTATCTAAAAACTTCTCTTAAATATGTAAAAATAGATGGTACGATAAGCATTAAAATATTTGCTGAAGGTAAGGTGAGCCTTAAAAAAGGAAATAAAGAGTTTATAAGGTTTCAAATCAATGGAAAAGGATCAGACATTGAAAAAGAGATAAGTGAAGTTTTAACTGAAAAAGAATGAATTAAATGGTGATGTAAGGTATACTAGTACTAAGATTCCAAAGTAAATTCATAAAACTTGACTTTTAATAAATCGGAAAGAGCAAAGTTTTATTAGAAAAACCTTTGTATAAATTTTGGTGAATATGTTTGAGAATCTTTCTATTTGGTTGTTATTTGCTGGAAACATTATAAAATATTTAGATTTTGCGTTTATTCCTTTTTCTGCAGTTGCTTTCATTATTATAAGAATTCTTGCATACATATGGAAAAAAGATTTTAGTACTGACTTATTTAAATCTATATGGTATTTTTCGATGGGGTTGATGTATGTAGAAAATGATTTAAGAGTTAATATAATTGTTACTTCAATATGTTTTATAAAAGGATTTGATCTTTTTGTTCGTAATTTAGAGGAGGCTAACACTAAAAATATACGTTGGTTTGGATATTGGAAATGGTAAAGAAACTAAGAGATTTCTTTTTTCACGGTTTAGCCTTGCTTCTTCTTCAAGCTGCTTTCTTTTTTCTTCAGCTTCTCTTAACTGTCTATCTCTTTCTGCACGCTGAGTTTCACGTATTACGTCTTTTGTCTTACTTTCAAGGGAAACAGAAGGATTCTGATTGAACTCATTAAGAATTTTATTTGCAACTGTGACCTTGTCAGGTACTTTTCCTTGAATTGCTTTTATTGCACGGACAAATTTATGAGCTTGATTTATGCTTACTGCATGTGGAATTATTAAACGCTCCAATTCAGGAAGGAGCGCTGAAGGAGTTTGAGACTTGATTTCTTTTACTTTGTAGATTGTATCATGAGAGACCACCGGCAACTTTACCAACAGCATCGCGTGTCTCGATTCCTCTTCTTCTCTGCTTAGTCTCCAATTCCGCAGATTTCTGCGGAATTGAGTTTTCTTCTAGTTTTACTGAGCGTAATTTGTTTGACAGTGTAATAGCATTTGATTTTCGTTCAGCAACTTGTTTCTCAACATATTCCTCGAATATAAGGCTCAAACTACCTTTAGTATAATTATCTAGATTACGTCGAACGAATTGATTTTGGAGCATCCATATACAAACATCATTTCGTGATTCAAACTCTTTAGCCTCAACCCTAAAAGGGTATGTTGTTCTTAGTGCACAAAGCATACCTGTTATGACCGTCAGTGAAAATCCTAGTAGTGTTGAATATATTGTATGAGTTTCAATACATGCATAGATTATGGTATTAGTTTAAAAAGCTGAAGCTTATTCAACGGTATAGAAAATCCTTATTTTTGAATCTTCCAAAAAGGTATGTTTAATGGAATTGTTCAGCAATTCGTGAACTACCACGAGGCTAAAGGCCTCGTGGCTTCCTAGTGCATTCCCCTTCTTTTAATTTTTGAGGGTAATTAATATGAAATATCTCATGGAAGACGAACGCGCTTACTCCAAACCTCACAGCAGCCTCACTGCCAGCTGAAACAGTCAGAAAATTCCACCTGATTATTATTACCTGCATGTAGTTAATTCTTGAAGGATAAAAAGTTAGAAACTGTCAGAAAGCAAAAATGTAGGAGAATAGATCCAAATTTTAAAAATTTTTTGTATTTTTCATTTAGGCTCTTCATCCATAAATCATTATTGAGTCAAGTCTTGCAGTACCTGCTTTTGTCCAGTACTTACAAACATTGCAATACTGAGTCACACCGTCTGAATGTAATTTCAGGTTAGAATTACATTTTGGGCATATTTTTAGATGTTTCATGAATAATACCTCTTTAATTTTGAAATTTAAATGGATAATTTTTCAGAATATATAATGTAAGAAAGCCCGGAGGTGCTGTGTTTACTGTTGCCCCCGATACAGTTTCTTCGAAATATTATGCTCCCCCAAATATATTAATTCGAAGAGGAATCAGCGACCTCCAGGAGATTCTTTTATTTTATTGGTACCCCATAATACCCCATTTGTTTTCCAACTCCGGTACCTACTAATAGCATAAACTATATTAAATAAATTATATCAAAAATCGTTTTCAATTTAAAATTTTAATGTTATATGATTATTTTATAATATTGTAATATATAATGGCATTAAAATATAATACATTAAATTATATTTTGCTTAGACACAATTTTTGACATCAATTATGATATATATAACCATGATAATATAAATTTGTAGATTAAGAGTAATAGGGTTTCCTCTTAATCTTTGGGTTGGATCGCAGGTAGGGATTTGAGAATAGGGACTTAAAACCCTACCATCTACTTCTTTATATCTTGAAGTTGCTTTCTTTTTGCTTCAAGTTCTTCCATTTGTTTGGCAGTGTCTTCACGTTCAGTTTTTATAATTGCAGAGCCAATGTCTTCACTGTCTTATTTTACTTTTTCCATTACTCTGAGCTGAAATTCTTTGTCATGCTTTGCAAGGTCTGTTAAATCTTCCTGCTTGTAATTGATTTTTCGAGTCAGAATTGTAGCTCTGGAAATTCCAGTGTTTGCAGTGATTGTGTCTATTGCTTCTGTTATCTTTGCTGCATACTCTACTGTTCTTGAGCTTACACCTGCTTGTTTAGCTATTATATCTGCAGGTTTAACTATTATGTCTGCAGGCTCAGTATCACCAATTCCGCAATTTTTGCGGAATTGGTTAATTTGAGCAAATCCGTTAGGATTACCTCTTGACCTCTTATCTTCATTATACCATCTACCAAGCAAATCATTTCTTATGATATTGTTTATATTTCTCCTGCCAAGTTGGTTTTCAATAATCCACATCTTAGCTGCAGATCTTGAAGCAAAGTCCTGCTCGATAAATACAAATTCAATTTTGTGCTTTTGGCATATGTGATAACGATTATGCCCATCGATAAGGGCATTATTCCAAATGATTACAGGAAAGGCGGAATTGAAGCCATTTTCCACTATATTTTTAGGCTTTGCTAATTAACTATAGTTATTTATTATGAGAACCTCTATTTCTTCATGAACTGCCCCAGATGCAATAGTTCCAGTCACAAAAAGAATGGTATAGTTGGTGGTCGTCAACGCTACAAATGCCATGATTGTGGATATAACTATACAGTAGAGCTAAAATCAACTGCTTTTTCCACTTCTGTCAAAAAACAGGCTTTACAACTCTATCTTGAAGGATTGGGCTTTCACTCAATAGGGCGGTTTTTAGGGGTGAGTCATGTTTCTGTCCAAAAATGGATCAAGAAATTTGGTAAGGAGTTGGAGGCTCTAAAAAGCGAAAATGAGATATCTATTGTTGAAATGGATGAGATGCACACTTACATCGGTAACAAAAAAAATATTGCTGGATCTGGATTGCTGTTGATAGAGTTGGGAAAAAGTTCATCAACTGCTCTTTTGGTAGCAGAGGAACAGAAACTGGAAAACTACTCTGGGAAAAAGTGAAGAAAAAATACATTGGAGAAGTAATGACAGATCACTGGAGAGCATATGCAGAGTTTCTTCCAGAAAAGATCCATACTCAATCAAAAACAAAAACGTATACTGTTGAAGGATATAACAGCATATTGAGGCACTTTCTGGCAAGGTTGAGAAGAAAGACAAAGTGTTATACGAAGAGTCTTGAAATGCTAAAGTACTCGGTTATTCTATTGATGAAATACAGAAATAAATAACTAGATATAGTTAAGTAACAATTCCTATTTTTATAGTGCATTTTCAGTAATTTGGCAGTGTCTCGAAAATTCTGTAAATTCTAATAGACTATGAAATTCTCTTTCTTAACCTTAATTTGACAGAAGTTGTTAATTTGTAAAGTGAGTTCTTACAAAAAACACTTTGCATCGACATAGAATTTTTTGGAAAAATGAAAATATCAAAAATCAAAGAACGTAGTATATAAATTACAGTTGTAGAGAAAAAACATAAGCATGTGGCTGATTTATTCATCATAATATTTATGTTTCTGTCAAATTCGGGTTATAATCATTTGAAAACTGAAAAAGCTTTTATTTTCTAAACGTAAAATATATAAATATAATTTCACGAATATTATATTTGGAAAATGAACTGATTAAATCCCCATAAGCAAAAGTTTCGTATGTTGTATCAAATATCGACAGTTAAAGGTTTAATGCTATTATTTCTCAGCTCAAACGCATAAATCTTATTTAATTATCTTAAATGTGTGCATGTGCGGAAAATCGGATTTAATAAATCATAAATTGTAACTATAGCCTAAGAAAAACAATATCACTAGCTATTTTATTTAAGATTTAATGGGGAATTTTTTGTGAGTTCCTTTTCTTTAGTCCCTTTTCTTTAATTGTTGCCTATTCATTGTGTTTTTCAGTTTGACATGGATTGGCAATTATATGTATTTGATAACTCAAAATCAACATCACTAGACGGGTTTTTATTACAGTGGAGAATTGCCCTAACCTTTTTATCGGGAGGTTAAAAGTGAACATTCATTATAAAATACTTATGATAGATCAAAAAAAATATTTAAAATTGTAATTGATTTAGTCACTATTATCATCCTATATATACTGCTACTGGCGCTATTCGGGGGAGTAATAAGTCTCCTCATGAATGTCAAATCAATTTTATTCGGGACTCTTGGAGGCGGTTTAGGTCAGATAGTATCTGGTGTCCTCACAGTTTTTGTTCTTATTGATCTTTTCAAGACTTTTGCTGATTTTCGTGAACATGAAGAAATCAAAATTGCATATGTAACCGATGCTACGATTTTAATAGTCATGCGTGAAATCGCAGCAGGGGTATATGCCCAAAGATTTGATTATCAATTTATTTTAGGCCTATCGACGTTGTTGTTAATACTGGGTATAATAAAGGCTCTAGCTGTCAAATATCCATCCAACCAATGAGCCTGTCCCAAAACCAGCCTATATTCCTATTATTAAGAAGAGTTCTAGAATTACTTTCCCCAGAAGCTCAATTGACTATTTTAAAAATGAACTTCAAAAAAGTAGGAGTTTTTAGCTGTTTTAGAGATCCCTCAAAATAAGGGATCCTATTTAGGCTGTTGTTTTCAGTAGATTACATACAATTTTTGCGGATTCATGTAGAACAGGATAGTTTACAAATCTTGTGAGCCACTGATCTTGCAACTGTTCTTAACAGTCACCACAGTCACCGAAGCCACCGAAGCCACCACAGCCACCGAAGCCGCCGTCACAGCCACCAAAACCAAATCTTCCTCTTCTAAATAATCCATTTCCAAACATTGTATTTTCCTCCATTTATTGTATAAATTTTATATTTTTCTCTTTTGTATAGGTGAGTTTTTTAGTCGGATTATTATCCTCTAACAAATTTTTTCACTTACTCTAATTGATCACACATGCTTAGCAGAAATAGAGAGTCTCATGCATGTATAATTTTATATAAAATTATATTTATACAATAGGCGAAGAATAACAGTTTCTTAATATAAATAGACTTTCTTATAAATAGACTTTCTAAAACTAAAAGAACTATCAGCAGTAAAATAAGCTAAAAATGAGTTCCAATAAATTTGGGGATACTTTTGTTTTACCCCCCCTGTCCGTATATAACAATAGCGAAAAAACGCATTTTTGATTGTATGTACAACCAATATCTAATATCTTTTTAAACCCACTATAATACCCAAAAACGAGTGATTAGTGGTATTTTGTCGAACACTTTTTGATTAATCGTCCTGTTTTTACGCTGTATATACAGTAATTAGACGTTTGACTGTATATTCAATGAATTAACAATTTGTTGACTTATAGACAAACGACAATATCGGGATAAATAATGTATTTGAGTGCAAATAAGACAAGCAGAGCCAGTAACGCAAAGGCGAGCAGGTCATTCTCTTCGTAATTAGATTTTTTATTGCATTTGGAGTCATTTTCATTCATAACTTTAATACCCCAATTACTTTTCACAATAATCGTTACAGTCCAGTTTAGATCTCAGAGGACTTTGGATACATTTCTCTAAAAAATCGAGATCGGTTATTTTCTGCCTAATCTTGAAAATTTCAAAATGACCAATTATATGTGAGGTGGTGCGTCATTAGAAATGATGTGTCAGGATTTTAATATGTTTGGGATTCTAGAAATCAACTACGCAGGGACGCACAAAAACCTCTGAAGTATATAATAAAACTGAATGCATATATATATATATATATATATATATATTTTGAATCTGTTATATATAATTAAAATATATTTATAGTTAGTTTATTCTCGCAAGTTGATTATCTATGATCCAGTTAAACGCTTCAGATCTTGAGGAAAATTCCGCTTAATAACAGTAAAATCAAAATGTTGACTACAAATTATAGTTTGATTTGCTGAAATCTGCAAAATCAGCATGGGGTTAATATAACAAAACTATTTATATATAAATTAATCAAATATAATTAAGTATAAATATTATATTATAATAACCTGCGACTAAAGTTACGTTCTTTTGAACGAGCTTTAAAACAACACCGCCTAAAGACTAAGTTAAACCCACTATAATACCAAAAACGGGACATATTAGGTACTTAACTCTAGAGATTAAAAAACGATAGTGCTAGCGAAAGACGAGGAGGAATTATTTCCTCCTCTAAACCTACATAAACCCATTTTTACATCACATGAAATATTATATATTAGTTTCGTTTTTGTTTTTCTGCTTACTTTTTTCTTCACGTTCTCTCTCAAGGTGCTCCTTTTCTAGCTTAACTTTTTCAGCGCGTTCAAATGCAAGTTTTTTCTTTCTATTCTTTCTTGCACAGTTTTCAAAATATAAGGTGAAGTAGTTAAGCACTTCGCGTACAAAAGACAACAAGCAACGGCTAATTAGTTGCAGTAGCTCACTTATCTGCTTCCATTAGTTCTTCCTGAACTTCCAACCACCGTAAAGGCAAATCAAGCTTCCCAATAACTCAAAATCAGGAGTTGAGCTCACTTTACTTGATGTACTTTATTTATTTTCACTCGAATTGTTTATGTTCGAAATACTTTCATTAGTGGAATTTGAAGTATTGTTAGTTGAATCTGATGTTTTAAAATCTGCAAGAGTTAGATTCTTTTCACGCACGAACACTACAGGGACATTACTAATACCTGTACTGTTTGCTTCAGAGTCAATAAGCTGATAGAACTCATCCAAAAAAGGCTTATTGACTGTTGAACTATTATTGATACTTATTTCTATAAAATCATAAGAGGTTACAGTAGAAGCTCTAATAGGGCCAACCGGATCAAAATACTTCATCATTTTTTGATCTTGACCAAAACCAACAGAAATATTATCTAATATTTTAGAGAGAATAGCGATCCATTTGGATCTCTCTTCTGTTGTTGTGAAAGTGGGTATGCTCCCATATTCAGCAACAAAATCTGGATTACTTCTTAGTTCCTCAAGAGTTTCCGGATAAAAGGTAGGCTTTTCAGTAGCATTTTTTTGTGTAGTTTCATTTCCTTGAGCATTTACTACTGACACTAATAAGATGGTCACAAGTAATATGGTTGCGAACACAGCACTTATTTTGATTTTCTTCTTTATTGTCATCAGTTAATTACCTCTTTCTTTTACTCAAGAGGCAGGGATAAACCTTAAACACTCTCAAACCAAGGAATTATTGCCTCTTGGAATGTGAGTTTCAAATATAGTTGACAGGCATATTCGAACTCCTTATATTACTTTCAAACATACTACTTTAATTTTTTCTTTTAACTATTATAATTATAAAAGTTAGTTTTTCGACAGGAAATAGAAGTCGATTGGGCATTACATGTCCGAGTCCCCATAATTACGGCCAAAAAATTTAATCCTTCTCTTTTTCAGAATTTAACTGGTTACGATTCTTTTTATATTTTGGAAATATATTCTATTTATTTTCCTAAGCAGTTTTAAAGTCTGACAATTTAGTTTTTTTGGACTTATGAGCTTAATTATCGAAACGCTTACTTATTTTGGCAGCGTATATAGTAGTAATAATCGAAGATTCGGAGTTTTAAAAATGTTGAAAACAGTTTTAAAGTTAAATCGAGACGGCAGTATCGGAATTGGAGTTCCTGCTAAACTTGCGCATGAACTTGATTTGAACTGTGAAAGTTGCGTCAACATCGAAAAAGTAGGAAACAGTTTGCATATAACTAAAATAAAAATCGATTGAGGTCGAATACATGATAAAAACGAAAGCGAAAATGTTCCGGGGGCACTTAGTAATCATTGTGCCAAAAAAGTATTGTGAAAAAATAGATCTAAAACGTGATGACGTAGTTCAAGTTCATATCAATTCATTGAATAGTTTGAGAATCGTCAGACAAGCTGAGCGCGCACCAACAAAGGTGTAAAAATGCTTTTGGGGAATAAAAATGACGACTACAAAAACGAAACTATTACAAACAGTTAGAACACATTGTTTAGAGTGCTGCGGCGGATCATACCTTGACGTGAAAAACTGTGCAGCGGGTTCAAATGCTGAACCTTACTTGCAAGTGCGCGCTCTGGCCTTTCCGTTTGGGTAAAGATCCTGAGGAACCTACAGAAGCTATGAAAGCAAAAGGCAGGAAAATTTCTGAAAAACAAAAAGTTCCGAAGCAAATACCTGAGGAGAATAAGATCGCCAAAATTAGAGCAGTAAGTCAGCGTCATGACATGGCTATAAATAAAGAAATTACTGAAAAAGTGGTTCTAAAAGTAAACCCACTACTAACAAAATAATTTTTACAGCGTGATTAAAAATGAATTATCCAAAAATATATTACTCACTAACTGAAATAAAAAGCAGAGGATGGACTGCTGAAATAATGCGAGACACAGGTTTAGAATGTGCAGCCCAAGTCACAAACATTCACAGGAGAGACAGACCAGTTCAACTGTTCGCCATTGAAGAAGTCACCCGCCTTGAAAAAACCGAGCAGTTTCAAAAAGCTATAGCAGAGAACGAGGCGAGGCGAAAAGAGCGTCGCGCGAGGTAGGAAAAGAATAAAGAGAAACAGGCAGCGAAACTTCAGAAGGAATGGAAAGAACTCGAAAACAGAATGAGGACAGAAGGACACATACTTTTCGTGGGTGGGGCAAAGTAATTATGCCCATTGCTTCGGAAAATTCTGCTGTCCGCTCTGCTGCTGTTCTTGCTTTTTCAGCTTGTTCAAATGCAAGTTTTTCTCTTTTTATTCTTTCCTGCTCTGCTTTTTCTTTTCGAATGCGCTCTTTTTCAGCTCTTTCTTTTTCCCACTGTTCTCGTCTTAATTTTTCTTTCTCAAGCTGTTCTTGCCTAATGCGCTCCCGTTCTAATCTTTCTTTTTCAAGACGTTCACGCTCAGCTTTTTCTTTTAATTCTCTTTCTCTTCTAGCCTGCTCTGCAGCAAGTCTTTTCTTTTCTTCAGCTTCTCTCAATTGCCGGTCTCTTTCTGCACGCTGAGTTTCACGTATTACGTCTTTTGTCTTACTTTCAAGGGAAACAGAAGGATTCTGATTGAACTCATTAAGAATTTTATTTGCAACTGTAACCTCGTCAGGTACTTTTCCTTGAATTGCTTTTATTGCACGGACAAATTTATGAGCTTGATTAAGACTAATTGCATTTGAATTTATTAGACGCTCCAATTCAGGAAGGAGCGTTGAAGGAGTTTGAGACTGAATTTCCTCAACCTTATATATTGTATCATATGATACACCTGCCAACCTTGAGAGTTCTTTTTTAGTGTCTATTTTCGAAAATTCCATCTTGTCAGATTTCTGACAACTTGGATTTTCACTACGGTTTGCATTAGCAACTGAAACAGCGTTAGAAATATTTTCTTTCCCTTTCTTTCTAAAATACTCTTTAAGTCTCAGGCTCAAACTACCTTTAGTATAATTAGCCAAATTCCTTCTGCCGAATTGGTTTTGAATCATCCATATACAAACGTCATTTCTTGATTCAAACTCTCTAGCCTCTACCCTAAAAGATATGTTGTTCTTAGTACGCAGAGAATACCTGTTATGACCGTCAATAATGCAATCATTCCAAGTGAGAATAGCATCCCTACAGCCTTCAGTTAATAGGCTCTGCTCAAGATTTGTAAGCTCCTCAGCTGAGAGAGGAGGAATCAATTCTTTAAACTCTTGACCTATTTTCAACTCCACTTATACCCCTCCCCTGTTCAAAGGTACATACAAAATCTCGCCTGTTGCCGGATCACATTTGCACTCAAAATATTTGTTGTTCTTTGCTATACTGCGCAATTCAAAAGGAATAGCAATTAAGTAGTCCCCATTTGCCTGTATTTCAGGTGGGCATTTGTTTGCAAGTTCAACTATGTCTTTCATTGGGGCTTTTATATTGCCTAATTAAAGCAAATGGCGGCTTATGCCAGTGTTTGAAACAATGATGTTAATAGCAGCAGCATACTTCTCAGTTCTTTGTACGGTGCTTAAACCTGCTTTTGACTGTTCAGCTATTTTCTTAACAGTTGGTTTCAATTGTTCATTGTGAATAATTGATTTTCTATCCCCGCCATGTTCTTTCTTTTCTTCACTATACCTAGTCCCAAGAAGATAATTTCTAGTTTCACCGTTTATGTTTCTTCTTGCAAGCTGGTTATCTATGATCTACATTAATGCTGCAGATCTTGAAGAAAAATCATGCTCGATAAACACAAAGTCAATGGCGGAATATCGCTTTCATTTCGTTCATAACTACACAATTGAGGGCACAAAAAATACTTGCGTTTTTTGCGTTTTGGCGTCTAATCCTTTAGAGAAACACCAAAATTTTTGAAGACCCTTTAAGTTAATTCTATGGGGACTCGCGCGCGTAAGTATACGTTGTTTTGACACGTTTCATGTCAATTGATGCTTAAAGTTTTTTGAAAAATGTGCATTTTGAGCGTTTTTACTTGCGTTTATCTGCGTTGCCTGCGTTTTGACTAGACTGACTGGTCTACAAAATAATAAAATACCTAGCTTATTGTACTAGACCAATTGGTCTAGACATACGGGTCTATATTTTATATGTATATATTTTATACACAAGTATATATTAATATTATGTATATACGGTTGGTGATAAAAACACATACCTTCATATCCTTTAAATGCTAATATATATTTGTAATTTACTTGAAAAACGGAACTTCACTGAGCTGGTGAAGATACACAATTGGGGGCGGGTAACAGCGCCTCCTTTCAACCTCCCTATAAACAACCGCCTCGCGGGTTACTCATGCCCTGCAAAATGTGAACGGCTAATTCATTTCCTCTCATTGTTTGCTCACAGCCGTTCACAATATAATTGTTATCAAGAACGGCGAGCAGATCAACCACTCAGCCTGTTTAGTCAGGCCATATATCGCCATTTAGGTGAGCCACTGTTGCAATGTTACCCACAGATTTTTTGCGGCTGCCGTTCTTTTTAATATATCTATTTTCAAATCACTTTTCTAAAAACCAATTTCTGCAAATGTACAAATATCTTCAAAAACATATCACAGTAAGCTAATATGTTAGTGTATATCAAAAGCTTCTTATGAACATGTGTGGAATTTGCTTCATATGACTCAGGCAAAAAAACCTCTTATGCTGATAATTCTTGATGGTTGGGGCTACAGAGAAGCTAGAGACGGAAATGCTATCCTGTTATCCAGAACTCCAAATCTTGATAACTTAACGAATAAATATCCCTGGTGTTTATTAGAAGCTTCAGGGGAGGCTGTAGGTCTTCCGGAAGGTCAGATGGGAAACTCTGAAGTAGGGCATCTGAATATAGGAGCAGGGCGAATTGTATACCAGGATCTTACCCGAATAAACCTCTCAATTAAGAACGGAGATTTCTTTGAAAATCCTGTTTTTTTAAACGCAATTTCAAACGCCAAAGTCAATAACTCGAGCCTGCATCTCATGGGGCTTGTTTCTTACGGAGGCGTCCACAGTTACATGACTCATATTTATTCTCTCATCAAACTTGCACATGAAAAAGGGTTAAAAAAAGTTTATATACATGCCTTTTTGGATGGTAGAGATGTGCCTCCAAAAGCCGCCCTCAAAGACATAAAGGAACTTGATGCTTTTTGTAACGAAAACGGTAGTGCTAAGATCGCAACCGTATCAGGGCGTTATTATGCAATGGATAGAGATAAACGCTGGGATAGAACAAAACTTGCCTATGATGCCCTGAATCTGGGAATTGCTCCCTATAAGGCTTATGATGCAGAGACTGCAGTTTCTGAATCTTATGAAAGAGGAGAAACTGATGAGTTCGTAAAACCGACTGTGATTACAGATTCCACAGGAAATCCTGAGGCAGTAATACAGGATAATGATTCCATAATATTCTTTAATTTCAGACCCGATAGAGCACGACAGCTTACCTGGGCTTTTATGAACAAAGACTTTGAAGGTTTTACCAGAGAAAAACACCCAAAAGTCTACTATGTTTGCATGGCTCAATATGATGAAACACTGGATTTGCCTATAGCTTTTCCTCCCGAAAAATTGGTCAATGTACTTGGAGAAGTCTTGAGTAGACATGGATTAACTCAGCTTAGAATTGCTGAAACCGAAAAGTATGCCCATGTGACTTTCTTCTTGAACGGAGGGCAGGAAAAATGCTATGAAGGTGAAGATCGTTGCCTTATTCCCTCTCCAAAAGTTGCTACTTATGACCTCAAACCAGAAATGAGTGCATATGAGGTTACGGATGAAGTGATAAAAAGAATTAACTCAGGAAAATACAACGTAATAATCCTTAATTTCGCAAATATGGATATGGTAGGGCATACCGGAATTATTGAGGCTGCAGTAAAAGCAGTAGAGACTGTAGATAACTGTGTGGGCAAAATCACAGCAACTTTGGAAGAAGTCGGAGGTGAAGCAATTATAACTGCAGACCATGGGAATGCCGAACAGATGAAAAATCTAACAACAGGAGAACCACATACTGCACATACTTCAAATCCGGTAAAATGCATTTACGTAGGGGATAGTGAGACAAAAGCTCTTAGGAACGGAAAACTGTGCGATCTGGCACCAACTCTTCTGGAACTCCTTAAGATCCCAAAACCTGAGGAAATGAAAGGAGAATCACTTATTACAAAAAAGTAGTTAAAGAGATAGAAAACTATTTTAAACTTTTGATCGATCAATTCCTCTTAACTGTAATTTTCTTTTTTAATTCTCTTTTTTACGTTTTGTGTGCTATTTTCCATGAAACTTGAAGTTTAATAAAAACCATTTTTAAAAGATTAAATATCAGCCTCTATAATAAAAAGATCAGAAGACTTAGAAAACCATAAAGCTTCAAGTCTATTCTCGGAGTTTAACAAGAATGATCAAAATAACCACCCCTTGCCGAATTCATATGACCCTTATTGATATGAATGCGGAAATCGGAAGAGTTGATGGAGGAGCAGGACTAACCCTTTCCTCTCCTAATATAAGAATTACTGCCGAAGAAGATGATGAAATTATTATTGAAGGTCTTCAAGGTTTTGCCAATAGAATGAAAAAAGCTGCTGAAGCCTTGCTTCCAGAAGGAAAAGGAATCAAGATCAATGTACAGGAATTGTACCCTGCCCATGTAGGTTTTGGATCCGGAACTCAATCTTCTCTGGCTGCGGCAGCAGCTGTGAACGAACTGTATGCACTTGGGAAGAACGTTAGAGAACTTGCAGTTGCTATTAGCAGAGGTGGTACATCCGGGATTGGGGTTGCTGCTTTTGAAAAAGGCGGATTTATAGTTGACGGAGGGCACAAATTTAAAGATAAAGGTGGTTTTATGCCATCGGCTGCTAGTCGTGTGCCTCCTGGACCAGTGCTCTTCAGAGAAGATTTTCCTGAATGGGATATGGTTGTAGCAATTCCAAATGAAAAAGGAATGCACGACCAGGAAGAAATCGAAACCTTCAAAAAATTCTGTCCTCTCCCTATTGAAGAAGTTAGGGAAATTTGCCATGTAGTGCTCATGCAGATGATGCCTGCCGTAATAGAGGAAGATATCGAAAGTTTTGGGGCTGCAGTAAATCATGTTCAGACTGTTGGATTTAACAAAAGAGAGAACCTTATCTGGCCTGATTTTGTGAAAAGTATAGCTTCTTTTATGCGCAATCGAAGTTACGGGGCCGGAGTAAGTTCTTTTGGTCCTGTAGTATACTCCTTTGTAGACAATAAATCGGAAGGCAGGCAGCTTCAGGCAGAAGTTCAGAAAATGCTAGACGAATCCGTTGGTGGACTCGTGATGCTTACCAAGGCAAGGAATCGCGGAGCAGAAATCTCCCGATTTTGAAAAACTTAGATATAAGATTGGTAAGAATGGAAAGGAGGTTGTTGTGTTTATGTTCAGCCTGTCTGTAAAATGATTTCTCGACTAATCCGAGCGAGTTAACATGTACAACCATATTTGTAGAAATAATGAATTTAAATGAAAATTTTACACAGAACACTCCTTAAAACCACTGATCAAGAGTTTTTTGTCTGGCTCCAGATGCGGCTTTAAGGCGTTCTGCAGCTTTTTTCACTCTATCAACTGAGAAATCGTGACTTTCGCAGAGGAATTCGAGAAGTTTTTCAGAGTCAGGTTTTCCCCATTTTATTTCATAATTATCCGTTACTTCAGGGTGGAGAAAAATATCTCTTATCCTATCCACAGCATCAATTTCTACATTTTTTTCTCGAAGTATGGTATAAATATCCCCATGCTTTTTTATTAGTTTGAGGGCTGTTTTAGGACCTACCTTTTCCAGTCCTTTGTTATAATCCGTGCCCACACAGATAGCGATATCAATTAGTTGTTCCCTAGTAATTTTCAGGGCTTCAAGAGTTTCATCCAGCTCTATTTTTTCTGGTTCGACATCAACGTAAATATTCTTTCCCGGAAGCTTGCGTTTTCCTGTTATAGCCAGGTTCCGGACAACAACCGGAGCTCCGAAAAGAAAAGAATCATAATCTTGCGAAGCAACGCAGTTTGCATCTTTCCTTAGAACCATATGTGCAGCCTGTGCTTCACCTTCACAGGGAGCTTGGACAAAGGGAACTCCCATAATACTGAGGAGATATTTGGAATCTTCAACAATTTCCTGGTTTACTTTTGAAGAAGCCTGAGCATACTTATAAGCCGATTCAAGATCCCCTGCAGCCTTTGCATTTTCCCATTTTTCTCGAGAAGATTCTCTTATTTCTTTTCTCTTATTCAGGGTTTCAGCCTTGAGATCCGGAGGTTTGCCGTCAAAAACAAAAAGAGGCTTAATCCCAGCTTCAACAAGGCTCGCTGTCCGATAAAGCAAGCCTGAAAGATGGGATGTCACTCTTCCTGCAGAATCAATTAGGGGACTTCCATCCCGCTGTCTAATAATGCTTAAAAATTGGTGCAGTGTGTTAAATGCATCAATTGCAACCACCTGATTTGTAAAATCCGAAAGCTCAACGTTTCTTTTCTGGAGCAGATCGCCTATATCTGTGCCCATATTTTTCCTCCCGGTTCTGAAAACTTTAACCTTTTTATATTTCTTCATTCTGTTTTATTTTTAATAACTCAACGGTTCTCAAAAATAAACATTGTTAATTTATTTCAGTCGAATACCCTGCTAGCTTGCTGTGGAGTGCGCCAGTGCAACATTGATTTTATATCCAATTTTTCCTCGGAGATTGGAAAAATTGTGTAGCCTTAACAAGGCGCTATCTGAATAGTTACAATTTATTTTTTAGATAGCCTCTTAAAAAAACCGAATACACTAAATGATGTCCTATGGTAAACTTATTGTACACTGCTTTTTTTGGATTTTTTACAATTCTCGTTCCCTTTTCCCCTAAAACGCACATGCTTTTCTTCGAATAACAAGCACAACTAATGAAAGTACTCTCCGTTCTTTTTTTTGACTATTAAGCCCTCATTACCTTGGGCAGTAAGGTTGTCTCGATTTTGGTTTTTCAAAACCGTCCTAAAACTAATCAGTGAATTGCCATCGAAGGCTCAAGTGTGGCTTTGATCACGGATGCTAAATTGGCCTTTTAGGCAATTCCACTGCCCAAATAAATTTGGTGATCTAATTTGATTGAAGTCATAAACAAAGCTTGTGGTTTAGACATTCACAAACTCTTTTTCATTGCTACAATTCTCAGTAGATCTGGTGAAAAACAACAGCAACGTTTCAACAGAGATGATGAAGGAATTTTAGCCCTTAAAAATTGGGTAATATCAGAAAAATGTGATGTTGTTGCATGTGAATCAACCAGCGAATTTTAGGTTCCGATTCATGATTCATTGGTAAAGCATCTAACTGTGATAGTTGGAAATGCGCGAGATATGAAGGTATTTACCCATACAAAAACAGATAAGATTGACTCAGAAGTCATTGCACAACTTGCACTTAATAATATGATTCAGCCATCAAGAGTTTTTCCAAAGGATCATATAGATTTTAGATCATATGTTCGACTTCGGTTAACACTTGTACAAAAAAGAACAGATTTAAAAAATAAAGCTCACTCAATTCTTGCATCTGAAATTCAATTTTTGCATCTGAAATGCTACACCTGAATAATGTGCTGACAGACGTTTTTGGCAAGAATGGCAGAATGATTTTATTAGGAATCTCTTCAGGTAAGAGTGTTGATCAGATTATTGCAAGCCTCTCTCCAAATGTTCGGAAAAAAGCTGCTCAGATAAGAGAAATTCTTGATCGAGAAATTTCTCAAAGTGCTGCATTCAGACTTCAGATCTGTCTGGAACTCATAAAAAGTCTTGATGATGAACTCGAAGCTTTAGAAACAGAAATTTTCAATTATGCTTCTCGAAATCATAAGCGAGAAATGGAGATTTTAATGTCAGTTCCAGGTATAGGGGGAACTTGGTGCGGCAATTTTACTTGCTGAAATAGGCAACTTTAAGGATTTTTCTTCTGGAAATAAGCTTGCTTCTTGGCTTGGTCTAGTTCCTAATGTGTATCAATCTGCAGATAAATACTATAACGGCAGAATCACAAAGAGGGGATCAAAAGTAGCAAGGTGGATTCTGACACAGATTGCTCAAGCAGCAGCAAGAAAGAAGAATAGCAGGTTAAAAGAGTTTTTTAACAGAAAAAAGAAGTCGATTGGACATGCAAAAGCAATTATTGCCTTAGCAAGGAAAATTGCAACGATACTATGGCATCTTATTACAAACGATGAGATGGACGAAGATGAAACCGGATATCAAAAGAGAAATCCAAAAGAGAAAGATTATTGAGACTGAGATTTTTTCGGTTGATGAACGGATTAAAATAATTAGTGAAATATTTGCGATTATGGGGAAAAAGGATCAAGAGAGCATGTGAGGATAATCTCCTCATGTACTTTCATGCTAAATGGTACTAAGGTCTTTTTTACTTTGCGTTTTAATTTACCAGTAGTTCTTGCTTTAATAGATCTTTTTAAAGATGGTTTCCTGAAACCGAATTTCATAACTTTCCACACCATTTGATTTTATTCCATAAATAACAATCTAACACTAGTATATAACTAGTTTATTTTTTTTAATGAGAATAAACACTGTCAGGGTTTCCGATCTCCAAGTTCCCTAAACGATTCTTTTGTGAACAACCTTTCTATGAGCGCAGGAATTTTATACTTAAATTGGCATCACATTCCAAATATATATTTTCAAGTTAGTGGATTCTATGGTAACAGAGATGATACTGTCTTCTCCTGTATCTTTACCTGATCTTCCAGTGCTTATTCTTCTGGGTGTTTTTGTACTCACTGCTCTCAGACAGGTTGGATCTTTAAAATTCAAAATATGGCAGATTATGACTTTTGGAGCAATACTTGTACTATTGCTCAGAGTGATTTCGCCTAAAGAAGCTCTTGACGCAATTAATACGAATGTTCTTCTCTTCCTTTTTGGGGCTTTTTGCATTGGAGAAGCACTTAACAGGAGCGGCTATCTTGCTTGTCTTGGGAACAGGATAGTTTCCAGGGCGAAGAATATAGATCAACTTGTTTTGTTTGTGATCTTTTCTACAGGAATACTTTCATCCATTCTTATGAATGATACACTGGCTATCATGGGCACTCCACTTGTTCTGGGATTTTCAAAAAAGTATAACGTATCTGCCAAACTCATGCTTTTTTCCCTTGCATTCGGGGTAACTACAGGAAGCGTTATGAGCCCTATTGGAAACCCTCAAAACCTTCTCATAGCAATTGATGGTAATCTAGATTCTCCATTTTTAACATTTTTGCGTTCATTAGCTCTTCCAACCCTTATATGTCTTTTAATTGCTTATGTGGTGCTAAAAATATTTTTTAGGGAAGAGTTTGGAAAATCAACCCTAATTTATTCAGAAGAAGTCATAACAGATCAAGAACTTGCCAATACTTCCAAAATTGCTCTTTTACTTTTACTAATTCTTATAGCCTGTAAAATATTCCTTGTAGAATTTTTTCCTGCCTGGGATTTTGATTTGAGCTGGATTGCTCTTATCTCTGCGTTACCTGTCCTGCTCAGTAGAAAACGCGTAGAGATTTTAAAAAATATTGACTGGACAACTCTAATTTTTTTCATTTCAATGTTCGTTCTAATGAAAAGCGTGTGGATCTCCGGAACATGTCAGGAACTGCTTTCTAGGTTATCTCCCCATTTAAGCTCTATATCAATGATACTTGCTCTCAGCATTGGACTTAGCCAGTTTATATCTAATGTCCCCTTCGTTGCACTTTATCTGCCTGTCATGGGCAATACAGTATCTCAAGGGCAACTAATGGCGCTTGCGGCAGGAAGTACAATTGCAGGAAACCTTCTAATCCTCGGAGCTGCAAGCAATGTAATAATCATTCAAAATGCAGAAAAAGAAGGAAAAACTCTTTCTTTTTCCGAATTTTCAAGAATTGGACTCTTAATAACGATTTTAGATGCGATTATTTACTATATATTCCTCTAATCTGTAAAAGGGACAAATAATATTATTATGAATTTTTAAAGAAATAATGATGTTTTAAATTCGATATAAATGTAATTTTAACCCTCAATTATTTTGCTTATTTTCGGATGAATAAAATATAAATACATTCAACTGTCTAATAAACTTGATATATTCAAACCACATACTCTTTTTTCTGGAAGATATCAGATCATGACCCAGAATAATGCAGTTACAAATACCAGGCGCAAACGCGCTAAGAGTACTGTACAGATCAAAACCTTTGGACCTGTTGAGGATCTTGAAACTCATGTCCAGTCCAATTGGTGGCAAACTCTTTTTAACTCACTTTATCTCAAGACCGATGCCGATCTTCTGGATGATATGGAGGTTACTAAGAAAGAGGTCGATCTTATTGTTTCCATTATGGGGGTCTCGCCTGAAGACAAAATCCTTGACCTTTGTTGTGGTCAGGGAAGGCATGTACTTGAACTTGCAAGGAGGGGGGTTTTAAATGTAGAAGGGTATGATAGGTCTCAGTACCTGATAAGGAAAGCCAGAACCAGAGCACAGAAAGAAAACCTGCAGGTCAGGTTCAGAGAAGGGGATGCAAGAAAACTCCCTTACCCATCTGATACTTTTGACATTGTTACTATAATGGGCAACAGTTTTGGATACTTTGATTCTACTCTCCAGGACATAAAAATTCTTGAAGAAATATTTAGAGTTTTGAAACCAGAAGGTAGAGTTTTCATTGATGCCGTAGACGGAGACCATATGAAAAAGAGTTTTCAGCCCAGATCATGGGAATGGCTGGACGGGAAGTACTTTGTCTGCAGGGAAAGGGCTCTTTCAGCCGATGGAGAGCGGTTAATTTGCAGGGAAGTGATAAATCGTATAGACAGGGGAGTAATTGCAGACCAGTTTTACGCTGAAAGATTATACAATAAAGAAAGCCTTTTTGAGCTACTTACCGCATCAGGTTTTAGCAGTCCTGCTTTTCATTCTACTTTTAGTCCGGTATCCGCAGGCACTCAGGACGCAGGCATGATGGAACAGAGAATAATTGTCTCCGCTTCTGCTGTAAAACCGTGGTCTT
Source organism: uncultured Methanosarcinaceae archaeon (assembly GCA_963727895.1). Classification (GTDB taxonomy): domain Archaea; phylum Halobacteriota; class Methanosarcinia; order Methanosarcinales; family Methanosarcinaceae; genus Methanosarcina. The sequence continues at coordinate 147,269 of CAVSHT010000009.1, read as the reverse complement.
CTTCTCTTCAGTCAGCCGATAATAAAAAGTCAATGAATATCATAGTTATACTAGGAGATCCAAGAAAAGAAGATCAGGTCAAACCTGCCTGTGTGTTTGATGATGACGATTTCGATACACTTGAAAGAATGAAAAAAGCACTTGAAGAGATCCCCTTCATGAGATTTACTTTCCTTGACAGGCATGAAACTTTGCTGGAAGACCTGAAGAAAAAATCAGCAAAAATTGATCTTGTACTCAATCTTTGTGATGAAGGATTTTATAACGATCCTACAAAAGAGCTGCATATGCCTGCTTTACTTGAGCAGCTTAATATTCCTTATACAGGTGCAGGTCCTCAATGCCTTGCCTTCTGTTATGATAAATCCATAATAAGGGGTGTTGCCAGAGAGATGCGTATTCCTGTAGCAAAGGGAATGCTTGTAACTGAAGAATCAGATCTTCCCAAAATTTCTCTCTCTTTTCCTCTGCTTGTAAAGCCAAATTCAGGAGATTCCAGTTTTGGGATTACACAAAATAGCATTGCCCACAATCACGAGGGGCTTCTTGAAATTCTTGCGGCAACTCGAGACAAAATAGGGTCTGATAAGTCTTTCTTACTTGAAGAATTCCTTCCAGGAAAAGATATCAGTGTTGGAATTATTGGAAATCCTCCTTCATGTACTGTACTGCCTATTACGGAAGAAGATTATTCTGAAGTGCCAGATGAACTTCCAAAGATCTGCGGATATGAAGCTAAATGGCTTCCAGATTCTCCATACTGGAACATCAGATCTGTGCCTGCCGAGATTTCAGAAAAAACCAGAAAAGAGATCGTAAAATGCTGTCTTACTCTTTTCACAAGATTGGGATGCAAAGATTATGCTCGCTTTGACTGGAGGCTTGATGCCGAAGGCAAACCCAAGCTTTTAGAAGTAAATCCTAATCCTGGATGGTGTTGGGATGGTCACCTTGCAAAGATGGCAGCTTATGCCAATATTTCCTACTCTGGAATGCTTGCAGCCATTATTGAAGCTGCAAAGGAGAGGTATGGTCTCGGAAATAATGGAAAAGTTGAGCTTTTCAGAAAAATACCTGAGATCATTTCCAGAAAAAGTCCGGCTGAATGTGCTGCTGAATTTGAGGAGGAAATTGAAGCAAATAGCTGTATGAATTCTGAAAATAACCGGAAACAAAATACTTTTTCAAATGATTCAGATACAATACAGGCATTTGAAACTACATAACTTCAAAAAAGAGAGATGCGAAAGTACTTGTTTTTCTTTTTCGCGTCTCTAGTTTTCTATCACTTTTCTATTACTTCTGAATGATAATTGTAAGAATATCCTGGTCCTGCATTCTGTGGTCTATTCCTACTCTCTGCCCTGGATGTTTTGCGGATGTGCCCCATATCTGAGCATAGCGGAATTTCCTGCGAAAATCCCTGTGAAGGCGGTCACAAATCTGGCCTATATTGGTTCCACTCATAACTATCAAAGGCTCTTCCATGTCTGCGGGCTGGCCTTGTGGTTTTAAATAGACTCGAATGAAACCCAGCCTGTCATAAATAGCGTCTTTGAGAGTCTCGATATTAGTGCCTTTATGGGCTGAAATAAAGATCGAGTTAGGGTATATTTCTCTGCATTCTTCAATCAACTGGGGATAGGCTAGGTCAACCTTATTAACAGCTATAAGAGACCTGACATAACTACGGTTTTCCAGGACAACGTCAATAAGTTGGTCAACCGTTATGTTTTCTCTTATAAGTACACTTGCATTGTGGATCTTGTACTCATCCAGTACAGCTTTGATAGTTTCATCTTCCAGATCAAGGTCAATGGTTGAGTTAATCTCTATTCCACCCCGATCTTTTTTCTTGATTACTACATCAGGAGGTTCCTGGTCTATTCGAATTCCCGCCTGAGAAAGCTCGTCCATAAGTACTTCGTAGTGTTTAGGTTGGAAGACATCAAGTAAAAATATAACCATATCTGAGTTTCTGATAACCGATATAACTTCCCTTCCACGTCCACGTCCTGAAGAAGCTCCTTTTACAAGTCCTGGGACATCCAGAAACTGAATTGTTGCTCCTTTGTGTTCAAGAACTCCTGGAACAACTGTAAGGGTAGTAAACTCATATGCTCCCACTGCTGACTTGGCACCCGTTATTTTGTTCAGAAGCGTAGATTTCCCTACTGATGGAAAACCTACAAGAGTTACAGTTCCATCTCCTGATTTTCGGACCGAGTACCCTTCTCCCCCTCCTCTTGCCGAGGCTTTTTTCTCCACTTCATCTCGCAAGCGGGCGATTTTGGCTTTTAGCCTGCCTATATGATGGGAAGTTGCTTTATTGTACTGGGTCTTTCGAATTTCGTCTTCGATTTCTTGTATTTGCTCCTGTATACTGCTCATCTGGAACCTGCCAACTTCGGAACTGAAGAAATGATTTTCATATTACCTGAAAAAGAAACTGCATCCAAACAGTCTCTTTACAAACCTTTTTGATCCAAAAAAGATCCGTATATGGATATTTTATTCTTGAATAGTTAATACAATATATATAACTATGGAATGGTTTCATTTACTGATCCTTATAATGATGTGACTCATAATTATTTATATTTCTTAATAAGTATAATAATATTTAAAGTTTATTGAATGAAGTCCCAGGTGAAAATTTCTTAACCATAACTTTATTCAAAGGGAATCTTTTTTCAAAGAAACTATTTCTTTAATCAAAGAAGTTGTCTCTCTGATTCAAAAGAACTGTTTTTTATTCAAAATAAATTATTTCTCCTGTTCTCTCATAAACATGCATCCCTTTCGGAAGCTTTGAAGCAAATTCTCTGGAATTAAGTACTTCCAGAAACTTATGAACCTCAGGGGTATCCAGTATTTCCTTCTTTATAAGGAAATCATACTCTTCTTCTGTAAATTCTATAAATTGGAGACCATTCTTTTCGGTACAATTTCTTATTCCCACACCGATATCAGCCTTTCCTGAAACAACAGCCTCACAGATAGCTCTCTCAGATTTTACACCGGATGAGTATCCAGGAATTGAATCCGTAAATTCTTTTTTACTAATTCCCTTATGAGCCGCAAAATCCGCAATTTTAAGATCCAAAATAGCTCTTATACCTGATCCTCTATTTCGGTTAATGAGCTGTTTTCCTGGAAGGTCAGAGAGTCCGGAAATAGGACTGTTCTGCCTAAAAGTAAAGCCTACTTCTCGTTTGTACCCTTTGACAAGAACAACGCCTGAAAGTTCCATATTCTCTATTGTAGGGGTATTATACATTATTTCTGCCTGTTCCCTAGAGTCTTGTGATGGCATGTTTACGCCTGCAATGTCAGCCGTATTTGAGGCAATTGCACTGAATCCTCCGCTTGAACTTGTGTAAATAGTCCTGAAACGAAGTCCACTAAGATCTCCAAGCAGATCAATTTCAGGGCAGAAACCACCTGCTATTAGGATGTCAGGTTTTTCAATTTCTCCAAAAAGAGTTACTTCTACGGGTGTTCCTGCCTCGAGAAACTCGGTGTTTGAAGGTATATCGATAAAACCATCTGCCCCGGAAAGGGATGTTATCGCACCTGAACCTTTATCTGCGGGATAGACTTTCCCACGGATCAGTCCTACCGGTAGAAGCTGTTGTCGTCCTTCTGATAAAAAATTAATGCCCATAATTCCTTTTTCCACTTTCATATACTCTTCTTTATTTCCAAGAGTTTTTTTGAGCAGAGGGACTATGAATTTATTAAAAATCATTAATGCGGAAGTAGGATTTCCTGGCAGCCCTATTATTGGGACGGCTTTTATTATTCCAATAACCACAGGTTTTCCAGGTTTTATATTCACACCGTGTGCAAGGGTTTCTCCAATTTCATCTATGAGCCTGTACATTACGTCCCCTGCCCCGGAGGACGTGCTTCCAGAAGTTAGAATCAGTGAACATTCCGAAATTGCAGTTTCAAGTGCCTTTCTTATTACTACTTCTTTATCTTCTACTATTCCATAAAGCAATGGGAAAGCTCCACACTCTTGCAGACCGGCATACAATGTGTAGGAGTTTGCATCATATATCTTTCCGAAAGTAAGTTTCTCTCCGGGGCGCACAAGCTCGTCTCCTGTTGAGATGATCCCAACCTTTAATTTAAGGATAGGTATATTCTTTTTTCCGACAGATGCCAGCACTCCAATTTCTCGGGTCCCAAGTTTCCGCCCTTTCCTAAGTACTCGTTCTCCTTTCCGGACGTCTGAGCCAGCTTTCATAATGTTTTCTCCCAAAGCTACAGGGCTGTGTATCAACACTGTTCCATCTTCTTCAGAAGTGTATTCAACCATGACCACAGCGTTTGTTCCTTCTGGAATCGGTGCTCCTGTAGCTATTTCCACAGCTTCTCCGGCTGAAACCGTGAATTTTTCATCCGAACCTGCCTGGATGTTTCCCAAAATCTTGAGTTTTACAGGTTTAGTTTCACTGCAGGCATATGTGTATTCTGCCCTAACTGCATAACCATCCATTACTGCTCTTGGGAAAGGAGGTACATTAATTTCGGTAATTATATCTTCTGCAAGGATTTTACCGAATGCGTTTTCAAGAGAGGAGTCCTCCTGCCGGGGAAGAACCTCCAAACTATTTATTATTTCCCGTGCTTTATCTGCGGAAATAAGTTTCCGAAACTCTTTACGTTTCATAAAAATCAAATCCTTACCTACCACTTTCAGATGGTTTTTTAGTTTAGTAGCATTACCTGACCTGTTTTTATACTTATTTTTTCCTTAAAGAGTTAGGCTGACAGAAACTAGTAAAGCAGCCTCTTTTCTCGAGGAACCATTATATAAAGACAAGCCTGGGAATATAATTCCTTAGACTGCATGAAATAAATTTGTTAACAGAGACTCAAATAAAAATTAAAGAATATATTTAAAACAAGGCTCTAAAAGGTGTTCACAAAGAAATTTAATAAATACATTAAAAGAAATTATTTTCTTAGAACACCGACTAAAAAAGAATAATGGCGGGAAAATTCCCGCTTGATTATTGCCTTTTTTGTTTTTTCATTTTTCAAGGCTGTCCTTTCATTTATAAATGGGTGTGCCTGTACTCTGGGTTATTTTGTCAAAGGCTTCAACCATCTTCATTGTCATGGGTCCGGGCTTTCCAGTGCCTATGATCCTTCCGTCAAGTTTGGTGATTGGGGCAGATTCAGCTGCCGTACCTGTGACAAAAACTTCATCGGCTGTGTAAAGGTCAAATAGACCAAGATTTGTTTCGATAACTTTGTATTCCATCTCATCCAGAAGTTCGATGGCTGTAGCTCTGGTAATCCCTTTTAAGTTGTTGATCGTAAAGGGAGTAAAAACCTTGTTATTTTTGACTATGAAGATATTATCTCCAGAACCCTCACAGACAAAACCATTATGATCCAGGAAGATAGCTTCATCTCCTCCTTTTTCGTTGGCTTCGATCTTTGCCAGGATATTGTTCAGGTAGTTCAGGGACTTGATATTAGGGGATATGGCATCAGGTGCATTTCTCCGGACACAGACACTGACGGCTTTGAGCCCAACTTCATACAGGTCACCGTACATGGCTCCCCAACCCTGTGCTATGACAACCATGCAGGGCTTTTCACAACTGCGAGGGTCAAGCCCAAGATCTCCAGCTCCCCTTGAAACAATAGGACGGATATATGCATCTTTGAGGTTATTTTTTCTGAGGGTCTCAAGAATTGCCTCGCTCATCTCTTCTCTTGTAAGAGGGATATCCATTGCAATCGCTTTTGCTGAATCGTAAAGCCTATCGACATGTTCCTTTAACTTAAAGACACGTCCATTGTATGCTCTTATTCCCTCAAAAACGCCGTCGCCATAGAGGAAACCATGGTCATAGACCGAAACTTTGGCTTCGGATTTGGGAACAAACTTCCCATCCAAGTAAATCAGTAACTCACTCATTTGCGAACAATCCTCTGCAATCTTACTAGTTAATATGGTTTGCCTGTTTCCTTGAAAATTTCAATTAAACACGGTTTTAATATGCAAACCTGATAGATCATTTACTTTTTTTTCATTCATTGACAGTATGTAAGCTTTGCGCGGGGTTTTAAAAATTCAAAGCCTCAGGGAAGTTTCCATACTGGCAAATTCTTAAGTAAAATGCCAAATAAGTGAGTATATACTAAATATATATTACAATTCCGATTCTATGTAAATATTTTAATACTTTTTCAGTCCCTATTATGAAATTCAAACAAAAAGCTTTTATGTAAGAACGCTCATTTCGTACTTCGCACTAAGAAAAGCAAACAGGGCTCGTGGCTTAGCCAGGATATAGCGCTGGGCTTCTAACCCAGACGTCGGGGGTTCAAATCCCTTCGAGCCCGCTTAATTCTATAACTATTTTGATTATAGTTTTAACAAATTGTTTTTAGTTTTTTCTTGCATGATACTATTTTTCTAATATTTGTATCACTTTTGTTTTTTAAATCTATGCCGTCCTTTTTCTGTATCTGTAATGTACTAAATAGTAAATAGGCTTAAAAGCTGAAAGCTTCAGTTAGAACAACCACACTCTTTTTCGCTGCGAAAAATACCATATAACATAAAAGGAAGGAGGACAAGTGCAAGTCCCAGCTTCAGATCTTCAGGAAGCAATTCTTTTGCAGTTCCCACAGTTGCTACTGCACTAATCCCTAGCTTCAGATATAACCAGTCCAGCAAGAATCCTGCCCCAATAGCACATATGGAAATCGTTGCAAGATACAGGGTTGCCGAACGTTTTCCAAGAAAACGAGCAACCATTGTTATAGTTGCTGCATTGGTTGCCGGGCCTGCAAGGAGGAAAACAAAAGCTGTGCCTGGACTCATTCCCTTGGCTACAAGACTTGCGGCAAGAGGAGTAGAGGCTGTAGCGCAGATATAAAGAGGAATTCCAACTAAAAGCATAACCAGCATTGACCTGAACCCACCGCCCAGATAATTCTGGATCAAGCTTTCGGGGACTGCGTAGGAAATAATTCCTGCAAACAAGATTCCAACAAGCATCCATTTAGAAATCTCTGCCAGTAACTCGATATAAGCATATTTTATCCCTTTAATCAATCTGGTTGTTCCAGAATCCTTATGTTTTCCCATCTTTTCCGGATTCTGTTTCTCCGCACCCACAGCTTCTGCAGCCGCATGAAGTAGTATCTTTCTGGAAGTTTTGATTCACTAGGGTAAGTTTTCGGACACCTTCAAGTTTATTATTGATTTCAAGAGGTTTTACTCCTGAAGGTTTAATTCTATAGCTTTAACCATAGTGCCAACAGATTCGATTTTTCTATTATTTGAATCTACTAGATTATTGCAACTACAGAAAGGAGAACTGCATGAGTCTTCCTGAACAGAAGATCCAATCAAAGTTGAGGCTGCAAACACTCCTGCTTTTTTACTCAGAATTTTCCTGTTTTTTGCTGCTTTCTTCGTTTCCTCGGTCTTCTCCTATCAAAAAATTGTCTGCAAGTCCAGCAAGAATAGCAGTCGTCAGGGCAGCAAGTGGACGGAAAACTGCCATAAGAGGGTCCAGAAGAGCATAAGTCACTGCTATTGAGTCTACTCCTGTCTCAGGAGTCGAAATAAGGAAGGATAAGGGTTGCACCTCGGTTTGCTCCCCTTTTTCTTATCGACATAGCTGCAGGAATTACTCCACAGGAGCATAGTGGCAAGGGGCAGGCCTGCCAGGGATGCATTGACAACAGAACGAACTTTTCCTGCCGATGCTCCAAGGTAATCCACTATTTTCTGGTCAGGAACCAGAATATTGAGAATGCCTGCAATTCCCAGGCCGAAAATAAGATAAGGAGCTGCCTCTACAAAGATTTTCCATGATTCGAGGAGAACGCCTGAAATAAGGATCAGAAAAACGTCTAGGAATTCAAAGCTCATGCTTTTTCCTCCACATGTTCAAGACACATCTCAATCAACGTGCTGACATGCTCGTCTGCAATATAATAAATCGTAAATTTTCCCTCTCTTCTGACCCTCACGAGGTCAAGCTGTCTGAGGGTTCGAAGACCATGCGAGACTGCAGACTGAGTAACACTAAGCGCCTGCTCGAGTTCGCAGACACACATCTCTTTTTGCCTTAGCAAGAACAGGATTTTAAGGCGAGTATCGGACTGGAGCGCCTGAAAAACTGCAGCCATACGTGTGATATTTTCTGGATCAGGAACCTTTTGTAACAAGTATTCTATCTGTTTTAAATCCACTCTTTCACATTTATCTTGCATGAATATATGAACAATTGTTCATATATTAATATCTTTGTAAAGACTGCTAGTAATTCAGAACATTGTTAAAACATTTATTCTATCTTCTAATTTTCTTCATGTTATTTTCAGAGAATTCAAAAGAACAATGGTAAAAAGTGTAAGGATAAAAAGAGCCCTCCAATCACTTTTCTGCATGGAAAGCTCATGTATTGAAGTCCGCCTTTTTCCCTGGTAACCTCTGCTTTCCATTGCAAGAGCAAGTTCCTCAGCGTCCCTGACTACACCTCTTAGCAGAGGAATCGCAAGGGCAGGAATTGAACGAAGAGGATTCCTTACAAAATCCATTCCTCTTGCAGCCTGAGCAGCTTTTGTCCTCTCAACTCGTTCAAACAGAAGAGGAAGAAATGCTATAGAAATATTCATCATCGTAGCAAGCTCAAAAGAACTGATTTTCAGCCATTGAAGCGGTAAAGGTCTTAGCATTCTTTCTATGCCGCGGTAATTGCCGAAGGATCGGTACTGGCTGTCAAAAGGGCTGCAAAAAGCAAAAGGAGTATAAATTGGGCAGCAAGTTTGAGCCCAGTTTCCAACCCTTCCAGACTTGGTTGCAAAATCCAATAAGAAGCAAGGGTTTTACCATCGGTAAAAAATAGCTTTGTAAGAAAAATAAAGAGTATAAACAGCATCATAGGCTTTACTGATCTGAAAAATATTTTCATAGGCAACGCTGAGAGTAAAGCAAGGACAACGAAAAATGCGAAAAGAATCCCTATACCTGCAAAAGTTTTCAATCCTGAAAGTCAGAATTCCTAAAAGCATTACTGCTACGATTTTTGTCCTGGGATCAAGCCTGTGAAGAAAAGAAGTCCCAGGTACGTAACTAAAAACAGGTTCCTTCATATTCTTTCACATTTGTTCTTTTAGGTATACTTCAAAAATTTTTCTACTTTCATTTCTAATTTCTCTTTGTTCTGGTTTTTTCATATCTTCCTTGATTTATATATTTAAAGTTATTTTTTGAGCGCGGATTTCGCTCTAAGAATCTCTTCAAGAGCATCTTCAATCGTGAATGCTACAGAATTTACTGGCAGTCCTCTTGCCCTTAGTTCTTTCATCATGGAGGCGATAGGTGGAAGAGGTGTGAACCCTTTTTCAAGATAACTTTCCCTACTTCCCTGAAAAACTATCCTTCCTTCTTTAATGAGGACTATTTTATCCAGCAGGGGGAAAAATCCTTTGAGGTTATGGGTCACTGTTATGATTGCAGTCCCCATATCTTTTATTTTTTTTAAAGAACCAAGAATTTCCTTTTTCCCAACAGGATCAAGCCCTGTTATAGGCTCGTCTAGCACCAGGTAATCTGGCATGAGGGCCAGCGCGCTTGCAAGAGTAACTCTTTGCATTTCTCCTCCACTCAAACTAAAAGGATCTCGAAAAAGTGTGCTCTGGTCGAGAGAAACAGCTTTGATTGCTTCATATACTCTTTCCTCGGTTTCTTTTTTTGAGCAACCGAAGTTCAGAGGTCCAAAAGATATTTCCTCATACACTGTTTTGCAAAAAAGCTGGTCAGTGGCCTGTTGGAAAACCATCCCTATCTTGCGTTTTGCCTCTTTCGAAGAGGGGTCAAGCCCATCAACGCGGATAGTTCCAGTTTCAGGCTTTAAAAGTCCGTTGAACAGTTTTGTTAAAGTAGATTTTCCTGCACCTTTTTCCCCAATTATTCCTACAAATTCTCCTTTTTCGATTTGCAGGTTAATATCCCTTAAAGCAGGAGTTTCGAGAGGGGTCTTTCTGGAATAAGAATAATTTACGTTTTCAAGAATAATCGACATATTTCCTCTGCAAAGATCTGTGGAGAATATGTTTTTTCCCAGGGTATTACTATTCCTTGCATTTTCAGATGTTTGGCCAGCTCAAACAGTGAAGGCAGGGCAAAACCAAGCGTTTGGAGAGAAACATCAGAATAAATACTCTCAGGTTCTCCTGCAAGCTTTACTTTCCCTTTTTCCATTACAAGGATTCTATCTGCGTCATGCAGTTCTTCAAGATTGTGAGTAATATATACAATTGTTTTTCCCTTTCGGTGCAGTTTTTTTATGGTTTCAAGAACAGCTATTCCAGATTCGGGGTCAAGCATGGAAGTTACCTCATCAAAGATAAGGCATTCAGGATTCATTGCAAGAACTCCTGCTAGAGCTACACATTGTCCCTGTCCGCCACTCAGGGTTTTAGGAGAGCGATACCTGTATTTCTCAAGCTCTGTTTCGGCAAGCGCTATATCCACATACTTTCGGATTTCGACAGGTGGTAGGCAAAGATTCTCGGGGCCAAAAGCCAGATCTTCTTCGACTGTCCTTCCCACAAATTGAGTCTCAGGGTTCTGAAATATGATACCTACACACTTTCGGATTTCAGGCAGTTTTGAAAGGTCATGAGTATCCATTTCTTTTATCATAACCGTACCTGTTTGGGGTTTCAAGAGTCCACTGATCAGAAGAGCAAGTGTGGATTTTCCACTGCCATTTTTTCCTATTATCCCTAAAAATTCGCCTTTTTTTATTACCAGGTTTATATTCTCAAGTGCAAAGGTACCATCAGGGTAACTATAGCTTACTTTTTCAAGCCTGATCATGGTTAATCAAAGTTTTCTATTTCATTTTCAATTTTCTGGAAAATTAGAATTTCATTAGTTTTTTTATTTAATTTAGGTTTTTCTAGAAAAATTAAAAGTAAAGTAGTTAGAGTTCATGGGTTGAAGCAATATATACGGCAACTGTAGTTTTTACTATTTCTCCAGGGAGAAAAGGAATGACACCAAGAGCAAGAGCTGTTGCAGGTTCGAGTTTAGCTACAAACATTAGCTGGACAAAACCACATGCATAAATAGCCAGGACTCCTGCAATCATGTTAAGGGTATTAATGAAAAATCCGGATTTCTTTGCAGTTTCAGTCATCTCTGAAAGCTTTCCTATAATATAAGCCGCAAAAATGAAGCCAATTATGTATCCGCCTGTGGGCCCAAAGAGTACACCTATTCCGGAACTACCTCCTGAAAATACCGGAAGTCCTACAATTCCAAGAAGGGTATAAACAATCATGCTCAAACCTCCCCATTTGCTTTTCAACATGCTTCCTGCAAGAAGGACAAAAAAAACCTGCAGTGTAACAGGAACAGGGGAGAATTGTATAGGAATCTGTATGTAAGCTCCTGCAGCAGTCAAGGCTGCAAAAAGAGATGCAAAAACCATCATTCTTAGTTCAGAATTATTGATCAAATAAAACTCATTGTTTTTCATCTGCACATTTTTTCCTCTTATTTTCCTCTTATCAACTTTACTCTGTGTTTCTCTTTTTGCCTGTTTTGAACCTGTCAAAGTTTCTTATAGCCGAAATTTTTAGGCTATATATCAGTGCAATATAGGCTTGTAAGAATGAAATACAGAAACTTAAACTAATTAGTAAAACCTGAAATTTCTGATAGAGACTGGGCTTCTATTTTCTAATAGAGACTGGGCTTCTATTTTCTAATAGAGACTGAATCTCTATTTTCTGATAGAGGCTGAACCTCTATTAATATTATCAATCGTATAACCGTATAATTAACATCATAAAAGTTAATTTTTAATCCTTGAAATATATGCAGCCAATTGTAAAACTAACCAATTGTTAACCATTTGTGAAAAAAGGGTTTACATTACATTTAAAACTTTCCAGAGAGATCTATTCTTATTTCACAGAAACATACATCTCTCATCTGAAGCGATAATTTGATATACACCTTATACCGGTATTATGAATGCTTTACCTAGCTTTATCTTAAATGTGAATTCAACAAGCAGGTATAAGGTATTTTTAGAAAATGTTTCATGGGCGTGTGGCCTAGCCAGGATATGGCGGCAGCCTCCTAAGCTGTAAATCGGGGGTTCAAATCCCTTCGCGCCCGCTAATTTTCTTGGTATTGTTAACTAAACATATTTATCTCTTTATTTCTTTATTTCATCAATAGAATAACCGAGTACTTTAGCATTTCAAGACTCTTCGTATAACACTTTGTCTTTCTTCTCAACCTTGCCAAAAAGTGCCTCAATATGCTGTTATATCCTTCAACAGTATACGTTTCTGCTTTTGATTGAGTATGAATCGTTTCAGGAAGAAACTCTGCATATGCCCTCCAGTGATCTGTCATCACTTCTCCAATCTCTTTTTTCTTCAATTTTTCCCAGAGTAGTTTTCCAGTTTCCGTTCCTCTGCTACCAAAAGAGCAGTTGATAAACTTTTTCCCAACTCTATCAACAGCAATCCAGATCCAGCAATATTTTTTTTGTTACCGATGTAAGTGTACATTTCATCCATTTCAACAATAGATATCTCATTTTCACTTTTTAGAGCCTCTAACTCTTGACCAAATTTCTTTATTCATTTTTGGACAGAAACGTGACTTACCCCTAAAACTCTTCCTATTGAGCGAAAGCCCAATCCTTCAAGATAGAGTTGTAAATCCTGTCTTTTTACAGAAGCGGAAAAAGCAGTTGATTTTAGCTCTACTGTATAGTTATAGCCACAATCAGAGCATTTGTACCGTTGACGCCCACCAACTATACCGTTCTTTTTGTGACTGGAACTATTGCATCTGGGGCAGTTCATGAAGAAATATATGTTATAAGCATATATATCTATTTTTGTGTACCAATTCTTTATTTATACCCCCAATAAAAAGATCCCTGAATATCACTAAGGAAAAGTATACGTTTTTGATGCACAAAAATATGTAAAAGAATATAACTAGAAGAGTATAACCAAAAAAGAATTCAAAGGAAAGAAGGACCAAAAATCCGGATCAAGATCCCTATTCCAAGAGCCAACAATATAGTGAAAATAACTATCAAAATCGTATCTTTCGTTCCAAGTTCATGCTTTAGTACTGCAATTGTTGCTACACAAGGCATATAGATGGTTGTAATTACAGCAAATTGGTACATCTGTACAGGTGTCATTACAGCCGCAAAATCGGCTGTACCTGCAAGTACAGCAAGAATCTGAAGTGCCATTTCCTTTCGAAGAATCCCAAAAACCAAAGCAGTTGCTGCAAATGCTGGAAGTCCCAGCAGGCCCACTGATACAGGCTCTACAAAATTTTGGAAGATTGAAAGAAGACCAAGAGCATCGGCTACTCCCAGAAAAGCGCTTCCCGCAAGCAAAAGTGGGAAAGCAATATACAAAAACTCTCTACTCTTCATCCAGGTCTTTTTGAGTGTAGATTTCAATTCAGGCTTTCTGAGAGGAGTCATCTCCATAATAAAGCCACTTCTCTGACCTGGAAGGCTTTTTCCCAAGATCACACCCATGACAGCAATAATGAAAATTTCCAGAACATATATTGAAACCGCAGGCCAGAAACCTACAAAAGTTCCAACAAGCCCAAGTATAATGACGGTTCTTGCAGAGCAAGGAATTAAAGAGATAAGGAGAGAAGCTATTCTTTTCTCCCTTCGAGTTCCGAGAGAATGCACTGCCATAATTGCAGGAACATTGCAGCCAAAGCCAAGAACCAGTGGAATCACAGCTCTTCCATGAAGTCCAAGCTTATGAGTAAGATTGTCCAGCAGAAAAGCTGCTCTGGTAAGATAACCTGAATCCTCAAATATTGAAAGAATGGCGTAAAAGACCGCAATATATGGAATTGCAATTGCAAATCCTGCTTCAACTCCCCTGAGAGTATATACAATTAAGTTTCTGAGAATAAGCGGCATATTTGAAGTTGCGGCTTCTGCAGGCAGAATCACATGAGGTTCAAAGATTCCATTTACTATCCAATCTTCAAGGAAACCTCCGACTCGAAAAACTAAAAGAAAAGTCAGGAGTAGGGCAGATACCAGTACTGCGATCCCAAAGTTAGGTGAGGTAAGGACAGCATCTATTTTTTCTCGTAAATTCTTTTTAGGTTCAAACCTTGAAATCACGCTGTCAACAATATATCCTGCTTCTCCATAGAGATCCCTTGCAACCGTATCAGGCACTGAAATTCCCTGTTTCATTTCCAGATTCTGCCTTAACCTCCTGGCTGAAGAAAGAAGGGCATTAGCCTCAGGTGGCATGCAGCAAAGTTCTACAAATTCGGCATCGTTTAATAGAGCTGCAGTCTTTGCACTTGGAGGAACATTGGGAAAAGCATAGTCCAAACTGGAAAGAGCTTCCCTGATCCACGAGCTGTATTTTACCCTGTAATGTTCCTGAGTTTTACCCTGTTCTTCAAGAGCTACAAGCATTACCTCATCGAGTCCTATCCCCCAGGTTGCAACTGTCGGCACTACAGGCAAACCAAGCAATTCGGAAAGTTCATTCGTATCGACAAGAATTCCAAGGTCTGCAGCCAGATCTACTTGATTTAACGCAATAACCATGGGGATATTGAGTTCAAGGAGCCGTAAAGTTAGGTACAGATTTCTTTCAAGCCTGCTTGCATCAAGGACATTAATAATTATATCAGGGTGTTCGTCAATCAGAAATTTCTTGGTTACTTTTTCATCTTCGTTTGTGACTCCAAGAGAATAAATGCCTGGCAAATCAACTACTTCAATAGTTTTTCCCCGAGCTTGTACAATTCCCTTTTTAAGTGCAACTGTGGTTCCAGGATAGTTTGAAACCTCTACACCTACTCCGGTGAGTCTGCTGAAGAAAACACTTTTTCCAACGCTTGGGTTTCCTATGAAAGCAATTGTCAGATCATAAGGAGTTTTATTTTTACTGACGTTTTCGGAAGTGCAGCATGAACTAGAAATCCCTATCACATCTCTGTTTTTTCTGTTAGATGTCAGTTATATGCCTTCTCTGAGCCTTTAAACGTTTTTGCGTTTTGGATCTATGAAAATTTTCTTTGCAACATCCTTTCCGAGAGCAATTTCAGACCCTACTACTATTATTGAGATACAGCCCTGTTTTTGCTTGCGCCTGATTTCAACATTTTCTCCCGTGAGAATCCCAAGAGAAGTCAGTCGTTCCTTTGTTTCTCTGGGAAGGGTTACCCTTATAATTCTGCCTGAACTTCCCTCTTCCATTTCATCAAGCGGAATTAATTCATCTTCTAGCTTGATGTTATTTTTGTCAATGTTAATAGGATTCCCATCAGGACAATATTCGGGGCTTCCCAGAAATTCGTAGATCTTTTCCAGAACAGCATCAGATACAGCATGCTCAAGCTCGCAGGCTTCTCTATGGGCTTCTTTTCGATCAAAATCAAGAACATCAACAAGGAAGGTTTCAAGCACTTGATGTTTTCTTTTAATTTTTATAGCCTGATCGGTTCCTTCTTCTGTTAATTCAACTCCCTGATAAGGTGTATACTCTACAAGTCCCGAAGAATGTAACTTTTTTATCATTTCCGTCACGCTCGGGGGAGATACATTAAGTTCTTCAGAGATCTGTTTGGTCTTTGCAGGGCTCTGGTTCTTTCTTATTAGGTAAAGAATAGTTTCAAGATACTCTTCAAATCGCTCTATCTGCATTACATCATCCTGCCAATGTATGCCTGACTTAAGACCAGATATTTAGGATATCCTAAAAAAAGTAATCGCCAGGATAAATAATTTTTGATTTTTGGTTATTTATATTTATTTGATACTGTGATTTCCTCAAATCCAATTAATTTTTTGTAATATAATATTAAAAAATAAAAAGAATTCAAATAATTCAGGAATTAACTGATTTCAGGACAGCAATTTCATTACAATCTGGAAACTTGGGACACTTTAGGCAACCAGCCCAAATTTTTCTGGGGAGACTGTTCTTGTCAACAATCTTAAAGCCCAATGTTTCAAAAAAACCAGGCACATAAGTAAGTGCAAAGACATCTTTCATACCAAGGTTTTCAGCATCTTCAAGACAGGCTGAAACAAGCTTTGTGCCTATTCCCTTTCGTTCATGTTCTGAGTGCACGGCAAGGGCAAGTATCTCTGCAAGATCTTCCCATATAACATGCAAGGCGCAGCATCCCACAACCTCTCCATCAATCTCACAAACATAATAATCCCTGATGTTTTCGTACATCTCACTCAATGAACGGGCTAGCATTAGCTCTTCCTTTGAATAAGTGTTGATAATCTGCTTCATCACAACTACGTCATTTACCCTAGCTTTTCTAATCAATTCGTGTTTCCTCTAAGTGTTAGTATTTGTTTTCTAGTAGTAGGCTGAACTGGTTTATTGTTTATAAACATACGTGTACAGTTATGGAATTACTCACTCACCAAATAAAAAAATTTTTATTGTTCACTCGGATATATTCTTTGATTAAAAAGTATGATCTCTCTGAATAAGTGGAGCATACAGAAATACCAAAGTACTGAAATATCTTTTTATTTTACTAAAACTGAAAAAATAGATTAAAGAAAATGGAATTGGTACACAAAAATAGATATATATGCTTATAACATATATTTCTGCATGAACTGCCCCAGATGCAATAGTTCTAATTACAAAAAGAATGGTATAGTTGGCGGACGTCAACGGTACAAATGCTCTGATTGTGGCTATAACTATACAGTAGAGCTAAAATCAACTGCTTTTTCCGCTTCTGTAAAAAGACAGGATTTACAACTCTATCTTGAAGGATTGGGCTTTCGCTCAATAGGAAGAGTTTTAGGGGTAAGTCACGTTTCTGTCCAAAAATGAATAAAGAAATTTGGTCAAGAGTTAGAGGACCTAAAAAGTGAAAATGAGATATCTATTGTTGAAATGGATGAAATGTACACTTACATCGGTAACAAAAAAAATATTGCTGGATCTGGATTGCTGTTGATAGAGTTGGGAAAAAGTTTATCAACTGCTCTTTTGGTAGCAGAGGAACGGAAACTGGAAAACTACTCTGGGAAAAATTGAAGAAAAAAGAGATTGGAGAAGTGATGACAGATCACTGGAGGGCATATGCAGAGTTTCTTCCTGAAACGATTCATACTCAATCAAAAGCAGAAACGTATACTGTTGAAGGATATAACAGCATATTGAGGCACTTTTTGGCAAGGTTGAGAAGAAAGACAAAGTGTTATGCGAAGAGTCTTGAAATGCTAAAGTACTCGGTTATTCTATTGATGAAATAAAGAAATAAAGAACTGGACATATTTAAGTAACAATACCAAAAATAATACTTAATCCGGGTCATAACATTTATATATTAATATATTAGTTTAGTCCTTTTCAAAAAATCCTGTGTTTACCGTAAATTATTAATATACGATATATTATGATTACTCCCAATGACCCGAATAACCAATCACTTACACAAAAACGTGTTGAGTGTTATTATGGATATTATTGAAATGGATCATTTCCGCGAGCCCGAACTTGATGAGGTTCAATTTTTCCTTGAAAATATCGGAACTCACGGTTCCGTTGTTAACGAAAATGCTGCGGAAATGGATTGTACATCCCCAAAAATTCAAACAAGGGAAACTGTACTGGTCGATTTCAAGGATTCTTTTTCATCCATCAACTAAAAAACACACGTTCCCTCAAAAATTTTATTTCCCTGGCTGAAATCCGTCCTTTAACTGATTGTATTTTAGAGTTAAGCTTGGATTTCATTCCCCTATTTTGTAATAATCAATCTTTTTCTTTGCTTTCCTTGAGAGTCTATCCCAAATTTGAACATAAATATTACTCCATTTCTTTCTAATGTAAAGTGCCTCTTAGTCTTTAGCATTTATTATTTATGATACAAGGTATTAAAAATATATATCGAAATTTAATTCAAGTTATTTGATTTTTCTTCATTCCCTGCTTCTACAGATTCTATGTTTTTCCCTAAAAAATCTTTTAGAATTTATATATTGTTTTATTTTACTCTCTGTGTATTCGATTATTTTTTGGAGAATAATTCGACAAAGATAAATAGAAAAGTGTTAGTTTTCTGTAATTAAGAGATCTATAAAGCTAGAAAAGTACTATCGATTACCATATATATATAAAGTAAGATTACATGTACTTTGTACATATTATTTAAATTCTTATGATTTAATCCATTTAATTATAATGTGCTGATACACCTTCCTGTCATAAGACTTCAGGCTATCAGGAAATTGGAACTCAAATTTATTATGAGAGGTACTTTTATGAGAACTGGACAGAGAGACATGCATAATACACCGCTTAAAAGGCGACTGTCTATAACCTATGAAGAGCTAGAGACTCTCCAGAAATCGATTAAGGTTTCGGTTCTCAACGAACTGCGCACCGAAATGGAAAATGTTTCTGATAAGGACTCCATCAAAGATCTTGTCCTCTCCGAAATTAGGACAGAGCTTATGGGAATTCCTAATCCTGCCTTACTCAAAGCATCGATCCTTAATGAAATAAGAACGGAATTAAAAACATCTGGGGAAAATGACTCTGAGAAAACTGAGCGGAAGCTGAAGGAACTTACAGGCGTTCAGGATGGGCTTGTCAGAGAATTACTTGACCAAAAAACACTAATAAAATATTTAGGAAACACAAATAGAAAATCTTACTAGAGAGCTGGATGATGCAAAAAAGACTGTTCCGGTTGCTCAACCTCCTGATATTCCATCTTCCATTACTCTCGACTCTTCCTGAAGATCCTCTTGACCTTCCACCTCTTTCCCGAAAACTTGACCAAAAAAGGAGTTCCAAAACGAAAAACCAGCATATAGACTGGGTAAGTTCAGGGAAGCTCCTGCCTCTCTGCCAGGTACAGGTGCAAAAGTTCAGCTGAAGTTCAAGGAGATAGAGCCAGCAGAACTTGACAGAGAAGACGTCGAAACTAAGTGTGAATATATAATTGCAGAAAACGTCGATAAAAGACGGCCTAAAGGTACTGTTAGACAGCAACCATCTGTTAAGCAACCATCTATTAAAGAACTTGCCAAGCAGAGGACATCAATAAAAACGGAACCAGGCAACAGCCTTCAGGACCGTCGTTCCCTCAAAAGCAGCCTTCTGCTCGATATGGCAAAACCTGCTGAAACCCAACATGCAGATAATTATAAGTGTGAATACATAATTGCCGAAAGAATTTCGAAAAAACATCTCATAGAAGAATCCGTGGACGTGCGGGAAAATGAAGATGTTGAAGTCATTACATGTAGCCGAAAAAGTTCTCGGGCGTAATAAGATTTAAAAAGACCGAAACTTGCTCAAAAACGTAAAATTGCAGAGGAATTCTGTGTATATAAAAGAGATTGAATTTATTAATTTTAAGTCCTTTGGGAAAAAAAGTAAAGATTTCCTTTTATAATGACTTTACCACAATTTCCGGTCCTAATGGTAGTGGAAAGTCTAACATAATAGATGGGATTCTCTTTGCACTGGGGCTCACCAGTTCAAGGACTCTTCGAGCTGAAAAACTTACTGATCTGATTTACAATGGAGATCCGACAAAAAAACCTGATTTTGCCCAGGTTACGATTCGTTTTGACAACTCTGACCATAAGTTACCTCTGGAACTTGACGAAATTGAGGTCTCAAGAAAGATTCGGCGAACAAAAAGCGGGTACTACAGCTATTTTTATTTCAATGGAAAATCCGTAAGTCTCGGGGAAATCCATTCCCAGCTTGCAAAAGCAGGAATAACGCCTGAAGGTTACAATGTAGTTATGCAGGGAGATATTACGCAGATTATTTCCATGACCTCTGTGGAAAGAAGAAAGATTATCGACGAAATCGCAGGGGTTTCAGAATTTGACGAACGCAAGCAAAAGGCACTTGGAGAACTGGAAATAGTAAGACAGCAAATCGAGCGTGTAGATATAATCCTTGAAGAAGTACGCACTCAGTTAGAAAAACTTGCAGGGGAACGAGACCAGGCCTTAAAATACCAGGCGCTTAAGGCTGAAAAAATCAAATTCGAAGGGTATGTCCTGCTTTCCAAACTCAAGGATGCAAGAGCTGAACTGCAGAACGTGGATAAGGAACTTGCAGGAAAGGAAGAACATCTTGAAAAAGTCAAGATCATCCTGGGTGAAAGAGCGCAGGAACTTCAGGTTCTTGAAGAAACACTGGAAAAACTTTCTGTTGAAATCAGAAAAAAAGGAGAGGATGAACAGCTTCAAATTAAAAGAGAGATTGAGGAAACTAAAGGAGAAATCTCTCGCTGTGTAGATAGTATCGAACTGTCGGAATCTGAACTTGAGGACTCTGATTCAAGACGCAGGAAAGCCTTTGTAGAGATTGATTCTACAAAGGGCAAAATAAGAGAACTCGAAGAAAAAGTTGAAGCTGAAACTCTGAGAAAAGACAGCATCTCTTCAGAGCTTTCTGAACGTAAAACCGAGCGCATGCTGCTCCAGAGTAAAATTGCGGGTGTAGACGCAAAATTTGCTGCTACAAGGGATGAGCTCATGGAGGTCAGAAAGAAACTTGAAGATGCAAAAAACGAAAAAAACGAGCTAATTAGAACTGAGGATAGGTTTCTTGATACTATTCGAAGAAAATCTTTGGAACTCAGGGAAATCGAAAACCAGATTAAGGATGCTGAAACTGCGGTTACTACTTCAGATAGTGATACTCTCTCTGTCAGGTACGAACTTGAAAAGCTTTCCGAAAACATGGAATCCCTTATTCGAGACCGTGATGATATCGAAAGCAGCCATTTCAGGATAAAAGAAGATATCCGGAACCTTGAAAATCGATTTCACAGTCTTCAGCAGGAATATGCAATTACGGAAGCAAGGGTACGGGCTTCTGAACAAGGAGGGAGTTATTCCAGGGCTGTAGAGATGGTTATAGGGGCTGCAAGGCAAGAAGACCTTTTTGGAATTCATGGGACCATTGCTCAGCTTGGAAAAGTGGACAAGAAACACTCAACAGCTCTTGAGATTGCCGCAGGAAACAGGATGCAAGCAATTGTTGTGGATACGGATGCTGATGTTGCTGAAGCAATTGAATACCTGAAGCGAAGGAAAGGAGGACGAGCTACTTTTCTTCCCCTTAACAAAATGAAAGAAGCAAAACATCTTGAAAACCTGAGTTATGAAAACGGAGTAATAGGTTACGCAATTGATCTTATTGAGTTCGATCCCGATTTTGAGCTTGCTTTCTGGTATGTTTTTCAGGATACTCTTGTTATGGAAAACCTTGCCAGTGCCCGTTGTTTCATGGGAAAAGCAAGGATGGCAACTCTTGAAGGTGAACTTCTTGAAAAGAGCGGAGCAATGGTAGGAGGATCAGTTTCCTCTAAATCGGGAATTTCTTTTGCGGCTTCAGAAAAAGATAAATTGCTTGAACTTGCGGAAGAAATCAAATCTCTTGATGCAAGTCGAAATGCAGCTATAAGCAAACAGGATAACATTGAAAGCCATCTTTTCGAGTTAAGCCGGAAAATTCGGGACTGCGAAGCTAATACCTCACGAAAAGAGCGTCAGCTTGAAGAAATTGCAGGTAGGGAAGCAAAACTTGCTGAACTTCTTGAGGAAAAACAGGCTGATCTTAAAGCAATTGAAGAGTCCAGAACCGAACTCAAGGCTGATATGGACAGGGTAATTGCAGAAAAAACCGAGAAAGAAAAAGCTATTTCCGAACTTGAGATTGCAGATTTCCGGACTGGATGCAAAACTTGCAGAGTCTCCTCTGCCTGAAATCCATAAAAAGGTCGAATTTGTTGATGAAGAACTCCGCCGTCTTGATGGCCGTATCCGGGATACTGAAGCTACTCTGAACGCCTTGCAGCTTGAAAAAGAGTACGCTGAACAGAAAATTACCGAAGCAAAGGAACTTATTCGGGAACTTGATGAGAAGAAAGCTTCAAGACTGGAGAAAGTTAACTCTTTGAAGAAAAAGATTAAGGAATTTGAGCAGAAACTCGAAGAAAAGAAAACCAGAGATATTGAACTTTCCGATGAATTGATAGGGCTTCAGCAAGAGCGGGAAAAGGTTCAGGCTGAACACAGTGTTGCCAAGCGCAGAGTAAGCATTGCCTCGACTACGCTTGAAAAAGCAAAGCAGCAGATGCTTACGCTCACGGCTACAAAGAATGCGCTTTTTGACCAGAAAAAGCAGTTTTTTGAAGAAATCCTTAAAAGAGGCATAGAAGAAACTGATGAGGTTCCGAATTACGAAACCGTTTACATGCGGATTCAGGCAATAGATGAAGCCCTCAAGAAGCTTGAACCTGTAAACATGCGAGCAATTGACGAGTATAATGAGGTAGAATTAAGGCTTTCGGATTTGCAGGGAAAACGTGACACTCTTTTTACCGAGAGAGAGCAACTCCTTGAACGCATTGAACAGTATGAGCAATTAAAGCGGGATGCTTTTATGGAATCCTATACAGGCATTAATTCCAACTTCATGGAAATATTCCATGAGCTTTCCGATGGTATGGGTGAACTTCTGCTTGAAAATCCCGATGACCCTTTTGCAGGAGGGATGACTATTCAGGCGCAGCCTAAAGAAAAAACTCTCCAGAGGATCGAAGCAATGTCCGGAGGGGAAAAAAGCCTTACAGCTCTTGCTTTCATATTTGCTATCCAGCAATATCGTCCTGCTCCTTTTTACGCTTTTGATGAAATCGATATGTTTTTGGACGGCAGGAATGTGGAAAGAGTTTCAAGACGCGTTAAAACCTCAGGCTCAAAAGTTCAGTTTATTGTTGTTTCCTTAAGAAAACCTATGATTCAGGCTGCAAAGCGGACAATTGGGGTTACAATGCAGGAAAATAACCTCACGAGCATTACTGGGGTGAAGTTTAATGACTGAATTTTCTGACAATTCAGAAGCAGCACTTGAAGTTCAGCAACTTCAAGATAACTTAATTTCTGAATCCGATGAAGGGGACTCTTTATTAACAGACCATGAAACTTATGAGTTGCCAACAACTCTTTCTGATCTTGGAATCGATTGGAACGTGCTTGAAATTTCAGAGTTTGAGACCTCTGAATCATTGGGGATACTGGTTGAGCTTGTGAAGGATGGAAAAATTGATCCCTGGGATATAGATATAGTAAAGTTAACTGACAGTTTTTTGGGAAGGATAGAAGAACTCAAAAAGATGGATCTGAGAATTTCTTCAAGGACACTTCTTTATTCTGCAATCCTCCTGCGCATGAAATCTTCTGGATTATTTGAGGTAGAGGAGGAAGAAATCAAGGATTTTGGGCCTGATTTTTCTGATGATTCCGAGTTTACTGAACCTGATAAATTCCCTATTCCAAAGCTTCCTGTCAGGCGGATTTCCACGAGACCGGTCACACTTAACGAACTAATTATTGAGCTAAAAAAAGCTGAAAAAAGCCTCTCAAGAAAAAATGAAAAAAAAGCCAGTCGAAGTTCAGAAGAATCTGATCTTCGCCCTAAACTTACTACCGGAGACATTCTGGGAATTGCGCATGAAGAAGTAATTGGCTCGCGGATGACAATAATATGGGAAAGGCTTACTGAACTATTTACAGAGCAGCCTGTAGTATTCTTTTCTAGTTTCATGAAAACAAGTGAAGATAAAATTATGGATTATTTATCTCTTCTTTTCCTTGCCTCAAATAAGAAGATCTGGCTTTTCCAGAAGGAACTTTTTGACGAATTATATATCTATCCGGGAGAAGAGTCCGGTTTCTCCACAGAAGCAAATCCATCATTTTTCCATGAGATGAGAATTAAATCAAAAGCCGAAATTTCAAAATCTGACACTAAAGATCTCTCAGAGCCAGATTCGACAGAAGGTGTTCCACCACATGAAAATCTGGGTGAAGGACCTGAGATAACTGTTTCTTGAATATTACTTTATATTTTGAATATTCTTTGCATTTTGTAGTATTCTTAACAAAAACCTGTAATAATCATTACTCAAGTTATTTCGATTATTAAATCCATTCGATTACCAATTAACATGATTGAAGAATGTTTTTATTTTTTTTCTGGAAGTGATATTTATGAGTGAGCTTGAAATTATCGAAGCCGCGCTTTTCGCTGCTGGAAGGGCAGTAAGCCTCGAAAAGCTTACAAAAATCACAGGAAAACCCAAAAAAACCGTCGCTTTGGCAGTACAAGAATTGACAGAGGCTTATTCTTCTCGGAGATCAGGGATAGAGATTCTTGATCTTGGAGAGAGGTATGTCATGCAGGTAAAACCCGAATATTCTGAACTTATGCGGGAAGTTGCTCCAAAAGAGCTTTCAGCCCCTAAACTTCGTACCCTTTCAATGATTGCCTATCATCAGCCTTTGCTCCAGTCGGATCTCATTGATATGCGAGGAAGCGGAGCTTATGACCACATAAAGGATCTTATAGAGCGAGGCTTTGTGGAGTCTATACCTTGCGGGAGAAGCAGGGAACTCTCCACAACTCCTCTTTTTGCAGATTATTTTGGGCTCAAAAGAAACGATCCGAAAGCCATAAAAGAAAAAATCCTTGAACTTTTGAGATCACAGGGAGAACAGAGTGAGATAGATCTCTGGATTGGAAAGAAGACTATTGCTGTAACTCCAATGTATGAGTCTCTGATGAGTCATGTGTGGAATCAGGGAATACTTTGTAGCTAATGCATATTCGCCATCAAAGGAGGAAATTTCCCGCCTGCTTGAGGCAGATGTGGTAGTGATCTCGGCTGGTTACCCCGATACTGTAAGGCAGTATTGCGACGGAGAAATCCTTGAGGTGCATTCAACAACTTTTGAAGACCTTATAGAAGCGATTGCGTTAATTGCCGAGGAACTTCCCGATGATAGTAGATCCCAAAACAGTAGAAAGTAACATAAAGAAAATCCGAGGGATTAAGGGAAAGATATGTTTCTTCTGCTGTTCTTATCGACAAGAAGGTAAGACCTGCAACTGAAATGGTCTCAAGAATCGTAAACGACCTTTCCCTTAGAATTTCTGCAGATGGAATCCTTATAGCTCCTGATTATGGAACCTCAAAAAGTGGAGCTAAAATAGGAAATGGAGCTCAGATCCTTATACCTACACACCGCAGTATTGAGGGCGATCTTCTCCAGAGAGTCTGTACAAAGTATGATTCCGTTCTTGAAGGACTTAAGAATTTTGAAGATGGAAGTGCCTGAAAATGAATATAATTTTTCACTGATTTCTATATCAATTTCTTTTTAGTCATGGAAGCCCTGAATTTAAGTTTTTCTGTCGTATTTATATTCTATATATAAAGTATTTATATAGTATACAAAGTATTTTACTATAGCTTTATATACTGGATAGAGGATATTACCTTTGCTTTATATACTGAGGGTTTACGAATGAGCGAATCTAGCATCAAGATCGAAAACGTGGTTGCATCCACCAAACTCGCTGAGGAATTCGACTTAAATGATATTGAATCCAAGTTCGAAGGAGCCGAATATAACAAACAGAAGTTTCCTGGGCTCGTATACAGAGTTTCAGATCCTAAAGCTGCATTCCTGATCTTTACTTCCGGCAAGGTTGTCTGTACAGGGGCAAAAAATGTTGCCGACGTTCACATAGTTATAGGTAACATAGCGAAACAGCTGAGCAGCATCGGGATTAAGATGATAGAGAACCCCCTGATTACTGTCCAGAATATTGTTGCTTCCGCAGATCTGCATACTATTTTGAACCTGAATGCAATTGCGATAGGGCTTGGACTTGAAAACATTGAATACGAGCCTGAGCAATTCCCTGGCCTTGTGTACAGGATCGATGACCCCAAAGTAGTTGTGCTTATTTTCAGCTCCGGAAAATTGGTAGTTACAGGTGGCAAGACTCCTAATGATTGTGAGAGAGGTGTCGAAGTCGTCCGTCAGCAGCTCGACAACATGGGACTGTTATAAGAACCCTCAATATTTTAATATACCACTTTTCTAGAAAGAGACTAATTTACAATAAAACGGATTCTGCGATGCGCGTAGAGATTCCGGCAAAGGATATGTGTGAGACGTGAACAGCGCAGATATTTGCATTCTTATTCCCACCCTGAACGAAGCTGCAACAATAGGGCAGCTTATTAAGGACTTTAGGCAAGAAGGCTTTTCCAACATTCTGGTAATCGATGGAAACAGCAAAGATGGCACAGGGCAAATTGCAGAAGCTGAAGGCGCAAAAGTTGTCATGCAAACTGGAAAAGGTAAAGGCCAGGCAATGATTCAGGCTTTTGGGTTATTAGATTGCCCTTATATATTATTAATAGACGGAGATGGTACATATCTTGCCCAAGATGCTCATTCTCTCCTTAAACCTATTCTGGAAAATTGCGCCGATCATGTTATAGGTAACAGGCTGGAGAACTATTCTTCTGGCGCATTTACAAGACTCAATCTTGTGGGCAACCACCTTATAAACATGTTTTTTGACATTGCATATGAAGTGAAATTAAAAGATATTCTCTCAGGCTACCGTGCATTTACGCTTGAAAGTGTAAAAGAGCTTGAACTTAACAAGACAGGCTTTGAAATCGAGACCGAGATTTCTGTGGAATGCATTCTTAAAAAACAGAAGGTTAAAGAAGTCCCTATCACTTATCTCCCAAGAAGTGAAAAAGGTGCAACCAAGCTAAATCCGGTAAAAGATGGGTTCAGAATCGGGTCTACTATTTACAAGCTTGCAAAAATGCATAATCCCATGTTTTACTTTGGAATTATAGGTTTTATCTTAATCATGGCAGGCCTGTTCACAGGAACTTTTGTTATAATCGAGTGGTTCAGGAGAATCGATCATATTCCACTTACCATTCTTACAACCTTATTGATTATATTCGGCCTTCAGATGTTTATTTTCGGGACCTTGAGTGATTTCATATTAACCCTCCACAGGGAAACTATCCAGTTAGTTACGGAACAAAATAAAAAGAGAAAGTAAAAAATCTCTTAATCTAGTTACAAAATTTTCCAGTACCTTTTTCTTTAAATATATTTAAAGGAAAATATATTCTTATACATTATTTTCCCTCTCTAAAATTTATTTTGATACTAGAACCTATCCGATAAGTTTTGTGACTTCCTATATTGTTGTAGGCACTATGCACACCGGAATGAATATTAGGTATAGGTCAAAGTAATTTATACAACATGTTAAATGACGAATCTAATAGACTCTTATACATTTTTAACTATAAATCAGGTAATTAAACATCTTCCTTATTTTGAGACCATAAACACTTAATAGAACTTAAAAGAATCTTAAGTATGAGACTAAGGTACTTGAATTAAAAAACAAAAGTTGTTACAAGTTGTTGTTTTAATTTGTATTTTAGACATTTAATGTTTATTGCTACTTTTTCATCAGTTCAGCTGCTAAGTCCCAGAGTTAAAGAAGTTATTTGTGTAGAATGTTCTAAAAGGAGGTTATATATGGATAGTTCTTCTTTGAAACCTGGTCTAGCTTACGAATTCAAGTTCAAAATATCAGAGAATAAGACTGTTCCTTTCCTTTATCCAGAATCACCTGAATTTCAGGTTATGCCAAAAGTTTTTGCTACTGGGTTCATGGTTGGATTATTTGAATGGACTTGTATTCAAGCAATAAATCCCTATTTAGACTTCCCTGCTGAGCAGAATGTGGGCACTGGTGTTAGATTAAGCCATTCGACGGCTAATTCACCCGGTTTGACCATTACGGTAAAGACAAAATTGGAAACAATAGAGGGACGAAAGCTCACTTTTTCAATTATAGCTGATGATGGCGTTGACAAGATTTCTGAGGGCACACATGAGAGATTTCTAATTGACGCTGCCAAATTTAACTCCAAGGCAGAAGCCAAAGCTAAAAGTGCCAATAATTGAAGGTACAATCATGCCTCACATAATGGAAATAATGGGAAAAACAAGGGTAGTAGTAAAGGATGGTGAAGTAATCGAAATTGGAGAGTCTGAACTTGAATGGTGTCCTCTCATTGACAAGCTAAGCGGTGTCCAGAAAATTACCTCTGAATAAGTCAAAAAGAATGTAGAATCCAAGATAAAAGACTATGGAATGTTCACAGCCAGGCGTCATCTCCTTGGGCATGATACTTTTGTAGCTTTTGGAGCTTCAGAAATAATGATGTCTGGTTTACGCAGTGGTTTTCTTGATGCAACTGTAACCGCCTGTGACGGAGCAGGAACTGTTATATCCGATAATCCAGAGCTCGTCCAGGGTATGGGAGGCAGGATGTCAGGTTTGGTCGAAACTGAATCCATTGAGGATGTTATAAATGGAATTCAAAAACTCGGTGGGATTGTGCTTGATACTAAAACTGCATCAATAGACCCTGTAGGAGGAGCAAAGAAAGCTGCAGAACTTGATTACAAAAAGGTTGCAGTAACCACTGCTGATTCAAAAACTGCAAAAAATCTGAGAGAACTCGAGGCTGAACTTGGGCTTGATCTTATAATAATTGCGGTACATGTTACAGGTGTCAGCAAGGAAGAAGCTCAAGGTCTTCTGGAAAATTCAGACCTAGTGACCAGTTGTGCTTCTAAGTATATAAGGGAACTTGCAAAACCCATAGTTCAAGTAGCTGCTGCAATTCCACTATTTGCTCTCACTAAGAAAGGAAAAGAATTAGTGATTGAGAGGGAAATAGATATTGAAAGCCCAATTTTGATAACTACTACAGAATTGCCAGTTGTTCCTAAGCATAAGCAGCCGCAAGATTTGAAATAAAGGGCTATGTGTGGTCATGGGAACCTTGAGTATTTTTCAGTTTGCTTAGAGCGTGTCTTAAAATTAAATTTGATTATACAATTGGAACAGGACTTAAGCATTTGAACTTCAAAACGGTACGTTAAGTCATTAAATGCCTAAAGTGTAATTTTTAACCATGATGTTTAATGTATTTGATTTCATACCTCTCGCGAATAATCTCGATGCAATAAATTTACGATCTGAATTTGAAATCAACAATGCCCACTATCCAAATGTAGAAATGATTTGAATTTTAAGACAGCCTCTTAGAGACTATCAGTTGTTCAGCTCCCAAAGACACATAACATGCTAACACTTATTTTTCGGATAGGTTCTTATTCATCCTTCTCCAAAATTTATTTTGATACTTTATTTAATCATTCTCCAAAGACCCATAAAACAGTTTTACTTGTTTTTGACTCAATGAAATTTGGTTCTATATCTATAAAATATTTATTTTAATCATATATCTTATATTTTTCAATAACTATAGACATTAAAGTAAAGTAAAATTGATTTAGGTTAAAGTTAATTTTTTAAAAAGTATTATATATAATTACGCTCCTTTTATGGTCTAACTCACTTTTACCTTAATTACAACTTAATTTTATAGACAGATTTTACAGATCACAGAAAGCTTGAGGTTAATAACATGACAATTGTGGAAGATGCACAAAAAGGAATTATCACTGAAGAAATGAAGATCGTTGCAAAGGATGAAGGACTTGACCCTGAATTCATCCGTCGTGGAGTTGCAGCCGGAAGAATTGTTATTCCAACTTCCCCATACAGACAGGTAAAGATCTGCGGTATAGGAGAAGGTCTCAGGACCAAAGTTAATGCATCCATCGGTGTATCCTCAGACATTGTTGATCCAAATATGGAAGTCGAGAAAGCAAAGGCTGCGGAAGCCGCAGGTGCAGACACCCTTATGGAACTTGGGACTGGCGGAGACTTCCTTGCAATCAGGAAAATGGTTATTGACAGCATTTCCCTTTCAGTTGGTTCAGTGCCTCTTTACCAGGCTTTCATTGAAGCTGCAAGGAAATACGGTTCAATCGTGCATATGACTGAAGAAGAACTCTTCAAGGTGACCGAAGATCAGGCAAAACTCGGAACCAATTTCATGGCAATCCATACAGGGATCAACAATATCACTATGGATCGGCTCAAAGCCCACGGAAGGTACGGCGGTCTCTGTTCTCGTGGTGGCGCTTTCATGACTTCCTGGATGCTCCACAACGAAAAGGAAAATCCTCTTTATGCTAACTTTGATTATCTCGTTGAAATTCTCAAGGAGCACGAAGTAGTTCTCTCTACCGGAAATGGAATGCGTGCAGGTGCAGTTCACGATGCAACTGACCGTGCCCAGATTCAGGAACTCATTATCAATGCCGAGCTGGCCGATAAAGCCCACAAACAGGGTCTGCAGGTCATTGTCGAAGGTCCGGGTCATGTCCCTCTAGACCAGATCGCAACCAACGTAAAACTTATGAAGGAAATGAGCGGTCATAAGCCCTTCTATATGCTCGGTCCGCTTGTAACTGACATTGCACCCGGTTATGACCACATCGTAACTGCAATCGGAGCATCTGTTTCTGCCTCCTATGGTTGTGACTTCCTCTGCTACGTTACTCCTGCAGAACACCTTGCCCTTCCAAACCTTGAAGACGTCATCACAGGAGTCAAAACCTCCAGAATTGCAGCTCACGTAGGTGACATGATAAAATATCCAGACAGGGCAAGAGAACAGGACCTTGCAATGGGCAGAGCCAGAAGAGAACTCGACTGGGAAAAGATGTACTCCCTTGCAATCGATCCTGAACACGCAAGAGAAGTCAGGAACAGCAGGTCTCCTGAAGACTCTGATGCCTGCACAATGTGCGGTAACTTCTGCGCCCTGAAAATCGTAAACCAGAACTACAACCTTGCAAAATAAGCAGGTAAAGTAAATTAGAGTAAGGTCTTAGGGCTTTACTAATCTCATTTTTTAAACTACTTTTACTTTTATTCTTACTCAATTTTTTTACTTTTTTTCAGTAAACTCCAATACACCAGTTAATTAATTGATTTTTAATTTTCATATACAATCCGTATTTTTGTCATTATAACAGTTTAAAATCGATAGCTTTTTATGTTAATATCTTAAAAATATCAGAAGTTATACTTATTGTTATATTGTTATCTTGAAATATTTTCTTCATACTATTGATCGATTCCTATACTTGTTAAGGTGGCTTTTATGAGACAAAAATCAGGTAAAGGGCTAGTTCTCGGAATAGTTAAAGGGCTCATTACTTTAGGGTTACTACTTTCCTTTGCAACGTTTTCAGAAGGCAGTGCTTCTACGGAAGTTACGAATTCTTCTGAAATATTATACATGGAACAACCGTTTGAAAAACTAAATCTCAATGAGGTTACAACTGAATGGAATAACTCATATCTCTTCAATAGCAAGGAAGATGCTCTAAAAGAACTTGAGATCTTAAACAATAGATCCGAAGAAATAAACGAAACTTTCCGTCCGAAATTTGAGAATCTGTCAGGACCTGTTTTACTGAATTATCTGGATGCTGATAAGGAATTTTCAAAGGCTCTTGAGGTTTTATATGTTTATGCATATACTCAGAACAGCAAAAATGTTAGTGATCCGTCCTTTGCTTCTCTTCTTATGGAATCTCAGAATCTGGTTACCGAATATGGAAAAACCACCTCATTTGCAACTGTAAAATTGACCTCGCTCAATAAGGATGAATGGGGCAGGCTTTTTTCCGAAGAGCCTAAACTTGAGGAGTACAGACCTTATTTTGAAGCTAACTATATGAGGTTTTCAGAACATAGAGCAATGAATGAATCTCAGGCTGTATACCTTGAAGAGCTCGAAAATCAGCGCATGAAGCTGGAAACAGAGGCACTTTCAGAAATCACGAATAATGTCACAATGGCAGGAAATATAACGCTTGAAAATGGAGATGAATATTCGGTTAATTCCCAGTCATACAATACTTTACTATCAACAGATACAAACCGGGAAGACAGAAAGAAATGTTATGACCAGAGGTTTTACCACTTGATAAACGAATCCGATTCAATGGCAGCTCTCTATTCCAAAAAAGCCAAACTTGATGATCTTGTTGCCAGAGAGCTGAATTACACGGATTATTATAATTACACATTGTATAATCTCTATCTTAACCGCACTCAGGTTGAAGGTATGAATACGGTTTTCAAAGAGAGAAAAGGTGTTTTTGAGGAATATAACAAATATAGAAGAAATAAACTTGGAATTAAAACGCTCAGGCCATACGATCTTGCGCTGCAGTTGACAGATCAGCCTGGCAAGAATTATACATATCTGGAAGCTTTGCAAGAAATCCAGAAATCCTATTCCAAGATGGATCCTCGTTTTAATGAAATCTTTTTAAAAATGGTAACTGGAAATTTCATAGATGTATACTCTGATCCTGAACACGGAAAACAGCCAGGAGGTTACACTTACGGTTTATGTTCTTTGAAGTCTCCCTCCCTTGTTTTTCTCAACTACAATGGTCTAATCAGCGACCAGAAAGCTATTACTCATGAACTGGGACATGGGATTAATTTCTACCTTATGGGTAACTCCGTTGATTATGTCTACTGTTCAGGTACGACTTATGAAATGGAGGTTCCTTCCACTTTCAACGAAGAACTTTTTGTTGATTATGTAGTTCAAAACTCCGATAAAGATACCGCAGTTAATGTTCTCTCCCAACATATAGGGGAATACCAGAACTACTTTACTTTCCAGCCTATGATTACGGAATTTGAATACAAAGCGCACAAGCTATGTGCTGAAAATGGGACTGTCAATGGATCCGACCTTAATGCAATCTGGACGAATCTCTATAAAGAATATAGGAGCAACTCGGTCGAATATTATAATGAGGATTCTGCGGAATGGGATTATATTAACCATATTTACTTAACAAACAATTACTATACCTTCAACTATGCAGTTTCAAAGGCAATAACCCTTGCTCTCTTTAAACAGTACAAGGAAGACCCCGAAACTTTCAACAAAAACTATGTTGCATACCTCTCGGCAGGTTCGACAATGCCGCCTGAAGAAAAACTCAAAAAATATTTCGGAATCGAAATAAACAAGCAGCTTTTTGAAGATGCAATGGATATTGTTGAGTTGAGAATTCAGGAACTCAATAAACTGGAAGCAGAAAAAAGTACAAATGAGTCTGATTCCGCCGCGAAAAATTTGAGTACATCTGGATTTTTCTGGGTAATTGGATGTAAAAACAAATGAAATTAAAATTTTTCAGGTAAAACATTCAAAATACTTCAGGTAAGATTTTTAAATATGTTGGCGGGCACTTAAGTGTCCTTAGCCTTCAATTTTTTTTTGCAGCGGGAATTTTCTCCCTAGTTATTTTTATCTGTTAAAACCTAATATGTTCAGCGATCTTTACTCTATTTAGTGAACTCTATTCTGTTTTATATCTCTTATTTACCGTTGAATAAAGATTTCTACTGGAAACGATAATTAATTATCTGCAACAACATTTCTGGGTTTCTGGAGACGAAAAATATGTATTACAGTATAATCGAATCTCCAATCGGTCTCATTCTTCTTGTAGGGGATGAAAAAGGTCTGAAACACCTTAATTTTCTGAAAGGCAAGAAAAGAGTAGAAATTCCTGTTGACTGGATAGAAAACTACGAATTTTTCAGGGAGGCTGCGAGGCAGCTTGAAGCTTATTTTTCCGGGAAACTCCAATCTTTTAACCTTAAGCTGGCTCCTGAAGGAACGGATTTTCAAAAATCTGTCTGGAAAGCTTTATGCGAAATTCCCTATGGGGAAACTCGAACTTATAAAGAGATAGCTGTATCTATTGGAAAGCCAAAGGCTTATAGGGCTGTGGGGCTTGCAAATAACCGGAATCCAATTGCGATAATTATTCCCTGTCACAGGGTAATAGGCTCAAACGGAAAACTTACAGGTTATGCGTCTGGCTTGGATGTAAAGGAATTTTTACTAAGGCTTGAAAAAGTAAACTAACAGTATCGATTAATTCATGATCGAACAAGTCATAATCGCATAATATATAAAAAAGGAAAAAACAAGTGATATTTATGCCTGTGATTTCCTTGACTACAGATTTTGGAGACCTTTATCTTGCATCCATGAAAGCCGTTATTCTTGGAATTAATCCAGAGGTACAGATTATTGATATCACTCATTCCATCCGGCAGGCTGGAATCCGGGAAGGAGCTTTTGCCCTCTATTCACTTGTTCAGTATTTTCCAGAGGGCACCATACATATTGGCGTCGTAGATCCCGGAGTTGGGACTTCACGCCGTGCTCTTGCTATAAAAGCAAGTAACGAAGGAAGAGAGCAATTTTTTGTTGGCCCTGACAATGGGCTTCTGATCCCTGCAGCGCGCCGACTTGGTGAAATTGAAGTATACGAAATCACAAATCCTGAACTTATGCTTAAATCAGGAATTTCTTCAACTTTCCACGGAAGGGACATTTTTGCGCCTGTGGGAGCTCACATCTCAAAAGGTATACCTATAGAAGATGTAGGACCACGAATTTCGGATTTCGTGAATCTTGATTTTGAAAATTTCGGAATTGATGGACCTTTCCTTATAGGCGAGATTATTTTTGCAGACAGCTTTGGAAATATAGTTACCAATATCCCGCAAGAAGTAGTTTTTAAGTTCTCTACTTTTGGTTCGCAGATAGAAGTAAATGGGAGAAGAATTTCCTTTGTTCAGACTTATGGTTTTGTAGGACGAGAAGAACCTCTTGCTCTTATAGGCAGTCACGGTTTTCTGGAAATTGCAGTAAATAAAGGAAATGCTGCACTTCAGTTCGGACTAAAAAGTGGGGATCAAATCGTAATAAAAACTGTATAAATGATAATTATACAAATTCAGGCAATGAATTAAAACAGGCAATGAACTAACGTGAGCAATGAAATAAAACAAGCAATGAACCCTAAATCATTTACTTTTTAACTTATAGACTTCCATTTTAATAAAGATTAATTGCTTTTATCATGGTTCTATTTAGAAAGTGAATCGGAACTTGACTCAGCGGAATTATTATATAATTCTTTGAGTACAAGCAGCCTGTAGAATGAAACTGACTGATCTGAAAACTTACAAGCTTGAAGTTTTCTTTTTATTTGCTCTGGTTATTTTGAGCTATTTTACACTATCAGGAAATGAAAATGCAGGTACTTCTGCAAGCTCTGGGAATACTTTCTGGCTTCCATCAACGGTAATGCAATCTGTAGCTGCATTATATGCCGTATTCATTGCTATCTTTACAATTTCCCTGCAAAGCAAAAAAGATGATACCAATTCGATTGCCAATAGGATAAAACCGCCTCTTAAAATAGTGTCCTATACTGCAGCAGGTACAATCTATTTTAACGGATTGATACTGATTGTTTTTAGCCTTGGCTCTTTTTCCAAAACCAAGATGCAACTTTTGTTGATCTCCTCTCTCATTTCAATGGTTCTGTCCCTTGTGGCTATTGTTTACTCTTCCATGAACCTTTTAAGTAACGTTTCGGGTTTGAAAACTTCGTCTGAAAAATTCTATTATATTTCAAATATTCTTAAAGAACAGGAAGGAAATCCTGTTAATTCATTAAAACAGAATGAAAAGGATATAAAATTTTGTATAAGAGCACTGGACGACGAACATCCAGAAGTCAGGAAAATTGCAGCCAAGGTTCTAGGACAGGTTAGAAGCAAAAAAGCAGAAGGAGCACTATTTGAGCTTTTAGATGACAATGACTCTGGAGTAAGAATAGCTGCAGTCAGATCTCTAGGTTATATTGGAACCGAAAATGCAGTAGTGCCGTTAATTAAACGGTTAACTGTAGATAAAGATCCTACATTCCGAGCATGTGCAATAGAATCTCTAGGAAACCTTAAAGATCAACGGGCGATTGAACCTTTAATTAAAAGCCTGGACGACAAAGTTCCTGAAGTCAGGATAGCTGCAATCCGTTCTCTAGGAATTCTCGGTGATGAAAAAGCTGAAGAAGCACTAATCACAAGATTGGATAAAAGTTCTCCGGAATTGCAGAGACAAATTTTATTGGCTATAGGAAGCTTTGGCAGTAAAAAAGCAACTGAAGTCCTTGTACATAAATTAAAAGATAAAACCCTGAACTTAGACAGTGTGCTATCGAATCTCTTGGAAAATTGGGAGATCCAGAATTAGTAGATTCACTTCTCAAGTGCCTGAGTGATGAAAATCCTGAAGTAAGAAACGCCGCAGCGTATTCTTTAGGAGCCCTCAAAGCTGATAAAGCGGTAGACAATCTTCTAAAAATACTAACCGAAAACGATTCTGAACTCCGAATCACCACAGTCTATGCCCTTGGAAATATTGGCAGCCGAAAAGCAGTTGATGCGCTTATTGAAGCTCTTAACGACAGCAACCCTTGGGTAAGACGATATGCTGCTGACTTTGGGTAAGACGATATGCTGCTGATGCTCTTGCAAAAATAGGTGACCCAAAAGCAACATCCTCTTTTCTCAAAAACTTAAACGATCCCGATCCCGAAGTCAGATGGTCTATAGCCGAAGCCCTAAGGTTGCTGAATTAAAATCATTTGGAATTAAAAAGAGTATTTAGCTATCTGTACTCTATTCACGGTTAATTTCTGGAATTCCAGATTTTAACTATTAATTTTCAATTTTAAGTTTTAACTATTATCTTTTTATCCAACTATAAGTCTACGTTTCCTTATTTATTAATAATTGTAAGTGAATAAGTATTAAATCTCTATTCTATTCTTATCCTATCTTTTTAATTTGAAACTTTCAACAAATATATATATTATTTTATAGAAAACTATTAAATAATCTATTCATATTCACAAACTGGTACTTCAAAATTAACGTTTCACTAAATTTACATGTCTTTATGAAATTGAATCTGAAGAAGATAGTATTGTTAAAAGTGCTATTTCTCGGTAAATATGAAAAAGTAAATCATATATCTACCAAATAAATTTACTTTTGGCATTGGTAATAAAAAATAGATATATATGCTTATAACATATATTTCTTCATGAATTGCCCAAAATGTAATAGTTCTAGTCACAAAAAAACGGTATAGTTGGCGGGCGTCAACGGTACAAATGCTCTGATTGTGGCTATAACTATACAGTCGAGCTAAAATCAACTGATTTTTCCGCCTCTGTTAAAAGACAGGCTTTACAACTTTACCTTGAAGGATTGGGCTTTCGCTCAATAGGACGGTTTTTAGGGGTGAGTCATGTTTTCTGTCTAAAGATGGATAAAGAAATTTGGTCAGGAGTTAGAGGACCTAAAAAGTGAAAATGAGATATCTATTGTTGAAATGGATGAAATGCACACTTACATCGGTAACAAAAAAAATATTGCTGGATCTGGATTGCTGTTGATAGAGTTGGGAAAAAGTTCATCAACTGCTCTTTTGGTAGCAGAGGAACGGAAACTGGAAAACTACTCTGGGAAAAATTGAAGAAAAAAGAGATTGGAGAAGTGATGACAGATCACTGGAGAGCATATGCAGAGTTTCTTCCTGAAACGATTCATACTCAATCAAAAGCAGAAACATTTACAGTTGAAGGATATAACAGCATATTGAGGCATTTTCTAGCAAGGTTGAGAAGAAAGACAAAGTGTTATACAAAAAGTCTTGAAATGCTAAAGTACTCGGTTATTCTATTGATGAAATACATAAATAAAGAGTTAAATATGTTTAGTTAACAATACCTGATTTACTTTTCAGGCCACGGCGAACCTGACTCTCAACATGATCTGTGTCTATTATTTAAAAATACGAAGATGGATAGTTTAATTCCCACGTCTCTGAATTATTCATTGGTCAGGAAGTGTATAGATGCTTCAAGCTGCAAGACTGTTGTAGTTCTCGATTGCTGTTACAGTGGAGCTGCAAGCATAAAAGGCAATAATTTAAAAGAAATTATTTCTAAGTCTTCTGGATCAGGTACTGTTATACTCTCTGCATCTAGTGAGTTCGATGTAGCAAAAGAAGATGAAAAACTGGAGAATGGTGTTTTTACATATTATTTTGTCGAAGGACTAAAAAGCGGAGCTGTTGCTGGTGATAATAACGGCGACATAAATCTTGATGATCTTTATAATTATGTTTATGAAAAAACTATTGGATATTCACAAGTTCCTTTTATTTTCGTCGATAATGAAGGAAAGGTTCTCATTGGAAAGAATCCCTTAAAGGTCAAAGAGCAGGATTTCAAGAGGAAGAAACGCAAATTGGCTAGAATAATCAGAAAAGAGCTTCCAATTGATGTCTACAATATATCCATGATTGTTCTTGTTGATGGTTATGAGAAACCAGGAGAATTAACTGATACTGACAAAGAAATTAATAGTTCTTTAGAAGATCTTCTAAAAGGTAAAATAAGTGTTAAAACATATATTAACACAGTCCAATGTTACCTGGAAAATGAAGAACTCGAATACTCACCTGTTTTAGTGAAATTCAGGGAACAAGAAACTCCAAGAGTTTTCAAAGATCAAGAAATACCAAAAACCTTCACCAGTCCTTTTACAGAAATGGACTTCGTACTGATCCCAGCCGGAAATTTTTCAATGGGCTCACCTTCCGAAGCTGAGTGAGAATACGCGTGCCGTGCCGGGACAATAACAAGGTATTTCTTCTGGGATGATGAATCGAAGCTTGGGGATTATGCATGGTATAGTGATAACTCTGGAAGTGAAATTCATCCAGTTGGACAAAAGATGCCAAATCTATGGGGCCTTTATGACATGCATGGAACTGTTTGGGAGTGGGTTCAGGACAGATGGTATAATAATTATGAAGGAGCTCCTTCTGATGGTAGTGCTTGGGAAGATGGAGATAGCCCCGCCCGTGTGATACGTGGTGGCGGCTGGATCATCTCTGCCGGGTACTGCCGGTCAGCTTACCGCTGGGTCGGCACCGACGACCGCTCCGCCTTCGTTGGCTTGCGTCTTCTGAGGAAATTGTAACCACTTTCGACTTTACCACTTTACACTGCTTTGGGAGTAGGTAATTTTTCGGCGAAGCCCGAAGGCACGAAGCGTGCGAAGCCGCCGGGACTGAGGTGCTGGGGACTGAGGTGCTGAGCGCTCTAAATTTAAAAAATATCTTTTCTTGCCCCCGGGTTCAGTCCTCTTGAGCGAACGAAGTGAGCGAAAAGGGCGCCGTCCTCCCGAGACGGGACTCGGGATTTACATCCACTCGTAATGCATCAGAACTTCAGGATTAAAGCTCTGCATCAAACTGTTTTCCGTATATCCAAAAAAAAGGCAGCCACTGCAATTTTTGACAATTTCCTTTCTGTGTTCTTCCGAGTTTTCCCAGACACTTTCGAAGCCGTCCCATATCACATTTCCAAGGGGTTCATTATGTACACGGCAGGTTTCCAGAGTGCCGTCGTGTGTCACATTTATAATAACTCCACTGGCTCTGCATTTATAGTCCATTTCTCCGTCTCGAACCATTTTGAGGTATGTTATGGAATTAATTATAGGGTAATGTTGTTTCTTAAATTCTATTATGCGGTCAACTGTTTTGCGGAATTTTTCCATATCACGGATTCCAATTTCGTTCCAGATCTCCTCACTGATACCTGGAAACTCATGGACAGGTTCAAATGAAACTTTTACTCCCAGCTTTTTTGCAAGTAATATCAGAGTCTCGATATCGTCCAGATTTTTTCCTGTGAGTACACAGTTCATCAAAATAGGATTCCTATTTTTTTGGATCTTTCTCACTTCAATGGCTTTTTTTAAGCCTTTCAGCAGAGTTTCAAAGTCCATCTTACGAATTTCTTTATAACTTTCTATCCCATCTACTGACACTGAAAGAAAGTCCACGTCCTTCAACTCTTCTGCTCTTTCATAGAGCAGTTTTCCATTTGTGACCATGGAAGTGATCATTCCAAGTTCTTTGGCATGTGCCATAATTTGGGGTAGATCTTCTCTAAGAAGAGGTTCTACAGTCCAGGCATTGTAGACTCCTATTCCAAATTCTTTTGCGTCGTCTAACAATTTAAAAATCTCTTCTTTAGTCGGCTCTTCTCCAGTTTCCTTCCAGTACTCACAGAATTTACAGCGCATATTGCAGCGAGCATTTACGCCATGTGACATCACAAAAGGACGTTTT
This sequence comes from uncultured Methanosarcinaceae archaeon, assembly GCA_963727895.1. GTDB lineage: Archaea > Halobacteriota > Methanosarcinia > Methanosarcinales > Methanosarcinaceae > Methanosarcina. The sequence continues at coordinate 107,257 of CAVSHT010000009.1, read as the reverse complement.
TGTACTCGAATTTGCCAAAGAGCCCTTAAAGCCAGGATTGGATTAAATCGGGACATAAAAATCGTTTATCTTGTAGAATAAGGATCTTTTACTATACTTCAATAAAGAACGTCTACATAGTTAATAAATATAACCTGTCTGCTTGTATTTGTAAAATCCTGTCATTAAAAAGTTAAGTGACAAAATAAGATTTAAAAGTTTTGAAAAACAAATTAAAAGGATTCTCACGAAGCCTCAGGAAAAAGTGAATTAGATAACTGAAACTTCGAACTAAAGAGTAACTAAAATTTAAAAAAATGCTCGCCTTATGGCGAGCCATGTTATTAAAGATTTGATTTGTGTTTATCCGAAGAGGGCACCGAGGCCGGCCATTCCGTCTTCTTCGGCATGTTCATCTTCTTTCTCTTCTTCTTCGGCAGGAGCTTCTTCTGCGGCAGGGGTAGCTGCGGCGGCTGCAGGAGCTGCGGCGGCTGCAGGAGCTGCAAATGCTGCCTTTGAGATTGCTTCTTCAATGTCTACGCCTTCAAGGGCTGCGACAAGGGCTTTTACTCTAGCTTCGTTAACTTCTACACCTGCTGCCTTGAGAACGGCAGTGACTGCTTCTTCGTTAATTGCTTTACCAGCGTTGTGCAATAAAAGAGCTGCATATATGTATTCCATCATTGATCACCTAAATTTAAATTATCGTAAGTATATTTTTTATCCGAAAAGAGCTCCAAGACCGGCCATTCCGTCTTCTTCGGTGTGGTCATCTTCTTTCTCTTCTTCCTCTTCTTCCTTTACTTCTTCTTTCTTCTCAGGTTCCTTAGCTACTGCGGCGGCTGCATTTGCAGCTGCTCCGAGAACATCTCTCAGGTCATCATCCACAGCATCTGCATCTTTGTCTGCGGCTTTGGATGCAACGGATGTCATCTGGACATGAGCTTTTGCCAGCAGAGTGTCCATGACTCCAGAATCAAACACGACAGCATTGACACCAAGGTTCTTTGATTCTGCAAAGGCTTTTGCCAGCAGAGTGTCAATTGTTGCGCTTGTCGGATACGCAGTGTTGACAGAGAGATTGAAAGCGTTCTGAGCTGCTCTGATAATGTCAGAGAAGTATTGGTCTTCGTCAATTGCAAGGAGTTCCGGCTCGTAAATCATCCCATCGTCATAGGCGGCTCTTAAGTCCAGTCCTACAATGAGAGGGTATATCTCAAGCTTTGTGAGCATAGTTGCGAGCTTCTGTGGAACCACATCACCTGCTTTACAGACAATCTTAGTTTCCTTTACTGCAACTTTCCCTGCGTCTATTGCAGCGGGAATTCCTGCACTCTGGAATTCTCCGAGAATCGGTCCAGGTGGGAAACTGGTAGGCCCCTTCTGGACAATAATATCCACAGGAGCTATTGCACCTCCTTTAATTGGAGATGGAGTTTTTGTCTGTTCAAGTATTTTGTAAAGCTTGAAAGGACTTTCATTAGTAAATACCAGAGCAGTCTGCTTATCAAGGTATTTACCCATCTCGGGAATTTTTTCTCCGAGCTGGTTAAAAGCCCGCTCTGTAAGGGTGTTCCTGGAGACTTTGAGCACTGCAACGTCTTTAAGGTCGCGACGAATTGTTTGGATCTTGGCTGCAAGAATGCCCTCGATTCCAACCATTCCAAAGACCTTATGGGACTGAATGAGTTCTTTTATATTTTCGATCTCATCCTTTTTCCATTGCGGGACATGCTCAGTGTGATGTCTTTCCTCTGCCATTTACACCACCCTTTCGGATTTTCCCATAGTTGTCGTTACATAGACTGTTCTCACGTTGTGTTTACCCTTATCTAAGACACGCTCTAGTCTGGCAACTATAGTCTCGACATTTTCGGCGAGGTCTTCTGGGCTCATGTTCCTTCGGCCGACAGGCACATGGAAAGTAAGCTTGTCTTTTGACCTCAACCTTATCGCATTTTGCTTGCTCTGAATGAGTTCGCCTATGTCCTTGTTAGGTAAGAGTGGAATAGGCATTTTCCCTCTAGGTCCAAGAACAATTCCAAGGTTCTTACCAATTATTGGCATGAACTGGGTTTCTGCGATAAAAAGGTCACATTCATTTGCAAGAATCCTGGCTTTATTTTTGTCAGCGGCCAGTTCATCGAGCTCAACATCAGAAATAACATATGCAGCACCGGCAGCCTTTGCTTTCAAGCCTACATCGCCTTTTGCAAAAACACCGATCTTTAGTTCTTTTCCGAGCCCGTGAGGAAGAATCACTTCTTCATCGACTCTGTTTTTCGGTTGGTTCATGTCAAGATTCTTTAAGTTAATCGCCATATCCACGCTTTCAGAGAAATTGCGCTTTGGTGATTCCTCAAGTACTTTCTTGACAGCTTCCAATATAGTTTTTTCTGCCATATAGTTCCTCCCCGTAGTGTTTGAACTTAATTGTTCAAGCAGCCTTTTAGGCTTACTACGGTTGGTATTAGGGCTTCCCCATAAATCCGAGTTATATTATTCTTAACGATAAACCGCTACTAATAACTATCTTTTTTAATTTATTGCAACTATGTGCAAGGCTTTTGAGCTATTAGTGCTATTCAATTTAAAACTATTGGTGGTAATTATATCCCGGATTTAAATTAAGGAGTTTGAAGGCTTACCAAGCCTCACCGGCAAGTTGATCGTCGAATTTGCCTTGATCAAGTGCCGTCTGGCTTTTTTGTGCCTTAGCTCCCTCTACAGTCACGCCCATAGGGACGCAGGTGCCCATAACCTCTTTCATAGTTGCCTTAAGATCGTAGGACAGTACATCTTCCTTTTTCATGCGAGCAATTTTTGCGACTTGCTGAATAGTGATGTTTCCAACAACTTCGCTACCTGCATTTCCTGATCCTTTCTGAATCCCTAACTCTTTCATAATAAGAGATGCAGTTGGTGGGGTACCCACTTCGATCTCGACGTTCTTCTTATCATCAACGATTACTTTAACAGGAACCTGCATTCCGTTGTAGTCCCTAGTCTTCTCATTGATCTTTTCTACTACTTCTTTTATGTTGACCCCAAGTGGACCAAGCGCTGGACCTAAAGGTGGTCCAGGATTTGCTTTTCCTCCTGGGACAAGTGCTTCAACAATACTTGTCATTTAAGTCTCACCGATTTTAATAATACTATAAAAATTGCAGATATGTTTCAATCTACTCTGAGTACTGGTGATTTTATTTGTTAATAAGCTGGAATTTTGAGGTATTATTCCATCTCGTCGTAGTGTCACTCTATCTCTTTTTTGATTATTCTTACAGTGTCTCCACGAATCGTGATGGGAATCGGAACCACAGCATCGAATAGTTCCACAGTAATTTCCTCGTGCCCTTCATCAACTCTTTTAACCCGGGCTTTCTCCCCCTTAAAGGGTCCTGAAGTAACCTCAATTATAGCCCCTTCCTTTATTCCTGTCACTGTCGGTTTGGGTTTAAGGAAGTGCTCAATTTCAGCAATTGATGAGCTCCCTTTGACAAGAGCTCGTGCATGGGGAATAGTCTGGATTGCCAGCTCTATGATTCCAGATTTCGGAGCCTCAACAAGGACATATCCTTTTAGCTCATCAGGAGCTAGAATCGCCCTTATATCCAGTTTTTCTTTTTTTGAAACTCTGGAAAGAGCTACTGCAACCGATCTTTCCTGATTCGCTGTGGTCTTGATTACAAATATCTGGGAATCCTCACTCATTTGGCCACCCACTGGGGCAACATTGTCAACAGTACATATATTATGAATCCTATTGCTCCCACAGCCAGAATGCCAATACCTGCAACCTTGGCAATGGTCAAGAACTCTTCCCTGGACGGTTTTTTAGTAAGTTTCAGGACTCTCAGGTATGACCGGATTACCTGACCAACGCTTTGTACAGCTTCTTTCGGTTCAAACGTGGATTCTACCATCAATTCACATCCAGGTTTTCTTATTTCTTTTATTTATCTTGAATTTTTGCCTACAGTCCTTCCTATATTCTTTTTATTCCTGAAATTCTCTTTATTTATGCATATAATTTCCAGATTTCTATTACGGAAGGAACGGGCGGATTATATTATTAATTCCTATTATATGAAGATATCATTGACACGACTTTAAAACGTCATGAGATTTTGATGCTGAAATCGATATTAATTCCAAATCTTTAATTGCGTCAGTAGCAATATTTGTTTTTTTGATGCCAAAGTGTATCGGCATCATACAGCAGTTACCATAAAAATAGTTTTCGATTGGTTTTTCCGATTCCTTATACTTATTTTTAAGAACGGAAAACAGTATTTTGTTCCAACCGAAGATTTCAGTCCCTTTTGTCTCTTCTTTGATTACTCTACAAAATCAATTCCATATTTATAGGTAATCTCCTTGTCATTTCCATGACCATAAATCTGGGCTGATGTTACTCCTGTAACCACTATCATAGTACGCACAGTCTGTTCGAGGTCAGGGTCAACCTGGGCACCCCATATCAGGCGGGCATTAGCGTCTATTCTATTGTAAACCTCTTGAACTACAGACTCAGCTTCAGAAATTGTCATATCAGGGCCACCGACTACATTAACAAGAGCGGAGGTAGCACCAGAAATATCCACATCAAGAAGTGGGCTACGTAAGGCTTTCTGTACAGATTCTACAGCTTTGTTCTCTCCATCGGACTCCCCAAGTCCTATCATTGCAACGCCTCCATTCTGCATAACAGTTCGGATATCTGCAAAGTCAAGGTTTACAAGTCCGGGTTTTGTGATTAGTTCAGTTATACCTTTTACAGCCCTCATAAGTACTTCATCTGATACTTTGAAGGCAGCCTGAAGCGGGAGTCTTGGAACTACTTCTATCAGTTTATCGTTGGGAACTACTATTACTGTGTCTGCAACATCTCTAAGGCGTTCAAGACCCGCTTCTGCATTAGTTCTTCGAACATGACCTTCAACACTAAAAGGCAGAGTGACTACTGCAATAGTAAGAGCTCCTGCGTCTCTAGCAGCCTCGGCTACAACAGGTGCCGATCCAGTACCAGTTCCTCCTCCAAGGCCTGCTGTAATAAAGACCATATCAGAGCCTTCGACAACTTTGTTAATTTCGTCAATACTCTCAACTGCAGCATCTTCTCCTATCTGAGGAAGGCTACCGGCTCCAAGTCCACGAGTTTTCTTTTTCCCGATAAGAATTTTTTTGCCGGAGCGTATATGAAGAAGGTGCTGAGCATCTGTATTCAAGGCAACGAGGTCAGCTCCCTGTATTCCTTCACCCATCATCCGCTGGATGCTGTTTGATCCGCCGCCTCCGCAACCTACCACTTTGATAGTTGTTTTAAGGTTTCTAAGAATCTCTTCAAGTTCAGCATCAACGTCTGAATCTACATTAGAGTAATCTGAGTTTGAGTACTCCTTCTGCCCGGTACGTCCTTCCAGGGCAGATCGAGCAAGGGCTTCTTCCACAATGGATCTCATAATACTGTTTTCCTCCATCCTATGGGGTAATATTTAATGGCTAATTTAAAGATAAATGTTAAAGGGACACGTATATTTTAATCCACATATACAGTTTCCAATTTAATAGTTTTCCTGTTTCAGTCTTTAAACTTATAATGTATTGGTTTAATAATTTAATTAAATTCTTCTATTTGCTGCCTAACCTCAAATTTTTCGTATTCACAGCTTTTATCGCCTGGTTTTATTTCCTATTTTATATTTCCTTCGTCCCAATCTTCTTTAATTTTTAGGCTAAAAATCGTTAATTTTTTATTTTTTGAAAATCATCACTATATTTCTACCTTTCCCTTTACTCCAACCTGTACCTGTTACTTAAAAAAGCACTCTAACTCCTTAGTTTTCGGAATCCTTAATTTATACACTGTTTTATACCAACTTTATATAAAATTCAACGTCTTACGCTTTTCTTCTAGATTCTCCCATAATAATACCTGTTGCAATTAGGTGGGCAACTCTTAAAGGTTCAGGAATATTACTTCTTATTGAAGTAAGTTGAATGATTTTTTTCACAGTTTCTAGGCCAATCCCTGCTCTTTGGATATAAACGGAGTTTTTTTCACCGGATATTTTTTCAATATCTCCGGCTCTTTTTATTATTTCCCAGCGATCATCCCCATCAGGGAAGTTTTTGAGAGCGGATTTAATTTTTTCGAAATCGGGATAGGAACGCATAATTACAATTACAGGAACTCCAGTTTTCCTATAAAGTACCTGTATATCTACAACATTAAAACCACCATAAGTAATTCCGTCAAGAATTACCACTCTTATTTGGCTATGATGTCTACTCGTATTTATCATATTACAAATAATCTCAGTAGCATCAAGTCCATCCTTTGTGATCTCTGAACGAAGAACCCCATCAATCCAGTCTCCACCCCGAAAAATAGCTCCAACTATCATTACCTTTTCATTAAAGAGCGCTGAATCATCTATACCCATAATTCGAATTTCAGGCTTGATATGAAAATCTGAATTCACAGGTTATCTTTAGGTAATAATTACAAAAATAGTTTGTTGGTTTCGATTCAATACATGCTAACAAAAACTTTTCAGGAAAAACATCAACTTTCTGTGAAAACCCAAAACAAAAATAAGCCCCTTAAGGGGCGCTCTATTTGTTATGAATTTACACAAACATAGTTGTTTCAGGGAGACTTGTAGACATCATCTTCTGCGTATCAGCAGCCATAGATACCTTATCCACTGCTTCGAGGAAATCCTCCATCTCAATCACATCTTTGTCTTTCCTAACCGCAAACATACCTGCTTCAGTTGCAATCGCTTTTAGATCTGCGCCACTCATTCCCTCTGTAGCCTTTGCAAGCCTCAAAAAGTCTATATTTCCTGAAAGAGTCATTTTTTCGCAGTGAATCTGGATAATCTTCCCTCTTGCTTCTATTCCAGGCATAGGAACATGGACAAGCCTGTCAAAGCGACCTGGTCTCATAATTGCCGGATCAAGTACATCAGGACGGTTTGTTGCTGCAACTATTCTGATATTTTTCCTTTTATCAAATCCATCCATCTCCGCCAGCAACTGCATGAGAGTCCTCTGAACCTCACGATCTGCGCCAGTTGTCTCATTCAAACGTCTTGCAGCAATTGAATCAAGTTCATCAATGAAGATGATACTTGGGGCTTTTTTCCGTGCCATTTCGAATATTTCCCTTACAAGTTTGGAACCGTCGCCGATATATTTCTGCACTAGCTCAGAACCTACAACTCTTATAAAAGTTGCATTCGTTCTATGAGCCACGGCCTTTGCGAGCAGGGTTTTACCTGTTCCTGGAAGTCCATATAGAAGAACTCCCTTGGGAGGCTCGATACCTATCCGAGCAAAACGTTCGGGTTCAATAAGAGGAAGTTCTACTGCTTCCTGAAGTTCTTGTATTTGCTCATCGAGACCACCTATCTGGTCATAGTCCACTTCTACACTTTCGAGGACCTCCATTGCAGCAACAAAAGGTTCCTCCGTAGAAGGAATTACCTCGGCAATGGCAAGCGTATGTTGGTTCAGGGCAACCTTTGCTCCTGGAAGCAATTTTTTCTCATCTATATATTGTGAGACATTAACCAGAAACTGAGGTCCGTTGCTACTCCGAACAATTATCCTATCGTTCTTAATTACATCAATGACCGTCCCGATGATGAGCGGAGAGGTCTTCATCCGATCGAGCTCAGATTGCAGCTTTCTTATTTCCCGTTCATACTTTATCTTTTGATTTTCCAGATAACGCTTTTCGGACTCAATCTGGCTGCATTGCTCTTCCAGAAAACTATTTCGGCTTTCAAGTTGCCTCATTCGATCCTGGGCGCTTTCAGTTACTTCCCCCAGCTCTCCAGGTTCTATTCCGTCATACATAGGTTCGGACTTACCAAGGTGACTGCGCATGATTTCATCCTTACTTCTGGTACTTTCCGTCATGGAGCTCCGAATAATATTTAAGTTCGTACCGTATATAGCGTTTTCGAAGTGATCAACATGCAGTGCGAAATATGTGGTGCAGAGATTCACGGAAATCCTATATGCATTACAATTGATAACAGTGAACTACAAGTCTGCCAAAAATGTGCTCCGTATGGTAAACCTGTCGATAAGCGAACTCCTGTATCAAGAAAAATCTCTCCGGTAGCTCGTGTGGTAACAAGAACAGAAAATAGGCCAAAAAAGGATTTTTTCGACATCTTGAAAGATGAACTCCTGGATAACTATGATCATATCATACGGGATGCCAGAGAAGCGAAAGGCTGGTCTCAGGAGGATCTAGCTGAAAACATCAAGGAAAAAGCATCTCTTATCAGAAAAATAGAACGCAGTGAGATCGTACCAGAAGATTCCGTCCGAAAGAAAATTGAACACGCTCTTAACATCAAACTTACCGAACGTTTGGAGGGCTCAGGGCAGGAAGTTTCTCATTTAAAGAAAGACACAACTCTAGGAGATATAGTGAAAATAAAGAGAAAGTAAGTTTCAAAGTAGAAAATGAAAAATGGAAATCTTAACTGTAGGCTATGTTCCGGCAGCAATACTTTGGTTTCCGACAGTTTTCCCTTTCCGGAAACAACAGAGGGTTTAGATGGAGAGCATAGTCTCCGTCTTAGCTGTTATGGTTCTAAATCGATTATTTTCTTTAAATTCTTCTTGTAGTTATTCGTTCTCGAAATTATGTTATTTAATCTTATATCTGATTTTCTTTTTCTGAAAGGCTTTAAATCTCAATTTCGATATCATATACTTTTTCAGGATTTTCCTTATGAATTATCCAGAAAGGTTCTTCCCCGTATATTTCCATGAGTTTTTTTGTTCTTCGGGGAATTGTTTTCGGGCCGAGTACTGCACCTGGTCTGTCAGGATCGTCAATATAATCCGTTTCCATCATGAACCGGGTACCTTCTTCAATTGCGTGTTCAATTGCTCCTTTGACCGAAATCACTCCTGGGAAAAGTCCAAGCTCTTCACAGAGATTTACTAAAGGTGGAGAATAGTGTTTAACAACTCTATGCATTTTTATGCCTATTTTTCTTGCTCTCTCTGCTATATCCCTAAGTTCAGGCTCTCCCACGTCTTCTGTATGAAGCTGAACCGCACAGTCCTGTTCCTTTCCCAGAGAAAAAGCGTATTCCATTACATCATTTGAAGCTTCCCATACTTCAGGAGGAACTGGGTAATGAGGGCGTCCTGATTTTATACCCACAGCTAGTCCCTTTTCCACATAGCCTGAAGCAAGCTTGAGAACTTTTTTCATAATCTCTGTAGCTTCCTGCAGTTCCATATATTCGGTAAGCTTTGAGATTTCTGCCGGGTGGACACCCAGTACAGGAAAAGCTCCTATTCCCAGCTCCCTAATTTTTGATGCGATCTCAATAGTTTCATCAAAAACCTTAAGGTAATCTTCCGGCTTTTTTACCGTTATTCCAAGCGACCAACTGGGTTTGGTAACCAGAATTATATGGGTTCCTCCAGAATTTTTGAATTCCCTTACGGCTTCAAGTCCTTTGGCTCTGAAGTCGATGTGCATGTGATTATCGGTAATTGGAACTTTTGCAGGCATTTTTATTCCTCAAAGGTATGAAGCTTCTTGCATTTGATTAAGGTTAGCATTTTTTGAAATTTCCTGTTTTTGACTAAAGATCTTATTTTCTTTATTGAAATTTCAGGGTAAGTATGGATTGATATTCTCAGAAAATATAGATATGATTTTTCAAAAAAGTGTGCAAATGTATATATAATGGATCAGATTTTTTTGAATTTGATTTCACTTTAAAGATTGTTTAGAATATCATTAATTACCCAAAACTTGAAATATATGGCCTTAAGTTGAGTACGGCGGGAATATCCAATTATTTATACCGAATTTTCGAATAGTTCCGCTTTCTTAGTTTTCAGGCGCTACGGTTCTTTAAATACGAACCCTAAGATCTGGTGATAATATGAGTAAAACCGCAGCAGTAATCAAAGGTGACGGGGTAGGCCCCGAACTTGTAGACGCAATGCTTAAAGTTGTAGAAGCCGCTGGTACAGATGTTGAATTCGTTATGTGTGAAGCAGGAGCTGAATGGTGGAAAAAGCAAGGAGGCAATTCTCTTATTCCTGATGAAACATGGAAAATCCTTGATAGTTCAGATGCCTGTTTTAAAGGTCCAACAACTACTCCTGGAGGTATCGGCTCTCCTAGAAGTGTGGCTGTATCTATCAGGACAAAATATGATCTCTATGCTAATGTAAGGCCAGTCAAGACTTTCCCTAATTCAAGTGCGCCTCTCGGAGATGTAGAAATGGTTTGTGTACGTGAAGGTACAGAGGGCCTCTACATTGGAGAAGAAATTCAGCTGACAGACGATGTCTCAATTGCAATTCGTAAAATTACACGTACAGCATCCCATAAAATTGCCAATTACGCTTTTGAGGAAGCTAAAAGAAGAGGCTATGATGCTGTTGTGCCCATCCATAAGAGCAATATTCTAAAACTGACCTGTGGTTCCTTCTTAGAAGAGGTCGAAAAGGTTGGACAGGGCTATCCTGACATCGAGATCTGGCCCTATCACATAGATAACATTGCTCAACAATTGATCAAGAACCCGCAGATTTTCAATAAAAAGGTTCTCCTTTCTACAAACCTGTTTATGGACGTAATCAGTGAAGAATGCTCAGCTCTTGTAGGCAGCATTGGGCTAATATACTCTGCCAATATTGGGGATTATTTTGCAATGTTTGAACCTGCTCATGGTTCAGCTCCAAAATATGCAGGTCAAGATAAAGTAAATCCTGTTGCAACTGTACTTGCAGGCGCATGGATGCTTGATTACTTTGGTGAAAAAGAGAAGTCTGAAGCGATATTTGAAGCTACAAAGCGGGTAATTTCCGAAGGTAAATTTGTAACTTACGATCTCGGCGGTAATGCAAAACTCAGTCAGATGACCAGTGAGATCGCAAAGTATACAGCAGAAATTTTTAAATAAGAGTCTACTGAAGGAACTTTATTCCTTCAATATTTTTCATCAGAATCGACTATTTTTCCTTTGCTTTTCAATTTTCGCCTACCTGTATGTGTTGGGTTGCAGATTGGTTGATAAAGAAAATATTTTTCCACATAAGCAAGAAGTTCTTCATCCGATATACAGGAAACTCTTTCTTCGTTGTTGTAGAGTTGTTGAATGTCGGTTTGGATTCTTAAAAGTCTACTGTCATCTTTTTCCACAATAGTTTCAACATCTAAAAGGTCATTTAAAGTCTCCTGAACTTTATAGCGGATAACTTCCAGACCCGAAGAGTCACCAATAAGCAAGAACCGCTTTCCTCCTACCAGTTCTGGAGGGTAGGGCTCATAGTTAAAAGGATTTTTGAGGACACCTGCAGCATGTATTCCGGATTCGTGGGCAAAAATATTTTTTCCGACAACAGCTTTATTTCTTGGAACCCGTAATCCGAGTTCTTTTTCCATGAATGCTGCAAATCGGGTAACCGGTTCAAGGTTATACTTATTAAAGCCCTCTACTCTATCTTGCAGGAAAAGCAGAATTTTTTCCATCTCGCTATTTCCTGCACGTTCTCCTATACCCAAAAAAGTTACACTTGTCCAATTAGCACCATGCCAGAAACCTGCAATAGAACTTGCTGACCCAAATCCATAATCATCATGGATATGGGTTTCTATATTTTTTACCCCTATCTCTTTTTTGAGATACTGAACAATTTTCGGGATTCCATAAGGCTCATCTATACTGGCGAAGGGCATACCGTATCCAACAGTGTCGCAGACCCGAATAATACAATCAGGATCAATTTCCATAATTTTTTCAACTAACGGAAAAACAAAACCATAGTTATCTGCCCTTGTCATATCTTCAAGATGAGCCCTTGTTCTAAGTCCATGATCTACTGCATATTGAAGGGCATCCAGATATTTCTCTTCGGCTTCTGCTCTGCCTGAGAGCTTCATTTTGGAAAAAATATGCGTATCTGATACAGACATCAAAATTCCGGTTTCTTTAATCCCATCTACTTCGAGAATTTTATCTATATCGGCTCTTGAAGCTCTTGCCCACCCTGTAATTTCTGGAGACTCATATCCAATATCAAACATTCGATCTACAGCATCTCTATCCCTTTTGTTAAATACGAAAGCCTCTAATTTTTCAATTCCTATTTCGTGCAGATACTCATAGATTTGAAGCTTGTGTTCTCTGCTCAAAACTATCCCCGGCATCTGAGAACCATCACGGATAGTGCTATCACTTATGTATACGTCATTTCCATAAGGCAGCTTTAGTTTGGGCAGATCGTCATATGATTCGTAAATTTTCATTACTTATTCCTCCTTTTTTCAGGCTGTAGGGACCTACATCGAGAAAGCAGACTTTCGTTGTGGGTTTTCCTATGAAAAAGATCTATTTCAGGTATACAGAGCAGAAAATCAGTTTTATTTAATCTAAGTTGTAATTGGCATAAGAACTCCAGCTTCTTGTTTAAAAAACCATTTATTTTGGGAGTACTTACCTTTGCTATTCAAAACGGTATCTTCTGTGAATACCAATTATTAATTTATTATATGTTGTCATAGTTAAAATCTCTTTCTTCCAAACGGTCTAATCCATATTCACAATAGTTACTAAATTTTAACGCACTAAAACTGATAGGAGATGCCACTTCCTTTTCGTTAGAAAAGTCCCATACTTCTAAAAAAGATTATTTTATGTTAATAGTAAGAATATACAGAATTAGTATCAAGTATTCTTTTAGAAGGTTTGCCTTCTTTTTATAGAGTTTTTCATGAAAGTTTACTTTCCTATTATGCCCTTCTTCTCGGTAATAAGGTATATCTATAACAAATTATATTTATAATCGGGTTAATCTAAAAAGTCTAATTTCAATTGTTTGTATGTGCATTATATAATTATTTAATAACCCGTATCTTTTGGCCTATGTTACAACGGCCCAAATATAAAATTAAAAATATACCAGTGTACATTTATTTAGGTTGTTAATTTGCTTTATTTTTCTCACGAGGAAAAACATGTCCGAAATAGTAAGTGTTAGCGGCGGTCCAACAAAACCTGAAATCATTGCTGTATCTCTTTCCAAACTTGGGCTGCGGGATGGAGATCGGTTTGCAGACGTTGGTTGCGGTACTGGATCAGTATCTATTGAAGCATCAAAGATTGCCCAAAATTTAACCATATATGCTATAGATTCTCGAAAAGAAGCTCTTACAGCTACCGAAACAAATTTTAAAAATTTTAATATAAAAAATGCTAAGATTTTAGCTGGTGAAGCCTCAGACCTCCTAAGTGATGATAATTTTATAGATATTATTGACTGTGCTTTTGTAGGCGGGACAAAAAATATTGGTTCCGTACTTGAAAAACTTGTAACGAAAAAAACGCGAAGTATCGTGGTAAATGCCGTTCGAATAGAAACGGTTGTTAGGACAATAGAGGCAATGAAAAAACTTGGAATTTTTGAAGAAGTAATTCATATTTCAGTTTCAAGAAGTGCCCCGATTGCCGGCGAGACAATGTTCAAACCTGAAAACCCTGTATACATCATTGTCGGAAAAAAGCAAAACTGAAAATTATCTTATAATTTAAATCTGTTTTACATTTATAATTAATGGAGCGATAGTATGTTAATAGGAGTAGGACTTGGTCCTGGAGACCCTGAACTTCTGACTCTCAAAGCAGTGGACGTTTTGAAAAACAGCGATAAGGTATATGTGCCAGGCCGTATGGCAAAAGATCTTGTGGCTCCTTATGCAGATGCTGAAATCCTTGAGTTTCCCATGATCAGAGATATTGAAGTTCTCAATTCCCTCTGGAAGGAAAATGCAGACAGGGTGGCAGAAGAGGCAAGAAAAGGCACAGTAGCTTTTGGGCTCATAGGCGACCCTAACTTTTTCTCTACGTTTTCCCACCTCAAAAAAGTGATGTGTAAACATTATCCAGATGTTGAAGTTTCAACCGTGCCTGGCATAAGTTCTATCACTTCCTTTGCTGCCAGGACTGATGTTGCAGTTGAAAGTTCTTTTGAGGTCCGTGACGGTTCTGAGATCGGATATAAGATTCACTTGAAGGCTACAAAACCGAAGTCCATTGTTAAACAGCTTGAAACTGAAGGATATACAGAATTTATCTTTGCAGAAAGACTCTTTTCGGACAACGAGCTTATTATTCAGAACAAGGACGAAATTCCGGAAAAAGGCAACTACTTCAGTATTATTTATGGAAAAAAGTGAAAATACCCGATGTAATATTTTCGGAACTCAGTACTAAGTTTGAAACAAATCACGATAATAAAGGGAATGGTCAGATGGAAAGAAAAGTGTATTTTGTGGGAGCAGGTCCAGGAAATCCTAAACTTATTACCGTACTTGGGCGTGAAATGCTTGAAAAAGCTGACCTTGTAATGTACGCAGGCTCTCTAGTAAATCCTGAGGTACTTAGTTACACTAAGGGAGAAACAGTGGACAGTTATGGGTTAACTCTCTATGAAACTACTAAAATAATTGCAGATGCTGTAGATGCAGGAAAATTCGTTGTTCGTCTACACAGTGGAGACCCGTCTCTATATGGTTCCGTCATAGAACAAATGGAAGAACTTAGAAAGTACAATATCGAAGTCGAAAGAGTTGCCGGAGTCTCATCGGTTTTTGCAAGCGCTGCTGCTCTCGGTACACAGTTGACGCTTAATGGCGTTTCAGAAACTCTCATTATTACCCGTCCTGCAGGAAAAACGCTGGAAAAAGACCTTATTCCCGAGCTTTCTGCCTACAATACTACTATGGCGATTTTCCTTGGCACGCAGAAAATCAGAGAAATTATGGAAAAGGTTCACTGCTCTAAGGATACGCCTGTAGCAGTAGTGTTTCATGCATCCTGGGAAGATGAGGAAGTCATCACCGGAACTGTGGAAGATATTGCAGATAAGGTAAAAGATGCAGGAATTACACGTTCAGCAATGATCATTATCGGTGGGGTTGTTGACCCTAAAAACTACAGGAGGTCCTATTTATACGGAGTAGCTCAGGAGCCGTTGTAATTACTTTTGAGAGAAATCAGGATATTGCGTCAAGGATAGCAGAACATCTGAACGCAGACTTGCTTCTTTACAAAAAGGGAATATTCGAAAAGGCTTTTAAAAGCTATGGGGCAATAATTGCAGTCTTTGCCACAGGCATTGTGGTTAGAGATATTGCTCCTCTTCTTGATAATAAATGGTCTGATCCTGCCGTGGTTGTAGTAGATTCAAACTTGAATTTCGCAATTCCTCTGCTTGGAGGACATCACGGTGCAAATGAAATTGCCCGGAAACTTTCTGATCTTGGAGCAGTTCCTGTGCTTACAACAGCGACTGAAGTTCATGGTAAACCCTCAGTAGAAGGTATTGCTGATAAGTTAGGCTGCAGTATCTTCAACAAAGAATCCACTGTAGTTGTAAATTGCGCACTCCTTGATCAGGAAATCGAAGTTCTTGAGGTTAAAGGACCTAAAATTATTGTTGTAGATGAAGATGTATCCGTGCTCGTAAGAAAACGTCAGGAAAATGAAGAAGTGAAAGATGATAGTAAAATTAACACCAATAGAGCTGAAAATTAACTTATCAGCACTTACGCTAATTAACCTGACAATGGAATGTGTTAAGAATCAGAGACGATAACGGATGATAATTGGAATTGGAACTCGTAGGGGCATTACAAAAGAAGAGGTCATTGAAGCCGTAAACCAGGCTCTTGACGAGTGTGGTCTGAGCCTGAAGGAAGTTACGGCTTTAGCTTCTACGAGACTTAAAGAAAATGAAAAAGGGCTTCTGGAGGCAGGAGAGATGCTTGGCATTCCATTAGATTTTTTGCCGGATGAAACGTTAAACAAATATAATCCCCCTTCATCATCTCAGGCTTCCCGTTTTGGATTAAAAGGAGTTGCAGAACCTGCAGCTCTCGCCCTTTCAGAAGAAAAACAATTAATTTGCAGGAAGAAAATCTATGGTAGAGTCACAATCGCAATCGCAAAATAAAGAAACCGGAGGAAAACTTTACATCGTAGGCATCGGGCCGGGATCTGTAGAACAGATGACGATTAAAGCCAGAGATGTAATCCTTAAAGCCGATTATGTGCTCGGAAACGGGACTTACCTGGACCAGATAGCAAGCCTCCTTGGAACTCAAGAAGTTATTAGAAGTTATATGGGTAAAGAGGTGGATAGAGCAAGAAAGGCTGTGGAGCTTGCAAAAGTTGCAAATGTTGCCATGGTCAGCGGCGGGGACACAAATGTATATGGCATGGCAGGCATTGTGCTTGAGGTTGCTGAACATGAAGGACTTGAAGTTGATATAGAGGTTCTTCCAGGAGTTACGGCAATTTTGGCCGGTGCAAGCATGCTTGGCGCACCTGTTGTAACGGACTTTGCAGTTATCAGCCTGAGCGACCTCCTCACTCCCTGGGATGTTATTGAAAAACGTCTCAATCTTGCTGCAGAAGCTGATTTCGTAATGGCTCTTTACAATCCGAAGAGCCGCAAGAGACAGTCCAATTTTTTCAGAGCTATAGAAATTATTCGTCAGTACAAAGCAGATTCAGTACCTGTAGGGCTTGTGAAAAATGCTCTCAGAGGTGAAGGTGAAAACAGGATCGTAACAACTCTAGGAAAAGTTATGGAATACGAAGATTGGGTAGATATGAGTACTACGATCCTTATTGGAAATGGAGATTCTAGAATCTGGAATTCTCAAAAGAAGGATTTCATAATCACTCCCAGGGGGTATCAAAAAAAGTATGACTACTGAACAGAATGATAATGAGAAGCCTGTAAACATCGAAAATCTTGAAGAGTTTACAGAGCTTACAGTTGATGTCAATCCTGAACTTGTAAGTATTTGTAAGGATTCTGGAGCAAGAACTGAAGAAGCTAAAGCTATCTACATGAAAAGTCGGACAATGATTCAAGAAATTATTGGGAACAAAACACCTGAAGATCGTTTCCGCCAGCGTTGTGTAATTGCTACTGGAGACCTTTCTGTAGCTGAAATAATGCGCTTTATGCATAATCCTATTCCTGCAGGAGTAGAAGCAATTAAAAAAGGCGCTCCGATTTTCGTGGACATTAATATGGTAAAAGCCGGAATTACGAAGGCAGGGCATAAATCCGAAATTATTTGTGTGCTCGATGAAGATCCTAATGCTGAAATTGCTAACAAGTACGGAATTACACGTACATCAGCAGGCTTCCTTGCTTCTCGAGATCGACTGGATGGAAGTATTATTGCAATAGGAAATGCGCCTTCTGCCCTTATTATGGTCTGCAAACTTATCGAAAAAGGCGTGAGACCGGCCCTTATTATTGGGCTTCCGGTAGGCTTCGTAAATGCAGCCGAATCCAAGGAAATAGTCAGAAGTCTGGAAATCCCTGTGCCTTCTATTAGCTGTGTGGGGACAAGAGGCGGAACTCCAATGGCTGTTGCATGTGTGAATGAGCTTGTTGCAATCGCAAGAGAAAGTGAAGAATAACACTTTCTATCTTTTCTTTCCCTACATAGATTCTGTTTTTATTTTCAGTTCACTTCAATTTTTCAATTTTTCTGGTTATTTATCTCTAAAAATTGGATTTGTGGAATTCTCAACATTTACGAAAATATCTACTAGAATTAAAAACTCAAACGTAATTTCAATTAAATAACCATCAAGAGATGTTTCTATAAAGCTTCTTTTCAATCTTACATTCTCCACAAACTATTTTAGTATTCCAATATATGATTTATAAATTTTTACAATGATTTTTGGCATCGGTAATCAAAAATAGATATATATGCTTATAACATATATTTCTTCATGAACTGCCCCATATGCAATAGTTCCAGTCACAAAAAGAACGGTATAGTTGGTGGGCGTCAACGCTACAAATGCCATGATTGTGGATATAACTATACAGTAAAGCTAAAATCAACTGCTTTTTCCGCCTCTGTAAAAAGACAGGCTTTACAACTTTACCTTGAAGGATTAGGCTTTCGTTCAATAGGAAGATTTTAGCATGAAAGTACATGAGGAGATTATCCTCACGTGCTCTCTTGATTCTTTTTCCCCATAATCGTAAATATTTCACTAATTATTTTAATCAGTTCATCAACCGAAAAAATCTCAGTTTCAATAATCTTTCTCTTTTGGATTTCTCCCTTTTGATATCCGGTTTCATCTTCGTCCATCTCATCGTTTGTAATAAGATGCCATAGTATCGTT
Organism: uncultured Methanosarcinaceae archaeon; assembly: GCA_963727895.1. Classification (GTDB taxonomy): domain Archaea; phylum Halobacteriota; class Methanosarcinia; order Methanosarcinales; family Methanosarcinaceae; genus Methanosarcina. The sequence goes on along the minus strand of CAVSHT010000009.1, from coordinate 89,042 downwards.
GCAATTTTCCTTGCTAAGGCAATAATTGCTTTTGCATTTCCAATCGACTTCTTTTTTCTGTTAAAAAACTCTTTTAACCTGCTATTCTTCTTTCTTGCTGCTGCTTGAGCAATCTGTGTCAGAATCCACCTTGCTACTTTTGATCCCCTCTTTGTGATTCTGCCGTTATAGTATTTATCTGCAGATTGATACACATTAGGAACTAGACCAAGCCAAGAAGCAAGCTTATTTCCAGAAGAAAAATCCTTAAAGTTGCCTATTTCAGCAAGTAAAATTGCCGCACCAAGTTCCCCTATACCTGGAACTGACATTAAAATCTCCATTTCTCGCTTATGATTTCGAGAAGCATAATTGAAAATTTCTGTTTCTAAAGCTTCGAGTTCATCATCAAGACTTTTTATGAGTATCAGACAGATCTGAAGTCTAAATGCAGCACTTTGAGAAATTTCTCGATCAAGAATTTCTCTTATCTGAGCAGCTTTTTTCCGAACATTTGGAGAGAGGCTTGCAATAATCTGATCAACACTCTTACCTGAAGAGATTCCTAATAAGATCATTCTGTCATTCTTGCCAAAAACGTCTGTCAGAACATTATTCAGGTGTAGCATTTCAGATGCAAGAATTGAGTGAGCTTTATTTTTTAAATCTGTTCTTTTTTGTACAAGTGTTAACCGAAGTCGAACATATGATCTAAAATCTATATGATCCTTTGGAAAAACTCTTGATGGCTGAATCATATTATTAAGTGCAAGTTGTGCAATGACTTCTGAGTCAATCTTATCTGTTTTTGTATGGGTAAATACCTTCATATCTCGCGCATTTCCAACTATCACAGTTAGATGCTTTACCAATGAATCATGAATCGGAACCTAAAATTCGCTGGTTGATTCACATGCAACAACATCACATTTTTCTGATATTACCCAATTTTTAAGGGCTAAAATTCCTTCATCATCTCTGTTGAAACGTTGCTGTTGTTTTTCACCAGATCTACTGAGAATTGTAGCAATGAAAAAGAGTTTGTGAATGTCTAAACCACAAGCTTTGTTTATGACTTCAATCAAATTAGATCACCAAATTTATTTGGGCAGTGGAATTGCCTAAAAGGCCAATTTAGCATCCGTGATCAAAGTCACACTTGAGCCTTCGATGGCAATTCACTGATTAGTTTTAGGACGGTTTTGAAAAACCAAAATCGAGACAACCTTACTGCCCAAGGTAATGAGGGCTTAATAGTCAAAAAAAAGAACGGAGAGTACTTTCATTAGTTGTGCTTGTTATTCGAAGAAAAGCATGTGCGTTTTAGGGGTGAGTCATGTTTCTGTCCAAAGATGGATAAAGAAATTTGGTCAGGAGTTAGAGGACCTAAAAAGTGAAAATGAGATATCTATTGTTGAAATGGATGAAATGTACACTTACATCGGTAACAAAAAAAATATTGCTGGATCTGGATTGCTGTTGATAGAGTTGGGAAAAAGTTCATCAACTGCTCTTTTGATAGCAGAGGAACGGAAACTGGAAAACGACTATGGAAAAATTGAAGAAAAAAGAGATCGGAGAAGTGATGACCGATCACTGGAGAGCATATGCAGAGTTTCTTCCAGAAAAGAGTCATACTCAATCAAAAGCAGAAACGTATACTGTTGAAGGATATAACAGCATATTGAGGCACTTTTTGGCAAGGTTGAGAAGAAAGACAAAGTGTTATACGAAAAGTATTGAAATGCTAAAGTACTCGGTTATTCTATTGATGAAATACAGAAATAAAGAACTAGCTATAGTTAAGTAACAATGCCTAATTTTTATAGAATATGAATACAAAGATTCAGTCTTTTTTGCTTATTGTATTTTATTATAGGTTTGAAAAAAGGAAAAAGTGGCTATAAAAAAGGCTTGATAACTAATATCTTGAGTATAAGAAAAGAAGATTTTCATTGCTTATATTTTTTGACCCTAAATATAAATTATATTTTAGGACATAGAGAATACGTTCTAATTTCTATGCCCTGTTTTCTCTAATTCTCCTAATTTGAATTATTTAAATAAACAATTGAAGATTATTCTGGTATATCATATAAAGCCCGACTAGAATGAGTACTATTCCTGCTCCTTTTTTGAAAACTCTATCCCACTTTGATATAACCCGAATTTTAGAAGATGTAAAGTGAGCCGAGTACGCGAGCAAGAGCATTGGTATAGCAAATCCAAGCGAATAAATTGAAAGGGTAAGAGCTCCAGTAGCAGCATCCCCTTCCAGAGCTACCATGGTAAGGATAGAGCCTAAAATTGGTCCTACACAAGGGATCCAGAGAACACCGAGGGAAAGGCCAAGCAAGAAGCCTGAAATCGATCCTTCTTCATTCATTTTTCCTAAAAGGGGAAACTTTGAAAATGCATTGAAAAGACTTATGTCAAGTAATAGTGCGAAGCCCATAATGAGAATCAAGATCTCTGCAATAATTTTCAACTGCTCTGTGTAAGCAGTGAAAATTGCTCCAAAGGCAGAACTTACTATTCCCATTATGGTGAAGGATATTGAGACCCCAAGCACTATCGCAAGAGGTCTCAATTTATTTTTTCCTGCGGATGTCGCCAGGACAGCAGGTAGAAGAGGAAGGATGCAGGGAGACAGAACACTCAGAATTCCGGCTCCAAATGCAGCCACAGGGGAAATAGCTTCAGGATACATAGTTTTTTCATTTTTGTAGTTCTCTGATTGTTTTTCTTCCGAAAATCAGGGTTTACTATAAACCTAAACTTTTATTTCTTTAATATGGGGCTGGAAATTAATTCTATCCATTAAAGCTTATGTTTATTATGATGTACTGTTTTCCTTCTGAAGAGCAAGATTAATGCGTTCCTCATATACTTCTTTTTCCATTTGTCCTCTAATTCTGGCTTTTAATCGCTCTGTAGTCAGTTGTCCGTCTTCTTGCAGGTAGACATATTCTCCGTTCTTAATACCCATGATTAAAGTGGTATCAGGGACATATGCTATATTAAAATAGGTTGCAAGATCAGGGCTCTCTGTTATATCTATGGACACAATATTGGCTCTTCCAGAGTATTCCGTTGCCAGTTCCTTTAGCATGGGCCTCATAGCCTGACACGGTCCGCAGTGTTTAGACCCGATTTTCATAAGAACCGGCCCTTGTTTAAGGGATGCATTTATTTGTTCAAGGCTGGTCACTTGAAGAACACTGCTTTCATTCTTTTTTGTAAGGCTTGTGTTCTGTTTAGACTCATTTGCTTCTACAGTTCCATTTATATCTTGAGTTCCCTGAAGATTCGTGGAATTTTCCTGGACAGTAAAATTTGCAGTAGAATTTTCCTGACTTTCTTCCGTACAACCAGCAGCAAAAACGACAGCTACGAGGAATATCAATAATACAACTAGTTTTTTCATATTCTCATCATTAGTCTTTAATTTGTATATTTACAGATTATGTGATTAATAATCTCATATAATAACTATATATTATGTGACAATAATTTACGAATTTCACAAATTATCATCGTTTTCTGTTTATTGTAAAATTATAATTCCTATTGTAATATTGAAATAGAATTATCTATAAGCTTCAAATAATTAACCGTATGGAATGAAAATATTTGCCAAGTAAAAAGAGTTCTCACTGTTTTTAAAATAGATCCCTGAATTTCATAACTCTCTACGTTACTATAAATCTCAAACTCACTATATATGATAATCTAAATCAATTCATTGAAAAATAAGTTAGTCTTTCATAAGACCAGCTTATTTAAAAAATCGGGGCAATCCTTGAATTATAGGTACATTTTTCGCCTTTTACATTACTTAATTTTCCTTCAGAGTTTTTTCGACTGCTGTTACAACATCTTCGAAGTTTTTCTGCCATTCAGTATTGTGTTCAAGTAAACCCTGGACAACAGTGCCTTTATCTTCCATTTCTGCTACTTTGGGTTCAATAGGAAGTCTAGCAAGAATAGGAACATTGAAATCTGCTGAGGCTTTTTCCACGCCTCCAGTTCCGAATATCTCTATTGACTTACCGCAGTGAGGGCAAATAAGCCCATGCATATTGTCAACAAGCCCTATAATAGGTACATTGAGTTTTTCTGAAAATTTGATTGATTTTCGAACACTAATGAGAGCTACATCCTGAGGAGTTGTAACAAGCACCGAACCATCGCAATTAGGGATTAGTTGGGCAACACTCAGTGGTTCGTCTCCTGTACCAGGGGGCAAGTCTATAATAAGAAAATCGAGTGTCTCCCCAGTAAACCTCTTCTAAAAATTGTTTGATTGCTCCCATTTTGGCAGGCCCTCTCCAGATTATAGGAGAATCCTTATTTTCAAGCAGAAAGCCAATAGACATTACTGAAAGATTGGCTAGTACCTGAATTGGGAGAATACCTTCTTCAGTAACATCAGGCCTTTGAGATTCTAACCCGAAAATTGTGGGAATGGTTGGACCATGAATATCGCAGTCAAGAAGCCCAACTCTATATCCACGCAGGGCCAGCCCGACAGCTAGGTTTGCTGCAACTGTACTTTTTCCTACTCCTCCTTTTCCGCTCATTATCATGATCTTGCGTTTGATGCGCCTGAGGTTGACTACTATTTTTGGTTCCTCTGGCTTTTTCGACAAGCTTTCAAGTGGTTGAACCTTATCTGTCATTTTTATCGCCTATATAAAATTTCCGCATTTTTCACTTTCAGGGTTTTCAATTTTCTCTTTTAAGTGTCAGCATTAAATGTGTCAACATCAAGTGTCAGCATCTTCACTAATGTCAGCGTTTTCAGCGCTGATATAGTTACCGCCTTTTATTTCGATACGCTTTTCCTGTGGTAAGGGCCAGAGCTATTTTCATTCTGGCAGCTTTCAGATCTTCCCAGAAAGCTCTTCTTGAGATTCCAACCCTGATGGCTGCATCTTCCTGCTTGAGGCCTTCAACGTCTACAAGCCTCAGAGCCTCAAGCTCTTCAACTGTGATGGATACAACCTCAAGATCTGATAGTGGAACTCCTCTGGGTTTGAAATATGTGATATCTGGGCGTTCTGCTCAACACGCCTGGGGCACTTTGGTCTTCCTCTGCATTTTTTCATAGGTTACTTATGCACATTGTAGAATAAATATATAACAATTTCTCTGTTCAAGAGGAAAATTATAACTATTTCTGCACAAATGGAGTGAAATTTAAAGCAGTATATGTGCAGAAAGTTTATTCTATTTTCATGAAAGTATGAGTGTTTATCAAAATGACATATACTAAAATAATTACTTAGCAGAATTTTGAACAAACAAGCATATATGGTAATAAGTAAATATGTAGAAAATGTATCTGACAAATATAAATGATATATAATAAACTTGAGATTATTTCTTTTAAATCTCTGCAAAAGTGGTGGTGGAAAATAGCTCAAAAGGGAAATAGTGTAGATTTACATATTTGATTCATGGAACTTGAGTGTTTGTAGATACAGAAAGCATTTTTAGAGATTTAACTGGCTGTGTTGCAAGACTCTTCAAAAAAGCGACAACAAAAAATGTCTACACAAAAGCTGGACATAAATATGAACAGCCTCCTTACATAAAAATAGATGTTTCATAATTTTTGTATTAATTTTTCTTATTTTTACGCCTAAAACTCTAATTCTATATTTTTATATCCTTTATAGGAATATTTATTATTTCAGAGCTTATTTGTGTTCATAACTATCCTACTTACGTTAAATATTCGGGAGAAAAAGAGTGTGCAGTGCGCGTTATGCAGAATCAAGGAATGCATGGAAGGTAAAAACTGTTCTGTGATTAAATCTGGGCTTGAGTATACAGGAGATAATCTTAAGGCAATCCAAATATCTTCATGGCTTGAATCATATCATATAAAAAGAACCAAATTAGAGGAAGTAACTATTTATGCAAAAAAGCTTGATTATAAAAAAATAGGAATCGCTTTCTGCATAGAGTATGAGAGAGAAGCAAAGCTTGTTTATGAAATCCTTTCAAAATATTTTGAGGTCTTTTCAGTTTGTTGTAAAGTCTGCAGCTTCGAAAAAACCAGTCTTGGAATTAAAAAATCTAATGACCTGGAATTTGAAGCAGCTTGTAATCCTATAGGTCAAGCTCTACTCCTGAATAACGACCATACTAATCTCAATATAATGTTGGGACTTAAAACAGGTTATGATATTCTCTTTGCAAAATATTCTGAAGCTCCTTCTATAGCATTGCCTATTCAGGAATTACCTCAATTAGCTGATTCAAGAGTTGACATTATTGAATGAGTTTAGCAACATTTCTTTTTTGTTCCGTGACTTAAAGTCTTGGAAACAAACATGCTCAAAAAAAACAAAAACAGTTAAATCTGATTTTAAAACCGAGTCTAAATTTTTAAAGATCAGAGCTCATCATCTGTGTTGTATGCAGGGTTTTCAAGGATATGGATACAGCCCTTCTTTTGTAACCAATATGCGAGCCATAATTTCGGACATCAAGAATTCTCCTTTACTACATCTGGAGCTAGTATCCAAATGTGATGTAATCTGTGCTTCCTGCCCAAACAAAAATGAATGTACTGCCCAGAAATCAGTTTCATCTCATAGAATTCGAAATATGGATTTACTCGTAATGAAGAAATTGAAGATAACAGAAGGATCAATTATGAAGGCAGATGAAGCCTTCAGGTTAATCAATTCACACTTGAGTAATATATCCAATATTGAAGAAGTCTGCGGGACTTGCAAATGGAAACAGAAATGTCTGTGGTATATGCAAGATGAAAATCAAAAATTTAAGAGTTTTTGAAAAACCAAAAAATATATTTCTTACATATTTTTTGATCTTTAATTGTTAATTGAAACATCTGTTACAGAATATTCAATAGAACTTGTTACAGGATATTCAACAAACTTTCATTTTAGACCTGTGCTGATCTCATAGATTTTTGCAAGAAACTCAATATTCTGAACTGCGTTCTGCTCAATTCCAAGATCAGATGGAGAAAAACCAAGAGCAAGACCTAATAGCTGAGAATAATGGAGAACCGGAATCGAGTACTCTTTTCCAAATTTTTCATTTACTGCAAGCTGTCCCCTATCAAATTGCAGATGACAGAAAGGACATGCATTGACAATACAGTCTACTCCTGCTTGTTGAATACAGAAGAGTTTATGTTCGAGCATCTCAAGAGATTCAATAGCGTGCCCTGAACGAACTCCTCCTCCTGCTCCACAGCACATCATTTTGTCGGTATAATCTACACTTTTTGCACCAGTAGCTTCAACAAGTTCATCAAAAAAAACCGGAGCTTCTGTTTCTCCAAGTTTCCTGTCTCTTGAAGGTTTAATAAGATGACATCCATAGTGAAGTGCAACTTTAAGGTCAAGATGGGTTTTTATATGTTCTTTAAGCTTCTCAGATCCAAATTCTTTATACAAAAATTCTACGATGTGTCTTACCTCTACAGTGCCTCTAAATTCCATACCTATTTCCTTAAGGCATTTGTTAGTGGATTCCTTCAGCTCTGGATCTTTTTTCAGTTCTAAATTAGCATCTGCCAAAGAGCCGTAGCAGCCGTTGCATACTGTAAGAATGTCTCGATCGAGTTTTTCTGAAAGAACGATATTTCGACTGGCAAGGGCAAGCCAGGTTGCTTTATCAAAGGATTTGAAGACTCCTGGAGCAGGACAGCAGGAGGCTTCTGGCAGATCTGATACATCGATATCAAGAGTCTGAAGGCAGAGTTTAGTTGCTTTTTCAATACCAGGATAACGATTTGGTATAATGCATCCAAGAAATAGTGATAATTTTTTCATGTTCTGCCTCCTTATTTTTCAGATACCAGCTCATCAAATTTACATGCTTTGAGAAGCTTCCTTACCTCTTGAAGAGCTTCAGGATACTTTTGAACTGTCGTAGGTATGGGATCGAGCCCTAGTTCTTCCCTCTTTATTTTTGTTTCTTCATCAAGAGGGACTGAATGCCCATACTCCATGACCATCTCTGAGACCTTCTTATGTTCTGGAAGCATGAAACCTTTTTTTACAGCAAGTCTTCTGATCTCAAGGAGAGCATCAGTTATTGGTATTTCACGCGGGCAGCGTTCCTGGCAGGTGTAGCAGGTTGTACAGAGCCAGAGGGCATCATCGGATAGGACTGTTGCCCTATTCTTGCGCGCTTCCCGAAGAATTCTTCGCGTATTGAGCCCGGTGTGTCTTCCTGAAGGACAACTCCCTGTGCATATGCCACACTGCATGCAGGAAAGTAAATCAAGCCCTGCCGCCTTTAACACTTTTGGCAATTCTTCACTCATACAGATTCACTGTCTGATTTAGTTGGTTCATCCTTATTAGAGACGAAAAGTAAAAAACAATAGATTAAGAGAAAACTCCACAGCTGAAAATGGTTTCTGAAACTTTATAATATACAGGAAACTTCATAATATACAGGCTTCTTTCCAACACATCTTTTCATAAAAGCCTTTTTCCAGATTTTTCACTTGTCAGCTCTTTTCTTAAAGATTTTCCTCATGCTGGTTATTACCTTCATAATATTTAACATAACCTAAATCTATTTGAAATTGAAAATATGGATAAAGAATTTGAATTAAAATTGGCAACTTTGAGTAAAAAGAGTTATCTTTTCAATAATCTGTTAATGAGTTTATACTTATACCTCAGGCAGAGGTTCTTATATGGAATTCCGTAAAACCTATGCCTATTGGTATATTATATTTAGTGTAATATAAATATAACTCATTTATAAATTTTCATGAAAAGTTTATTCCAAGATCTTTAAGTCCATTAAGTCTTCCAAGGTTTATCAGCAATGGTGTAAGCGATTCCATAGTATTTGCCTGTTTAAGTGGACCTCCATCCAGGGGCTTCAGGCATCCCATATGCTCTGTAAGCTTAATGACCAGCTTCTTTGATTCTTCATCATCACCGCATACTAATGCATTGTGTACAGCTTTGCACTTGGCAATGTCTTTTAATTTTCCTGCTGGAATATTCTGGAAAGCTGCAACAACTTTTGTTGAAGCTGGAACGTTTTTCTGAATTGCAAGAGCAGCTGAACCTTCTACTGGAGGTTTGTATACAAACAGGTCTCCTTCCTTTATCATAGGGACTACAGGAGTGATAAGAATTTTATTTTCAAGAGCTTCACGAATCTCATGCAGCAAAGGTAAAACATTGTCAAAACGAAGAGTAACAATTATTATTTCGGCTGCCTTCGCAGCTTCAAGGTTGTCGTTTCCTGTAATAGTTATTTCTGAGGTATCAAACCCGCAATTCTCAAGTTCGGCTAAATCTTTTTTTACAGCTTCATCGGCAGATTCCTTTGATCTTGACCCTATAATTATCTCGTTCTTTACGCCTTCAGCCATAAGGTTTTGAAGGGCTAGTCTGAGAACCATACCTTCTCCTATATTGCCAGTTCCTCCTAAGACAGCTATTTTTAATTTTTCAGCACTCAATTTGAAAATACCTCCAGTTTGCTATTATTTTCCATAAAAATATATCGGGGAGTTAATATAACTTCTGTCTTCGGTAATCATATTACGGTAGCCAAAAATAAAATATTATTTATGGCGAATTTAAATCTATACAATTTATCAAACTATCAAATATATTTTTCAGTAACATTGAACTACATTTTTTATTAATTCTCTATGTGTAAGCTGGAATTTCTCTTAATTTCGATTTTTCCTGAAAATGTTTTAACATTTTTTTAATGTGCTTGATTTATTCCCACTTAACTTTATTCAAGCAGCAAAATTCCAATACATTCGATTTTTTTGGGCTTGCAGAACTCAAGTATAATTCCTGCTTTTTCCATCGCTTTTTGGAGGTTTATTCCTACAGCTTCAGGTGCAAAACGCCTCATCTCCGGCTTTATGCACTTTTCAAGGTTGCAAACATCACATTCGTTGCAGGAACCTGGCCTGAGGAGATGAGCAAATGTAAAACCTTCCCTGAAAGCTTGATGTTCAAAATCTAACATTTTATGGAAAGAGTCCTTGCGAATTTCCTCCCAGGCTTTCGTGATTTCTGGAACCTGCGAAGTGTCATGTTCATCTACAAGTAAAAGCGCACTACTATATTCCTTTATAACTTTTTTAAAATCATCAATTGACATAATATATGGTGGGCAACTTAATCTACACCCATAACCTTTGCAACCATAGGCACACTTCAAAGCAACTCTGTTCTCAACCGGGACATCTCCTGCGTCCAAGAGATATGCCTTCAGCCCCATTCCTGAAGCCGTTCCAATAAGATCTTCAAATTTTCTTAACATAATTAACCCTTTTCAAAAATTCCTTTGTTTCTTACCTTTTGTTTCTGGTGAAAGTTCAAGCTTTTTGTTAAAACATAATAGGAAATGTGAAAGTTTTAATTCTGTACTCAGGAAATCTAAACAAGAAATAAAAAAGTTATAGTTCTCTTAAAAGACGAAGCCCGATATCATTTTTTCGAGAAGTAAATTTAGCGCTTAAACGATATGCTGAATTGCAATTTCTTGCAAAACTATGAAAAGCACCACCACGAATCGGTTGGCAGGAGGAATCCCTATCTTTCCGTGCGCTACCATCTGAAGGAGCACCAATATAGTTACTATGCCAAGTGTCCTGAACACGTTCGAACACATTACCATACATGTCATAAAGACCCCAGGGATTTGGTTCTTTTTTGCCGATTGGTTGAGTAGTACTGGAACCAAAGTACCACGCATATTCATTAAGCTTTGAATCATTATCTCCAAACGAATACTTTGTTTGTGTACCAGCTCCACAGGCGTATTCCCATTCAGTCTCAGAGGGCAAACGGTACTTGTCAGTTCCTTCTATTTCATTGAGTTGTTTAATAAATTCTTGAGTTTCCTCCCATAAAATATTTTCTACTGGTCGGTTATTGTCTTTAATTTTAGAAGAATTTTCACTCATTACTGCAATCCACTGTTTCTGAGTAACTGGAAATTTACCGAGATAGAAATGATGCTCAATGGTTACTTCATGAGCTGGGGATTCAGTAGAGTTCCTTAGAAAATTTAAAACACCAGCTTTCTTTTGTGATCCCATCATAAATTCACCTGCAGGGATCAAAACAAATTCCATACCTGTAATATCACTAATGAAAGTTTCAGGAATCTTGGGGCTCTGAGATTCACTATTTATTTCCCTTAATTTCCCAATTACAGGTTTCTTTTTGCTCTCAATTAAATTTTCTTCTTTATCTTCTGCACTTAAAACGGAAGATATGTTTTTTGGTGGTATCTGCCTTAATTTTCCAATAGCTGGTTTTTCAATAAGTTTTTGACCTGTAAGACGGCTATAAAGCTTAATGTAATCTTCCTCTGTACTAGGGTTGTAGTAAGTAACATGTTTTAGAATAGAAGGAATATATTTTGAATTTTCAAGAGAAAATACAATAGGGATACATTTATTGTTAGCTTCAGAGTAGTATAGCTCTTGTGTAATAATCGCGCCTTCCCACTTTGCTCCAAGTCCCTTTCCAGCTTCCTCTTTACCCTTAAATCGTTTTTCATAGTTCTCTGTACATACTATAAGAACATAATCAGCTTCATCTATTTGATTGACCATCCAGCGGGGCCATCCTTCAGAAGGAGAGGTTTCGTACTGATCTATATTAGAATCAATTCCTTCTCTACATAAGCGATTTGAAAGTTGCAACACACATTCTTCATGTTTACTAGAGTCGTGACTGTAACTGATAAAGACTCCGGAACTTTTTGGAACATTGTTATACTGAGTTTCATTCAGAATATGATCTAGTATAAGAGAGTCTTGTTCTTTCGATTTACTCATACTTTTATCTCATCGATTTTTTAACTTCAACTTGATGACAATAACTTGTTAACAAAATCTAATGTTTATTATGATATAGGTTTAATACTATTTTACATATTAAATTTATTATTAGTAACGTTTTCTACGACAGATCTTCTAGTTTTCATTTTTCACTATTCTGAGTTACATTTCTATAATTGATAACAGATAACCTAAAGAGATCCCCATGATTAAGAAAGTACCTTTGACCGAACTAAAAAACCGCATGATCAATTTTAAAAAACGAATGGATATATCAAACCCCTACTGGAAAATAGCAGTTATCTTCAGCAAAATAAATCTGTATTATTTTACAGGTACGATGCAGGATGGAATGTTAATCATTCCTAAAAATGGAGAAGCAACTTTTTGGGTACGCCGCAGCTATGAAAGAGCCCTTGATGAATCCTTGTTTTCCAATATAAAGCCTATGAGCAGTTTTCGTGATGCTGCACAGAATCTAAATGAGCTTCCGGAAACTGTATACCTTGAAACTGAAATTGTTCCTCTATCTTTATACCAGAGGTTTCAAAAACACTTTCTATTTAAGAATGTCAAATCTGTTGACGCTCAAATTTGCGCTGTCAGAGCAATAAAAAGCGAATATGAACTCTCGCTAACAAGAGAAGCTGGAAGGATTCATCAGCATGTGCTGGAAGATCTTGTACCTGAAATGTTGAAGGAAGGAATGAGTGAAGTAGGCCTGTCAACCGAACTGTATTCAGTTATGGTTGAAGAAGGTCATCATGGACTATGTCGTTTTGGGATGTTTGATACCGAAATGGTCCTCGGAAACGTCTGTTTTGGTGAAAGCTCGATTTATCCTTCTTACTTTAACGGTCCTGGCGGAATTTACGGGATGAGTCCTGCGGTTCCTCTTATTGGAAGTCGTGACAGAAAGCTGAAAAAAGGAGATCTGGTATTCATTGATATCGGATGTGGAGTTGAAGGTTATAACACAGATAAAACGACAACATACATGTTTGGTTCTTCGCTTCCACAATACGCCATAGATGCCCATAACAAATGTGTAGATCTACAGAACAAAGCAGCTTCAATGCTAAAACCTGGATCTATTCCTTCTGAAATCTACAATACCATAATAAGTAATCTCGATTCGGAATTCCTACATAACTTCATGGGATTTGGCAACCGTAAAGTCAAATTTCTCGGGCACGCGGTTGGACTGCTAATCGATGAACTGCCTGTAATTGCAGAAGGGTTTGATGAGCCCCTCCAGGAAGGAATGGTATTTGCCCTTGAACCTAAAAAAGGAATTGAAAATATTGGGATGGTAGGAATCGAAAATACATTTATAGTAACCGATCAAGGTGGGGAATGCATTACCGGCGACAACCCAGGACTGATTCCGGTATATTGAGTGGTAAAAACTAACTTTAGAAGTTTCCTATTTGTTGGTTGATCTGTTCCCCTATAAACGTTGAAAAGATGCCTATAGGCTGTTGCCTATGTTGGCTTCAGGAGAGCTGCTACGAAATAAATTGCAAAGTTCTTGGAGTGGAGCATATGAGATTAAAGAATCAGATAAGTTATTTACAACAGCAACAAATGCCCCTTGATTCGTCACAGGAAAATCTTAAAATTTGGCACAGTCAAGAAGATTCCTTAAGCTTCTTGCTCAATACCATCGACGATGAACTTCCCATATACATCAGCGAAAAAAATTTTTTTATTTACTCATTAATTGTTCCATTAGAAAAGCTGAAGGATGAATATATTGAAGACCTTCTTAAATGGAATCTCATGGTAAGTAGCGGTTACGGTTATGGATATTCCTTTTCAAATGATGAGTGTGTTCCATTCCTTTGCAATCCAATTGAAAATGTGGGTTCAAAAATACTCGATGATAGCTTGCTCTTGTTCTTTCGGAGAGATTTTCACGGTTACAAAAGTAACGAAGCGTATATTGAAATCAATCAATTTATTAGTCACGTTCTTGATATTCATTGGGTTGAGGAGAAACATGCTTGGTGTAAACTGAATTAATTTGGAGATATCGTACCAATTGCTAACTGGATTCAACAAGATAACCTTACCTTGTGTACACTCCGTGAAGAAGAACTAGATTTTTACTTATTCTTAGCTGATGCCTGTTTAGTCAGATTATTTGATGTATCTAGATCATTAGATTGGGGATTTAGTTTATCCGGGAATGAACTAGAAAAAAGATGATAGAAGAAGAACACGAGATTTATGCAATTCGTACACTGAGAGGAGATCCTAACAAACCTCTGGCAAGTTTCCTTCGTGGCGTCCAAATCATTCGTTGTAAGAAACCTCGTGAGGAACTGCTATTGAAACTCAAGGAAAAAGAACTTCGTGAATATGCCAGTTTTGTCATATGGGACTGGAAACATGGGATCGAACAAGAATGGACTTCTAATCCAGAGAAAATTGGAAATTATTTTGTAGATTCAGATTATCTTTTTGGGACGTCACCAGCTTTTTTCAAGCCTGATATTCTATCTAAATATCGTCAAGACCCTTCACGTTACAAAATACATGATCGCTGCATTGAGAGTAAAGGTGCTTGGTCATTACGATATGATATCAATGAAGAAGGACAAATCCATGTTTACATATGTGATTTGAGCCATCTCCCATTTAAAGAACAATTATATTGGAAATCCTTTAATGAGTCACCGAAAGCTGGAATCTCCCAGCGTTCTTTTAAGACATACTTTGAAGGTCAATGGGATACATCCTACGATCCCCTGAGCTCACTAAAGATAACTATCAAACAATTCCCACAGCATGATGAACAGAAAAATCCATGCCCTATATGGGAAATGCCAAATATTTCAGAAACACGGGACTTGACATCCTTAGGCTATGTAGTCACAGAGTCACGTAAAGAATGGGAAGATCAAATTCTATCACTTTCTCAGATTATTGTCAAAGACTTAAATACTTCATATATAAACAAACTTGCTGAAACAAAAGGTTGTCGTGATAAAGGTCTTGCTTCAATTAAACAATTAGGGAAAATACTAGAAAATATCTCAATTTCTCAAGAAGATATAAAGACAATAATTAATCCACTTAATGAACTTTGGCAACTTCGTTCTGCTATCGTTGCGCATCATGGTGGAACTCCGCCAAAAGGAGGTCTTCGTTTACACTTTGGGGAGTTGCTCACTAACTGCGATTCTTCAATGCTAAAGTTAGCTGAATTAGTCAAAACAGGTTGTTTGGTACAATAATAAATGAGATAAAAACAGAATTGAAAAAAAACTGAAATAAAACTGAAGATGGAGCATAAAACTCCATCATTTAAAAATTAGTTGTTAATTACTGAGTTTTTCTTGCCATCTTTTTCTTTGCAAGCTTTTCTATTATATCGAGATTTACTTCCCCGCCGACGCTCAGTTTCTTATTAGCAACTGCGCTTTCAAGAATATGCTGTCCTACAAGAGTGCGAACAATAAGAGTAGTATAGCCTTCAGGGCTTCCGACTGAACCTGCTGAGATATCAGCTTTCAGAGCAGTAAAGTCCGTACAGACGCTACAGCCTGGACGGATAGTGTCCTGAAGTTCAGTAAGGGGGATGATGTACTGCTTCCCGCCATTAAGGGTTATTTCGAGTTTGCCCTTAACGTCAATGCGGCAGACATTCATAGGTTCGAGAGCGTACTCACTTTTTAGCTTGCCTGCGATAAGTTTTTCGTAGTCAAAGCTTTCAGTACAGAAAAGGCCTAAAACAAAGCGGATGGATTTTTTGTATGGATGCACAAGCTGGTGATCGGTTTCAAGCATCTTGCGAACTGCCTGAACAACACAAGGAACTCCAACGACTGCAATGTTCCTGTATTTCCTGTTTACAACCGCTTCTTTGAGAGAAGAAACAAGAGGAACCCACCAGTTGTAACGACTTCCTGCCTGTCTAATAAGGGCTTCACTCTTGGTTATTACCATTGAGTGCGGCTTGAGGGTCCAGGGATCTTCCGTAACCGTAACTACAGCATCTACAAGGCCTATATCAAGGGCGTTTGTAAGAATAGCTGTGACCGCTCCTCCACTCTGCTTTTCTCGGAATATTAAACTCGGCTTTTCCAGCAGTAATTTCAAGGTAGTCTCCAAGCAGGCTTGAGGGCTGTTCTTCGAGTCTCGGACAAACCTCGTAACAGGCTCCACAGGGAACATCGTCAACAGCAGCTTTACAGTAGCCGTTGCTTTTTGGATATGTAGAGTCACCGCCTGTTTCGAAGTACAGGGCATCAGCAGGGCAGACTGCAATGCAGGCCCCACAGCCTGAGCAAAGGCCTTCGTCCCAGACTTTTGATTTGAGATCAAGGTAACTTTTACTAATTGGTTTCTGTTCTGCCATTTCTGATCACTCCCAGACATATTTGCTTGCGAACGGCCGGCTGCTTGCAGGTCCGATCTTTGTATAGTTCGTGTCCAGAAACTCTGCAGGATCATATCCGAACTGCTCGCAGAAACTCTTTATAATCGGGGCAATGCGTTCAAGATCGCTTTCGGTAAACTTGAATTTCTTAGATCCTATTCCAAGCAGGTAATCATCCACTTCTCCACGGATGATAATTTCTCCACCATGAATTCCACTACCGATGCCCCTGTCTGTCATGGCTTTATCCTTGCCGATACCGAGAACAAGCACCATGCCACCTGCCATGTACTCTCCGAGGAAGGAGTGGGCTGTGCCTCCAACAACAAGTATAGGTCTGGCTTCCACCTCATATTGTTTCATGTGAATGCCGCCGCGGTAGCCAATATTATTCTTTACAAAGACTTTTCCTCCGCGCATACTGTGAGCAACTGCATCTCCCGCACTTCCATGAATCACGAGCATCCCACTATCCATCGTATTACCCGGAGCATGTTCAGCATTTCCATGTATAATACAAGTCGGTCCACTCATGAACATTCCCAGATCCCCTCCGGGAACTCCATTGATTATTATACGGACATTGCCTCTTAGCCCATCTCCGATAAAGCGTTGTCCAAGTATATTATCGAGTATGATTTCTTCTGCCCCATCCGCAACCGCAGCTCTGATTTTCTGGTTTAAAGGGGTATAGTGCATATCCTCTGGCATCAATTTTTACCGTCTTCATCTCAATCAGGCTCCCTGCTGGCAATACATCAAGGATTTCAAGCATTCCTTCATCCAGCATATATCCACGCAGGCGATCTCTATTGCCGCGCAGGCTTTCTATACTGTTAATCCCCGCAGCGCCCATAAGCTCGCTCAATTCCAGAGTCCAACTTTTAATAAGATTTGCAACCTGAGTTGCTCCTCTCTCAGGGTCAAGCCTGCTCACAAGGTCTGGACGCTGGGTAGCAATACCCCAAGGGCAAAGGTTTCTGTAGCAATTGCCGCAGACCCTGCAGCCCAGAGCAACAAGGGCAGCAGTCCCGATATTTATGGCATCTGCTCCGAGAGCAATTGACTTAGCAAGGTCTGCACTACTCCTTATTCCTCCACTTGCAATAATCGATATCTCGTTTCTTATGCCCTATTCCCTGAGTTTCTGATCAACGCTTGCGATTGCAACTTCAATCGGAATTCCCACATTATCCCTGAAGACCTTGGGAGCTGCGCCAGTTCCGCCGCGGAATCCATCAATCACTACTGCATCTGCAGAAGAGCGGGCAATACCAGCAGCAATTGGAGCTACGTTATGCACGGCTGCAATCTTAACGAAGACCGGTTTCTTCCATTCAGTTGCTTCTTTCAGGCTTCTAATGAGCTGAACAAGGTCTTCAATGCTGTAAATATCATGGTGAGGTGCTGGACTAATTGCATCACTGCCAACAGGGATCATACGAGTCCTTGAAACTTCCTCACTTACTTTTTCTCCAGGCAGATGCCCACCTATACCAGGTTTTGCTCCCTGACCAATTTTGATCTCAATGGCGGCGCCTCTTTCAAGATAATCAATGTTTACACCGAAACGACCTGATGCAACCTGAACAATCATGTGGTCCTGATAAGGATATAAAGCTTTGTGGAGCCCTCCTTCTCCTGTTCCCATATACGTTCCAAGTTCTGTTACGGCTTTTGCCATACTGAGCTGGGAGTTAAGACTGATAGCTCCGAAACTCATGTGTCCAATCATTATGGGAGTATTGAGTTTGAGATTTGGAGCGATTTTGGTTTCCAGTTCTACATCCCCACTCTCTGTTTTTCTGAATGTGAGTTTGGATGGTTTCTTTCCAATGTAAGTCCTGAGTTCCATTGGTTCTCTCAGGGGGTCAATACTCGGATTTGTAACCTGGCAGGCGTCAAGGAGAAGACGGTCATAGATAACAGGCAAGTCCCTTGCGTTTCCCATTCCTGAAAGAATAATCTTTCCGCTGCGAGCCTGTTTAATAACATCTTCTCTGACTTCTCTGGTCCAGAGGGGATGGCTGCGGTAATCTATAGGTTTTTCTGTAAGTGTAATTGCGTCCCTGGGACACATGGCAACACAGCGAAGGCAGCCCGTACATTTCCTTGATTCTATCAGGATTTTGTCGCCTTCTCTCCTGTAAACACCATATGAACAGTTTTCAATACAGCGCCCGCAGTCCATACACTGGTCACGGTCAATAGTGACCTTGAATTTTGGAGGTATACTTCCTAGCGTCATTCAATAAACCTCCCAATAATTGGTTCTCCGGCTCTGGGAGTATATATATTTTCAATTTTGGGGTCAATGACTCTTATCGCGGCTTCTTCACTTGATATATAGAGTCTATCTCCATTTTCACCAACTACTAGAGGGCGCAGTTTAATCCTGTCAGTAAAACCGACAATGCCTTCATCTGTCCCAACTACAATTGCGAAGGGTCCGTTCATGAGGGCAGGCCCGTAGGTAAGACGGATTGCTTTATTCAACTCTTCTTCTTTTGGAGGCATCCTGTCTATATCATCCCAGAAAGGAGGTGCAAGTGCCTTGACAATCATTTCGTATGATAATTCGTGCTGTCTTCCAAGTAGGTCAAACAAGTATGCTACAACCTCAGTATCAGTAAACAGAGTGCACTTGTATCCGTATTCTTCAACATAACGCTGGTTTGTACCATATGAAGTAATTTCTCCGTTATGTACTACTGACCAGTCAAGAAGATTAAAGGGATGTGCTCCTCCCCACCAACCTGGAGAGTTTGTAGGATAACGGTTGTGAGCAAGCCAAATGTAGCCCTTGTAATCTTCAATTCTGTAAAAATTTCCTACGTCTTCAGGCCATCCAGAAGCTTTGAAGACTCCCATGTTTTTTCCGGAAGAAAATATTGTAGCTCCTTTCACGTTGGCGTTTACTTCCATCACTATGGAAGTAATAATATCTTTTTCAGAAGCAATTTTTCCAGCTATCATGCTTTCTGAGGGCTTAAAAAAATATCTCCATGGGATATGCACTTTTTTTAAGCCAGGCTGAGGGTATGTCGGAATCTCTTCTTCGTGAACAATTTCTCCCTTTTGCTTGAGAATTTCATCAACTTTCTTTTTTGGTTCACTTAAATTGTCAAAGAAAACATGAAGAGCATAATAGTCTGCATATTTTGGATAAATTCCATATGCAGCATAGCCTGACCCATCTCCACTACCTCTTTCTTTCATGAGGCTGAGGGCAGCTTTTATGCTCGACCCGTCCATTCTGGACTTTTTTCGGTCTATGAAGCCTATTATTCCACACATTTTGATCACTCTAAAAATCGGATAGGAATGAATGTAATATATATGCGTTAATAATTTACTGAATTATTTCCGTGGCTCATTTTTGAGAACTAGTTCAAAAAACTTGCCAACTGAGATACAGGGGGCTCAGAGGTAATTTTTATATCGATTCACAAAATTTCTGAATTTTTAATAAATTTGTCTCATTTAAATAATATCTAATTAATATGAATTACAGCAACTACCCTTTTGCTTCTTTAAATGCATTAAGAAGGTCACCACTAAGGGAAGCAAGTTATTTAGTACCTGCTTGACAATATATATATGTTTCTTTTTATCAGGTTAACAGTTTTTGGAGTAATTCTGATAAGAACAATATTTTAACCTTTTAATTATTTTCTTTCTTCTACATTTTTATCTTGAATTTCCCATTAACCAATTACTATACTGCAGTTTTCAGGATTTTAGTTTTATTTCTCATTGAAACAGGTGTTATTTTCTTTGATAAAAAAAGTATTGTTGAAAACCAATGTTTTCATAAAAAATTTAGGCATTGGTAATTAAAAATAGATATATATGCTTATAACATATATTTCTTCATGAACTGCAAAATGTAATAGTTCCAGTCACAATAAGAACGGTATAGTTGGTGGGCGTCAACGCTACAAATGCCATGATTGTGGATATAACTATGCCCTTGAAGGATTGGGCTTTCGTTCAATAGGACGATTTTTAGGGGTGAGTCATGTTTCTGTCCAAAAATAGATAAAGAAATTTGGTCAGGAGTTAGAGAACCTAAAAAGTGAAAATGAGATATCTATTGTTGAAATGGATGAGATGCACACTTACATTGGTAACAAAAAAAATATTGCTGGATCTGAATTGCTGTTGATAGAGTTGGGAAAAAGTTCATCAACTGCTCTTTTGATAGCAGAGGAACGGAAACTGGAAAACTACTCTGGGAAATATTGAAGAAAAAAGAGATTGGAGAAGTGATGACAGATCACTGGAGAGCATATGCAGAGTTTCTTCCAGAAAAGATCCATACTCAATCCAAAGCAGAAACATTTACAGTTGAGGGATATAACAGCATATTGAGGCATTTCCTGGCAAGATTGAGAAGAAAGACAAAGTGTTATACGAAGAGTCTTGAAATGCTAAAGTACTCGGTTATTCTATTGATGAAATAAAGAAATAAAGAGTTAACTATGTTTAGATACCAATACCAAAATTTATATAAAAGCATAGTAAGGAGATCTTAGATTAAAAAAGAAAAAAGACCATAGAAGATTAAAGCTTAACTGAATACCAAAAATAAGCAATCCAACTTTAACATATTTTTCATGAGTACCTTTTACCCAAACGAGATAAAATGAGAGTCCCATTAGTATAGAAAGTATAGTCCAAGCAGGAAAGAATACCCATGATGGAGGAGTAAAAGTTGGTTTTTCTAACAAAAAATACCAATTATCAAGAGACGATACTGTAAATGTCGAACCTATTGCTCCTGCAAACAGGCAGAGCAATACAGAAACCAGAAATTTGAAGAAATTAACTCTTTGAACCATTAGATCTGAATTTATATGTATTTCAATCGTTATTAATATTATATTGAAAAAAATTTTAAATAATTGTTATTTATACCATTTTGTAGACATACACTTGACAAAAAAATCGAATTATGATAAGAAACAATCCTTATAGAATGAGTTTTAATGAACTTTATATAGAAGAGATTAGAAATATGTTCAGCGAATTGAATATATGACATGCAATTATTTTTGAAGTAATTATTCTTATTTAATATGTAAATAGCTTTTATTTTAGTAATATCTACAAAAGATATATATATTAGCAAATAGGTAAAAAGATACCTAGTGTCGATTTAGAGTGGAAGTGAAATGGTGCAGACAAAAAAGTGTATAACCAAAGAAGATGTGTTAGAGGCTGTAAATGAGAGAGACGTAAAGTTTATCCGTACCCAGTTTACGGATACACTTGGCATCATCAAAAGTTGGGCAATACCTGTTGAACAGTTAGAAGAGGCTTTTGAAAATGGAGTGATGTTTGATGGATCTTCAATCCAGGGCTTTACAAAGATTGAAGAATCTGACATGAAACTTGTGCTTGACCCGTCTACTTTTAGAGTTCTTCCATGGAGACCTTCAACCGGTGCAGTAGCCAGGATCCTTGGAGATGTATATCTTCCTGATGGTCGACCATTTGAAGGAGACCCAAGATATGTTCTTAAAAGAGCAATCGCAGAAGCTGAAAAAATGGGTTACTCAATGAATGTGGGTCCTGAACTGGAATTTTTCCTCTTCAAACTGGATGAAAACGGAAATCCAACCACAGAACTTACAGACCAGGGTGGATACTTTGATTTTGCACCCCTTGACCTTGCACAGGATGTACGCAGAGATATTGACTATACCCTTGAATCTATGGGATTCCAGATAGAGGCTTCCCATCACGAAGTAGCGCCTTCCCAGCATGAAATAGACTTTAGATTCAGCGATGTACTCAACACGGCTGACAATGTTGTAACTTTCAAATATGTGGTAAAATCAATTGCATATCATAAAGGATATTATGCCACTTTCATGCCAAAACCTCTTTTCGGCGTAAACGGCTCAGGTATGCACAGTAACCAGTCTCTTTTCAAGGATAGAAAGAACGCTTTTTATGACCCAGATACCCCAAATCAGTTATCTCAGGATGCTATGTACTACATAGGCGGTCTTTTAAAGCATATCAGAGAATTTACAGCTGTTACAAATCCTGTTGTTAACTCTTACAAAAGGATTGTACCAGGATATGAGGCTCCGGTCTATATCACATGGTCTTCAAAGAATAGGAGTTCATTGATCCGTATTCCTGCAACCCGTGGAAATGGAACAAGAGTGGAACTTAGATGTCCTGATCCGTCATGTAACCCATACCTTGCTTTCGCCATAATGCTTAGAGCTGGTCTGGATGGAATAAAGAACAAGATTGATCCAGGGGAATCAACTGACACAAATATTTTCCACCTCACACAAGAGGAGCGTAAGGAAAGAGGTATTCGTTCCCTTCCTGCTGATCTTAAAGAAGCAATGGATGAAATGGCAGGCAGTGCCTTCGTAAAAGAAGCTCTTGGAGATCATGTATTCAGTAACTATCTCTGTGCCAAAGAGATGGAATGGAACGAGTACAAAGCAATCGTTCACCCATGGGAACTTGAGAAATACTTACATATGCTGTAAGCACACAAAGAAACCTAAATCTTAACACCAAAGTGATTTTGGTAAAATTAAAAACTCACTTAAGAAGATACACTTCCTTCCAAGAAGTGTATCTCAATTTTGGGAAAAAATAGTCAGAATTAAGTAAAAAAATTCCTATTTTGGTTGATTAACTTAGATGTTTAGACTTCTTTATACTCCAAAAGTAAACCCCAAAAAAGATATTAGTATAAATTTTGGTATTGGTATCTAAACATAGTTAACTCTTTATTTCTTTATTTCATCAATAGAATAACCGAGTACTTTAGCATTTCAAGACTCTTCGTATAACACTTTGTCTTTCTTCTCAACCTTGCCAAAAAGTGCCTCAATATGCTGTTATATCCCTCAACTGTAGATGTTTCTGCTTTTGATTGAGTATGACTCTTTTCTGGAAGAAACTCTGCATATGCGCTCCAGTGATCTGTCATCACTTCTCCAATCTCTTTTTTCTTCAATATTTCCCAGAGTAGTTTTCCAGTTTCCGTTCCTCTGCTACCAAAAGAGCAGTTGATGAACTTTTTCCCAACTCTATCAACAGCAATCCAGATACAGCAATATTTTTTTTTGTTACCGATGTAAGTGTGCATCTCATCCATTTCAACAATAGATATCTCATTTTCACTTTTTAGGTTCTCTAACTCCTGACCAAATTTCTTTATCTATTTTTGGACAGAAACATGACTCACCCCTAAAAATCGTCCTATTGAACGAAAGCCCAATCCTTCAAGGGCATAGTTATATCCACAATCATGGCATTTGTAGCGTTGACGCCCACCAACTATATCGTTCTTATTGTGACTGGAACTATTACATTTTGCAGTTCATGAAGAAATATATGTTATAAGCATATATATCTATTTTTAATTACCAATTCCAATTATTTTTCTCTGGCTTTCTATATTTGTAACAATATTAATATTCAGAAAAATTTCCAAAATAGCTTCTTATCTACTATTTCCTTATATCCTATGGGTCAGCTTTGCCATGTTTCTTAATTACTCCATCTGGATTCTGAACTCATAACAAAATGTTTTTAACGTTTTATTCAATTTCGGATCTATTCAAAATTGGTTTATTTAATAATTTTATCTCGGATAATCTTTATTTACTCGTTTTTAGCCTAAAAATTCAGGACATTATCCTTGAGTAAAGGCACTGAATTAAATCTTAATTGTTAAAAAAGATGTAAAGAAAGTTTGCCTAAAGGTCAGGGTAAACTTTCATTTTTCAAAGGATTATTCTTTATAGTATACTTATTATAGAGCTCCACAACCGCAACTTCTTCCCAGAAGGGTTGAAATTCGATGTTTCAGATGGTGAATATCGTCTTCGGACATGCTTTGAAGCTCTTCTTTATGTTCTTTTTCTATATGATCTAACATAGCATTTTCAACTTCTTCCAGTTCGTTACCAGCAGCCATAAAGTTACACTTGAACCCCAAATCACTGCATTTTATTATTTTCATAAGATCTCCTCTACAAAAATAAATTTTAATAAAAATTATCTTTATTAATTTTAATAAAGACATAATAAAGATTAATATGATATAAAATTAAGTTTTTCAGGAATATTTTACGATAAGCCACTCATTCTTTTTACTCAATAGGAACATATCTTGCACATGTAAAGCACTCTTTGTAAGGAACTGTAACAGTAAGCATTCCGTTTTCGTTGACTGCGATTGCTTTTTCAGGATCTACGGGACCATCTAGAAAAAAAGATCCCAGATACTCTACAGTTTTACTGAATGCTTTCAGATAAAAGCTATTTTCATGCATTATCAGTGTTATATTCTCACTTTCTACGTCTGGAAGTTCAACTTCCATGGTGAGCTGTTGGTGTTTATCGTCATGGTACATTGCTAGTATTGGAGTTTTTAATATTCTCGGTACAACGCTGTCCATAGTACTCTTCCCCTTTAAAAAGTCTAACTTATACTCTCTTTTCTATTCAATTTTGACACCCATTTTTTTCAAAAGTCTGCCGGTAAAGTATCTATACTTTCAGTTCACCGCATGTGATTCTAAAAGAGATATCTTTCTTTTATACCCCAAACTAATTACTTCAATATTCTTATTTTTTAACTTATCTTTCTGGACATGCTCAAATAACCTGAGCTAATCTAAAATATCTTATATGACTTACCCACAAAAAATGCCCCTGATTAATATATTTATTCATCTCTCACATATATGAACCTATGTAATAAGCTACAGACTAGATTTATATTACATCAAATAATTTGAACTTTTTTGAGATCAGAAAGTTTGTGAGGGGCGCTCTTCATAAAACTTTTATTTCTATTTTTAAACTACAAGATTTTTACACAAAAAATAGTATGTTAATTCTCAAAGTAGACGAATAAATGTATAATTCAAAATCTAATTCTTTAAGTGTGTAATTCAAAATCTAATTCTTTAATATAAGTAATATTAAATTCGATTAAATATAGAATTTTGTTTGTTCTCTAATAAGTTTATTTTGTTTTAATTGATTCTTAATCCGAAGTAAGTTCCATAATATAAAGATATCTTTCATATATTTTATTTATCTTATTTTTTCAATGTAAAAATGAAATAACTTATCCATAAAAACAACAAGGGAGAGTTGTGGAATGATGATATTTTATATAAAAATACTTGAATTGTTACTTGGTATACTGTTATAAAATTATTTTATTATAACCCAAAAGTTTTTCAGAGATTAGTTTAGAAACTTAATTTCCTATTTATATAAACCATCTGAGGAATAACTACTTGTGTAAAACTATTAAGATATTTATTCAAACTCAATTGTTTCAATAAATACTTACTCAATTTATAACCCAATTGAAATAGGAGTCTAATATTGGGGTCTAATATAAATAACAAAAGTGAGCCAATACGTCAGGGGGAAGGGGTTGATTTACTAATGACCGGAAACGTCATAGAGGTAAGTAATCTTGAACATTCATATGGTTCTGTAAAAGCTGTTGACAATATAAGTTTTACTGTAAAACAGGGGGAGATTTTCTCATTTCTTGGTCCAAATGGAGCGGGAAAAAGTACGGTTATTAATATTCTCACGACACTCCGAAAACTCCAGAAAGGAGAAGCCAAGGTTAATGGCTATGATGTCGCAAAGGAACCAAACGCAGTAAGAAGATCAATAGGTATTGTTTTCCAGATGCTTTGTCTCGATCATGAAATGACTGTATCTGAAAATCTTGAATATCATGGAAGGATATATTCGATGAAGAAAAAAGAAAGAAGTAAACGCATCGAAGAACTTTTAATACTTACTGATCTGGTAAATAAAAAAAATACCTTGGGAAAAGATCTGAGCGGTGGTATGAAGAGAAGGCTTGAGCTTGCAAGAGGATTGATGACAAAACCTGCAGTCCTTTTCCTTGATGAGCCTACGATCGGTTTTGATATCCAGACAAGAATGAGAATGTGGGAATATCTTAGAGAGATTAAGAGAGAGGGTACCACTATATTTCTGACAACACACTATATGGAAGAAGCAGATCAATTAAGCGACAGAATAAGCATAATTGACCATGGAAAAATTATCGTAACTGGAACCTCAGATGAATTAAAGAATAAACTTGGTAAAGACCTTATTTACTTAGAAACAAATGATAATAAGAATGCTGCAGAGATCTTAAGGTCACTCGAATCAGTTAAAAGTGTAACAGAAGATACGAAATCTCTGAGGATCATGATAGGGGAGGATGTTACTCATGTACTTCCTCAGATTATGGAACTAATTCGGAGAGAGGGAATAGATATTCTAATTGTGAATATTAAAAAACCTTCAATGGATGATGTTTTTGTTCATTACACAGGTCATGATTTAAGGGAAGGTCATGATTTAGGGGAAGGTCATGATTTAGGGGAAGGCCATGATTTAAGGGAAGGTCATGATTTAAGGGAAGGTCATGAAAATGAAAAGCAGAAAGGAATAGAAATAATGGGGGGTTCTGAATGAGCTTTGAATTTCGTGCCATATATTGGAGGGAGATGCTGAAATACTTCAGATATAAATCAGTACTCATAACTTCAATGATACAGCCTGTGATGTGGCTGGCATTTTTTGGGCTTGCTATGTCACATAGTTTTGACAAACTGACATCATTTGTTCCAAACGAACCAGGTGTTCCAGTAGTCAAGTACATTTCCTATATGGGTGCAGGAATAATTGCAATGGATGTGCTGTTCAGCAGTTTGTTTGGAGGCACTACTCTTATGTTTGACAAAAAGTTCAGTCTTTTAAGGGAAACACTAGCAAGTCCAGTTCCTAGAACCCATATCATTCTTGGTGTTGGGCTTTCAGCCGTGACTAAAGCTCTCTTTCAAACTTTCATAATAATAGGATTTGGAAAACTTGTAGGAATGGACTTCTTTGTGGGATATACTCTTGTTGAAACCCTTATCGCTCTCGTGGGAATCATGCTATTGGTGTCAATTTTCACTCTTGGTTTCCTCTTTCTGTCTGGTTCCATTGCAATTACCGTTGAAAATCCAGAAGGAATGCAGTCTATTCTCACCTTGGTTAGCATGCCAATTTTCTTCGTAAGTAATGCTCTTTATCCCATTGACGGCTTTCCAACTTTCCTCAAAGTTCTATCGATGTTTAACCCACTGACACTTCTGGCAGGTGGAATTCGTTATTTTGCTTTGGGAACTGATTTCTCTGTGATGGGAATGCACTATATCTACACTTCAGCAGATATAATTGTGGCTTTCTTGGGCCTTATGTTCTTTGCCCTTGTAATGTTATCTGCGGCTATGTGGAGGTTTAATAAAGTGGATATATGAAGAATATACCAACTTTACTTATTTCTCTTCTCTTTTTTTCTTGGAAATTATTGGGATTAACTTTTAAACAGAGTTTTCGCTAACCTTTTTTGAAGTTAATTAGTGAAGACTTTGCCATATTATAAGATTTTAAAAATGCTCCTTTTTGCCTCACAAAATGTTGGGATCAATCCCATTGCTATCAAATTTTATATTTCTCATTTTTGTTGTATATTCTAATCACGTAATTCTTATTTTTTCTTTCATATAAATAAATATTTATTTATTAACTTCATTTACTCTATAATTAACATTTAATTATATATTTGTATTACTAATACCTCGTGATAAAGCAGAAAACCAGTAATTTGTGAGGGGTAAATTTTTAATGCCAAAAATTAAATCAAAAAATACTTCATTCAAAGAAGAAGATAGCTTACAGGTAAACAGGAAATGGAATAACTTACCCTCTTTATATTTGCCTTTTTCTCCTATTGTTCAATACTCCGTTTCTTTTTCTTATCCTGCTATTAATTGCTCTTTGTTCCCTGGAATTCTCTATCTTAATCTTAATATTTATCGAGAGTTTGTGATCAAAGCTCTAATCAAAGAACAAAATGAATATAGATACAAATTAATGGTATTGTTACTTAACTATCTCTAGTTATTTATTTCTTTATTTCATCAATAGAATAACCGAGTACTTTAGCATTTCAAGACTCTTCGTATAACACTTTGTCTTTCTTCTCAACTTTGCCAAAAGGTGCTTCAATATGCTGTTATATCCTTCAACAGTATACGTTTCTGCTTTGGATTGAGTATGACTCTTTTCTGGAAGAAACTCTGCATATGCTCTCCAGTGATCTGTCATCACTTTTCCAATGTCTTTTTTCTTCACTTTTTCCCAAAATAGTTTTCCAGTTTCCGTTCCTCTGATGCCAAAAGAGCAGTTGATAAACTTTTTCCCAACTCTATCAACAGCAATCCAGATCCAGCAATATTTTTTTTGTTACCGATGTAAGTGTGCATCTCATCCATTTCAACAATAGATATCTCATTTTCACTTTTTAGGTTCTCTCACTCTTGACCAAATTTCGTTATCCATCTTTGGACAGAAACATGACTTACCCCTAAAACTCTTCCTATTGAGCGAAAGCCCAATCCTTCAAGGGCATAGTTATAGCCACAATCATGGCATTTGTAGCGTTGACGCTCACCAACTATACCATTCTTTTTGTGACTGGAACTATTACATTTTGGGCAGTTCATGAAGAAATATATGTTATAAGCATATATATCTACTTTTGATTATCAATACCAAACTAATTAATAAAGTGCATTTTGATGGTAGGTATTATAGAGTAAAATATGTGCATTTCGGAGAGTGGGAGTATTGCTGGGAGTTAGCTGTCCGGATACAGTTCTTTGGAATGGTTCAGGGTTTAGCTTTCGAGCCAAAAAAAATCGTTTCCAGAAACGAAAAGAAAATGATATATAAATTTCTTGTTTTGGTGAATCCATATGAATTGTGGGAACGGAAACTGGTTGAAAAGTTATGGAATCTTCAGAATAGAATAGAATAGAATAGAATAGAATTCCTTATAGCAAAAATCCTCTATCACGAATGCATTCATATTCTTATTTTCTTAGGAAAAACTCTACCAGCAGGTTTCACACAGACGAATATTTTCCTTGAATTCAAGGAAATGCTTGAATTTGCAAACTCAGAAAAACTGTGCCCCGAAAGCTGTGGTGTCCGATCTCATCTACGAAATCTGGTAAATCTTGGATCAAACTTTCCTGAAAGCTCTAAAGGAAGGCTGGATCAAATTTCTGAACTTTATGAGTTCCTAATCAACGAAAAATATAGCATCAAAAAAACTGATCTGGCTTTCGGCTTATCATGGAGCAACAGAATAATTTCCCAGGATTATGCGAAAGTCACAGCTTCGAAAATAGGTTTCTATAAGGAATCTGATAAAAAACTCTGGAAAAGATAAATTAACAGATTACATCAGGATTTAGAAAAACTCTATGACAGAATTGATTGTGACCATGTCTCTGATGATTTAATATTTTTGATGATTAGGTATCTTAAACAACTTCCTTGATATTTGAAACTCTCAATTCCATTTCAATATTTGTCAATCTATTCTTATGCAGCAAATTTTCTTGAGAATTTAATTCTTCAACTAGGTAATAATATATTAATTATAATTACTATTTAGTAATAACAACAAAAACGAAAGTATTAAATATTTATTAGTAATATATGCCTCTAGCGAACAGACACAAATCTAAAATCACCTCCTAAATAGTTCAAGTACCTGAACTTCTTTTTACCCTGTCTGTGAAAACAGATAGGGAGAAAGTTCAGATAATTATAACAGTGTATAAGGGTCTTGTAGAAATCTTCTAAAAAATAGCTTCATTAATTTGAACTGAATAGTTTGATCTATTTTTTACTTCTTTCTTCAACCTATTGCAGTTAATTTATGGATATGAATTCCTATAGAGCCGAAATGAATACATTTAATTATAACTATTTTAGGAACAAAAATGAATAGAAGGATACTTAATTTCATTTACAAATTGAATATGATTATTGAATTATATTTATTGATAAATTTGTCGAAAAAGGTAATATCAAAATATATATAAGTAATACCTAACAATGCTAACATATAAAGACATTTTTTGGAAAACAACTAATGAGAATGCCATTCTATCTTTGAAACAGCTGAGTTTCCTCTTAGGATTAAACTCTTTATCATAGAGATTATTCAGTCAAAATAGATTATCGGTTATAATAATAGATTATCGGTTATAATAATAGATTATCGGTTATAATAATAGATTATCGGTTATAATTATAGTAAATAAGTTCAAAGGAAGTAGAAAAATGCACATTCCAGATGGATATTTAGGGCCATATACTTATATTGCATTTTGGATCATTATGATTCCTATATGGTATTATGCCGGAAAAAAGCTGAACACAGAACTTAAGTCTAAACAGGTCCCTCTGCTTGCACTATCAGCTGCATTTTCATTTGTAATTATGATGTTCAATGTTCCGATTCCTGGAGGCAGCACAGGTCATGCCGTTGGAGGGGCAATTATTGCTATAGTCCTCGGTCCCTGGGCAGCAGTGATATCTATTTCTGTAACTCTCGTATTGCAGGCGTTGATGTTTGGTGATGGAGGAATTACAGCCATAGCAGCGAATTGCTTCAACATGGGAACGGTAATACCATTTGTTGGTTACTATGTTTACAAGCTTATTAGTGGAAATTCAGAAATAACGTCCACTACAAGAATTATTGCTTCGGCTGTAGCTGGCTGGATTTCTCTGACTGTAGCAGCCTTCTGTGCAGGTGTTGAATTAGGAATACAGCCCATTTTACAGCACACAGCAGATGGAACTCCACTTTATATGCCATACCCCTTAAGCGTAACTGTTCCGGCTATGGTACTTGAACACGCTTTTGCATTCAGCATCTTGGAAGCACTGATTACGGCAGTTATTTTTGCTTATATCCAGAGAACCGATACATCTATCTTTTATGGAGAAACCACTGCAGTACAGAAGGATAAAATGAAGAAGGCAGTTCCAACTTAAGGTGAGAATATGGAAAAAATAGTTCGAAATTTTGCTATTGGCTTGGTATTGTTGATAATTCTAGCACCTCTGGGTCTTTTAGCTGTTGGCGAAGCATATGGTGAATGGAGCCCCGATGAATTCCAACAAAAGGTAGGATTTATACCTCAGGGATTGGAACATCTTTCTGGACTCTGGAATGCACCAATGGCTGATTATTCGCTACCAAGAGCCGATGATTCTATGACATTTTCGTCGATAGCGTATATTCTGTCTGCATTAATAGGAGTAGCAATAGGTGGCAGTCTTCTATACTTTGTAGGAAAAAAGATTGCTAAGGATTAAATTTTTAAATATTGTCGTGATTTTCCCCAAAATTGAAAATTAAATATTGATCTTAGATACGAATTTCAATAAACCTATAAGTTATATTAATTGCTTATATACTACTTATAAAAATTGGTAAATATAAGATTTATTGAAATTATTTCTATTATTTGGTTATCAGGATACGGAATTTTTCCCGTATTTTTGGAATTTATGATTTTACATAAAATCGATACCTTTTTATAATTTTAATTTTTTGTTTATTTTTAAAATTATTTGAATTCAATTTTATAGCTAGCTAAAATTTACTTTTTAAAAAGGGTGAATAATGATCCCAGACTGGATGAAAGAAACAGATACCGGTACATGCAGGTGCTCGGCAGTGTATCACAGTAAAAAGGGTTTTATAGGAAAGACTATTGATGGCATCTTTGGTTTTTTAGAAGAAGCTTTTATCTCAGACAGCTTTTCTAAGCGTGATGGGTTCCTTCAGAGTTTAGATCCTAGAGCCAAGCTGATCTCCATCCTGTCTTTGATATTCGCAACGAGTTTGATCAGGGATCTGAAATTACTGATCTTTGTTTATATACTTACTCTTCTTTTTGCATATTTCAGCAAGATCGATGTCTTATTCTTTATCAAGCGGGTATGGCTCTTCATACCGATTTTTGCGGGAATCCTCACCATACCAATGATTTTCAATGTTTTTTTTCCAGGAGATCCTTTGATCAGGCTAGCATATCTTGGTCCTGAAGCTCATTTGGGACCATTTTCACTGCCTAGTAGCATTTACATCACCATCCAGGGCGTCAATTCTGCGGTAATATTTACAATGCGTGTCGCAACATGCGTATCTACTGTAGTCTTGCTTTTTCTCACCACACCTCAGCAGGTTCTTTTTAAGTCCCTGCGCTCGGTTGGAGTTCCTAAAATCTATGTTTTTACATTGGAAATGGCCTACAGGTACATTTTTCTTCTAACGGACATGGTACGGGAGATATACATTGCCAAAAAAGCCAGAACAATAAAGACTGGAAGCATGTTCGATGAGCAGAAATGGGTTGGTGGACGTATAGGCTACACACTAATAAGATCTCTGGATACAAGTGAAAAAGTTCATGCAGCCATGATGTCCAGAGGATACAACGGGAACGTTAAGATAATGCAGGAGTTCAAAATGCGCAATCGTGATTACATTTCAGGGGTAATTGCGATATCCATGAGCATATTGCTAGTGTTGATATCCCATAACATCATAAGGTGATATGAACATGGAAACAATTTTTGATTTAAAAAATGTCTCATATACATATATGGGAAAGATAAATGCCTTAAACGATATCAGTTTCAAGGTGACGCCAGGCGAGCAGATCTCTATAATGGGCTCTAATGGTAGTGGTAAGTCAACTCTACTGACCCTTCTAGATGGGCTTATATATCCCACAATGGGCGAATTCTATGCTTTTGGCAGTGAAATAAACGAAGAAGTTTTCGATTCCATTAAAGATAACGAGTTCAGGTCTTATTTCCGGAAAAGAGTCGGATTTGTTTTTCAAAACTCAGATGTGCAACTTTTTTCGTCTACAGTCTTTGAAGAGGTTGCCTTTGGGCCTCTACAGCTCAATATGACTCAGGAAGAAGTCAAAGCCAGAGTGATAGAGGTCCTGGATATGATTGGGATCACTAAACTTAAAGACCGATCTCCTCATACTCTAAGCGGAGGAGAGAAGAAAAAAGTTTGTATAGCTGCTGTTTTAGCTAATAATCCGGATATCCTTCTATTGGATGAACCCACTGCAGGATTGGATCCCAGGACTCAGCTCTGGTTGGTAGAGTTATTGCAGGAGCTAGGAAAAGCGGGAAAGACAATAATTACTGCCACTCATGACCTCGAAACAGTAGAGCAGATTAGCAAAAGAGCCATAGTTATGGGAGAAAATCATAAAATTATTGTGGATGGGGACGTAGGAAACGTGCTTAATAACAGGGAGCTTTTACTTTCAACAAATCTGATCCATGAACATATGCATGTTCACGGAAATATTATGCATGAACATCCACATGCACACTTTAGAGAGCATATTCACGATCACCAAAATTAAACTTCTTTAACGACCTACTTACAACTCATCTGTATAATTATATCCATATAATTATATTTTTATCTAATAACCTCTGTATGTAATAGTATCAACTTTTTTCAGTATTTATCTTCAATTTTTGCACTTGATATTATTATGTTCGAAGGGCAGAGATGTTTCACAACACATGCTGGGCATTTTGGCTTTTTTGCCTGGCAGACTTTTCTTCCATGATATATCAGAGTCATTGAAAGAGAATCGAGGTCTTCTTTTTGAGCAATTGATATTAGGTTCTGTTCTATTTTACTGGGATCGGAATTTCTTGTAAGTCCAAGTCTTCTTGAAACCCTTTTTACATGGGTATCTACAGCAATTCCCTCTATTTTTCCAAATGCTCTGGCAAGTACTATATTAGCAGTTTTTCTCCCGATGCCTGGTAAACTAACCAGTTCTTCCATAGTCTTTGGAACTTCTTCATCATATCTTTCAACAAGTATCTGTGAAATAGCTTTTATGTTCTTTGCTTTAGTTTTGTAAAAGCCTGAAGAGTATATATCATTTTCAAGTTCTTTTAAGTCTGCACTGGCATAATCTTCTGCAGTTCTGTACTTTTTGAATAGTTTCTCAGTTACTTTGTTAATCTGGACATCGGTTGACTGGGCTGAAAGAACAGTTGCTACAAGTAGTTCAAGAGGATTACTATAATTAAGAGAAGGTTTTACATCAGGATATTCTTTTTTTAAAAGATCCCATATTATATTGAAATTTTGTGTATTTTCTGGGATATTATACTCTGAATCAAAACTTTGTGTATCAGATTTTTTTTGCTTTTTTTCAGCATGATAACACCAATTTTTAAATTTGTTTTTAAATGTAGTATCCTAGGAAATTATGTTTTTTGAGTACTAAATGAATATATTTGAGTTGACTTGCCGATTATTAATACAATTACAGCTTTCTCAAGCTTCTGGTTATTTTCCTACTTATATAATTTGAGAATAATTATATAACCTTTAAAAAGTATTAAATTAATACTAAAATGTATTATAAAGGTTTCAGTTCTTAGTTCTTCTTGTTGACTTTCTTCTGCCTTTTAGTTTTTGAATTGTCAGGATTTTCTTTGGGGGTGAAAAAAATTACTTCTCTAATATCTGAAGATGCAGGATCTGATGAACTTGAACCTATAGCGGTTGCAGTGCATTCCCTCGTCGGGCTTCCAACCACTATCCGCAGTCTCAAGCGGAAGGGACTTCGCTTGGAGAATGGTAAAATCCTTGACAGGGATTATACGGGTCCTGTGCTTGAAGAGGTTCTCCAAACCGGTAAGACCATACGTGGAGTACCCACGGACGGTACATATCTGGGCAGGAATGTGGCTGTTTCTCCCATCTTTTCAGAGGACGGGAAAGTTGTTGCAGCAATAGGGATCGTAGATCTACTTTCGGTCCTTGAGATGCAGGAAATAATCAGAACAGTTGTGAATAACAGTCCTGCCGTAGTATTTCTCTGGAAAAATGAAGAACAATGGCCTTCAGAGTTTGTCTCTGAAAACGTGGTACAGTTTGGATATACCGTTGAGGACTTTATTTCAGGCAGGGTTCTATATGGAGATATTATCCACCCCGATGACCTGAAGAGAGTTATAGATTCACTTGAAGAGCGTATTCGGAGAGGTGAAGTTGACTTTAATATAGAGTACAGAATCTTTACAAAAGCTGGGGATATCCATTGGGTAAATGAGAGAACGTTTATCCAGCGGAGTCCTGAAGGAGAAGTGACCTATTTGCAAGGGTTAGTGCTGGATATAACTCTAAGGAAGAAAAGTGAAGAAGCTCTACGAAAGTCTTTAGAAACTCAAAAAATGTTGAGAACCATAATAAACAACAGCCCAGCAGTAGCGTTTTTGTGGGAGAATAAGGGAAATCTGCCAACAGTATATGTTTCAGAAAATGTGACTCAGTTCGGTTATACAGTCGAAGATTTCATCTCCGGAAGAATCTCTTACAAAAACATCGTTCATAAAGATGATATGGATTCAGTTATTGAAATCACAAACCGCAACATCAAAGAAAGACACTACTCCTTTGATATTGAATACAGAATTTTTACTGGAGACGGAAAAATGCTCTGGGTAGATGAGAAAACTTTTATCCAGAGAGACGAAGCTGGAAAAATGACACATTTTCAGGGTCTTGTAGTTGATATTACTGAAAGAAAAGAAGCTCAGAAAATGCTTGAAATTCAACGAGAACTCGGTAAGGAACTGAGTACTACCTGGAATTTTCAGAAAATGCTTAATCTCATTCTTGATTCCTGTCTTCAAATAAACGGACTTGATACAGGAGGGATATACATCAAAGATGAACTCCTGGATCAGATAAATCTTGTAGTGGATAGGGGAATTTCTTCTGAGTTTAGAGAAAAAGTTTCCAGATATAAGGCCGATTCTCCAGAAGCAAGGAAAATCTGGGCTGAAAAACCCATATATTCACTGGGCTTCTACTCCGATGAAATGGCTGAAGCAGTAAAAAAAGAGGGAATAAAAGCGGTTGCTATCATACCTCTGAAATATAGAGGGGAGATTGTAGGCAGCCTGAACTTTGCTTCCCATACCCTTGATGAAATCCCATGGAGTATTAGAAACTTCCTCGAAAGCACTTCTCTGCAGGTAGTAAATTATATTGCTCCAGTCTGTATTCAAGCAGAGCTCTCATAAGCTTTTGAGTTATTCTTTGCTCTCGCGCAATTTTTGCACTCGCTTAATATTTCTGCCTTTGTAAAAAAATCTACTCTAAGAAAGCTATACAGTGCTGATAATTTTGCTATTAGAAAGAGCTATTCGTAGATTAAGTTCAACGCTAACTAAAATTAAGTCCAACGCTAACTAAAATTAAGTCCAACGCTAAATAAAAGCTACATTAAAAAGCAGTTAGGTGGTTCACAAGGTTTATTCTATTTAATGGAGTTTCTTACTGGATCAGTTTTGAGGCTGCCCTGCATTTCCCTCCATTTTACAGCTACTCCCTTATGAACCAATTTAGACTATGTACGCAATATTATAAAATCCAATCGATAAAACTCTAGTTTATTTGACCAGTTATTATCTGTGGCAATAGGCTCCTTTGTTCATCTATCTGGATTCTGTCCAGATATTCTTCCAGATTTCCCTCACTTTCGGTCTTTTCCCATACATGAGCAGATAAGTCCTGAAAAGCCGGCTGGAAAGTAAGATCACAAAATAGACTGAAATCAGCAGAATAAATATGCTGGTAACAATCTGAAAAATAGGCACAGTTGTCACTCCAATCCGGGTAAGCATGGCTACAGGTGAAGTAAGAGGAAAGAGGGAAAGGAAAACTGAAAATGGGCTGTCTGGATTTGTAAGGATAAGCTGCATGAATATGAGAGGTAATGCGGCTGAAAACGTGAAAATTCCTGCAACTTGCTGGCTTTCCTGAAGGGAGCCAGTAACTGCCCCTATTCCTGCCATCATGCTAGCAAAAAAGAGAAAGCCAAGCACGAAATAAATAAGAGTTAAGAAGAGAGTATTAGGTTCAATTTTTACAGGAAGAGCATAGTCACTCCCAAACACTACTGCTGCAAGCCAGATTCCAATTTGCAGAAGGCCGACTGCGCCAAGTCCCAGGATCTTGCCTGTAAGGATTTCGGAAGGAGTTACAGAAGACAGCAGGATTTCTATTATCCTGTTTTCCTTTTCCTCGGCAACGCCGCGAAGCAGAAAGCCAGAAGATGAAAATATACTGAAGAGGAGGAGAAAAGCTGTAAGAATTGGAAGACCAAAGCTGGCAAAAATCTCAGTAATACCCTTCTCGGAAGACTCTCCGTTTTCTCCTATATTATAATACTTTATGTTAACTGGATCTTGAACCCTTTTAAGAGTTGGCTCATCCACTTTGCCCTTAAGGAGGGAAGTAATAACAATATTCGAGAGTTCATCTGATAATTCTAAATTTGACATAGACGCTTCTTTTTTAAGACTATACAGTTCTATTGTTCCGGTTTTAAGAAAATCTTCAGGAATAACGAGATAAGAAGAAATCTGACTTTCATGTAAGGCTTGCCTTGCGTCGGAAATGTCCCTGTACATTACAAATTCTACAACTGAGGTTTTTGCCTCTGAGGGTTCTAGAGAAACACCTTTACTTTGGATTGATGCTGGAAATTCGAAGGAGCCGGTCATATCAATATAACCTATTCTTTGGTCTTCAGCATGGCTCATGCCTGTAAGTATTGTCGGAAGAAGAGTAATTCCTGCAAATAAGAGGGGGAAGAAAAAGGTCATAAAAATAAATTCTTTACGTTTTATTGTTTTCAGGAACTCATGCTTTGCGATAATAAAGGTTTTTCCGGGAAAATTACTCATTGGAAGCACTCTCTAGGGTTTCAATAAAGATTTCATTCAGAGAAGGAAACGTTTTTTCAAAACGTATGAGATTTGTTTTCTTTACAAGCTCTTCAAGAAGGATTTGGGTACTTATTCTGTCATCAGGAAAAATTTCAACCGATTTTCCATGTTCTATTACTTTCTTTATGCCATAAATTTCCTGAATTGCGTTCAAATCTCCTTTTTCTGCAAATTCCACAATCAGAGAGTTTTTTCCATGCTCTCTCCTGATATCATCCATAGGGCCATAAAGTACTCTTCTTCCTTTGTTGAGCATAAGGATCTTATCACAAAGTGTTTGGGCTTGCTCCATCATGTGTGTCGAAAGGATTATTGTTTTTCCTGAGGCTCTAAGTTTCAGTATTCTGTCCATAACGACCTTCGTATTTACAGGGTCAAGTCCAGAAAATGGTTCGTCAAGAATTAAAAGTTCGGGTTCATGGATAATTGCGGAAAGGAACTGGATTTTTTGCTGCATTCCTTTGGAAAGCTCTTCAACTTTTTTATTTGTATATTGATCTAATTCCAGAGATTTGAGAAGCGATTCAGCATTTAAATGAGCTTTTTTTTCTGGTATGCCTTTAAGCTGTGCAAGATAGATCAACATATCCAAAAGTCTTGTTTTCTTATATAATCCCCTTTCTTCAGGAAGGTATCCTATCCTGTTTTTCGCAGCAGGGCTCAGGAAATCCCCAAAAACACTTATTTTCCCATAATCTGGCCTGATAATATCCAGAAGGAGCCTTATAAGCGTTGTTTTCCCTGCTCCGTTTGGTCCTAGAAGCCCAAAGATCTCGCCCTGTTTCACTGAAAACGAAATCTCACGAAGAATATTTTTTTCAGAGAAATACTTTGATACGCTTTCAAACTCGACGATATGCATTAAAATTAAATACGTTCTAACACAGATAACTTCTTCGATCTATTATAAAAACTCCAAATAAATTAAAAGCTGATTTGACATTTAATATAAGTGATAGTTTTTCACTATAAGGGTTAGTGGGAGTTCAATAAGATAAATAAGGAACATTCAGGGGATAGTATGATACCGAAATTAGTTATTCACAACAGTATAAGTATCGATGGTTCCACTACAGGATTCGACGCAAATATTGAGGTTCATTATAAGATTCTTAGCAGTTATCAGTCAGATGCCATTATAGTAGGCTCGAATACTGCAAAAACCGGAACCCAGTTTTTCTGCGAAAAAATTCCTCCTGAAGAGGAATCGGACTTCGTGAAGCCTGAAATCCAGCCTGGCGATCCCAGGGCATACTGGCTGATTGCGGACTCAAAGGGAATTCTTGAAGGGTTAATGCATGTATTCAGGCGTTCCGAATTTGGCAAGGATGTAATAGTTCTTGTATCGGAAAAGACCCCTGAAGCTTATATCAATTACCTCAAAGAAAGAAATTATGATTTCATCCAGACCGGTGCAGACCGTGTAAATATTAGACAGGCAATGGAAATCGCAAATGAAAAGTATGGTTTTGAACTTATAGTTTCGGACAGCGGCGGAGTTCTGAACAGCATATTACTTGAACATGGACTTGTTGAAGAAATAAGCCTTATTCTCACTCCTGAAATTGTAGGAAAAAATGGAACAAATCTCTTCAGGACTCTGGAAAAGGGTGGTATCAGGCTTGAACTTTTAAGAAATGAGATTGTGGAAAAGAAATATGTACATCTTATATATCGAGTTTTGAAAGAATAAAAAAGCGGGAAACATTGTTTTTAGAATCTTTTATAAAGCCGTTTTCGCTCAAGCTTTTTTAAAAAGACTTGCAGGAATAATCGGACTTTATAGAGAATTCTCCTCTCTGATGGTACTATTCTTAGAGCATTCCACTTAAAAGTTCTATAACGCTTTTAATATATATAATCTGATATTGTACTAAAAATGAAGATTTTTTCTCAAAGCAGGAAATTTTTTTATTAAATTTTGAGACTCTCTATACTTTCTATTTTTTAAGATCAAGTGTCAAATATAAAAAGTATCACTGTTTACAAAAAATTTATAATGTAAACATGTGTAATGTTAGGAAATATTAAGAGAAAAGTTTTAAGGAAATAATAATTCTTTAAATGTAATTTTACGGTGGAATGTAAATACGAATTACGAAATTATTTTCATAATTTCCAATAGAAAAGACAGTTTCAAAAATCTCGCGTTAATTGAATATGGGCTGACAAGGCTGAATGCTCGGTTAAGCCTGCCTAAGGAGTGAATCAGTTTGCTTGAAGCCTTTATTTACGGCGCTATTATAGCTTTAATATTCGGAACCGTCCTTCCTCTTCTGTACCGCAGTAAAAGCGCAAGAAAAGTTTCCTTCGGCCTATCTTTTATTTCTTCAATCCTGCTTCTGGCTTTTGCGGGCACAGTTCTTTACACAGGAAAAGAGCCTGTTTTTCCAGCCTTCCGATTTCTTCCCGGGCTGGACTTCACTCTGGTCACAGACAAACTCTCAGCAGGTTTTATTCTGCTGATTGCAGCCGTTGTGTCAGGTGTTTCAATATATTCCGTTGAATATGTGGAACATGCTAAAAGTGAAGCCAGAAAAAATCTTTAGGCAGCCCTTACAAATCTCTTTATTTTTTCCATGCTGATGGTGGTACTTGCAGGAAATATGGTAGGTTTCCTGGTTTTCTGGGAAATAATGTCCCTCTCTTCCTTAATGCTTGTACTCCACGATTATACCTCGGAAGAAAACAAAAAAGCAGGGCTCTTCTACTTTATAATGACAAGTCTGAGTACAGCTTTTCTTTTCATGGGTTTTTTAAGTTTGTTCAAACTGACTGGCTCTGCAGAATTTGGACAGCTGGATTGCCCGACAAGCACCCTTACTTTGCCTTTCCTCTGCCTTTTTACAGGTTTCGGGGTCAAAGCAGGTCTTGTTCCCTTTCACAAATGGCTGCCCTATGCCCATCCTGCAGCTCCCTCAAGCATTTCGGCTCTAATGTCAGGTGTCATGCTGAAAGTTGCAATCTACGGTTTCCTGCGGTTTTTACTCTCGGTTTCCGCCCCCGAACTCTGGTGGGGTATGCTAATCCTTATAGCAGGGAGTCTCTCAGCTGTATTAGGGGTAATCTACGCCCTCAAGGAAAGCGACATAAAAAGGCTGCTCGCTTACAGCAGCATTGAAAATATCGGTATCATTTTCTTAGGGATTGGCCTGTTCCTAATATTTAAACTGGAAGGACTTCAGGCCCTTGCCCTGTTAAGCATTGTAGGGACCTGTTTTCATGCTTTCAACCATGCCCTTTTCAAAAGTTTACTCTTTCTCTGCGCAGGCTCGGTGGTTCATGTCACTGGCACACGGAACATCGAAGCCTTAGGAGGCCTTGTAAAACGTATGCCCCGTACTACCACTCTTTTTTTAATAGGTTCGGTCTCAATTGCCGGCCTTCCTCCAACAAGCGGCTTTGTAAGTGAGATGATGCTTTTTCAGGCTTATTTCTACTCTTCAGCTATTCCGAACCCTCTTCTTAAGGTGCTTCTAATTATTACACTCTCAATATTTGCACTTACCAGTGCGCTTGCAGCAGCTCTTTTTGTAAAGCTTTTCGGAATTACCTTCCTTGCCCTTCCGAGGACGAAATATGCAAAGGAAGCCACCGAAGTCCCGGACCCCATGCTGATCGGAGAAGCTGTGCCTGCGGCTCTCTGCATCCTTTCAGGGCTGTTTTCATCCAGAATTCTGGATCTGCTCGGCTTTGACCTCGGGATTCCGGACATGCTGTTTCTCGGGCTGATTCTTGCAGCCGCCTGCGGGCTTGTATGGCTTGCCGTTCGGAATTCCGGCCCTGCGAAAAGCCCGAGGATAAGCAAAGAAACCTGGGGCTGCGGAATCCTGGCCCAGCATCCCACAATGGAATACAGCTCCGCAGGTTTTTCGGAGCCTCTTGTAGTTATTTTCAAAAAGATTTACAGGACTGAGATTTCCAGTACCAGGACGTATTCAGATACGAAGGAAAGTATTTTTAAGAACGGGACTGCCAGGATTCACCTGATTAAATTCTTTGAAGAGCGTCTTTACCTTCCTGCAGCCGATGCAGTCAGCCTGGTTTCTTCCCAGGTTTCCAGAATGCAGAATGGGAAACTGGATACCTATGTACTCTACGTTTTCATCGCGGTACTTACACTGATGACATTTACGAGGTATTTCGCATGAATGCTTCATTCCTCTTATTCGCCCTGCTAAATACGGGCTTTATCCTGCTGGTCTCACCGTTCTTTATGAGCCTGATCAAAAAGGTCAAGGCGTATGCCCAGGGAAGAAAAGGCCCAAGACTCCTGCAGAGCTACTTCGATTTGCGCAAGCTTATGCAAAAAGAGGTTGTGTACTCGCCTAATTCCTCAGAAATTATGAGAATTACTCCCTACCTCAACCTGGCAGTCCTTCTCCTGGCCACACTCTTTGTCCCGATTGTCTTTATCCCTGACGCTCCTGCAGGAATCGGAAACATAATAGTTTTCCTCTACCTGCTCGCAATAGAACGTTTTTTTACGGCACTGTGCGGGCTTGATGCGGGCAGCACTTTCGGGGGCATGGGCAGTTCCCGCTTAATGAGCCTCTCGGCTGTGATTGAACCTACAATGATCATAGCCTTTGCTGCGCTTGCATATGTATTAAGAACCGTAAATTTTCATGAGATGTTTGCAATAACTGCCGGATCTACAATCCCGGAAAGCCCGACCCTGACCCTTATCTCCATTTCTCTCTTTATTATCATCATAGTGGAGACCGGAAGGATCCCGGTGGACAACCCGGCAACGCATCTCGAACTTACCATGATCAACGAAGCAATGATTCTGGAGCAGTCCGGGAAAAACCTGGCTTTAATAGAGCTTGCTCATGCCGTTAAACAGACAATCCTAATGGCAGTTCTGATCAACATTCTGGTTCCCTTGGGGCTTGCAACTGAGATTACCTTCGTAGGCGTTGTGGTCTCATGCCTCTATTTCCTTATAAAAGCCAGCTTACTTGCAGGGTTAATAGGCCTTTTTGAATCTTCCATTGCAAAAATGCGGCTTTTCAGACTGCCTGGATTCTATATGATGGCATTTTTCTTTTCCGCACTTACCATCCTGATGGAGGTGTTTGCATGATATTTTCTTTCCTGACAGATCCGGCATTCCTTGAAGACATGATCAGGATTCTCTTTGTCTTTGTGTTGATCACTGCAGCCTTTACTCTTTCCACAAGGAATATTGCTTCACTGCTGACTGTGTACGCTGTTCAGTCCCTGCTGCTGGTCCTGATATCTTCGTTCCTCTACCTGATAGAGGGCAGCCAAACATTGCTTGCAATAGCAGTCCTGACACTTGTGAGCAAGGTATTGTTAATCCCAATTTTTATAAACCTGATTGGGGAAAAAATCAAGATCAGTCGGGATCTGAAGTTTAATTACCTGGAGCCGACAGCATCCCTTCTTGTTAGCATGGGCCTTATCTTGCTTTCTTATGTCTTTCTGTCAGGCTTTTTCAATGAGTTTATCCTGGGCAAGTTGTTTTTCATGGGGGCTGTTATAGGCTTATCCCTTACTCTTATGGGTATGCTTGTGATATTCAGCAGGAAAAAAGTGATTACAAAAGTTATAGGATACCTGACAATGGAAAATGGGGTGCTCCTCTTTGGAATCTTTGTTGCGGATCTCCCCTTTATTATAGAAATCCTAATCGTAATAGACCTGATGATTCTTGTACTGTTGACAACTATTCTGGCAATAGGTCTCGATTCCACACGTGAGGAATATCACCAGCGTCTTCATACACTCAAAATCTGGTCAGGGGAAGAAAATCGATGATTATACTCATTTATCTAGTAGTAGGAGCTATAGCTCTTGCCTTTATCCTGTTTTCAAAGTCTCACAGGGCAATGAATGCCTTCTTTATTCTACATACCCTTGCATTTCTCGCAATCGGACTTTATGCGCTGCTCACAACCACAGTCCCGGCTTTTGAGACAGG
This sequence comes from uncultured Methanosarcinaceae archaeon, assembly GCA_963727895.1. Lineage (GTDB taxonomy): Archaea > Halobacteriota > Methanosarcinia > Methanosarcinales > Methanosarcinaceae > Methanosarcina. Next base: position 45,128 of record CAVSHT010000009.1, on the reverse strand, counting down.
AAGCAAATATTTCTATGTGGATCATCTCAGCATTTATGAAGTTCTGATTTCAGCTTTATTGTTCTTCCTGGCTTCGGTCTACGCAAACGGTTATGTAGAAAGCCTGATGCAGTCCCAGGAACTGCACAGGAATAACCTGAAAATCTTTTACACGGTTTTCAGCCTTCTGCTTACGACAGTGACCTTTGCTTTCTTTTCCGACAACCTTGCTCTATTCTGGATCTTTGCCGAACTGACAACTGTTTTTTCAGCCGCACTTGTGGCAATCCTGTCTGCCAAAGAAAACATTGATGCTGCCATCAAATACATCTTTATAGCCTCGGGAGCTATGCTTTTTTCGTTTATAGGTTTGATCTTTCTATATACACTCTCCGGGGAAGTACTGGGCCGCGGAACCCTGAACTGGACTGTATTTGTTAAAAACGCAGCCTTTCTCCCTCCCAAAACGCTGACTGCAAGTTTTGTATTTCTCTTTATAGGATTTGCAGCAAAATCCGGGATTTTCCCTTTTCATACCTGGCTTCCGGATGCCCACTCGAAAGCCCCTTCAGCAGTAAGTGCCATCTTATCCGGAGTCCTGCTAAATATTGGCATATATGGAATTCTGCGGATGTATGCGATTGTCAGGCAGACCCAGGCCGAAGCTATAATATCTCATTTCCTTCTAGGTTTTGGGCTGCTTACGGTAGCAGTTGCGGTTCTGAATATGTTTTTGCAGAAAAACCTAAAGGTGCTGATTGCTTTTTCGAGTGTGGAACATATGGGCATAATCCTCCTAGGAATAGGGGTTGGAACGCCTCTTGCTCTTTTCTGGACGCTTTTTTATGTCCTTGCCCACTCGCTGACCAAAGCCTCACTCTTCTTTTCAGCAGGCATTCTACACAGGCAATACGAAAGCAACCTGATAGAGGACATAAGAGACGTTTTTTCGCTCCAACCCATTGCAGGCTGGGGATTCGTAATTGGGAGCCTTGCAATCATAGGCATGCCTCCTTTCCCTATCTTTTCTGCCAAATTCTTCATTCTGCTAGAAGCTCTAGGATTTTCGAAATCTCTTGTCTTTGCAGTTCTTCTCCTCCTGGTCATTGCATCAGTTGCATTTGCAAGATTTTTAATCGAGGCCTTTACCCGGAGCTCGAAAAAGGCTGGATCCGAAAGGTCGAAAATTCCAGTCCTTCCGTATGTAGTCAGGGACGGTATGAAATTCCCATGATCCTATCCATCATTTTCATTATTCTGGCGCTTGGAGTTTTCTTTCCGGAATCTCTGGAAAACCTGTTGAACGAAATCGTGCATGAACTTGGATACCTGTAAATAGGAGGCAAAAAAGATGAATTCAAACAAAAACACAACAAGTTACCTGATTCCAGAAGGTCCGAAATTAAGGAAAAATTGCCAGATTCCAGTGAATCCTGCGGTTCTGGCAACCCGGTACGCTACGGATTTAATAATTGACATTTCAGGCAAAGAGCCACAAATCATGAGGGGAAAAAACAATGAATTCTACATTCACCTGAGAGAAGAAAAGTTTTTAAAAATCATGTCTGCACTTCTCTATAAGGGTTTTGTGCTGATAAGCATGTTCTGTGTCCAAGATTTTGAGGAAAACCCTGATTTTACCCTTTTTTATATATTCAGGCTGACCGGTTTTACTGACGTGTTCGCATTTATGCGGCATGTGAGGACAGAAACGACATCTATTGCCGCGGTGTTCCCGTCTGCCTGCTGGTACGAGAGGGAAATCCGGGACGGATTTGGGATAGAATTTACGGATGCTTTTGACAAAAGGAGGCTCTTTTTACATGAGGCATATCCTGAAGACTTTCACCCTCTTCTGAAATCCTTTAAAAATGGGAAAATCCAGGCTGTCGAAAACCCGGAAGAAGCATATCTTTTCAAACAGGTGGAAGGCGAAGGCGTTTACCAGATCCCTGTAGGGCCTGTCCATGCAGGAATTATTGAGCCTGGCCATTTCAGGTTCAGCGTTATTGGAGAGCCCATTTTCAATCTTGAAATCCGGCTCTTTTACAAACACCGGGGAATCGAAAAACTTGCTGAAGGAAAAAGACCACCTGCCTGTGTCCCGATTGCTGAAGCCATAAGTGGGGATGAAACCGTTGCCAATGCAGTTGCCTTTTGCATGGCTGTAGAAAAAATTGCGGGAATCGAAGTTCCAGCCAGGGCTAGCTATTTAAGAGGCATTTTCCTTGAGCTGGAACGCATCTATTCGCATGTGGGCGATCTCTCGGGTATGATTACTGATATAGGATTTCCAAGAATGACAACACCTTTCCTCATCCTCCGTGAAAACATTTTCAGGCAAAATGAGCTTCTCACAGGCTCCCGATTTATGAGAGGAGCTATAGATTTAGGAGGGGTAAAAAAAGAGATTTCAGGCGAAGTCCTTTCAAAACTCGCCCTTTATTTGAAAACGTTTGTACCGCAATTTGAATCCGCGATTAAGGCTGTCCGTGTTTCTTCGTCTCTTATTGACAGGTTTTCAACGACCGGCGTTTTGAAAAAGAATCTGATTTCTCCACTTAACCTAACAGGTCCCATTGCTCGGGCATCTGGGGCTTCTTATGATGTCCGACTTGATCATCCCTACGGCATATATAAAGAAGAACCTCCGGAAATATCGATCAAAACCGCAGGGGATGTCCTTTCTCGCTTTGAAGTTAAAGCTGCAGAGGTTCTTAATTCAGCTTCTCTGATCCAGAAGCTTATATCATCAATCCCCGCCGGTGGGATCGTTGCCGAGACAACCGGATTTGCAATTTCAAATATTCCCAATGGGTATGCCATTTCAATGGTTGAAGCTGCACGGGGTCAGAACCTTCACTGGGTCTATATCAGATGCGGGGTAATCGACCGCTATAAAGTGCGGACCGCATCTTTCTGTAATTGGCAGGCTATAGAACATGCAGTGCTCGGGAATATTGTTCCTGATTTTCCCCTGATAAACAAGAGTCTTAACCTTTCCTATGCAGGAACTGACCTATGAGGTGAAATGATGGTAAACCCACTTACGTACGTTCTCCGTTCTAAAGTAACGGAAAAATTTGAGTTTTCCGATGTCGAAATTGAAGCTCTCTGCTCCGAACTGATTGCGGAAATTAACCAAGTTTTCGGGCATAGCCTTGCAATCCGCGAACTTGATTCAGGCAGCGACAATTCAACAGAGATTGAGATTTCAAACCTCGGAGCCCCGCATTATGATGTTGAAAGATTCGGGATCTTTTTTGTGGCTTCCCCAAGACATGCTGATGTCCTGCTGGTTACAGGCGCAGTCACCTTGAATATGGTCGAAGCTGTTCTAAAAACCTATGAAGCCATGCCCTCCCCGAAATTCGTAATTGCAGTAGGAGATGATGCCTGCGATGGCGGGATTTATAAGGGTTCGTATGCCGTACTTGGCGGAGTTGACAAAATTCTGCCTGTGGATATAAAAATCCCTGGAAATCCCCCTTCCCCGAAAGAAATCCTGCGTGGAATTTTTGCCCTGGTGAAAAAGGCATCGGAATAATCTATCTGATTCCTCATGTGTAAGTATAGGGAAAAATTAGGTTTTTGATAAAACTGTTTTCTAAAAAGTTTTAGCCTTCTATAGAGGTTTTACTCTATCTTTTCTCTTACCGGAGATTGGGCTCAGGTAAATCTCTATTTACCTTGTAATTAACTGTTCGGAAATCTGAAAATAACGCAAAAATTATAACTAGTGTCTTGGCAATTTAATTGTTGAGCATAATATTAGTAGCTTCTCGTCAGCATACAACGATTTTGAGCTCATTAGATTAGTAATAACTAAATTTTCATGACACTAGTAGGAAATATTGTTCCGCGTATATTGCATCTTATTTCCGGAAAGTGCATATTTCAGAACGAGAGTTTCAGGCAAATTCGTAGGCAGAAGCTACAAACTTGCGAAATGCCTTCAAAAGACCTGTTCTCAAAATGAAATTTGGGGATAAAGAAAAGAGAAATCTGTTAAAAATCCCACTTTAAAAAGATAGAAAAATAGGGAAAAAGCTAATAAAGAGCATTTAACTAAAAAAAAGTAAGTGCTTTTTGGAAAAGAATATAAAGGATAAATTGAAAAGTAGCGCAATAATGTTGCAAGAAGTTCCTTCAAGGTCCTTCTGAAGGATGAATAATTTTTGCCAATTCAGCTACTTTCTGAAACGAAGTAATGGGGAAAATACCTCTTCTATATTTAAAAGCTTTCTGGGGAGATGGAAGAAAATGAAAACATCACTTATCGATCTGGCGTTTCTTTCTGAAAAAAGAAAAGACGTATTGCTCCTACTAGAAGAAGGGCCCAAGAATGGAGACGAAATAAAGACAGCTCTTAACGTCAACTCAACGTCGATCATGCCCCAGATCAAAAAATTAAAGGACGGACGTCTGATTGTACAGGATGATAGGAATATCTATAAGCTCTCGGAAATAGGAGAGGTAGTAGTAGAAAAGATGGAGCCCTTGCTGAATACTGTAAGGGTTTTTGAGGAAAATTACGATTACTGGACAAGTCATGATTTTTCTGCAATTCCTGAGAACCTTCTTTATAGAATTGAGGAACTGGGAAACTATTTCATGCTTGAGCCAGACCTTAACCGACTTTTTGAAGTACCTGAAGATTTTAAAAATAATATTCTGGAATCAAGGCATGTAAAAATGTTTCTTTCTTATTTTAATCCTATTCATGTTGAAATGTACTCCGAACTTTCAAGAAAAGGAGCTGAAATATGCCTTATCCTGACCGAACCTGTTTTTTCTAGAATGAAAACGGATTACTATGATGATCTAAAGTCTCTCATGGAATCAAAAAATGTTGAGATATATGTCTGTGATAAAAATATAACTCTCAAAGATGTGGTGACAGAACGCTTCTGTTCACTTGTTCTTTTTGATAAAAAGGGAAAATTCGATAACCAACGACTGATGAGCTTTGACGAAAGTGCACTTAAATGGTGCGACGAACTTTTCTCATATTATAAAGACATGTCCAAAAAACTGGAATATATATAACTTTTTTTAAAGTTAAGACGAATCTTCTTCAAGATATTTGTCGATCAGAGCTCTGAATTTGTGAATGTCTATGGGTTTTGAGACATAATCCACGCAGCCCATTTCTATGAAATGTTCTTCACTGCCTTTCATAGCGTGGGCCGTAACCGCTATCACTGGGATCTCTGCAGTCTCAGGGTTTTTCTTAATTCTATCGAGAACTTCAAGTCCATCCATCTTCGGAAGCTGCATATCCAGCAGAATAATATCGAATTTTTGTTCAGCAAGGCGCTCAAGAGCCTTTATCCCGTCCTCGGCTTTGGTTATGTTATGTCCGTAAAATTCCAAAATGTCCAGAACCAGTTCCATGTTCATGGGATTATCTTCGACAATCAGGATTTTTTTCATCATTACGCCCCTTCAGCATAGATAATTGTATTATCTTAATAATTAATTTTTTTTCTTCCGAAAGTGCCTTTTTCTTAATATAAATGAGATGTTCTTTCAGTTAATATTTTTCAATTGCCTTTTTCCTGTAAGTCGAAAAATTGGATAGAGAATGTAATGTTCTTATATGCAAAGATAATAACTGAAATAATAATAGTAGAGATGATATCGATTCTGACAGGAATTTTTTTTCTGATGGTCTACTTTTTTAAGCTCATTGGAAGTGTTTCAAGTTAATTAAGTTTGAATGTAGAGTTTGGTAGGTTTACAAGAGAGTTTAAGGATAATTCTTACAGATAAAAGTAAATTGGAATCTATATATAAGTTTTCACAAATAATTCTTATAACGTAAATATGAGCTTAAAACAACAGATTTTTAAATTTATATTCATTGTTTAACTCCCTCTTAAGTCGCTAAACCGTATTTAAAAGCTAAAATCTGGTTTATCACTATCGTTTAGATGGTTAATCTTTAATTTACCACTTTAAAAATCTGGTCACCCATCTCACATTCTTTCTCACTAAATATTTCCTTAATTCATCGACTTCAAGCAATAAAAATGCAAAAGGAACGGCAATTAGCAAATATCTTAGGTCAAGGGGATGAGTATTGAAAATAATATTTGCAGCCGGGTTCCAGATGATTAATGCGAGAATTAGGAGTTCAGTTGCAATTCCAACAAGAACCATACGATTACTGAATAAACCTATTGTAAAGACTGACTGAAACCGGGTTCGGGAAGAAAAAACGTTAGCAATCTGGCATATAATTACTGCTGAAAAGAAAGCAGTTATTGACTGCATATAAAGGGGATTATTGCTTGCAAGCTGTTCGCCAAAACTCCATCCTCCTTCCAAAAGTATGGCAAAATAACAAAAAACCCAGCAATAGCTTCGATAGGTCCTTTTATCCCATAAGCTGTAAGAAGCACCTGAGGAGTTAACAATTTTTCGTCTCTGTATCTGGGAGGCCTTTTCATAATATCCTCTTCTCCTTTTTCCTCCCCAAGAGCAAGCGCAGGTAGCATATCTGTACCAAGATCAATTGCCAGAATAAGCTGTACTGGCATAGGAAGAGGCAGAGCAAAGATAATGAAAGCTATATAAGGTAGAACTTCAGGAATGGTGTGGGTAATAATATACACACTGAATTTCTTAATGTTGTCAAAAACGATCCTTCCCTCCTCTATATCATTCACGATAGTAGCAAAATTATCATCAAGCAGTATCATATCCGCAGCTTCGCGAGCAACATCCGTTCCGCTGCCCATAGCGACGCCCATATCGGCATTCTTGATTGCAGGAGCATCATTTACCCCGTCGCCCGTCATGATAACGATCTCTCCTTCGGCTTGGAAAAGCTTTACTATTTTCAACTTTTGTACAGGGGAAGTACGGGCAAATACAATGCTCGGATTTTTTAATCTTGAAGCAAGGTCTATCTGTGAGAGTGTTGCAAGCTCGTCTCCGGTTATAATCTCAAGTTTTCCAGCGTTTGCAAGTCCCACGTCCTTTGCGATTGATTCTGCAGTGACCGGGTGATCTCCGGTGATCATGACAACTTTGATCCCGGCTGTATGGCACTTTGCAATAGCTTCTCTAGCTTCAGGGCGCGGGGGGTCTACAATTCCTATAAATCCAAGAAAGACAAAATCCTCTGTATATTCCTTTAGCTCTTCTATTTGTCTGTACGCAAGAGCAAGGATTCGTTCTCCTTTTTTTGCAAGATTCAGATGCCGGTCAAAAAGTTCTTGTTGCTTTGTCTCATCCAGTTTTCTGATTTCTCCTGAATCCAGAGATGAGCTGCACATTTTTACAACTACTTCTGGAGCACCTTTTGAGATATACTTCAAGTTTTCCTTCAGGAGTGCGGCAGATAACTTCCATTCTTTTAGTAATCGAATCAAAAGGGAACTTTTCTAGCCGTGGATACTCATTCTGGAGGCTTTTTATATTTTTTATACTGTTTGCAAAAACAAGAAGTGCTCCTTCAGTTGGGTCGCCGCTATACCCTGAAGTAGACTCGCGAAGTTTTGCATTATTGCAAAGACCTGCAACTCTTATGAATACAGATGGTCTTTTTTCATTAATCCTTAAAGGATTTTCTGTAACATAAAATCCTTCTTCTAAATCTGCAATTCCTTCAGTATCTGTCTTGTTTGTGTTTTTTTCTGTCCTCTTTTTTTCAGTTTCAGTGTTGAGAGTATATTGAATAACTAGACGGTCAAAACCGATCATCAGAGAATTAACTGCCATTTTATTCTGAGTTAGAGTCCCAGTTTTATCAGTGCAGATAACAGTAGTTGATCCTAGAGTTTCTACTGATTCGAGCTGTTTTATTAGAGCATTTCGCGAAGCCATTCTTCTGGAAGCAAGACTCAAAGCGAGTGTAACTGTGGGTAAAAGTCCTTCGGGAACATTGGCAACAATAATTCCAATGGCAAAAATAAGGCTTGCAAGAAAAACATCCTGCAGAAGAAAAGCAAGTATAAAGAAGACTACTCCCTGAAAAATCGCAATCGTGGATATAACTTTTATAAAATGATTAAGCTCTTTTCTGATTGGAGTTTCAACATCTAGAGTCTGTTGTGTAAGTGTTGCAAGGTTTCCTATCTGGGTATTCTGTCCTGTTCCAAAAACAACTGCTTTTCCGTTTCCACTCTGTACCAGAGTCCCTGAAAAAACCATGTTTCTGAACTCCAGCATATTAGGATGAGTGCATTCAAGAGATCTAAGTTGGGGTTCTGATTCTCCGGTAATGGCTGAATTATCGACTTTCAAAGCATTGGTCTCAATCAAGCGTCCATCGGCAGGAATTTTATCTCCTTCCTCCAGAAGAATAATATCCCCTACAACAAGCTCTGATGCCAGAATATCCTTCACTTTTCCTTTCCTTAAAACTCTAGCATGGGGTGGAAGAAGCTGCCGAAAGCTTTCCATTGTTTTTTCAGCTTGATATTCCTGTATAAATGTAAAAGTTCCATTAATTATTACAACGCCTGCAAGAGCAATTCCTATATACATATTTCCCTTGTCTGGGTCAGGATATTCTCCGACAAAAGATAGAATCGCTCCCACGGTCAATAGAATAGAAAATAAATTCTTGAATTGTCTGAGATATTTCTTTATTATGTTTTCTTTTCCTGTTTCTTCTAAAACATTATCTCCACATTCTGTGAGCCTATGGGCAGCTTCCTTTTCGCTGAGTCCGTTTTCGTCAACATTTAATTTTTGACGAAGTTCTGGACGTGAAACCCGATGCTCGTTCCCTTTGGGAAAACAGATATTGTTGTGCTCTCCAGCTAGATTCTTCCCCATCTTATCTCATTGTGATTCAATGTAATAAAAGAATAAGAAGCTTGACATGGATTTGAAAAATCCCGAAATCTATTATAAGGAATAAAATAACATTGATTATTATACTACATCATAAATAGTATATTCACATAAAAAGACTAAACTATATGTACGACTGGTTTGCATATAAAAATTGAACAACGCGCTCAAAATTTATGATATCTTTTATTTTAAAAATAGAAGAAAAAAATTCTTGACAAATAGCTTTTATAAGTTGTTCTCTTAAAAAATATCCGCATTATAACGTAATCTGAGGAGCCTGAGATTTGTATTACTTTATCCATATTTTTATCTTTTCCATGAGAGACGGATATGGATATTCAGATGTATTGTTACTTTCCCAGGTTAAACCTATAATTTATAATTGTGTTTCATAAATATGGATTTACATCCTAGAAATGAAACATTTTGGATTGAAAAGGTCTATATAATATTGTTAAGTAGACAAATATTGTAATAATAATAAATGTAAATCGATAAATTCAAAAGGTATGACTTATGAGCGAATTTACACTTAAAACGAGACTCTTAGCTGCCCTAGAAGGCAAGCCTGTTGACAAAGTACCTGTTTGCTCCGTGACACAGACCGGAATTGTAGAACTTATGGATGAAGTGGGAGCGCCCTGGCCTGAAGCTCACACAAACCCTGAACTTATTGCAAAGCTGGCAATCGCCAACTATGAACTTAGCGGACTTGAAGCTGTCAGACTTCCTTACTGTCTGACTGTTCTTGTTGAAGCCATGGGCTGTGAAATCAACATGGGTACCAAAAACAGACAGCCATCTGTTATAGCTCATCCTTATCCAAAAAGCCTCGATGGCGCAGCTGTCCCTGCAGACCTCTTGCAGAAAGGCAGAATTCCAGCTGTACTCGAAGCTATTAAGATCGTTAGGGAAAAAGTAGGTCCTGATGTTCCAATTATCGGAGGAATGGAAGGTCCAGTTACAGTTGCTTCTGATCTGGTAAGTGTAAAATCCTTTATGAAATGGTCTATTAAAAAGACTGACCTCTTCGAGCAGGCTCTAGATATTGCCACAGAAGCTGCAATCGTTTATGCAAATGCAATGGTTGAAGCCGGTGCAGATGTTATCGCTATTGCAGACCCTGTTGCTTCTCCTGACCTCATGAGCCCCAACACTTTTAGACAGTTTCTTCAGTCGAGATTACAGAAGTTTTCCTCAAGTGTTAACTCCGTGACTGTACTCCACATCTGTGGGAAAGTTAACGCAATCCTCAGTGACATGGCAGACTGTGGATTTGAAGGTCTCAGCGTAGAAGAAAAGATCGGTACTGCAAAAGAAGGAAAGGCAATTATTGGAGACAGAGCAAGATTAGTAGGAAATGTCTCCAGTCCATTTGTTTTATTGCCTGGGCCTATTGACAAGATTAAAGCTGAAGCAAAAACAGCTCTTGAGGGTGGAATCGATGTACTCGCACCAGGCTGTGGTATTGCACCCATGACACCTCTTGAAAATATCAAAGCCATGGTTGCAGCAAGAGACGAGTTCTACGCCTGAATAGGCAAATAAAAATTCTTTTATTTTTTACGGGCACGTTCCAGAACTTTAAATATTCTAAAGTTTTGGATACCGTGTCCAACTTAATTTTTTTAGTTTTGGCAGGTGGGGTAAAAACACCAGAGCCAAATTTTGACAGGCTATATGCTGAGGAGAAGTATTCATAACAAACGATTCAGTATAAATGGCTTTATATCTTATTCAACATAATACTTATCCAAATATATTAACCTTAAAATATGTCTGAAATATACTGGTTAAATAAATCTTATACTTTTTTGGAGGAGGTTAAGATATGAGAACAGGAGTTGCAATTGATCTGGGAACAAGTGGTTTTAGAGCCCAGAAAATTGACCTGGAAAGCGGCGAGATTAAGAAAACTGTTATAACGCTGCGAAATCCCCTGCCTGGAGCAAATGTAATGGATCATCTTGATTTTGCAATTCATTACGGACTTGACAAAGCTCACGGGCTCTCAGCTACGGCGGTAAAGAATATCCTTGCCGAACTTGGAGTAAATCTGGCAGAAATAGGAAAATTTTCAATATGCGGAAACCCTATACAGCTTTCTATCTTTCAGGGAATTCCAATAGAAGACCTGGCATATGCCGGAGAGCGTAAAAAGCAAAAATATCACATCGAAGAACAAAACAGAGATGCCCGCGTAATACCTCTAGCTGAGATCGAAGGATTTGAAGAAGCTGTAAACTGTAAACTATTCGTACCTCCTGCAATTAAACACGAAGTAGGAGCCGATGCACTTGCACTTATTGTAAAAGCTGGCATGATTGAAAGTAATGACATTGCAATTGCAACGGACTATGGAACAAACGCCGAAATGGCTCTCAAGGCAAATGGTGTTATATACACCGGCTCCGCTGCTGCAGGTCCTGCTCTTGAAGGTCAGGAGATCGAATGCGGATCCCTTGCTTCCCCTCGCACAATATGTGATGTGGAATTTGAGGGAAATAACCTGCGTTGCTATGTACTCGATCGGGATATGAATACCGTCAAGGGCGATCTTGTAAATCCTAAAACAGGGGAAGTCTTGGAAAAAGGAGATATTACTGCAAAAGGTATCACAGGTACAGGAGTCATTGCCCTTATAGAGACAGGTATGAGAAATAAATTAATTATACTGCCGAAGATTCAGACTACAGATGGTATTATTCACCTGCAGGACGGGATAATATTCACGGACAAAGACCTTATTGCAGCTGGGAGAGCTATAGGAGCAATTAGGGCCGGGCATATTACTCTTTGTTCAGCTGCAGGAATTGATATGGAAGAACTGCAGATTGCTCATATGTCAGGGGCTGCCGGCACTTATATGGACGCTGCAAAGGCCCACAAAGTTGGAATGATCCCCTACAATGCGAGTTATGTTTCCCAGATTGGAAATACCTCTCTAATCGTTGCGAGGGAAATCCTGCTCTCTGAAGACAGGCTCTGGGAATTACAGGCAATTGCAAAGGAGATACTGGGTACTCATGTAATGTTTGCAACCTCCGAGGCTTTTAAGGAAGCTTATTTGCTGGAGCTTGCTTACTGGAACGAAGGCATGGCTTTTAAGATGCTTCAGAAGTTCCTGAAAAAGAAAAAATTGCCCATGCTTGGTGAGCCTTCATCTATTCTCAAAATTGACCGCCAGGTTGAAAAGGATATTCCCGAACTTGGAGAAGAAGGACTTGAGGTACTTGAAAAGGTTGGGACTTACCTTACGATGGTAATTGAAAATTGTACCGGCTGTCGTGAGTGCGTAAAAGTCTGCCCTACTGGGGCTCTGAGAATTGATGATAAAGGAAATGTGAGAATAAGGACTGACCTCTGTGATGGTGCCAACTGCCAGCGTTGTTTACACGCTTGCCCGGATGAAAGATTTAAATGGGAAAACCTGACAGTAGCAGGACAGTAAAAAGATTACGTTTGTTGAGTGTAAAAGAGCCAAAATATTCAGGGCGAGAAAAAGGGAGGAAAAAACGTGCAGGTCGTTGTGGTGGGGGGATTTCTTGGAAGCGGGAAAACCACCACTATTATCAATATGGGTAAATATCTGGCAGAAAAAAAGAAAAAAGTTGCCATCATTGTGAATGAGATCGGAGAAATTGGAATCGATGGGGATGTAATAAAGAGATTTGGGTTCGATACAAAAGAGGTCACAAATGGCTGTATCTGCTGCTCTCTGAAAGTCGGTCTGAGAACAACAATTAACCTCCTTGTAAACGAGTATAAGCCAGATATTATAATGATCGAGCCCACAGGAATAGCTTTTCCGCATATTATAAGGAACGAGGTCGAGCTTATGAACCTCGGCGAAGAAGTGAGAATTGCTCCTCTTGTAACTCTGATTGATGGCAGCCGTTTTAAATACCTGATGAAAGAAGTAAGAGAATTTGCCATGAGGCAGATTATTGATGCGGAAATTCTTGGGATTAATAAGGTAGACCTGATAGAACCCATTCGACTTCCAATTCTTGAGGCATCTGTGCAGCAACTTAATCCGAAAGCCAGGATAGTAATGCTTTCGGGGAAAGATACGGGCGAAAGCTTTGAGAATTTCATGCGAATTGTTCTCCCTGATCTCGATGAAGTATTAGAAAAAGTCCCAAAGGCTGAAGTAATAGAAAAAACTGTTTTTGCTCCTCAAGAGACTGAAAATTCAATCGAAGCGTCTGGAGTTGGCAGCTACTCTGCAGAATTTAAGGTTGGGAATGAAAATCTTAGTACTGAGGATGCTAGGGAGTTAACAGTTGAACTAATAAACACAATAAAGGCTAAAATGTTAAAACTAAATCCCGAATTCGTAGGGCATATTAAACTTTTCATGGATAATGGGTTAGAAACTGTGAAACAAAGTGTTACAATCTACTATGAAGAGCCTCAGGAGGATATTATTAAATCAAAGGATGGAGCTGTCCCGATATTGAAAATCCTTTCAGCGGTCTCAAATGTCGAGAAGGAAGCCGTTAACGATGCGGTAGAAAGTTCGGTATGTGAGGTGTTTGAGAGAGAAAAAATAAAAGTAAACAAAATCGAACCTACTCATAGTCATGAACACGAGCACCATGACGAACATAATCATGGGGAACATGGGCACATACAGAGAGTCTCAAGTATTAAAATGAAAGATTAAGAGACTATTGAATAAAATTAAGTTTTTCTTTTCTTTTTTGATTGTGTTTGTGTTTTTATTACTTAGAAAGCTATTTCAACGGCGAACAGCAATCCTATATTTATATGCAAAACGAGGCAAGGATTCTCCATATTACCGGTACTGTACAGGGTGTAGGTTTTCGCCCTTTTATATATCAGCTTGCAAAAGTTCATGGGCTTTTTGGATATGTAAAAAATCTAGGAAATTACGTGGAAATTCTTATAGAAGGAAATACGGAAAGCCTTGATGGTTTTATAAAAGATCTTCCTGATAAAAAACCTCCTCTTGCTAAAATTACTGAAATAAAAACAAAAAATGTCCCTTTTTCAGAATGCTCCAAATTTATTATCGTGCCAAGTGAATCTGGAGTTTTTGAAAATTCCATAATCCCCCCTGATACAGCTATTTGTGAACATTGTAAGTCTGAGATTTTTGATCCTTCTTCAAGGTATTATCATTATCCTTTTACGGTGTGTACAAATTGTGGGCCTCGTTATACGACAGTTCTTACCCTTCCTTATGACCGGGAAAATACCACGATGGTAGATTTTCCTCTCTGTCCTGAGTGCGAAAAAGAATATACTGACCCTCTTAATCGAAGATATCATGCGCAGCCTGTCTGCTGTCCAAAGTGCGGGCCAGAGATCTGGATTTCGGATTCTGATGGAAATTTACTGGTAAAAGGCTATGAAGCAATTAAATTTGCTTCGGATCTCATGCAGCAGGATTCAATTCTTGCTATAAAAGGATTTGGAGGATTCCATATTGCCTGTAATGCTCGAAAGGAAGAACCTGTAAATGAGCTTAGAAGACGGTTAAAACGTCCAGAACAACCTTTTGCAGTAATGGTAAAAAATGTAGAGGTTGCAGAGTCTTTTGCAGAAGTTGAAGGCACAGGCAAAGAGTATCTTACATCTTATCGCCGTCCTATTACGGTGCTTTCCATGTCAAAGGAATTCAATCTTGCAGAATCTGTTGCCCCTGATCTTCACAATATAGGAATCATGCTTCCCTATACAGGCACACAGAATCTGCTTTTTGACTGTGTGCCTGATGCAGTGTATGTTATGACATCGGCAAACCTTCCAGGGCGGCCTATGGTTGTTGAGAATGAAGAGGCACTTGAGAAACTTAAAGGAATTGTTGATTATTATCTTCTGCACAATAGGATTATTGCAAACCGAAATGATGATACGGTTGTTCGGATTGTGAATGGACATGCGGCTTTTATCCGGCGCTCTCGAGGCTTTGTTCCTGAACCTATAGAGTTGCCCTTCGAAATCGGAGCTTCTATAGGGGTAGGGGCTGAGATGAATTCTACAGTTGCTGTAGCAAAAGGAAAACTTGCCTATATCTCTCAATATATTGGAAATACCAGTCATGTAGAAACCTTCAGGTACCATTCAGAGGTTGTCAAACACCTTATCCAGCTTACTGGAATCGAACCTTTTTACTGGGGCTGCGACCTGCATCCGTCGTTTAACACTACCCGTTTTGCATTGAAGATGGGAACGGAGAATACTCTTCAGATTCAGCATCATCACGCCCACATGCTGGCACTTATGGCTGACAACTCTCTGCCTTTGGACGCTCAAATTCTTGGAATTGCTCTTGATGGTGTTGGATACGGCAGTGATGGCACAGTCTGGGGAGGAGAACTCTTTGAGTCTTCTTACTTTGGGCATGAGCGAATTGGACATTTACTTCCTCAACCAATGCCTGGAAGGGATCTCGCATCTAAAATACCTTCAAGAATGGTTCTGGGCATCCTTTTTGAGAAGCTTGGGAGAGAAGAACTGGAAAAACTTCATCTTGTTTTTCCACAAAGAAATCTTGAATTTTCAACTGTCATGAAACAGCTTGAAACTGGGGTTAATGTTATCCAAAGCAGCAGTACAGGAAGAGTACTGGACGCAGCTTCGGTACTGCTCGGAATCTGTAAGAATAGAACCTATGACGGTGAGCCAGCAATGAAACTCGAATCTGCTGCAAAAAAGAGCAACCATTTTGTAGATCTTCCTATAGTCATCAGGAACGAAAAAGACTCTGGATGTTCTGTGCTTGATACTACTGAACTTATGCTGGGAGTATATGACCTTTTGGGAAAGTACTCCTCTGCGGATCTTGCTTTTGCAGTTGAAGAAAATTTTGCAATTGGAATTTCTGAAATTGCCGTATCTCTTGCCGCAAAAAAAGGGCTTGAAAAGATAGGTCTTAGTGGGGGGGTTGCCTATAACGATCATATCACTTCATGCATTGCAGGACTTGTTAAAGAAGCAGGTTTTGAGTTTTTGTCCCACCGTCAGATCCCCTGTGGAGACGGATGTATTTCTTTTGGTCAAGTTCTTGCGGCGGGGTTGAGGACAAAATCTAAAAAACAGTTTTAAATATTTTTCTGTCCAGCTGTCATTCAGTTTCTAAGTAAATAATTTTTTTATTTTTTTCTAAATTCTAATTCTAAGGTTTTCCAGCCTTAACATATTGTTTTTTTGTTTTTAGCATACCTCGAGCTTTAATATTCTCATTGTACTGAAATTTGATTAGAAAGACTGAAACACAAAATTAAATAAATGATCCATGCTTAGATATATAAGGGAGCATAAATGGGGCTAGGTAGTATACGTATTAGAGTTGTGACAAGCAAGGATGAGATCCCCAAACTGGAGATGGAAGAAAAGGCAGTACATCTTGCTTTCAGACCTTCAGATCGAGATCTTTTTAGTCTTGTCAAAGTATGTCCGGGAATTGAATTACTTCAACTTCCTGCATCTTCCTATGACGGACTCTCTAAATTTATCAAGATGTATCTCTCCTCTTCAGGTATTCAGCTGGTAAAGGGGGATGTCAGCGGTCACTGGCATGATCTTAATAATTATTTTGTAATACCAGAGTATGTGCTTGAAAAAATAAATGAATTAAAAGTTCAAGGAAGAACCGAGGAAGAAATAATTGGTGAAATTACACATATCAGAAAAATTAGCCCTGATCTGATTCTCCACTTGATTCACAGCTCTTTTCTGACATCAGGTCCTGAGCGACCACGAATTAATAAAGTTTAACTAGAACTTTTTGTATTAGTTCGGAAAACTTACAGGCGCTTCCACCATTTTCTTGAGGCTTTCTGTTCTTCTATTTGTCTTAATCCTTCAGATGCGAGTTTCTGCTGCATCCTGTATTTTCGGTTTTCTTCGCTAACCTTCGAAAATTCTTCTTCTTTACTTGCCAGGGTTCCTTTTAACTGCTTTATGAACTCTTCTTTTTCTCTAAGCTGGGCTGCCAGTTTTTCTTCTCCTTCATAGGCTGAAAGCTGCTTCTCAAACTTCTCTACTTTTTCTTCAGCTGTAGCGATCAGAGTTCCCATAGTGTTTATTTTTCTTTCTTTCTCTGCAAGCTTCTCTTCTATTTTTTTCATCTGCCCGGCATTTTTAATGACCTCTTCAGCCAGAATCTTGAGATCTTTATCTTTTGTGGAGAAACTGTCTTCAAGCTTTTTTATCTCCATTTCTTTTGCTGAAAGTTTTTCCTCAAGTATTTTAATATTTTCCACTTTATCCGTATATCCCTCATTAAGGCTTTCAATCTCTTCTTCTTTTTCTAAGAGTCTGGATTCTAAGCTTTGAGCCTCTTCTGTTTTATTCGTAAATCTTTTCTGAAGGGCTCCAAGATCTAATTCCTTTTCAAGGAGACGTTTTTCACATACTTCTAGATCTGTTTTTAGCCTGCTAATCTCTTCGTCTCTACCTGCAATCTGTTCTCCAAGCTCTTTTATTTTATGAACTTTGTCTTCAAGTTCTCCTTCCAGGTTTTTCAGTTTAAGTTGCTTGTTGGAAAGTTGGAGATCATCGGAACTTGTTCCTAAGCTTGCTTCATTTTCTTCTGTACTAAAAGCTGGAGAAATTTCGTTTTCATTTTCATAACTCTGCATTTCTTTTTCCATGGGTATAAGAATAATTTGCCCTCGTGTATTTTCACAAATTCCAGCCCAGGCAAGGATAGATGCTATCGAGTTTACTCTTTTAAATACGGTTTCGCCGGTCTTGCAGCCGTAAACTTTGCTGGCAATATAACCTTCGAGGGTATCAAGACCAAGATTTTGGTCTCCCAATCTTGAATTTGTTGCGTTTCCTTTCTTTGCCTTTCCTCCATTTTCCCTAATACAATTGACGGATTCTGAAAATATTTTCCAGGGGAGAAATGGTTGGTTTTTCAAATTATCAACGTAGACTCCATCATTTTCGGATAGGGCTTCAAAAAATTGCTTCCCGCTCATCAGCGGAATCTTTGCCGGATTTCCTTTTTTATCAAATTGACTTTTTATTTTTAAGATAACAGGATCTTCCATGCACGAGCCTCTTCAAAGTGAAATCAGAAGTATATTGAACATGACATTTTATAAAAGTTGTGTGATTTTCCCGGGAAAATTTTGATCTATGGAATTTTGGAGGTGATAAATGTACTAAAACTGCCCTGACCTGTCAAAAAAGAAATTATTCCTTTCAAAATTCCAATTTTTCTGCTGATTTGTTCTTCACATTGCCTAAATTATATCATAATATATATTTCACATGTTATATTATTAACACTGTTATACATGTTGATTTTTGTTATCTATATAAAGTTTTGCAAAAATAACTAAAAAACACAAATGAAAATTCTTTTTAAACGATTTCGGTAAATATAGAAAAATATTTAATGAAGAATTTTTTACTATCACATGAAAAAAATCAATAAATTTGGAGGTAAAACTTTGAAAATAAGGGTTGTGAGTTCAAGAGACGAAATTTTTACATTGAATCCAAATGAGAGAATAGTACACTTGGCCTTTAGGCCTTCAAACAAGGATATTTTTTCACTTGTTGAGACCTGCCCAAAGATTGAGGTCATACAGCTTCCAAAATCTTATCGACGCACGGTTTCTAAATCCATAGAGATGTTTCTCGAAATGCAGCGCGTCCAGCTCATTGAAGGTGATGTATGGGGTCACAGAAAGGATATAAACGAATACTACCGTATTCCTTCATCAATAATTGAAGAAATAAAAGAGCTGAAGATTGAAGGTAAATCAACTGAGGCTATTGAAGAAAAAATCTCAAGAGAAAGCAAACTTAACCCTGAGATGGTTGCTTATATCCTTAGAAAGGATGTTACAGCCTGAGATGTTGAAACAGAAGTTTCAACGTCTCTTCTATTTTATTTCTTTTTATTTTTCGGTTATTGTTATAGTTTAAGTTTTCTTTATAACCTATTTTTTATAATTGCTTTTTGATTTATTCAGCTTTTTCTTAATCTTTATTCTTATTTTTTTTCCTAATTTTATTACTTCTTAATTTTTATTGTTCAATAACTTTCAATACTGTTAAATTTTTATTTTTTTTATATATTACGCAATTTCATTTTCTCTAAGAGTACTTTTCAACTTTTTACATGTTATTTGAGCATTAACTAACTCATATAAACTTGATTCTTGATAATAAAGATTATTCTTTAACTATATGTCTAAAAAAAGTCTAATTAATATTTTTTTACTTATTATGCCAATAAAATGTTTTTTGACTCTTTACCAGTATAATACTGTTTTTTTTGAATTTAATGACATAAATCTGATTTTGTCTTTGTTTAATGATCTTATAATATAGCTGTAATTATAAATATGCACAGGGATTCTTAATACTCCCTGCACTCTTAAATTTGACTTCACATAAAAAGCAAGCGTGGAAAATCCATATTCTTTCTCTGAAATCCAGCAGCGTTTTTGTGTCCTCCTCCTCCGTACTGCTGAGCAATTTTGGCGCAATCAGGTGACTCAGGGTTTCCGGAATCAGATCTCAGGCTGAATACTACCATTTCTTCTACAGCCTGCCACATGATAGCAATATCGTATTCAGGTTTTTTGTAGATGAATTCTCCAAGCTCGGATATATTCCCAGTAGTATTTACGAGTCTAGCTTTCAAGTTATGAAAAGTACAATCTACCCCACGATCGAAAGCTTTCTGAAGCTTGTGGTTTTGAGCTTCAAGAAGTAATTCACCAAGAGCTATCATTTTATTTACAGTATCCTCATATTCTGAACCTAAAAGTTCCTCCCATAAGGAGTTATCAGGGGTTTTTACCATTAAACTAAAGCCTGCGTTGAATGCTTTTGTCTCTAAGTAATCAAACTTCCACAGATCTTTATCTCCAATATAAGTAACCGCGGCAGGAGGTGAAATTGATTCCGGATGTGTGTATTCCCATGTAAGCACACAGGCTGCTTTTTCAGTTGATCGAATTCCTGGAATACTGTTTGAATTCCAAAGTTCTGGGAACTTCTCAATAGCTGTCTTATGGTGATCTATCCATATCAGTTTAGGCCCGCAAATCTTTACGAATTCTTCCATATTATCGCTTGTGAAATCAAGAAGCCATACTTTTTCGGCTGCTTTTATTTCTTCTTCACTCCACGATTCTTTGCCGTAATTTATAGCAACAAACTTTATCTCAAATTTGTTTCGATTATAGTAATTTGCAGCGATGGCAGCTGCACAGAAACCGTCATTATCATCATGGTGATAAATTAAAATAATATGTTTCTCTTCTGTCGTTTTCGATTCCTCCTTTATTTTCAGGGTTCTCTATCATTTTTATCTTGCTTTCCGTTTCATATTTAATTTTAGAATTATTTTGATGATGCTTTTTCTAATTTATTGTAATGTATTGTTTATTGAAATCTATTATAATGTATTGTTTATTAGATTCCATTTTATAGGACATTTATTTTTATCGCTAAAATCAGCTTCTGCATGTATATTTCTTTGTGCCAAATATGTAAACTTTGATCAATGTCTATGTTTAAAACTCTTTATTAAAAACAAGAAAAACATCTGAATTATAGGCAGGTTCCCATATTGATTTCTTTATCCAAAAAAGTGGGTTTTATTTGTTAACCTGATCTATGACTAAATTATTATATATCTACATGTATTCAAAGTTTGGTACAAGATTCAGCTTATGTAGAAAAATTATCTAAATCTGTTCCATGAGACTTGGATGAGACGAATAATGTATTATGCTAACTTGTTTCAAGTTAATGGAGTTTGTTATTATAGAGAACTCCTACAGGGTCGAGTCTGAGAGTTAATATCCTTAGTCTCAAAATAATATTCTTAACTTCATACTGTAGCTCATATTAATAACTATTTTATCTGGAATTTTCTATATATAAACTAAGATAATATATTTGATGAGAGTGGTACATGTTCTGGAGCAAAGACAACATTGTAGAGCGGTTGAGTAAAATACCTCAAACTCTGGAGGACATTTCAATAGAAATTTTTGAAGGTATATCTTCAACAAATGATTTCCTACATAAAGTAAACCTTGCAAGGGAAAACCACAAAGATACTCTATATGTCTGTAGAAGTCTTTTAAGGGATGTATACATAGAACAGAAGCTTATGTATCCTTATATGGATAATTCTCTCTCCAGTAAATTTGCCATTCATCCTACTCAATATAGGTTTATGTTACCCTATGAAATCTTTGGAAATAATGTGAGAAGAGAATTCAGAGTATTTCAGCCAAAAGAGATGAAAAGCATGTTTCCTATGGCATATAAGTGGCTTGTGGAAATAAAATCTAGATTCCAAACAGACGGACTTGATCTTGATTCGGCTGATTGTTACCGCCTGAAATATGAAAACTTTTTAAGGTACATAAACACGCCTAAAATTATAATTACGAATCATTATCGTCTACAGGCTGCATATGATTCAAGAGAAAAACATGTTTTTGCAGATGGAATTGGAGTTGTTCTCGGGGATAAGACACTTTACCACTACGTAACAGCGGCACTTAATTCATCTATCTCTAGGACTTTTCCTGAAATCTGGAACCGCGAAAAAGTGAGGAATGATAACAGTCTCTATCCAAAAATAGTCCAAAGATTTCCAATTAAATTTCCAAAAAGCGAACTTATTGAAACTCTAATAAATACAATATCGCGCTACATTATTTATCTTAACAGGCAAAAATATTCAGCAAATGTTTATTCCTTACCTATTTACCAGAAGCTAATTGATTTTTATAAAAGGATTTTGGATCTTTTAATTTTGGACGCATATATTACAAATGATCTTGATCCAAAACTAATCGAAATACTTGCCGAAAACATAACCTCGTCAGAAGAAGAGTTCGAATATAGTAATGACTTGAGCCTTTTAATTGCACTACAGGAAATAAAGACAAATATTCTGGAAGCTCCCGATTTCCCAAAGTGTAAATTCAGCAATGAATTCACAAATATTCTTGCTACCCTAAAAAATAATGGAATATGGTAAAAAGAAAACTCGTTAGATCATATTGTATTTAGTATATATACTGTCTTTTACTTATTTTATTTTAATTTTTAGTCTATTTAATGCATGAAATCTCTTCGTTATTTAAAACCTTCCTTCCGAATTCCCTGTAACTTTTCCACAAAATGAGGTCTACTTACATATGTTAAGTCTCTAATCAACCCGAAACTTTTTAAATAACAATACTTAAATACTAAATTTTTATATAAATATAATATAAGTCTTAAAAGAGGGATTAAATTTAGTAAAAAATGGGGAAACTAACCTCTTACAGACTTAGTACATAATTTTGTGACAAATCTTCTGGAATTTAGAGGCGACATAATGAAAGGAGCTGACAAAGTGAAGGAATTTTGCAATATCTGTAAAAGGGAACTGCTGGAAGACGTGCTGGTCGTCGACACCAGCCAGGATATGAAACCAATAAAATTCAAAGATGTTCACGGGGATAAGTCTGATCTGATATGTGTTGAATGTGCAGCTGATTCGGTTGAAAATCCACCCTTTTCATGTTCGAGATGCGGTCAGCCAGTAGAATTTGGTGAGCACTTCTATGTATTGAAGCTGGGAACGATAAAACCTGGTGGTCTCAAGGTGGATTTTAAAGAATCATCTACTGACGATAAGTGTATCTGTCTTACGTGTTTCGAAGAGTTCATGAACCCCGAAGAGGAAGAAGAAAGAGACTAATATTGATAACTTTATCTCTAAACTTTATTCATATTTTATTCTTAATTTTTTAACTCCTAACAATAATTCAGGGTTATGTTCTAATAACGAAATTCTATATTTTCTTAAGAATTTCAAAAATCTTTATGTAATTTTCTAAAAAACAAGTTACTATTGTGATGGATGAAGAAACTTTACTTAATAAATCAAGACTTTGTAAAATCTTCAGAAGTAACTACTTTCTATTTCACTGAACTGAATTATATGATTTTTTTTTAAGTTTTTAATTTCAATTTTTTGGGCCTATTTATATGTGTTTTCTACAAGGACGAACTTAAGCTAATTTTTAAACACTTACTTGACTTTCTATCTATTTTTTTATATACTTTAAACTATTTTTTTAATTTATTTGTTTTCACTATTTGTGTAAAATATTTTTGGGAACACAGTTATTCCATATTGTCTATCCATCTTTTCATGATGAGAAAAAGAAGAATTGAATATACAAGAGCTGCAGAAATTACTATTAATAGATCTAAAATTGAAACTGACGTATATTTACCAATGGGTACTGAATAATATTGACTTTGTAAAAATAATCCCTCATCCATTTTAACCACGTCTCATAAGTTCTAATATTTCTTCGCAATGTCTTTTTATTGAGTTTTTACCCTTCAATATCTGTAATATTGAATCACGGCTTAAAAGACGGTTTCCCTCTATTATTTGTATGTATGGAATTTTATCTTTATTAAAATCTCTAGAATAAATTCTTAATAAATATATTTTTTTATGAGTTAAGCTAAAAATTTTACAAGTTTATCTACAAATTTTGTGATTTAATTTAAAAACTTGTTTTTTCTTAAATTACTAAAAGTTTCAAATATGTCGTCAATAAAAAGAACGCTATTGATCGCTCAAATTTTGCGATTCAGAAAACCAGTTTTGAGTTTTTACCCACTAAGTAATTAAAGTACATTAGTAAATAAAGTACAAAAAAGTGAAAAATAAGAAAAGTCAGATCAATAATTAATCTGATCTTTTTCTTTTATTTTTTCTCTGAACAGAGTATATGCCCACAGTTGGTATATGATGACTATGGGTACAAATATCAATGCTCCCCCTAACATTATGCTCAAGGTCATGTGGCTTGATGCTGCCTCAAAGATATCTATCCCATATTCAGAAGAAACAGAGGACTTAAGCATGTAAGGATAGATACCTGCAAGCCCACTTTCTACAACGAAAAGAAATGCCAGGAGATTACTGCAAAAGGCGTAGAACTCCTTTTCCTTCTTTGCAAAAAGCACTGCAAGGGTAGATCCAACTATTGCAAGAGCTGGCAATAAATACAGAGCAGGCGTAGTTGAATAGTTGTTTGTAAAGCCTTCTATACCCACAAAGGAATATGCCAGAAAGACTAGGGCAAGTACAAGTACAATAAGAGTACTCTTCTTTGCCAGATCACCTGTTTTTGCAGCTATGGCACCTTCTGTCTTAACATTGATCCATAGCGCACCTGAAGTAACACTCATAAACACAAACAAGACACCACCTATCAATGCATAAGGACTGAAAAGTCCAAGAAGAGTACCTTTATAAATTCCTCCTGAATCGATTTCAAGCCCTTTGAAGAAGTTCGCAAATGCAACTCCCAGGACCAGAGAGATTAGCAGGCTTCCAACGAACCATCCCCATGTAAGGACTTTCTGTATTTTGGGATTATCATCCTTGTGTAGATATTCTATGGAAATACCTCTTGCTATCAGACCAATGAGCAGCAACATCATCGGAAGATACAGGAATGTAAACATCTTCGAGAATACTAGGGGAAATGCAGCAAATGTTCCACCTGCAGCCAGGATAAGCCATACCTCATTTCCTCCCCAAAAGGGACCAACAGAACTCTGAATTTGAACCCTCTGTGTTTTATCTGTGGCAATAAAGGGTGTCAAAAGACCTGCTCCAAGAGAAAATGAATCTACTATGAAGTAAATTCCCCATATTACACACCACAGAAAGAACCAGATAACAGCAAGCATGTCATGAGTAAGAAAATCAAACATTTTCACTCAACTCCTGTTGCATTGACTACGGTTTTCTTTATGAGGTATATCTCAAAGATCAGCAGGATCAGATAAAATGCACTAATAAGGATCATACTTAACAAGACATTTGATGTGGGTACCAGTGATACACCATTAGCTGTCTTTAGCAAACCATACACCATCCATGGCTGCCTTCCTACTTCAGCTACAATCCAGCCAGCAGTAATGGCAATATATGGAAGAGAAATAGACCACATCATCAATTTTAGGTATTTTTTTGATGTGTATAGCTTGCCTGATTTTTGAAGATATGAGCCTATAAGAGCCTCTATGATGAACAGAGATCCCAGAATTGTCATCAGCCTAAAGCTCCAAAATATCATTTCTACAGGTGGTAATTCATCCTTAGGTAGCTGATTAAGTCCTGTTATGGTTCCGCTGAACTTTCCTGTGTATAGAAAACTTGCAAGACCTGGAATTCCCAGCAACTGAACACTATTGGAACCTGTGCTTGAATCAGGCACCTGTATCAGATACATAGGCACTGAGGAACCTGTTTCCCATATCGCATCCATTGCTGCTCCTTTGGTAGGTTGAAGCGCGGCAACATATTGTGCATAACCATGACCAAGAACTGGAAGCATGACTGCAGTAGCAAGCGCTATAGTAACTGCTATGCTGAAAGATTTCTTGAACACTTTATTGTTATTCCCTTTAAGGAAATGATATGCACAGATTCCCATGATCACGAATGATGTCAACAGGTAAGCTGAAAGCAGGGTATGTATCAGCATGTACCACACATAGCCATTTGTAATCAGAGCAAAGAAATCATTCATAATCACCTTACTCCCATCGGTAGCCATTTTATAGCCTACGGGATGCTGCATAAAACCGTTAGCAATGATAATCCATAATGAAGATATGTTAGTACCCAGAGCGACCATCCACATGAAAAATGCCTTTAATTTCTGACGTTTATGGTCCAGGAAGATCCACGCTCCAAGGAAAGTGCCTTCAAGGAAGAAAGCCAGTAATGCTTCAACAGCTAAAGGTGGTCCAAATACATCCCCCATGAATTCTGCATAGGCACCCCAGTTAGTTCCTAACTGAAAAGTCAGTGTAATACCTGATACCAGACCTATCGCAAAGTTTATCTTGAATATATTACCCCAGAAGTCAGCCATCTTCCGCCAGGTTTCATCTTTATTTTTATAGTATACTGTTTCCATGACTGCCACTAATAATGCTAATCCCAACGTTAGTGGAACGAATAGGAAATGGAACGCAGCTGTTATGGCAAATTGAAGCCGGCTTAATAAAAGCAACTCTAACATTCATATCCCTTGTTTTATTATTTACCGCATAAGATCAATATTTATGCTGAAACAAGCCAATTTCTTCCATTATGGCTTGCAGATCATCTTCGTGTTCAATCTAATCTGTGAGAATCTGAATCATTGTCTTATGTAACTGGATCTTTATATTTGACCATCTAAAAGGAGTATTATTGTACACACGGATAGAACACTGTTCCCCCTTGATGTTCTGCTCAATTTATGTTTCTTTCCTGGATTCCTTACAATTCTTGCATATGCCATAGAAGTTAGTGCTCGTTGAAACAATATCAAATCCTTCTATTTCCTCAGCTATCTTCATTGAGTAATCCAACAATTGTTCCGAATTAAAATCCTCCATACTTCCACACTCTCGGCAGATTAGGTGGTGATGTGGAATGAAGTTAGCTTCAAATCTTGAGACCCCTTTTACATTTACCTCCTCCAGTAATCCTTTTTCTGTAAGGAATTTAAGATTTTTATATACGGTAGCCTTGCTTATACGCGTTAGCTTTTTTCTAACTCCCTCATAAACTTCGTCTACAGTGGGATGACCTTCGTGTTCGCGCAGGAAAGCAAGTATTTCAACTCTCTGGTTTGTATATTTCATGTCAGCTTTCTCTGTGTCTTTCATTGCCATCCATCCATAATTACCTGTGAAAGCAGGTTTATCTAGAAATACATAACATCTATTACTAAATGATATTTATTATTATTTAACAATTACTATCCCAATTTTCATTTCTTTGCTCAGAAAGCTATAACATATTTCTTTAATACCATAATTTACCATCTTCCCCACTAAAAGTACACAAAAAAATTATCTGGACAGTCTCCTTATATCTTTATAAGTGCTCTACAAAGTATGTTTCTCCACCAATTTGAATCTATTTTATCCAAATTTTCACATGTCTAAATAAAAATCCGTAATAATCCTCTGGAATTTACTTTAAAATTGTTAATATAATTATATGACAAAATTTGGCACTGACCAAGTTTTATGCTTTATTTATGCCGAAAAAATGATATCTTAATTTGAAACGGGGGAGCCTATGAAACACTTCGTTACAAAAGACATGCCTGTTACAGAAGAGTTGCTTAATGTCATTGCCTATTTACCTACCAGGAGTCTGCCTGCAATAGTTGAAGATGAATTCTTCTTAAAACTGAGCGACAGCGATGTTATGCGTATAGCAGTTTTACTTGCACAAAAAAGCTACAATGAAGGTGGCTGTCCTATAGGAGGGGTAATCATCTATAATAATACACGCCGGATTATTGGTAAAGGGCACAATACGCTTGTGAAGGATAATGACCCTTACAATCACGGTGAAACTTCAGCCATATGTGATGCAGGAAGGCAGGACTTCAGCAATACAACGCTATTCACTACGCTCAGTCCCTGTGATGTTTGTGCAACCTTGATATCTATGCGCCAGTTTGACCGTGTAGTTGTAGGCGATGTTACTAACGCATCGGGCAATGAACGGATGCTGTGCCAGAAGGGAATCAAAGTCGATATCCTTGAAGATTCTGTGGGAGTAGCATTGTATGCTAAATATCGGGCTGAAAAACCGGAACTTGATCTGGAAGATTGGAAAGGATTAGCTGCCGTTCGCAAGGCTAGACAGGACTTTGCTTAAAAAATATTTTTTGTCCTGAATTTTACTCCCTTCTATAAATATTAAAATTCTTGAATACAAATGGAAAATCTCTACTTTGAAGAAAAACTATCTTAATCGAATACAAGAAGCAAAATTGAATAAATAAAAACACATCAAAACATTAAGTCTAAATTAATTGAGGTTTATTGTCTCAGGTTATTTCTATGGAGCCTTAAATTCATTAACTTATGAACTATACCTCTGTACTATATCTAAGGATTGCAGCAATTCCTCCAAAAGCTATCATAAGTTGAGAGCCTTCGTTAAAATCTGTTGATATAAAAGCAATTCTTGCATTGCCTTTATCAGCGAGTTCTGAGAGTTCACCAACTATCTCAATAACATCCGTGAGTTCAAGTGCAGAACTACATTCCGGACAATTTCCTGGCACAGGAACAGCTTCATCGTTTTTCCATTTTCTTTCCCATTTATTTTCGTATCCACAAGCGTTGCATTTGATAGTTACTCTTTCAGATCTCAGGTCTTCTGAAAGTAAAAGAACGTCAACTGCTTTTATTTCAAGATTCGCTCGTACATTGTTTTCTCCATAGGAAACTTTATCAGAATCAGTTGCGAGTTCTTTAAAAAATATTTCCATCTCTTTCTTTTGTTTAATTAAGTCGATGCCCTGTAGCGTATCCTCTGCTGCATTTATTAACTCCGAAAAACCTGATTCATCCGTATACCCAGTATCAAACAATCCAATAACCTTTTTTCGAAGCTCATAATGTAGAAATTCACCTTCGTTGAACTCTTCTTTAGTTGGAGAATGCCCCCCTATAAGAATACCTTTAAATTCAAATGGTTCTATTTCAAGGAACGCCTCACTTGCAGCATCCCCTATTCTTTTGTAAAAATCATGAATAGAAATGCGTCTAAGTTGTTCAAAACGATGTGCACTCTGACCTCCTTTTCTTTGTTTTCCAGGGACAGTAGAGTGGAGATGTTTGATAACTTCAATTTGCTTACCTACAAGCATTCCGAGAGTTGCTTCTCTTAAATCAAGAAGTATAAGTCCATAAGTACTGCACTCTCTAAGCATTTCCTCAAGAGGTTCAAGATAAAAAACGAAGTCGCAGTGATATATATAATGTACAACAGGTTCTGGGGGAATAAGAACTTCGCTTAACATGCTTGTTTTGTTAGCTCCGGTATCGACAGTTCCTGTAAAATAAACTATTCAATTTTCTGGGAGTTTGTTAAGATATCTTAATTTTGCCAACAATGAATTAAGTGCTCCCAGTACGTTATTTCTAGTAAGTTTAGATTCAATGTTTAAGGCTTTCTCATACTCTTCTTTCAAACGATTTATAACATCTTGAATTTGTTTATCAAAAGGAATATAAAGGGAAATTAATTCTGTGCTCTTTCCACTTTTATTTATTAGAGTTTCAAGCTTCTTTTTAAATACATATTTTTCATATGTACAGTATTCAGCCATTCCGACATCTTCCTTATTCATAATAAATGGAACAGAGTTGTTATGACAAATTGAACCCGGTTCAATAAAAGCAATTCAACCGTTCATTGTCCTTCTTTATTCCCTAACTTATATTTGTTCATTTGTTATTCATATGAAAACAGTTTAATCTAAATTATTAATTTTGTGTTAATATTCTATTAAATTTATAAAAGTCCGATCTAAATATAAAATTTTTTAAAAATCCGCTTTTTTTAATTTACGTCAAATTTACTTTAACTTTACTTTAAATTTACTTTAATTAATCTTCTAATATTAGATAAATTTCTTAATACCATAAATAATTTAAATTTTTCAAATGTAACTAAAATAAATCAACTTATTCAACATATTGTAACTTCATATACTATTCCGTTGGCTTGTTACTAAAAAATGTGTACTACTAAACACATGTCCTCTTGTATCAAAGTATTATCAGATAAATAGAGACGTTTTGATTTATAGGAGATAAAATATGGGTAATCGAGAATGGGGATTTTGGCAAATAATAATTGGCATCCTCGCTCTATGTATCGCTTTAGCTGGTTTAATCACTCATGAATTTGCTCTGCAAGACGCTAACACTTCATCAATAGAGAAACCTATTGTTACAACAGGTAATATCTCAGTTGCTTTTTCTCCCAATGGTTCTGATATTTATCGAGAGGATAGTTATAAAGTTGAATCACCACATATTTTAGAAAACGTTAATCAAAGTTCTAATATAGTTACCTTCAATAATGGTGCCATTATTTATTTAGATGATACTTACAAAGGTGAAACACCAAAGAATGTAGAAAATGTTGAGCAAGGCTCGCATGTACTTGCCTTAAAACTCACGGGATATAATGATTGGTCTCAGCATATAAGTGTTGATCCTGATAAAACGCTTTCATTATCACCTATTCTAATGTCTAATGATACCTCTCAAGTAGAATCTAATGATACTCTCAAATAGATAATGAATATGCACAATCTGCAAAAATAAGCCATGTATGGTCCGAAAATGGTGTTTGAAATGGTGGTCTCAAAGGTGTGAGAATCCATATGGCATTTGATACATATAATCTTAAAGACAAAGAATGTTTAGCTGCCGCACTTTTTTATAATAACCTGGACGGCACACAATTAAAAGATAATGATGGATTTTACGCTGTAGATGGTAAAGTTGCAGTATACGATTATTTCACACCAGATTATGTAAATACATCATACAGTGATTTTACTCTTTTTATGGTTCCGTTGCAAAAAATCTTAGAATAAGCCTGCAAATCTATGAATAATGAATAAAAGTTAAAATATTCAAAAAGATATGTCAATATTATAGAACTATTCCAAATAATTGATAAATATATTTAGCTTCATTAAAGCCAGAGTAATTTAAGTTCTTGATTTGTCCTTTTTTAATCATATTCATAGCTTCAATTCCTTTTAAAGTTTTAGTGGCTGTATGAAAAGACTGAAATCCTAACATTGGATTAACTATTCGTTTAATGGATCTATGATCTTGTTCTATAATGTTATTCAAATATTTGATTTGTCGAATGCCTACGTTTATAGGTAGTATTTTATCATTTTTCAGTTTATCTATAGCAGGTGGATAAGCTGGATTTTTGTCAACTGTGATTACTCTTGGAATTTGATTATGATTAGAGTTCAAAGCTTTTTTGAAGAATCTGTTCGCTGCTTTTTTATTTCGTTTTGCACTTAACATGAAATCAATTGTATCTCCATTTAAGTCAACTGCTCGGTAAAAATATTTCCATTCACCTTTAACTCTGATATAAGTTTCATCAACTCTCCAAGAATCGTTTGTTGGTCTTAAATGCCTTCTGACCTTCTTTTCGATTTCAGGTGAATATTGATGTACCCATCTCATAATGGTTGTATGGTTGACTATTATCCCTCTTTCTGCCATCATTTCCTTTAAATTTCTATAACTAAGTGGGTATTTTAAGTACCATCTAACATTCAATAAAATAATTTCACCAACAAAGTGCTTCCATTTAAAGGAATTAGATAGCATATCACTATCTTTGATTTCATTTTTATTTTAATTATATCCTTAGCAGATATTTTTTGCAACGGAACCGTCGAAACTAATTCAACATGAATCTTTTTAAAATTTGCTTCTTCAAAGTGAGCCCCTTTAAGACAAGCTTCCTCAAAATTAGCTGATGAAACATGAGTAGTTTCAAAATGAGCTCCTTTAAGATTAGCTCTATGGAACATAGTCCATACAAAATGAGCTCCTTAAAATATAGGTGACACAAAATGAGCCTCTTCAAGGTAAGCATCTCCAAAGTAGGTTCCTTGAAGATGAGATCCCCCAAAGAAAGCGTTATCAAGATGAGCCTCTCCAAAGTTAGTTCCTTGAAGATAACTCTTCTCAAAGTCAGCTCCATTTAGCTGAGACGCTACAAAATAAACCCCTTCAAGATGAACTCCATAAAAGTCAGCTCCATTTAGACATGTCTGACTTAAATTTAAGTGTTTATGTTGACGAAACGGGTCTATAAAGGGTGATGTAGGTTCGTATTCTTTATAGTTGCGTTTTCCAATAACGGTAAGAATTGTTTGAATATCCGAAGATACCTTCTCTTGGCTTTCAGATATTTCAACTGGTGAGTTTTTCCTAACATAAGCAGTCAAAATTTCCATAATTGGCCAATAATCTTTTTCAGATTCATTTGCAATTCTTTCAAGTGCATAAATTCCACCTAATAGAATCTCTATAGATGGATTTCCTAACTGATCAACAGCCCTAGTAAAACGCTCAGTAATCTGTCCTTCTCTAGCAGTTGTAAGATTTCCCCACGCAAAATAAATCCCAATAGCAATAGCAATGCCACCTAATATTTGAGCGATAGTAGCTCGGTAACTATTTTCAGCATCAGCAAAGTCTTTTGGATTTGTTATTCCAAATTGAGTTACTCGCCAATATGGAAGCACAATTAATGATAATAAAGCAATGAAAATAACAATTATACAGATTAGACAAGTTAATGGATGTTGCTTTATCTTTTCATAGAGTTGCTTCATTTCTTTTTTTGCATTATTCCAAAACTGATTCAACTCATCTTTTAATATATAGCCCATTGTAAATCGTTCTCAGTAAAAAATAATGGTATTGTTACTTAAATAGATCTAGTTCTTTATTTCTGTATTTCATCAATAGAATAACCGAGTACTTTAGCATTTCAAGACTCTTCGTATAACACTTTGTCTTTCTTCTCAACCTTGCTAGAAAATGCCTCAATATGCTGTTATATCCTTCAACAGTATACGTTTCTGCTTTTGATTGAGTATGACTCTTTTCTGGAAGAAACTCTGCATATGCCCTCCAGTGATCTGTCATCACTTCTCCAATCTCTTTTTTCTTCAATTTTGCCCAGAGTAGTTTTCCAGTTTCCGTTCCTCTGCTACCAAAAGAGCAGTTGATGAACTTTTTCCCAACTCTATCAACAGCAATCCAGATCCAGCAATATTTTTTTTTGTTGCCGATGTAAGTGTGCATTTCATCCATTTCAACAATAGATATCTCATTTTCACTTTTTAGGGCCTCTAATTCCTGACCAAATTTCTTTATCCATTTTTGGACAGAAACATGACTTACCCCTAAAACTCTTCCTATTGAGCGAAAGCCCAATCCTTCAAGATAGAGTTGTAAAGCCTGTCTTTTTACAGAAGCGGAAAAAGCAGTTGATTTTAGCTCTACTGTATAGTTATAGCCACAATCAGAGCATTTGTAGCGTTGACGCCCGCCAACTATACCATTCTTTTTGTGACTGGAACTATTACATTTTGGGCAGTTAATGAAGAAATATATGTTATAAGCATAAATATCTATTTTTGTATACCAATGCCAAAATAATTATTAAATTAAAAAAGAATTAATTTCATATAAACATATTCTATTTATATGAAATGAATATTGAAAGCTCTCATTGCCAGATATGAATAGTGAACTCTCAAGCGAGCTATAGTTAACTTTTAAAATTTTTATTTAAATTATGTTGATTCAGAACCGATGTAGACCTATTATAGAGTTTTTAACTTTAAGAAAAATAAGTTAGAAATTTCATCCAAAAACTATGAATATCAAATATAATATTCAATTAATCAACTAGCTGCAGGCTCATTCCAATTAACCAATTGTATAAGAACAAATATATTTCATTTCAAATTGGAGACTGAGAAAATGAAAAACGATTTCATAGCATTAGTACTTACTGTCTTTGTATTGATAGCAAGTTCTGGCATAGGTTATGCAAAAGACATGAGTGACATAGAACCGAACTCAATATATGACAACAATGTTCAGGCAAAAGATTCTGTTCAAATTATTGCAGACAACAAAAATGTTACAGTCAACTTCAATAACAATACAGGATCTATTGAAGCAATAACATTCAGATGGAAAAAAATCATGGATAAGACTATAATAATTGTTTCAAAATAAAAGAAGAACTTAAACTCAATTCCATATCTTCCAGAAGGTAAAGTCTATAAGTTATTTAATATTTACATTAAAGCAGATGATTTAAATTGTATTAGGAATGAAACCATCAATTTTAATGTTAATACCTCTGAATTAAAAAAAATAATATAAGTCAGTCATCCATTGTTTTGAAAGAACACAATAACACATAAGAGGAATAAGAACAGTTTTTTATAAATGTTTCTGCACGGTTGTGGAATCTGTAGAAGATTGTTCTATTTTTGAGAGGGACAAAGAGTTAATTTTGGAGGTTATTACTTACTGTTTTTCTGAAAGCTAGAGAAAAACAGAATAGTAAATACAACATTGAAATAAACTCGATTCCCTTCAAAATGACTTTAGCAAGGCAACTTAAAGATCATAAAAGAATATATTTTATCCTTGAAGTATCCAAAAACCAAGGATTAAACACGATGACAAGTCCGCGAATCAGTTGAAGCAAAAATAAAACATCTCCACTAATCCATTACTCAAAATAAAAAAGAAAATTCATATTTTATTATTCATTAAGTACTTACTTATAAACTCATCATCAAAAGGCAGTCCAGTATACTGATAATAAGTAACTTTCGGATTTGCATCACTTATTTTCTTCCTTATATACCCTCTTGAAATTAATGCTTCCATCGTCACAGGAATGACTTTGTTTAGTTCGCACAGCGTGAACCATCTATTAGGATACATATGATTTAGAACAAAGGCTTGTTCTACTGCATCTCGCTGCGCTTTGGACAATGCTCTTTTTATTTTCACATCCTCCGTTTGGTCGGATGTATGGGATTCGTCGGCATCATTCATATATTTAATTTCCTTGAATTCCAGTATTTTAGGATTGGAGGATTACGGTATTCTAAAATTTTGAAATTCGCGATTCTCTAGATTATTGAATAGTAAAAAAAGAGAACAGTAGCCATATAAAAAGAATGAGGTTCTCGCATATAAAGATATTGAGAGCAAAAAAGTATATATAGTTAAAAATACTAATATTATTAAAGCTTGTCTCAGAAGGCAAGACTTTGCAGAATAAAAGATTAACCCAGACGAAAAAAGGAAACCCTAAAGGAAACCATATTAGTACCAGAATGAGATATATCTGGTACTTTACTCTAATAAGATCTTAAAAACAGCTTGTTTTATTAGCATGACAGGGGAGCATTGATCTCTCTCGAAACCTACAATCTAAAAGATAAAGAACAAAAGCTTCTCATTGAAGCGGCTATATATGCAAATCCTTCTTTTAGAAAAGATATCTAAACCACTTTTAAGCAGCTGAAATAAAAGAATAAAATAAGACTGGATAAAAGTACCTTTTGTATAGATCCTTAATTCAAGTTATTGTAAGTAATATTTGTTTAATTAAAGATATTATAATTGATATATTTTAAATTGAAGGAATTATAATTGATATTTATATATTTAAAGTTATAAAAAGTAATCTTTAATACTGTATAAATGAAAAATCATTCCAATTTGAGATATCCAATATATTGTCACCATCAAATATTGCTACTTTGAATCTTATATAAGCAGTTCCTGGATTCATATGTAACTCAGGTTCCGTTGCAAAAAATATCTGCTAAGGATATAATTAAAATAAAAATGAAATCAAAGATAGTGATATGCTATCTAATTCCTTTAAATGGAAGCACTTTGTTGGTGAAATTATTTTATTGAATGTTAGATGGTACTTAAAATACCCACTTAGTTATAGAAATTTAAAGGAAATGATGGCAGAAAGAGGGATAATAGTCAACCATACAACCATTATGAGATGGGTACATCAATATTCACCTGAAATCGAAAAGAAGGTCAGAAGGCATTTAAGACCAACAAACGATTCTTGGAGAGTTGATGAAACTTATATCAGAGTTAAAGGTGAATGGAAATATTTTTACCGAGCAGTTGACTCAAATGGAGATACAATTGATTTCATGTTAAGTGCAAAACGAAATAAAAAAGCAGCGAACAGATTCTTCAAAAAAGCTTTGAACTCTAATCATAATCAAATTCCAAGAGTAATCACAGTTGACAAAAATCCAGCTTATCCACCTGCTATAGATAAACTGAAAAATGATAAAATACTACCTATAAACGTAGGCATTCGACAAATCAAATATTTGAATAACATTATAGAACAAGATCATAGATCCATTAAACGAATAGTTAATCCAATGTTAGGATTTCAGTCTTTTCATACAGCCACTAAAACTTTAAAAGGAATTGAAGCTATGAATATGATTAAAAAAGGACAAATCAAGAACTTAAATTACTCTGGCTTTAATGAAGCTAAATATATTTATCAATTATTTGGAATAGTTCTATAATATTGACATATCTTTTTGAATATTTTAACTTTTATTCATTATTCATAGATTTGCAGGCTTATTCTAAGATTTTTTGCAACGGAACCGCAAAATTAGATGAAGAGTTAGAAAAGTCATTGAGAGAAAAGTATCCTGACCTTTTTAAAGAACCGAAGGATAAATCTTGAAAACGAACGGAGTAGACCAAGTATCTGATCTATAAGCACATTGGGAAGAGGAAGGTTATGGCAAATAGGCCAGATACTGGCTTGATATATATTACTTCTACATGCAGTTAATCAGTGTGGAAATACAGGTCAGAAGCTATAAAACAGGTCAGAAAAATTCTGTTCTGAGTCTTATTTATAGAAAAATCTTCTACAGATTCCAAACGAGCAGAAACATTTAGTTTATATACCAATCATCATCTGGTTACTTTCCAGTGAAAATAAGCTATGAACCTGTCTCTATTTAAAAAAACTAAAAAACAAAAGTAAAAAGCCTCGGGCGGGATTTGAACCCGCGACCTCGTCCTTACCAAGGACGCGCTATACCTCTAAGCCACCAAGGCACAGATGCTCAAAGAGCATCTCCAAAATATCATAGCAGAGATATAAAGGTTTCGACTGACTGCAGGAACATAATAAAATTTTCTCAATACTGCTGGAAAATCTGCAAATTCATTTTAAATAAATTGGGAATAGTTGCCTCAAAAAAGTTGTTTTGTTCCAATTTTATTGTTTAGGTCATTTTTCCCTTAATCTCCTTTATAAATTCCAGCGCTCATCGATTGGGAAACGTTCGTTAATCCACATGAGAACCTGATTTTTGTGAACTATTTTGTAGGAACGGGAAAGGATTGGTATTCCATCAAAGGTTGGATCCCCTTCCAGTATTTCAAGTTCTCCCATGTCACGTCTTGTTTCAAGGTTGTGACTGCGCAGGATTCTACCTATTGGAATATCTGCTCTCATTAGCTGTTCTCGCATTGTCTCAGGCATACGTTCCAGAGGAGAAAGAGATCTTGCCTGGACAAAAACGGTATCTTCTGCAAAGAGCCGGACTATCCGGTCATTTACCTCGCTACCTTCTGCTACACCCAGAAGGGCAGCTGTTTCTTGATCCGCTTTAAAGGTATACTGGGATTCAGTTTTCACGGTAACCTCCTTTAAAGTCATTATTTCCAGCAGGAAAGTCACTGATCCATCTGTCCCACAGCAGACTCGCAGACAGGTGGGAATCTCCAGGCTCTTCAGTTTTTCTAGAAAATCGATACTCAAAAAGATACCTCTAGGTAGGAGTTACCAGATAGTATAAGAATCTCAAAACAGGATTAAGCCACCAGGAATTTTACTCCCCTCCGACGTCCTTCTTGGCATTTTTTATGCGCTCCTTTGCCGTGTAGCCGGTAGCCTTATTAAGAAAATCCCTAAAGGCTTTATTTGTCTTCAGGACAGTTTCATCATCAGTTACAGTTTTATCAGAAACCGTGTCCACAGCAAGCATTTTATTCTCTATCCAGACTTTTATATTTGACATTGCTCCAAAGGAGGTCTCAACGACTCCTTCGTTTCTGGAGATTTCTCCGGAAAAACACTCCGTCATTACCGAGTAAATTCTGTCAATATCAGGCTTAAAACCGCGCTTTAATTTATACTGTTGCATTACTATCCTCTTATATTTTCATTTCAGATAAAGTTTGCTTAGTATCGACTTACTTAGAACCTTTTCCCTCAAGTTTTACTTTTTTAATACCTTCTTACATCGCGGGTACAGTTCTTTATATTTTGGTTCTTATTAATTGTATAGTTATTAATTTGCTTTGATCTTGAATGATTTCTCAAATATTTATAAGCACAAGTACTTTAAAATTAAATTTCAACCTGTAACAGATAATGTTCATGAGAATCAATCATAAATATGATTATACCTATCATAAGTTGGTACAAAAAAGATTCTCTTCAACAACTGACACATCCTTACATTAGTCTGATTTACCTTATCTCTTGCTTTAAAAATGTTAAAACAAAAACTCCATCCTCTTGACTAAACTTGTTCCCTATTCATATAAACTGATTGAGGATAATAAAAACTATAAATGAATACAAAGGTGACATCTAAATGAATAAAACACTAAATCTGGAAGAATTAATTGCTGCAAAACAGCTTGAAAAAGAAAATATAGAATGCAGTGATCTGAATATTGAACAGCTGTATGACCTTATAATCCCTCCAGGCACAGTTGTATCTATTATTTACGATATCGTTGAAGAGTTTGGGCTTGAACCTGTAACCCGGAAGATGTTTGTAGGCGTAGCAAACAGTGAAGAAAGAGAAATTCTGGTTCTCCGTGGCTCCCTGGAGAAGGTTCAAGCTGCTGAAAAGTTTCTCTATGAAGAAATGAACGCTTGGATTGAAAACCAGTAATTCTGTTAAATTCTCTGAATCTGTAAGTTTTTTACATTGACTTACCAATTTCACGATCCTGTTAAACTTCTTCAGACCAGCGGTCTGGAGAAAACAAAATCCCTGATCAAACAGTGATAAAAGTTAACCATTTTTTCAATATTGTAAAATATTGTAAAATATAAGGTATTGTTAACTAAATATATCTAGTTCTTTATTTCTGTATTTCATCAATAGAATAACCGAGTACTTTAGCATTTCAAGACTCTTCGTATAACACTTTGTCTTTCTTCTCAACCTTGCCAGAAAGTGCCTCAATATGCTGTTATATCCTTCAACTGTAACTGTTTCTGCTTTGGATTGAGTATGGATCTTTTCTGGAAGAAACTCTGCATATGCTCTCCAGTGATCTGTCATTACTTCTCCAATCTCTTTTTTCTTCAATTTTGCCCAGAGTAGTTTTCCAGTTTCCGTTCCTCTGCTACCAAAAGAGCAGTTGATGAACTTTTTCCCAACTCTATCAACAGCAATCCAGATCCAGCAATATTTTTTTTGTTACCGATGTAAGTGTGCATCTCATCCATTTCAACAATAGATATCTCATTTTCACTTTTTAGGTCCTCTAACTCTTGACCAAATTTCTTTATCCATTTTTGGACAGAAACATGACTTACCCCTAAAACTCTTCCTATTGAGCGAAAGCCCAATCCTTCAAGATAGAGTTGTAAAGCCTGTCTTTTTACAGAAGCGGAAAAAGCAGTTGATTTTAGCTCTACTGTATAGTTATAGCCACAATCAGAGCATTTGTACCGTTGACGCCCGCCAACTATACCATTATTTTTGTGACTGGAACTATTTCATTTTGGGCAGTTAATGAAGAAATATATGTTATAAGCATATATATCTATTTTTGTGTACCAATGCCAAATATAAGTGTTAATAAGGTCAGGAACTGAGTAAAGGAATCTAAGTGCTTTTTGATAACACTAAATCCAAAAAATTTTCAGTAAACCGTGAATAAGAAGGTTCTAATTATTTGGAACAAATGCCTGTAATGCCTTCCTTTGAAAAATCAAATACTGTTACTCTGTCTTTTTTGTCATACATGTCGAGTTTAGAGCCAGCCTCAATTTTTCCGATAATAGCAGCTGTGAGTCCTGCCTCTTCAAAGGCCTTTCTGCATTCCTCTGCATTTTCAGAATTTGCAGTAAATACATAACCTGTCCCAGGATGCACTTTTAGCCATTGTTCAAAATCGACATTTTCAGGTTTCGGGATAACTTCAAGGTCAACAGATGCACCAACTCCGCTTGTTTCACAGAGCATTCCCAGAGTTCCTATAAGTCCTGGATTGCTTATGTCTTTGCCCGCAGTAGCAAGTTTTCGGTTTGCTATTTCCTGGGTTACAAGATATGTCTGCTTAATTGTTTCAGGGGCTTTAAAAGATGTCGTATCCCAGCTGTAAGGAGAATTCGGGCCTATTTTTCCATCCATATCATAGGCTGCAATAATAAGGTCTCCAGGTCTAGCAGTATCACTCCGGATAACGCAATCTTTTTTGACTATCCCGATAATAGCAACTGACATAGAATTGTATTCAGTGTCTGGGTGAACATGCCCGCCTACGACCGGAACCCCGAATTTCCTAACTCCTTCAGCCAGTCCTTCCATGAGTTCCCTGCAGATTTTTTCGGAGTTTGAGGAAGCTATATCTACCATAGCAAGAGGCTTTCCCCCCATTGCTGCAATATCATTTACATTCACAACTACAGCTCCATAGCCTGCCCACCAGGGACTGGCATCCAGTATCCTCCCCCACATCCCATCTGCTGCAAAGAGGATAACGTCATCTCCTCCTATATCGATAACAGCTGCGTCGTCTCCAAAATCAACGATTGCATTCTGATACTCCGGACGGACTGCTTCGAAAATTGAAACAATATCCTCAATCTGTTTTTTTCGGGAAACTCCCTCAAAGTTTTTTATCCTTTCTGCAAGCTCTTTTAGGTTCAATGTCGGGCTTCCTTTTGTTTTTAATAAATATGGGTACACTTACTAATACCAATAATAACATGTCATTATAAACAAAGTAGTCAATATACAGGTATGATGATCGGTAATATAACTATGGATTATAGGTAATTGTATCACTTTTAGTACGCTACCATGCAGATAAACTACAAAACTCCTTTTGTGAATTATCTTGGAACATCTTTGGGAGTAGCTATTCCGTTTATCCTTTATTTCTTTTTTCACGTCAAAGAAGCGACAGCTTTTTATTAAGTTTGTCTGTGTTATTAAGGCAACTTAATATATTTTCAGCTATATAAAAATCTCTTATTGATAAAATACGGAGTGAATAAAAAATGGTAGCAAAAGTTGATGCTGATTCCTGTACAGGATGTGGATCTTGCGTAGATGAATGTCCAGCAGCTGCAATTTCTCTCAACGACGATAGTGTTGCAGTTGTCGATGAAAATGAGTGTCTTGACTGCGGCGCATGCGAAGATGCTTGCCCGAACAACGCAATCACACTCGAGTAAGCTTTTGTGTAAATTTTATAAATATATCTGAGAAGTGGAGTATTTTTACTCCATCTTTTCAGTTTTTATATTCATATTTTTACTAAGATTCTTCGCCCAATAACCCAAAAATTACTGCTATTGGTGAGATATTTTACTTGAAAACATTTACTGTTTTTTCAAGATTCCTGTTTTCCATTTTCTTTAAGGATTTCTCTTGCTTTTTCTATGTCATCTTTCGTCTGAATTTTTATAAGCTTTCTTCGCTCTTCGCTCATCTGTGACATATCCTGAGCAAGAAGTCCATAAGCGTCAGCTCTGCACTGTCTGCAGTGGCGCATCTGCAGGACGTAAGGTTCACATGCTTCCTGGACAGCTTTTCTCTCTTCAGCAGTAGGTGGCTCAATGTTTTCAAAAGCTCCCTGGTTAATAAGAGGCATTATATTCATTATGTACACCCCTAATTCATTGAGTTTTCTTGCAATTTCAATTACATGTTTATCATTAATCCCTGGAATGAGCACAGTGTTTACTTTGACAACCACACCTGCATCGACAGCCGCTTTGACACCTTCAAGCTGGTTTTTTATCTGGATTTTTGCGCCTTCGAGTCCCCTGTATATCTTTCCATGATAGGCTATGTGATCTACGATTTTTGCCTGAATCTCTGGGTCGATTGCATTTATCGTTACCGTCAATGTGGAAACTCCCACGCGTAGAATATCCTCCAGCCTTTCAGGAAGCATGAGTCCATTTGTACTCATACACAGCGTAAGTTCTGGAAACTCTTTTTTTATTAATTCAAAGGTCTCAAACGTCTCTTCGTTGGCTAATGGATCGCCTGGACCTGCAACTCCGACAACTTTGATGAAGGGATAATCTGTCAGGATCTGTTTGGTCTTCTCAAGGGCTTCTTGTGGAGTAAGAACCTTACTTGTAACTCCGGGGCGGCTCTCGTTTACACAATCAAATTCCCTTACGCAGAAGTTACATTGAATATTGCATGACGGAGCTACAGCCAGATGAATTCTACCGTACTTGTGCTGGGCTTTCCTGTCATAGCAAGGATGTTCGGCAATCTTTCTCAGGAGTCCTTCGTCAAATTTAGGGCTGTCTATATCGTTTATAGGATTGTCTTCTGGCAAATTTCTTCCCTCCATTCGGAGTTTTAAACAGCAGAACCTTGTTGCAGGGGGCTTTAAGGTGTCTAACCTACCATATAATACACTGCTTAATATACATTATGAATTTATCTTGAATCTGGAGAATTCTACTATATCTTCTCCTAGTTTATTATTTTCAAGTTTAAATATCTGTATATAAAATCTCTTTAATTATATAAAAACTCAGCACCACATAACATTTTCTCAGTGAATTTGTTTCTCAACATATTTCCGGTACACCTTGAATAGTGTCTGAGTATTAAATCTGTTCAGGGTACACTTTATCAGCTATGATCATTCTGAAAAATTATCCATTTCACACCATTTTCCTTCTCCTTCCCATACTCTGACCTTCAGCGGGAAACCAAATTTTTTTAAGATGTGTGAATGAATCTGCTGGCAGAGGTGTTCAGAACTTGGAAATTCAAGGATTTCATTTAACAGGATATGGTCATATTCTCCAAGAGTCTCCTTAATCCCTTTTTTCAGGTCATAAAAATCGATGACCATCCCATTTTCTTTAACTTTTCCTTCTACTAAAACTTCTATTTTATATGTATGTCCATGTACTCTTCCGCATTTTCCATGTCCTGGAAGATAGTGGGCACTGTCAATATAATCAATGACTCCCAATCTCATTTTTGTCATTTTGTAAGCCCCATTTTAATTAAAAATCATTTTTTAAGCATTTATTCTTCGTTTTAATGCCTTTTATTCTCTTAGCTTCAATTATAAGCAACCCCACATCCTGTGGGTTTGAGGAATGACTCTTGTATCTATGATTTCAAGCAGATTTTTCTGTAGTTTCATAATTCTCTGTACAGACGCCTGTATTGATTGTGAATTCATTGGATTGCGGCCAATAGGGGTTTCGGGCTGAAGAATTACACAGGATACATAAGGAGCTATAGCTTCTACAGCTGGCTTTACGTTTTCTAATTCCGTATTCCTGTCTACCACAATCTTACAAAAGCAATCTCTTGAGTGGTTTTTTCTCAAAAGCCTAAAACATTCTATTGTATTTTTTAAATGTGCTTCCCGAGCTTCAAGCTCGATACCTCTTAGTGATTCTGGAAGTTTAAAATCTCCTGAAACATAAGTAACTTTTTCAGTCAATTTTCTAGCCTGCTCAGGCAAAGTCATGTTAGATTCAAGGTAAAGCGATGAATCTAAGTTCAGTCTTTCAATGAAATCAGCATATAGAAGAGGTTCTCCTCCTGTTAATGAGACTGAGTGAAGCTCTTTGAAAGGTCGTAGCATAGCTTCCAGTTGGTCGACACTTACAGGGTTTTTGAGTTTCTCAAAGTTTCCGCTACCTTCTGACTGTTCATAATCACAGGTTCCGGGGTTTGCAAAATCCGTATCACAGTAATTGCAATTTAGATTGCAGCCGGAAAAGCGGATAAAAGCCTGCCTTGTTCCAACATATGGGCCTTCTCCCTGCACAGAACAGAACACTTCTCTTATAGGAGCTGATTCCGAAGAAGACATTATACCACTCCCAGAGGTCTGGATTTTCGAAGATCCTTTTCTATATCTTCAAACTCTCGGATGTAGGCTTCCCCGATTGTCTGCATAAGACTTGTAACTTTGTTATCTTCACTTATTCCGGCTTCTTTCAGATTTCCATATACGTTATGAGAAACGTTTATGCCGAAATGGATCTTCTGGGAAACTGCAGAGGTACTGGCAATCGAAACTGTCAGTTTCTTTCCTTTCAGGAAAAGATCATCTCCTTCCCGCGTCGTCTGTATTCCGAGATCTAAAAGGTATTCTCTTACAAGAGCTGTAAAAAGGCGCTGGCGTGCATAGATAAGTTTCAGGTCTGTCGAATCAAAATGTTCGATAATAAAACTTACCATATCTTCAGACCAGATTGACTCGTTTGCCCTTCGGTCTTCCAGGTCAATCATGTGTTCGATCTTTACGTCGCAAGCTCCTCTAAATACTACAACAGAGTCTTCCTGAACTCCAAAACTGTTGTAGGCCCAGAGAGATGATATCTGGCTACCATCATAATCAAATTTATCAGGTAAAACAATGCATTTCATGGGATTCTCTCTGTAAATCTTTCCTCATCTATTCAAATTCTTTTTAATGTACTTCCTCAACTCTTTGTCTGGGGTTCTGAATTAAATCCCAAGTCTCTCCAGAAGAGGATCTTTTACACCTGCGTTTTTAAATGCACGAGCTCTTCGCACACAGCTTTCACATTCTCCGCAGGGAACTTCTCTGCCGTGGTAACAGCTCCAGCTATACTCCAGAGGTGCTTTTGCTTCGAGAGCTCTCTTTACAATTTCTGTTTTTCCAAGTTTAATTAGAGGAGCCAGTATTTTTACACCATTCTGGGTTGAATAGGAAAAAGCCCTGTCCATTACCTGCACATAGGCCAGGGAATTGTCCGGAAAAGTACCTGCTTCTTCTCCATTAAAGCCCACGATAAGGTAATCACATTCTCTACTTTCGGCAAAACTTGCGGTAATATTGAGCATTACCCCGTTTCTATTCGGAACCCATACAGCCTTTGCTGAAGCGTTTGTAATCTCTTTAGGAGCGGCCTCATCAATGTCCTTGAAGGATAGGGATGGGACTTCACTGTCCCTGTTTACTAGAGAGGTAGATGTTATTTCTGAAAGCCAATTCAGTTTTATTATCTTATGTTCAATTCCAAAATGTTCACATATCTTCCGTGAGTACTCAATTTCTCTCTCTCTAGCCCTCTGTCCATAATCAAAGGTAATAGCCATCTCAATATCAAAGTCTTCTGCTGCAATTGCGAGCGCTGAAACAGAATCAAGCCCGCTGCTCAGGAGAGTTATAGCTTTCATTTTTACCCACTACTTACGCTTTATGTTTTACTATATTTTAGTTTAATTAACTCACACTTAATCTGAGTATTGTAATCTTGTTAT
Organism: uncultured Methanosarcinaceae archaeon; assembly: GCA_963727895.1. Classification (GTDB taxonomy): domain Archaea; phylum Halobacteriota; class Methanosarcinia; order Methanosarcinales; family Methanosarcinaceae; genus Methanosarcina. The sequence continues at coordinate 327 of CAVSHT010000009.1, read as the reverse complement.
TTGAATTTAACAATTTAATAGGAAATTAAATTGAGTCTTAACTTAATATGGAGTCTTTGAGATCATTCCCTAAGTATTCTCTAGATATTCTTCCGGGATTACTCCAATAATACCTGTAGCTCGTATTTAAAAGTAGCTGTCTTAATTATTGTTTTCTTAAAAGATTCTCAAAGGCTTTGATTCTGGCTTTTTGTTGTCCCTTATTCAATTTTAATACAATATGAAAACCAGTTTAAGTTTATGTATTAAATCCCTGCTCTATGACCAACTTTTGACTCCAGCTCGAAACTCTATTTATAAAATTTTTGTCATTGATAATTAATTATA
>CAVSHT010000008.1:0-291579 GCA_963727895.1 uncultured Methanosarcinaceae archaeon | reverse complement strand
TCTTAATCCTTACAAGTATCTTTTTTATTTTAAGTGTTTTGTACGGTCTTTGGTATTCTATTTCTCATAAATCTTGTAGTTGAGTAAATATTTAATGTTTTTGAACACCTGAATCCTTGGAAAATAAATAAATATTTTTTGAATTCAGAATAAATTACTTTTCTGTTTTTAAATACTCCTTATTATTTTGTAGAAAATTTATTGCCTAAACAATCTTCTCTTCAAGTAACAGTGATTTATTCTGAACTTATGACATTATTATTCAAGTTAGAAAAAGAGTGCAATTATATTGCCATGCCTTTTTTGAACTGACTGTTGTAAAGGTTGGCATAAAAACCATCCAAAACAAGCAGTTCACTATGAGTACCTGTTTCTACTACTCGTCCGCCATCTAAAACAATAATCTCATCTGCATTTTTGATAGTAGAAAGGCGGTGTGCGATGACAAAACTTGTTTTTCCGTGCATCAGTTTGAGCAGTGCACTCTGAATTATCAGTTCAGTCCGTGTATCAATTGAAGAAGTTGCTTCATCAAGTATCAACACAGAAGATTGTGCTATCATGGCTCTCGCAATACTAAGCAATTGCCGCTGTCCCTGTGAAAGGTTTCCTCCATTGTCGGTAAGAATCATATCATAACCATGTGGTAATTGCATAATAAAATCATGGGCATGTGCCAGAGTTGCTGCCTGTTCAACTTCTTCGTCTGTCGCTGTCAGTCTACCGTAGCGGATATTCTCGCGTATAGTGTCTGAGAAGAGAAAAGTATCTTGCAGTACCATTGAAATAGACTTCCGCAGACTCTTTCTAGTAATGGCATTTATATTTTGTCCATCAATATAAATTGCTCCGCCATCAATATCATAAAATTTGGTGAGCAGATTAATAATGGTTGTTTTTCCCGCACCTGTAGGGCCCACTATGGCAATTGTCTGACCTTTTTTCGCAGAAATGGTTGCCTCTTTAAGTATAGGTTTACCGGGTATGTATGAAAAATTAACGGATTCAATTTCCACGTTTCCTTCAATGTTCTTAATGTCTCTGGCATTATCCACGTCCCTTTCTTTTTCTTCATCCATTACCTCAAATACTCTCTCTGCACCTGCAATGGCTGACTGGATAGTACTGAAAAGGTTGAGAATATTATTGATCGGCTGAGTAAAATTGCGCATATAGAGCAGGAAAGAAAATATTACTCCTACAGTGATTCCCGCAAATCCTTTTATTATTAAAATGCCGCCGCAGACCGTGATAATCAAATAGGTCAGATTATTTATAGTGTTATTCACTGGCCCCATGACGCTGCTTATCGCTTGTGCTTTTATAGAACTGGAGACCAGCTTTTCGTTGATTTTTTTGAAATGCCCCTCTACTTCCTTTTCTCGGGAAAAGACCTTAACAACTTTTTGGCCGGAAACCATTTCTTCTATGTATCCATTAAGTCGTCCAAGCTCATATTGCTGCTCCTTAAAATACTTCTGTGACTTTACTGCAAGGATTTTTGATGTAAAGAACATTAGAGGTATTGTCAGCAGCCCGATTAGTGTAAGCAGTGGGCTGAGCAGCAGCATTGCTATCAGCATACCGACAACGCTGATGATGCCAGAAAAAAGCTGCACAATACTCTGTGAAAGTGTAAGGTTAATATTGTCAACGTCATTTGTCAGGCGGCTCATGAGATCACCGCTTGAATGGGTATCAAAATAATTGAGGGGTAACTTTTGCAGGCTGCTGAAAAGATCGCTCCGGATATTTGCAGACGTTTTCTGGGCAACACGGATCATCAAAAAATTCTGCATGTAAGTAGAAAAAGCCGAAACAAGGTAAATGGGAATCATGATAATACAGATGCGAGCAAGTCCGGCAATGTCCTTATTAGATATGAACTCGTCAACCGCATACCCGTTTAGCTGAATGCCGATAATGGTAATCAGCGTTGTAATAAGAGCACAGACAAAAACGATAAGCAATATGTGCCACCGTTTGCCAAGGTACATAATAATACGTTTGAGTGTTCTCTTAACGTCTTTAATTTCTGTTTTTTCCCTGTGAATAAAAGCACTCGGTCCCCCTGCAGGGCGACCTGTAAAATCACGTGGCGTCACGTTATTCTGCGGCATTAAGGAGCACCTCCTTTCCAAGCTGTGAAACAGCTATGTTGCGATATATCTCATTGCTTTGCAATAATTCGTTATGGGTGCCTTTCGCAATAACACTGCCATGATCAAGCATCAATATTGTGTCTGCATCCATAACGCCGGAGATACGTTGTGCAATAATGATTATCGTGTTTCTCGTGTTTCCGTTCATCTTTTTTGCAATTTCAAACTGTAAGCGCGCTTCGGTAGAAAGGTCAACTGCGCTTGTGGAATCATCAAAAATCAAGATTTTTGGATTTTTTAAAAGAGTTCTTGCTATGGAAAGGCGCTGTTTCTGCCCACCTGAAAAGTTTTTACCTCTTTGTTCAATTTGGCTTTGTAATTTTTTAGGAAGAGCCTGAATAAAATCTTCTGCCTGAGAGACATGAAGTGAGTCCCATATTTCAGTCTCATCCGCTTCCTCATTGCCAAAATTCATGTTTTCTTTAACTGTTCCCTGAAAAAGGATCTTTTCCTGTAGCACGATACCGATACTGCTGCGCAGATGCTGTATTGGTATGGCCTTAACATTGCAACCTCCAATCATAATCTGTCCACAGGTTGCATCATACAGCCGAGGAATCAGGCTTACAACTGAGCTCTTTCCTGAACCAGTAGCTCCGATAATGCCAATTGTCTGCCCTTCCTTACACAGGAACGACAGGTCTCTCAGAACATAGTCTCCACTTTCACAGTATCTGAAACTGACGTTTTTGAACTCAATGTCATAATTCTTTGGCAATACTGGGGAGCTGCACTCCTTAATACTCGTTTCGCATTCTAAAAGCTCTTTAATACGATCTGTCGATGCCTGTGCACGTGAAATGTTTATAATCATGTTGACAAACATTATTAGAGAGTTTGTTATCTGAACAAGATAATTAACAAAAGCCATTATCTTGCCTATTTCAAGCTCTCTGGATACGACCATATTACCTCCGAACCACAGGATGGCAACTATGCTCAGGTTCATAATCAGAGTAACTATCGGCATAAGCGTAAAGGTCAGGTTCTGTGCTCGTATGCTTTTTTCTGTAAATTCGGTATTCACTTTGCTGAAACGGGCATTTTGTTTGTCTTCCATATTGAAGGCTTTTACAACACGTACCCCCAGCAGATTTTCACGCATGACAGTATTAACTTTGTCAAGCCAGAGCTGCATTTGCGTGTAAAGAGGCACGGATTTCATCATTACAAATGCAACACAAGTGATGATTATAGGCAAAATGATGCAGAAAATAACTGCAAGACGTGGACTCAGCAAAAAGGACATGAATATGCCGCCAATGCACAATAATGGCGAACGCACCATTCCACGCAGCAACATGAGAAACATGTTCTGAATTTGCATCACATCGTTGGTCAACTTTGTAATAAGCGACGATGTTTTGAAATGATCAATTTCCGAATAGGAAAGCGACTGTATTTTATGAAAAAGCTCTTCTCTCAAACTTCCAGCTAACTTTACAGATGCAAATGAGGCGAGCACTCCACATCCTGCGCCGCCAATTAATCCTGTAAACGCACAAAGTATCATTTTGAGGCCTACAGATAATATATACCCCATATCTCTGTTTTGAACGCCTATATCCACAATATCTGACATCAGCGTGGGTTGCTGAAGGTCCATGAAAACCTCTACCAGCATCAAAAAAGGAGCAAGTAAAGAACAAATGAGAGCTATGCCCTTAAGATTTTTTTTAATAAGTTGAAACATAAATGTATCCTTTCACGGTTTTATAATTATTCAAAAATGATGACATTATTCCCATTCTCTCTAATGGTGGTGATTATTGACAGCGTTCCTCGCCCTAATTCTTCGATTTTTCCAAGTCCAGCGTATCAAGACTTTTACACAGCTTTGAGGTAATTTCAAGCATCTTTTCAATTTCTTCTTCCGAGATTTCCTTAAACATGATATTTGTAAATTTTTTCATGAATTCTTCTTCGGATTTAACAGTATCTTCAACAATTTCTTTTCCTTTATTTGTCAGGTAGATGTGCATTGTCCTTTGATCTTTTTCATCCCTTGTACGCAAAATAAGGTTAAGTTGTTCCAGCCTTCCAAGCGCTTCTGTCATAGATGAAGGGCGCATATCCATTTGTTCCGCGAGGTCCCTCTGGATAATTCCTTCATTTTTGGCGATTAGCTGCAACAATTTTGACTGACCGAAGAATAGACCGCGTTTGTGTTCTGTCCTATGAGAAAAACGATGCATTTGCTTGCCTAGGCGGTTTAACATATTATATAGCTATATAGCATTCTGGTTCTGCATTTGACTACCTTTACAAGGTTATTTAGGTATCTAATATATTTAGGTACCTAATTATCAGTATATAAATGCTATCTTGCAATGTCGACAATAATAAAGGTCCTAAAATAAATTTTCAAAAAAATCATTACACTTTTTTAGAGCGATGGTAAAAACATATCCCGTTGCTGGTAACAGGATTCATCATCGTAACTTTGATTGAAATTCCATATATATCTAAAATTTAAGTTACAACAATTAGATTTTAAATACTTTTTTATTTGTTTCATCTTATATAATTGTAAGAGCTATAAAGCAATTTAAGTGGGTCTTTCTACCGAGTTTTTCATCCAATAAGAGATAATTACTCACTGAGGTTAGATAATGGAAAATGAGCAAAAAATCACTGGAAAAGAAGTTTCATTCTGGCTAGATACAACTCCTGCTACAAATTTCCCTAAACTTGACCAAGTGTTGAAAGTCGACGTGGTGATTTTGGGGGGAGGCATTGCAGGTATAACCTCTGCTGCATTGTTAGTGGAAACTGGGCGTACAGTAGCATTAATAGAAGCAGATCGAATCGTAAAAGGAGTGACAGTTGGAACCACAGCTAAGATCAGTGTGGCACCCAATATGATCTACAAGAATCTTATTTCAAAATTAGGTATTTCAAAAGCCCAGGATTTTGCTAATGCCAATATTAAGGTAGTTGAGAAGATAGCTGATATTATAAGAGATTGGAACAGTGACTGTGAGTTTCAACACCTTCCTCTTTACATTTACACAGAATCTGATGAGGGAATTGATGAGATCAAAGGTGAATTTGAAGCTGCAAAACATTTAGGACTTCCAGTTTCTTACACCGAAGAAGTGCCTTTACCTTTTAAAACTGGTCCCGCTGTCAAATATGAGAATCAGGCCCAATTTCATCCACGTAAGTATCTCCTGTCCCTTTCAGAACATATAATTGACAAAGGAAGTTATATCTTTGAGAATATTTCTGCCATAACTGTCAAAGATGGCGAAATCAAAGAAGTAGTAACAGATCATGGTTCAATATTGGCTGATCGAGTAGTAGTTGCAACACATACACCAGTATATGATCCTGATAAACTTTACAAACATTTGCATTTAGCAAGGTCCTATGTGTTAGCATTATATGCTAAGGAAAATTTCCCTGAAGGGATGTTTATAGACTTCAATCCTGTGCATACCTACAGGACTACCCCTACAAACAAAGGTAAACTGATCATTGTTGCTGGAGAACACAGTCCTGTTGATGTAGCTGACAAAAATGTTTACTATGGTAGGCTTGAAAACTATGCACGTCAGCACCTTAATGTTCAGTCTATTGAGTATCGGTGGTCCAATAAAGATTGCGCTACTGATGATGGTCTGCCTTTTATAGGTATGACATCTCAAAAAGACATTTATGTAGCAACTGGATTTGGATTTTGGGGGGTGGCAAACGGTACCACTGCCGCTATGTTAATTACTGATCTCATTAATGGTCAAGAAAACGAATTTGTTAATCTATTCAATCCTTTAAGATTTCTGTAAGAATTTTGTTTGATTTTTGTTACCATAATATTTACTTGGTAAGTGACACTTTTATGGAGTTATCAATTGCATGAGTGTCACAACATAAATTTTCAAAAAAATATATTAGAACTGAAACACTTTCCCTTGAGTTTTTACCTCAAATGCTTTAGCCTTTCACAGTTAATAGATAATTATACCGGAGTTAAATTCATGGAAAAAATTATGCCTGTACTATTTTCAGGTCATGGTTCACCAATGAATGCTATAGAAAATAATGCGTTTACAAAAAATTGGGAAAATATTTCCAAAAAAATTCCAAAACCTAAAGCAATACTGGTCATATCTGCACATTCTGAAAGAGAGGATACTAGCGTTACTTCAAACAAGATACTCAAAACGATTCACGATTTTTATGGGTTTACTCAACAATTATATGAGCATAAATATGATTGTTCCGATTCACAGGAACTTGTTATTAAAATAAAAGACCTAATTGAAGATGTTAATATCGACTCTAAGTGGGGCATTGATCATGGAGTATGGTGTGTACTTTCTAAAATGTATCCAAATGCTGAGATTCCTTTAGTTGAACTGAGTATAAATCGAAATCTTAGTATGCAGCAACATTATGAACTGGGAACGAAACTTTCTGAATTAACAGAAGAAGGAATTCTTATTTTCTGCACTGGCAATGTTGTGCATAATCTTATGATGGCAAATATGTCCGGAAGTCCTTATAAATGGGCAATAAGTTTTGATGAAAAAGTTTGTCACAATCCGTGATGATCTAAAACTAGTAAATTATAAGTTAATTGGAGAAGACGCATTGCTATCTGTTAACTCCGCTGAACATTATATTCCTTTAATCTATTCTCTTGGCTCAACAAACAAAAATGAAAGTATCAGCTTTTTTTTGTGAAGAAATAGTTTATGCAACTATTTCCATGCGGTGTATATTATTTGGGAATTTATCATAAAACTCGATGGTACTGTTACTTAACTATATCTAGTTCTTTATTTCTGTATTTCATCAATAGAATAACCGAGTACTTTAGCATTTCAAGACTCTTCGTATAACACTTTGTCTTTCTTCTCAATCTTGCCAGGAAATGCCTCAATATGCTGTTATATCCCTCAACTGTAAATGTTTCTGCTTTTGATTGAGTATGACTCTTTTCAGGAAGAAACTCTGCATATGCCCTCCAGTGATCTGTCATCACTTCTCCAATCTCTTTTTTCTTCACTTTTTCCCAGAGTAGTTTTCCAGTTTCCGTTCCTCTGCTACCAAAAGAGCAGTTGATGAACTTTTTCCCAACTCTATCAACAGCAATCCAGATCCAGAAATATTTTGTTTGTTACCGATGTAAGTGTGCATTTCATCCATTTCAACAATAGATATCTCATTTTCACTTTTTAGGTCCTCTAACTCCTGACCAAATTTCTTGATCCATCTTTGGACAGAAACATGACTCACCCCTAAAACTCTTCCTATTGAGCGAAAGCCCAATCTTTCAAGGTAAAGTTGTAAAGCCTGTCTTTTAACAGAGGCGGAAAAAGCAGTTGATTTTAGCTCTACTGTATAGTTATATCCACAATCATGGCATTTGTACCGTTGACGCCCACCAACTATACCGTTCTTTTTGTGACTGGAACTATTGCATCTGGGGCAGTTCATGAAGAAATATACTTTCTAATAGTATATAACTATAGTTAATTATCAAAGCCAACTCGATAATAATAAATAAAACAACAGTTTAAAACTCAATGGAAACGCTAGTTATAATTCAAAAGATTTTGACTGAAATTTTTCTAGCGTTCCTTTATTTCTCTTTCTATTATGATTTTTGTTCCCGCTTCCTTATTTAATGCAGAGACACAAAGATACCTTCCTTGACTTATATCAGCCTGTCTTAGAGGGTAGTTTACTCAGGATTAACCTATGAAAAGGAAATTTTCAAATTGCCATGGATCAGGACTGGATTTTATGGATGTATTTTCTTTGAAAAAGATTTTACGATTTTTAAGTGGTGTCCAGTCTGAAGGTGTGGAAATAAATTTACCAAGATATGGTTTGGCAATATCCAGGACAAAATCATGAGGCAAGTCCTCAGGTGTTTTGATACCTTCTCGCGGGTTTTCAAGCATCCAGAGTATAGCGGCAACAATTCCCGCAGCTACCTGAAGTGTGGTGGCATTCTGTCCGGGAGCAAGGGATCTGGTCTCTTCAATGCTCAATGCGCTTCCAGTCCACCAGGAATTATAAGAATGACCCATCAAGAGTGCTCCCATAATGTCCTCGCCAGAAGTTATTTCATTTGTCATAATCCTGAGTTTGGGTTGAAGCTCATAATTCCTTCCTCTCATTTCGCAAAGAGAAGAAAGCGTATCATGACAGGGCATATAAGCATAATGTACTGTAGGTCGATAGATTGCTTTTTCCTCTTCCCATACAGTTAACAGTTTTGAAAGTCCATATGATTCACCATGACGAATCGCCATACCTACAATTTCTTCATCAGGTATCCACGATCTGATCCATTTATTAATGCCCATCTGGGGCACGAGAATCACATTTTTCGGTCCGTATGGAGGTATATATGCCATAGATGGCAATTTGCTTTCATGCGTTCCCCAGGCTATTTCAACAGGAGCCGTTCCTTCTTCCCTTAATCCTTCAATGCTCCATGTTCCTACAAATTCATTAACTTCCTTTGCCCTGTTTGCGACCTGAGTATCTCTCTCGCTACAATGGATCACTTTGACTCCTAATTTCTTAGCCAGACGAGCAAAATCTCTATTTTTTGCAAGGAGATAAATTTCTTCTTCATCTTCGGGAGATACTTTATTATCAGCACAGGTGCGGGCGGCAATATCTAGCAAACCTTGCTTTACAAAATGAGTTATCAAGCCAGGATTTGCGCCATGATCAACAACAGCAGTAGGGGAATCTTTCCAATCACGGGAAAGTTCAAGCAATTTCATTTGCCGTAAATAAAGCGATTTTTCTAATAGACTTCTAGTCATAAATTCTTCAGTAGGATTCCATTCTTCAACTGAAGTGTTAACATACAATACATTGTGATCATGGCACCATTTAATGATGTCATTGGCATCGATATTCCATGAAAGATCAATGATCAAGCCTTCATTTTCCATGTATTGTGATAAAACTTGATTCAAATTTTTTGGAGTAATTTTTTCACAGACAAATCTTAATCCCTGATTAGTATATTTTTTCAGGGCTTTTGATTTGTCTTCAAAATCAATTAAGGTAATGTTTTCTAGCGGAACATCGAGTTTATCCAGTAAAAGGGGTAGAGTACATTGTGAAACTGAACCATAGCCAATAATAAGAATTTTATTGAAAAATGTTTTTTTCATGGTTTCGTAAACGTGAGGCTTGGATATAACTTTTCTCATATTAACTTTTTACAATAATATGATCTGATTCTTCGAAATCTGAACAGAGGTTCATGTGGATAAAGATAATCATACTCAATCTCTGTAAAATATGGATTACTTTTATCCCAAATCACAAAAGTGTTAATAAAAAGGTTTATAATCTCCCAATAACCGCCAATAAATGACAAAATCGTTTTTATTTGATGTAATTAAAAAAGTTTAGTGCGAGAGGTGCAATTCGAACGCACGAACTCCTACAAGACCAGGCTCTGAACCTTAGTTAGTGATATTGAGACATATTCAAACAGTGCCTTATTTAATGGGCATTTTTTTTGTGTGTATCAGGAATTATAGTTCTTCTTAATGACCTTTCCGAGATGGCTGAAAAATCAGGCTTTTTCCAGAAATAGCTGAAGATGAAATTTTTCTGACAAAATAATCAGGAGAGAGCCTGAATGCAGGCAAGTTGCTCATGTAGAAGCAGGTGGTAAAAGGATTAAGACTTCAGGGCAGCAGTGTGTTCAGAGCCAGAATGGGGTTTTAAATCGAAAAAATTTTATCAGAAATGGAATGTTTTTATACTGTAACGGAGTCATATTTCATTAATTTTTTGAAGTATTCCACAGTCATCCAACTTTCACAGGGATGTCCCCCATGCCCGAGCACCAGCAAATCCAGCAATCCAAAAAAACGAATAATATTTTTCAAAAGCAAGCGACCCCCGTTATCCAGACACCCTTATCTAATCCTTATTCCATCATCCAGCGTGCCAAAATCAACCCGAAATCCCTCACCCATGCTGATGTAATGCGGCTACAAAGAACCATTGGAAACCGGGCTGTTGCACAGTTGTTATCAGGTATTGTAAACTCTTCCATAGCTCAGCAGGCAACAGTTCAGCGGCAGGAAATTTCGGAGGAAGAAGAGCCTCTGCAAGGAAAGATGATTGAAACTGTCCAAAGGCAGGAGATTCCAGAAGAAGAGGAGACTCTTCAAGGTAAAATGATAGGAACTATCCAGCGTCAGGAAATTTCTGAGGAAGAAGAACCGTTACAAGGCAAATTTGAAGATAAGCCTGAAATTGCCTGCCCTTCGTGTTTTGCAGTTCCTCTAGTGCAAAGGCAGGAAATCCCAGAGGAAGAGGAACCACTTCAAGGAAAAATGATAGGAACCATCCAACGTCAAGAAATCCCTGAAGAAGACCCTCTTCAAACAAAGAGGGAAAATAATACAGGGATGCCTGATAACCTCAAGGCTGGCGTGGAGAGTTTGTCTAGAATTGATATGAATGATGTGAGGGTGCATTATAATTCATCAAAGCCTGCTGAGGTAGGGGCGCTGGCATATACTCAAGGAACAAATATTCACGTATCTCCGGGGCAGGAGGGGCATTTGCCGCATGAGGCGTGGTATGTGGTTCAGCAGGCTCAGGGTAGGGTAAAGCCGACTATGCAGTTGAAGGACAGGATCCCGATCAATGATGATGAGGGGCTGGAGCATGAAGCGGATATAATGGGAGAGAAGGCGTTGCAACATGTGGGAAAAAGAGGTGAGGTGCAAACGCCAAGACATTACACCGTATCAGGCATTGACAGTCACGCCATACAGCATGCTGGGCACCGACCTGATCCAAACAGCCAACTCAGGTACTTGGGACAAATCTGGACTGTAACAGCATCAGCACTCGGAAATTCCCAAATCACAATCTGGCGCCGACCGAACAACACGGTGCATCTGCAATGGGCGACAGCGAATTACACCATTATCCGGCAGAACACTCCACAAGATCACGATCTTCGGGAGAACGATCCAGGAGCTGGAATTGATGCTTACGCCAATCTTTCGAGCTTTAAGCTAAATGACAAGGTCCGGCAGAAATTCCGCGATGCTAAGGATCGGGCGCTAACAATGATCAAAAATCTCGCGGTACAGAGTGTCAACCAACAATCTATCCAATCACTCAATGCATTGACCTTGGACGACTTCCATGTTACTCGCCGGGGACCCACACTTTTGGGGGCAGGCAAGTCCACCGAAGCTGCGGAGTGGGAGTGTATTTGGATCGAAGGTAATCAGGGAAACTCAGGGAAACCCAAGAAAAACTTGGACATTCGTTATTGATTCAGACAATCCCTTACCTACAAGCTCTCAAGAGCCTCATGTCGGGTGGACCGTAAGTGCTGCTGCGGGAACCCAACCAGCCGTTGGTAATACTTTCGGGCACGTATGGTTGGATCAAGTTCCCGTCATGAGATGATAGCAGACTATCGACAGTCATTTTACCCATACTATTTTACGATATAGTTTAACAGCGTCTGGTTCAGGTTGAGCATATTTAATCATTTCAAAATTTGGCATTGTTACTTAATTATATCTAGTTCTTTATTTCTGTATTTCATCAATAGAATAACCGAGTACTTTAGCATTTCAAGACTTTTTGTATAACACTTTGTCTTTCTTCTCAACCTTGCCAGAAAATACCTTAATATGCTGTTATATCCCTCAACTGTAAATGTTTCTGCTTTTGATTGAGTATGAATCGTTTAAGGACGAAACTCTGCATATGCTCTCCAGTGATCGGTCATCACTTCTCCAATGTCTTTTTTCTTCAATTTTTCCCAGAGTAGTTTTCCAGTTTCTGTTTTTCTGCTACCAAAAGAGCAGTTGATGAACTTTTTCCCAACTCTATCAACAGCAATCCAGATCCAGCAATATTTTTTTTGTTACCAATGTAAGTGTTCATTTCATCCATTTCAACAATAGATATCTCATTTTCACTTTTTAGGTCCTCTAACTCCTGACCAAATTTCGTGATCCATTTTTGGACAGAAACATGACTCACCCCTAAAACTCTTCCTATTGAGCGAAAGCCCAATCCTTCAAGGTAAAGTTGTAAAGCCTGTCTTTTTACAGAAGCGGAAAAAGCAGTTGATTTTAGCTCTACTGTATAGTTATATCCACAATCATGGCATTTGTACCGTTGACGACCACCAACTATACCATTCTTTTTGTGACTGGAACTATTGCATCTGGGGCAGTTAATGAAGAAATATACTTTCTAATAGCATATAACTATGTTTAAGTATCAATGCCTCTGTTTTTTATGTTATTTGCTGTGAAACTAAATTTTTACTTCTATATTATGATTTTTTGCAACAGAACCCACTTAACCAAAGACTCATGAAATAGAATTAGATAATTTAAGTGAAAATAAGAGTTAATTAAAAATTTAGTGCGAGAGGTGCGATTCGAACGCACGAACTCCTACGAGAATAGGCTCTGAACCTATCGCCTTTGACCTGGCTGGGCAACTCTCGCACGATGTAGCTTATGTTACAGGAGCAATACTAGCGTTCTTTGTTCTTATACTTTTTCCTTGAAAGCCTGTTCGGTGGACGAAATTCACAAAAACTCATTTAATAATTTTCTTTTTTGAAACCGAGTTTAAGAGAGTTTTAACTTTTTAACTGATGCCTAAAACCACATAAACCAAAAATCAATAATTATTCCTAAGGTATTAAAATAGATTGGAATTGATGAAATTTTCATCTCATCAATTTCAGGATAAGAGCTTTTTGTGCATGCAGGCGGTTTTCAGCCTCATCAAATATTACGGAATTTTTACCGTCCATAACTTCATCCGTAATCTCAAGGCCTCGACGGGCTGGCAGACAGTGCATAACTATTACGTCTGGTTTTGCAGCTTCAAGGAGTTCGGAATTTACCTGGAAAGCAGCAAAGTCCTTCAGGCGTTTCTCCTGTTCGGCTTCATCGCCCATAGAGACCCAGACATCCGTATAAATAACATCCGCACCTTTTGCAGCAATTTTCGGATCATCCGTAATTGTGAACTTTCCTCCAAGAGCTTTTGCTTTTTCAATAAACTCATCTTCAGGCTCATATCCTTTCGGGCAGGCAATGACAAATTCCATTCCCATGATAGCTGAACCTAGCAAGGCTGAATTGCATACGTTGTTTCCATCTCCTACCCAGGCGAACTTCAAGCCTTCGAACTTGTGCTTGTACTCCAGTATAGTCAGAAAATCACCAAGGATCTGACAGGGGTGCTCTCTATCCGAAAGTGCGTTTATCACAGGTATAGTTGAGTATTTAGCCAATTTCTCTACGGTTTCGTGACTCATAACTCTGGCCATTATTCCATGAAGGTAGCCTGAGAGAGTTCTGGCAGTGTCTTCAATAGTCTCTCCTCTTCCGATCTGGATATCTCTTGAATTCAGGTAAAGAGCGTGTCCTCCAAAATCAGTCATTGCAACCTCAAAGGATACCCTTGTCCTTGTGGAAGATTTCTCAAAAATCATTCCCAGGCTTTTATTCTTCAGAAATTCTGTAGGTTCTCCTGCTTTACGTTTTTCTTTCAGGTCAGTTGCCAATTCCAGGAGTTCGTAGATCTCCTCTTTGGACAGGTCAGTTATTGAAAGTATATCCTTCTTCATCGCTTCAACCCCGATTTTACTCTCTTTATTCACTCCGTTCTAGCCAATTTAATCTATTCTAACTAAGTTTATCTTATTCTGGCTGTCTTAAACTTTATATTACTGCATAGTACTTATTTTCACGCTGTATTTTTGCAGAACATCAGGCTGTTGGCTTTGTTTTAGTCATTTAGCTTCGAAGTTCTTTCATATGGTCAATTCTCTTCTGAATGAGAGCGGCAGTTCCAATGTCTTTCCGGAAAAACAGTTTACCCTGGATATTTTCAAGGGCGTTCTGAGCAATTTTTTCGGCTGCGTTTATATTTTCTGCAATTCCAACAACTGCAATTGCACGTGAACTGGTTGTGTAAACTTTTCCTTCTTTCTCGTAGACGCTTGCGTAATAAATGGAAGCTTCCCCTATATCTCCTACAGTTACTTCACTGTCTTTTTCAGGTTTTTCAGGGTAACCCGCAGGAACTGCATATTTACACACAGTTGCCTTATTTTTAAAGTTTACAGGTAAGTTTCCAAGTGTTCCTTTTACTACTGCAGACATGATTTCCACAAAGTCTGTTTCAAGAAGTGGAATCACGTTCACGGCTTCGGGGTCGCCAAATCTAGCATTGAATTCAACTACTTTAGGACCGCTAGATGTAAGGATAAACTGTCCATAGAGAATCCCTTGATACTCTATCCCTGTTTCTTCAGAAAGTGCCTTTACGGTGTTCTGCATAATCTTCTTTGTTGTATCTATATCTTCAGGGAACATAAAAGGCAAAATTTCTTTTGAATCAGTGTATGAACCCATGCCACCTGTATTGGGTCCAAGATCTCCTTCATAAGCTCTTTTATGATCCTGTACAGCAGGGAAGAAGGCAAGGTTTTTTCCGTCTACAAAAGCCTGAAGTGTAAATTCTTCACCTATAAAGCGTTCTTCAATAACCACAGATCCCTTTTCCAGGAGTTCACTTGTGTAAGCTTTGGCAGCTTCAAGGTCAGGTAGCTGGTCTCCCATAACTTTTACGCCTTTACCTCCTGTAAGACCTGAAGGCTTGATCGCTACATCACCCAATTTTTCAATGAATGCATGTGCAGGTTTTTCTTCTGTGAAAACTTCATATTCAGGGCAGCCTTCAATTCCATATTTTTTCATGAAATTTCTTGCCCAGGCTTTGTTGAATTCTATGATTGCACAGGCTTTTTTAGGTCCAACTACCGGAATTCCGGCTTCCCATAGCGCATCTGCAACTCCTGCTGCAAGAGGGGCTTCAGGTCCTATAAAAGCCATTTCGATGTTTCTGAATTTTGCGTATTCAACTACTTTTTCAGTTTCTGTTTCCTTCTCAAGGAGAAAATCCTCACAAAGAGTGGCAATTCCTGGATTTTTTTTCGCCATTAATGCATAAAGAGAAGGATTCTGCTTGCTTTTTTTGATTCCTTCGGCGATTGCATGTTCCCTTCCACCTCCGCCGATAAGCAAAATTTTCATTTTTGTTCTCCTAGTTTTAAAAAGATAATTTTAGGTTTAACTCTAATTTTAATATGGTGATCTAAGATGAGATAAGAAAAGGTAATGAATTTTTTAGTCCTCAAAACCTTTCAATTTTTCATTACAGTTATATTTTATTGCCAATTTGTTGACAGTGCTTTTTGATCAGGTAATACTGAAGGACTTCCTAGTTCTCTATTTCTTCTAATAAATATCTTCTCATTGTCAGGCTTTAAAATTAACTAAAAATATTTCTTTTTCAGGTATATTTCAGATTTTTGCTCCATTCTTTTCCAGTGATCGAAATTCTTTTTCTTTTGCTGGATGCCAGGTTTTCAGAGTAAAAAATTCTTCTTTTTTCCTGAGAAAAACTAAGTTTTATTAAGTAAAATGAGTAGGCTTTTTACAGGAGATAAGAAATATATGAATCAAAATCCATATGAAATTTTCCAAAAAGAGTGTCCGGAAGTTGCAGCACGTTTTAATGACCTTATTGAAGCGCAAAAAGCGCTTAAAGGACTTGATGCTAAAACCAAAGCAGTTGATCAATATAGCCATACAAACTGCTAACCGAAATCCACTGGGCGTACAGATGCATGCAAAGATGGCAAAAGATGAGGGTGCAGCTCGTGAAGAAGTTATTGCTGCAGTAGTATTGAACCTTCATCACTCGGGTTTTGCCAAAGTTCTTGAGTGTCTTCCTGCAGCGATTGATGGATTTGAGAGTAATATCTGAAAAACTTCAATTGAAAGATGCTTTCTCATTTTCTTTACTTCAAGAGATCGCTGGCACTAACGAGAGGAATAAGTTCAGTACCTGCCTCTTTTAAGTTTTCTATGGCTCCTTCTCCCCTATCCACTACACTGATTACGTATTTTACTTTTGCTCCGGTTTCTCTGACAACCTCAATTGCGTTTCTGACTGAACCTCCACTTGTCGTTACATCTTCGAGCATTACAAGCCTGTCTTCAGGTTTAACATCACCCACAAACCTGCTTTTTGTACCGTAGTCTTTCACAGCTTTCCGGACTATCAGCAAGGGAAGTTCGGTTTCCATAGAAACTGCGGTTGCCAGCGGCACACCTCCAAGTTCCACTCCTGCTATTATACTCACATCTATCTGTTTTATCCTGAAAGCTGCCTGACGTGCTATAAGTTTTAGGGTTTTAGGGTCAGTACTGGCTTTTTTAATGTCTATATAATATTTGCTTTTCTTTCCCGAGGCAAGCGTGAAGTCCCCGTAGCGGATAGCTCCACAGTCTTTGAGAGCTGCAATTAGTTCTTGTTTCTGCGTCTCTAATTCATTTTCGGTTTCCGATTTGTTCATTATCTCACCTGTTTGCAGCCTTATTCGCTATTTTCTATTAAATGTTACCGAATAAATTTATTGAATTATGACTAATTTTACATTTTATTAATTTTACATTTTATTATAATGTATACTACCCAAGTTTCTAACTTACCACGGTTCTTTCTTTATGCCTGTGAAGTATCCAATTATATTTGTTGTTAGATGTAGCAGAGGCGTTGTTATAAGGATAATTACCATTATAGTAAGTGTAAAATTGCTCACGAACCATTCTGAGGACATAATATATGCAAAAACCCATGATCCAATTACAAAATCCAGCTGATCTACTAATGGAAGTGGAGCTCCTCTCTTCATGCCCATTCTACGCTTGAAAAAGCTTTTGAACATGTCTCCAAAAAGAGAGCCGCAAGCAAGGGCAAGAACTACTTTAAAAGCTTCAGTATATGTCAAACCAAAGGCTGGCATCTCGGTTCCCAGAATTTCAAAGCCTCTAGAACTCAACCATATCTGGATGCTACCTGCAAGTACTCCAAAAAAAACGCCTGAAAAAAAACCTCTGTAGGTTTTTCCATCCCCTATAATTCTTCTCCCGTCTTTTAAAGTCCTTCCCCCATCAATTGGTTTACCACCACCAAAAACAGCTGCAAATGGATTGGGAAGGTATGCTGGAATCATCAGCCAGAATGCTTTAATTATCAATTCAATCGTGATATCAGCTCTTTATACATTTGGTGTTTTTTTCTTGAGGGGAACTCAACTTAATTTTTATTATTTAACCGTTTGTTTATCTATGTGGTTGCTTGAAGAATATTCATATTATTCATGCTTATTTTTTTATTTTAATCTTAAAATATTTTTATTATTAATTGGTTTAAAAACGAATTTTGGAGTTTACTTAACAGTTAGATTAAATGAAGGCTCAGTGCACTTAATTAAAGGGTTTATGTAGCTATTGACCCTATTTAATTCTATTTCTATATTTGTTTAGTCTTAATTTTTGTTTCTTAACGCTTCTTCATATCATTGTTATCTTTAATATGTTTTCCAGTAAATAACTCCTAAAATAAGCTAATAACTGAAATAAAGCTAATAATAGAAAATAAGTTAATAACAGGAGTAAATTCATAAGAGGATACATATTCAGTTTTTCTTTTGAAGTATAACTCTCAGTTTTTTTAGTTTTCGTTCCTAAAGTCAAAGATGTTGTATTTATAACAATTTTTTATTTCTTTCCTTTTTTATTTGCATATCTTTTTAGAGAAACATCTATATTACATAAAATAGTCTGACTTATTATCAATATACTGTTATTTTTCCTCAGTTTAATTTAAAACATTAAATTTTTGATTTATTACTTATTTGTATTTTTCCTTGCAAAGTAATCCAAATTGTGTATCAGTTGAATTATAATATTTTTACTATCTGATTTGAAGACTTTTACTTAAATCAGGGTATTATAGTGAATTTAGTATTTAATTTTTTACAATTAGTTCTCTACTGTTAGGGTAATTGAAAGTTTTTCAATTCCTTTTTAATATATACAACTTTAAATAGTATGAGTACATTATTAATTGTTAGAGAAGAATAACCTTCTAATTATATACGTATACAGGTTTAATTGTTTAATCTGTATGGCCCTTCTCATTAATCTCATAAAACGGGGCTCTGGTAGTCGGTTATAAACATATTATTTTTGTTTTTAATAACCGGTTGTTGGACTTAAAACGAAAACAATCCGCTATATCACGTAAAAACGTTTTTTATCATCTTTAATATTTCAAAACGAAATACGTTACAGTATAAATATATCTTCTGTGTATATATTTAGAAACTGTTGTCAGCTTTAAAAGATAATTGTATCAGCATTATTTAACGATCTAAACATAATTATCTTGAGATATTTTTACTGACAAACTTATCTATTGAACTATAAATATGAAAGGGGTTATCATGAAAGACTATGAAGTAAAAGTGCTGGACGAAAATGACCACATTTTTATTGAAACGTTACGGAACTTAGGTATGTCCAGAAATGTTGCCACAACTATGGCATATCTTATGAATGTTGACGAGGCTTCATCCCGTGAAATTGAAATCAGTACAGGACTAAGACAGCCTGAAGTAAGTCTTGCAATGAGGCTGATGCGCAACCAGTCTTGGGTTAGTGTTCGGTCTGAAAAAAAACCTGGTAAGGGGCGTCCAATAAAGATATATGCTCTTGCAGCTCCAGTTGACGAGATTATAAGTTATTATGAAGACAAAATTTACAAAGAATCTCAAGCGACCATATCGGCAATTAAAAAGCTAAAAGTCATGAGTAAAAAGATGCCTTTAGCTCCCAAATAAAAACTGTCAAAAGGCACTATCAAATATGATTTGTTCCATAATGGTTTACACTTTATATCTAGAATTCGACCATTATGGAAATAAAAATCTTCTTCTCAGTTTTTGTTCCTGCTCTTTTGCTCTTCTGATATTCTTTTCTTCTTGTTTTATTGATTTTTGCGGTTGAATCTTACTCATATTCTATTTTAGTAAAAGGGCTTTGCTAATTAACTATAGTTATTTATTATGAGAACCTCTATTTCTTCATTAACTGCCCCAGATGCAATAGTTCCAGTCACAAAAAGAATGGTATAGTTGGTGGTCGTCAACGCTACAAATGCCATGATTGTGGATATAACTATACAGTAGAGCTAAAATCAACTGCTTTTTTCACTTATGTCAAAAAACAGGCTTTACAACTCTATCTTGAAGGATTGGGCTTTCGCTCAATAGGAAGAGTTTTAGGGGTGAGTCATGTTTCTGTCCAAAAATGGATAACGAAATTTGGTCAGGAGTTAGAGGATCTAAAAAGTGAAAATGAGATATCTATTGTTGAAATGGATGAAATGAACACTTACATTGGTAACAAAAAAAATATTGCTGGATCTGGATTGCTGTTGATAGAGTTGGGAAAAAGTTCATCAACTGCTCTTTTGGCATCAGAGGAACGGAAACTGGAAAACTACTCTGGGAAAAATTGAAGAAAAAATAAATTGGAGAAATGATGACAGATCACTGGAGAGCATATGCAGAGTTTATTCCTTAAACGATTCATACTCAATCAAAAGCAGAAACATTTACAGTTGAGGGATATAACAGCATATTGAGGTATTTTCTGGCAAGGTTGAGAAGAAAGACAAAGTGTTATACGAAGAGTCTTGAAATGCTAAAGTACTCGGTTATTATATTGATGAAATACAGAAATAAAGAACTAGATATAATTAAGTAACAATACCCCC
This sequence comes from uncultured Methanosarcinaceae archaeon, assembly GCA_963727895.1. Classification (GTDB taxonomy): domain Archaea; phylum Halobacteriota; class Methanosarcinia; order Methanosarcinales; family Methanosarcinaceae; genus Methanosarcina. The sequence continues at coordinate 271,723 of CAVSHT010000008.1, read as the reverse complement.
GTGAGAAGGAAAATGGGCATTGTTACTTAAATATATCTAGTTCTTTATTTCTGTATTTCATCAATAGAATAACCGAGTACTTTAGCATTTCAAGACTTTTTGTATCACACTTTGTCTTTCTTCTCAACCTTGCTAGAAAGTGCCTCAATATGCTGTTATATCTCCCTCAACTGTAAATGTTTCTGCTTTGGATTGAGTATGACTCTTTTCTGGAATAAACTCTGCATATGCTCTCCAGTGATCTGTCATCACTTCTCCAATCTCTTTTTTCTTCAATTTTTCCCAGAGTAGTTTTCCAGTTTCCGTTCCTCTGATGCCAAAAGAGCAGTTGATGAACTTTTTCCCAACTCTATCAACAGCAATCCAGATCCAGCAATATTTTTTTTGTTACCGATGTAAGTGTGCATCTCATCCATTTCAACAATAGATATCTCACTTTCACTTTTTAGATCCTCTAACTCTTGACCAAATTTCTTGATCCATTTTTGGACAGAAACATGACTTACCCCTAAAACTCTTCCTATTGAGCGAAAGCCTAATGTTCATGTCCACAGACCTCTTGCAGTAACACTCAATGAAACTTCCGAAGAATTCCATATTTCCACTGGACTTCGATAGTTGAATGATGAATGCTCACGTAAATTGTATCCATTTTTAGTAATCACAAGAAATTTCTGAAAATCATTAAACGTTGCATGGTATTGTAAATTTATGAATTCATATTGCAAAGTCTCTATTGCTCGTTCAATGAAAGCGTTCAACCACGGATGTGCCTTTGGAAGAATATGATGTATAATATTATTTTTATTACAATATTCACGCACAGTCGCATTATTAAACTCCAAACCTCCATCAGATCGAATCTCGATTACAACATCTTTTGGTACTATTTTGCGTAATTGGTGAAGAGATTCTACCACATTCGCACCTGATTTTGTCTTATGGGCATCAAGGATTACAATACCACTGTTAAAAATATCAAGTACACCAAAAACATACGCAGTCTCACCATTTCCAATTCTCCGTTGAGTATAGTCCATATTGAAAGAGCTCAATGGTTCTTGAGGGCGTTGAAGATGTTTGGAACTTATAGCCGTCTTCTGTTTTCCAGTAAGCCCAGCAATAGCAAGAATATGATGAACCCATGATTTGCCAACACAAACTGAGCTTTCTTTGTTCTCTTTTTTTTTATTGAATGAAGCTGCAATTCTTCGAACTCCCTTCACAGCTTTATCCATTAATCCCGTCAATTGCTGTACTCTCTCTGATTTTAAGACATGGTCTGTTTTTTCCATTGCATCAACAAACGCATGTTTAGATGATTCGATTTTGTTTGTATTATTCAAATAGAGATTTATTATTTCAGCTTTATCTTCATCCGTTAGCTTTCGATATGGATTTTTAGGCTTCGAAGGCGTGTCCTTCAAGTCTTCTGCTCTACTTCCGTCTTTTGCTCTTTCAACAAGATAATAGAAAGTACGTTCGCTCATTCCATACATTTCCCACAGTTCTCTATCGGTATATTTTCCAGATTTTCGCAGTTCAAGGATTTTGGCTCGAATTTCTGCCACTCTTTCAGGTGGAAAATATTTTTGGATATCCTCCCATTTATAAACGTATATTTCAGACATATAGTAACGCCCATAATTGCTGCAAAAAATAACATTTTGTATCTCAATAAAGTTGTAGTATTTAGCCTATTGACTATAGATGTTGATTTGTTTTTACAAATATGTCAGAAGATTCAAATCAAATTTACTGCAAGAGGTCTGTGGACATGAACCCTAATCCTTCAAGATAGAGTTGTAAAGCCTGTCTTTTTACAGAGACGGAAAAAGCAGTTGATTTTAGCTCTACTGTATAGTTATAGCCACAATCAGAGCATTTGTACCGTTGACGCCCGCCAACTATACCATTATTTTTGTAATTAGAACTATTGCATCTGGGGCAGTTCATGAAGAAATATACTTTCTAATAGTATATAACTATGTTTAAGTATCAATGCCGGAAAATGATATACCACAAGAATATGAGGTTCTTGAGCTTGTTGAAAAAGAAGATAAACTCATTATTTCCGGGGAATCAGGATCAGGAAAAACGACTACACTTAAATGGTTAAATTTCATCTTGCAACAGATTACCTTGATGGAAAAAACGAAAGGACTATTCCTTTATACGTAGAATTAAATACTTACATCAATAAGAAGGGTTCTACTTTTTACGATTATGTCAAGATAAAAGCAAATCAAAACGGAATTTCAGAGGAAATCCTAAAAACAATACTGAAAGGAAAAGCTATCATTCTCATTGATGGTTTTGACTTACTTTCACCTACCGATGAGTTCCGTCCCTATGACCAGATTTCTAATTTTATTTCTGAATACAGCAATTGCAGATTTGTTATTTCTTCAAGACCAGGCTTTTTTGAGAGTATAAAAAGCAATTTCAAAGTCTCGGAATTGGAAAAACTCACTGACGAAAAAATAGAGATATTCATAAATCGCTACGTTTCAAATGAAGAACTAGCAGATACTCTCAAAGAGAAAATCCTTAGCAATCAACAGCTAAAATCTATACTCTCAAACCCAATGATGCTTTACATCGCCATCAAAGTTGCAATGGGAAGAAAAGACAAGTCCTGATGACTTACTTCCTTCAAACCGTTCTGAACTGTACGAAGCTTTTATTTCTACTCTTTTTAATCATCAGAAAGAAAAGAGGAAAAAGTCTTCACGCAGACAGAATACAAATTGAAAATGCTCTTACTGATCTGTATTTTAATCTTCAGTGCAGAAATGAAGTTTCATGTAAATATTATGAAGCTCTCAAATTTGTCCAAAAAAGCTCTGAAGATCCTATATTTAAAAAAATTACCCCGCAGTTAATTCTTGAAGACTGCTTCAACCTTGGAATACTTAATAAAAATGATACTTATGTATCATATGGAATCCACCAGTCTTTTCAGGAATATTTTGCAGCTATAAAGCTAAAAGAGCTTTTTGAAAGTGGATATGATATATCAGAAGCTTTCAGTCATCCAAAATGGGAAGAAGTCGTGATATTCACCTCTGAAATGCTGGATTCGGATTCAATTGACGAATTTATCGATTCAATGCTTTCAAAAGGCGAACTTTTCCTGGCTTCAAAGTGTGTAAATAAAGCAAGTGATAAAACAAAGGAAAAACTGTGTGCTTTACTTGCCGATAAAATGGATTCCAAGTATAAACTAGAAAAAATAAATTCTATTGAAAGTCTGGGAAGGATTGGAACTGATGGGAATGCAGTATAATTATTCGAAGCTCTAAAAGATGAAAGTGAAGTCTGTGAGGTGGAGTGCGGTAGAAGCACTTGGAAATATAAAATCTGAAACAGCTGTGCAGCTCTAATCAACGCACTGAAAGATGAAGATGAAAGATGTGCGGTTGAGTGCAGCAGATGCACTTGGAAATATAAAATCGATGATAGCAGTGCAGCCATTAATCAACGCACTGAAAGATGAAGATTCAGATGTGCGATGGAGCGCGGCAGAGGCACTTGGAAATATCAAATCTGAGACAGCAGTGCAGCCACTAATTAACGCACTGAAAGATAAAGATGAAGATGTGCGGGGAGTGCAATATATGCACTTGGAAATATAAAATGAGACAGCCAGTAGAGCCCCTAATCAACGCACTGAAAGATGAAGATGAAGATGTACGGTGATCGCGGCATAGGCACTTGGAAAATAAAGTCAGATACAGGCAGTAGCAGCTACTAATCAGCGCACTGAAAGATGAAGATGAAAAAGAATATGTGAGATAGGGGTCAGAGGCCCTTGGAATATATAAAGTCTGATGAAGCAGTGCAGCCATTAATCAACGCACTGAAAGATGAAAATGCAGATAAGTGCGGTGGATCGCGGCAGAGGCACTTGGAAATATAAAGACTGATACAGCTGTGCAGCCACTAATCAACGCACTGAAAGATGAAAACAAATATGTAAGGTGGGAGTGCAGCACAGGCACTTGGAGATATAAAATCGGAAGAGCAGTAGAGCCTCTAATCAACGCGTTGAAAGATGAAGATTAAAATGTGCGGTGGAAATGCGGCAGAGTCACTTGGAAATATAAAATCTGAGACAGCAGTGCAGCCACTAATAAACGCACTGAAAGATGAAGATAAAGATGTAAAGGCAACTGTGGCATATGCGCTTGGAAAAATAAAATCGAAGCAGCAGTACAACCACTATCAAGCACTGAAATGATGAAGATAAAGATGTGCGAAGAGAGCGTGTAAATGCACTTGGAGAATATAAAAGCGAGACGAGCTCAGTAGAGCCCCTTATCAGTGCACTGAAAGATGAACATGAAGATAAAGATATACGATATTCAGTGGCAGTGTCACTTGAAAGTATAAAGGCGGAAGCAGTCAGTAGAGCTACTATTAAGATGGTTGAAATATAAAGATGAAGATGAAGATGAAGATCAGAATCTGCGGCGAAAGCGGCACTTACACTTGGAAATACAAAATCGAAGGCAGCTGTGCACCATTAATAAATGCGCTGAAAGATAAAATGAAGATGAAGTATCTTCGAATGAGTGCTGCAAATGCACTTGGAAATATAAAGATCTGATAAAGCCGTGCAGCCACTAATCAACGCACTGAAAGATGAAAATGAAAATGTGCGGGGAGTGCGGCAGAGGCACTTAGGAAAAATTTGTACTGTCAAAAACAAAAACAACTGGAAGAACTACTAAAATCAGATCATGAATTTTCAGCTAACACGGCATTTGAAATCCTCTATGAAATCGAAAAAGAAGAGAAATCGAAAGTCGTTTTATTTAAAGACGAAAAATTCTAAAAACTCTGATTTTGTGACTTTATTCACTCATTCCAGCAATTCCGTATCCTCATGCGAATAAGCCGGCGCACAGCAGCAGAGAATTTTCAGCGGCGTATTTCCTGTGTTTTGAATTCTGTGCGGAGTGCCGGGCGAAATACAAACTGTATCCCCTTTTTTGACCTTGAATTCTTCAGATCCAAGAGTCATTATTCCGCTGCCGTCTGTAATGTGATAGATTTCTTCGGTCAGGTGGTGTTTGTGAAGAAGAGTTTTTCCGCCGGCTGGCACGGTAGCTTCGGCAAGGCTCTGGTTTGAATTGCCGTGGACCGACGGATGCATGAGTTCGCGGATAATTGAACCGTCTTTTCGTTATGTAAGGTTCTATTTCTTCGTATCTGGTAAAGAACTGCATTGTAAACTACTGGAAATTGCAGATTATAACTATTTTTTCATCGAGAGACTGTGAACCTAAACTATCTGATCTGGAATTTTTCTTGCAAATCTACCCTAGGCTCAAATTATTATAGATGATATACATTATTAATTAATATTAAGAGACTACTTGGTGAATAATGATACTCGGAGTATGAAAATATGAAACCAAATAAAAAATCAGATACCAATAGTGAAAATCTGAAATCAAATAAAAAACCAGATATCAATAGTGAAAATCTGAAACCAAATAAAAAACCAGATATCAATAGTGAAAATCTCAATAGCAAAAATGTTAGTAAGGATGCGTTCACATACGTTATATGGGTTATTTTAATTGTAGGTCCATTATACGCGCTTTACTTTTTATATTCGTTAGCTACAGGAGGTTCGATTATTCATAGCACAATACCTTCAGTAGTTTTCTTCGTTGCTGGAGTAATTACATTATTTGATATCCTTGCAGTTCATCAAATAATTACTGTGAGAAATTGAGTTTCTTATCAGATATCATTATAATATCTTTCACCTTAGTTTTACTATTTTTGAACTTATGGAACTGAAAAATTATACTAATTTTACACTTGCACCTCAAATTCTCAATCTGCACCTGATGTATAAAATCTGAAGTAGAGAGAAAATAGAATTTTAGATGCAAATCCTATTTAAGAGAGAATATTTCAAAGAAGATGGGATTTGTCTTCCTGCAAAAGTTCGGAAAAAAGCAGGGAACAGCCTGGAATCTGTTCAATGTTTACCATAATCAGATTAATATGGAAAGGTCCTCTGCGCTGAATTTCTATAGAAGAAGAAGGATCTACGAACTCCCAGATCTCAGCAGGATGCTTAACATAAAAAGTCTCAAGCTCCGGACTATTCAAATGCATCCTGGATGGAAAACCTATGGCGTGAATCGTGGAATTTAACAAAAATTCAGCTCCTGCATCCAGAAGAAATACGAAAAAGAAGTATTGTCCATGCGGAAGGTCGAGCATGAAGTTGACATCCATATGCAGTTCAGACAATAAAAAGTTTGGAGTATCCTTCCTGCAAACCATCAAAAGCAACACTTTGTCTTCAAAAAGGAGTTCTTGAATCGTATCTGGAAGAAATATGTCCCCAAAAACCATTTCAAACTGCTCATCACTCTGGGAGGTAAAATCGTTGCTGATGAATAATATATCATCTTCACTTAACAGAGAATAACTCATATTTCCATGAGAATCGACTATTGGAAATTTGCCTGCAGAGGTTTCTCTCCAGAATTCTTCAAGAGCTTTATCATTCATCTGAGATAACATTTGTACACAGGTTCCGACAGAAACGTCTTTCAACGCTAAACCTCCTGAATTTGAAAACTCAATTTCTAAAAATTCAATCTCCGTTAAAGACATACAGGCAAAAAGTTGGTCATCAAAAATTAAGGTTTGAGATCATTAGCCTATTTAAGATCATTAGCCTTTGAAGTTATATGTGTAGAATCATATAAATGAATAGTTCTTAAAAAAGAGTATCAAGATCCAAAATTTAAAGTGACTAAGTATAAAAGTACGCAAAAATCTAGTTGAAAAGTAAAAGTTAGTTGAAAAATAAAAGTCTATATTTTCACTTGAGATATTTTTCCAGAAATATCCTGGTTTTGCTTCAGTATTTGAAAAGCTTATAATTTTTTCATTTCAAGTGTTTTAATTCCATTCTGTTTATCCTGAACATCCAGAAGTATATTTTCTACCCGAGTCCAGAGCTGAAAAACTAGGTCTGCAAACTCACTTTCACTTATATACTCGCTGTTTTTAGCGTATTCTATTAAAGTTTGTTCCTTAATCATGGCTTTTGTTGCAATATCGTTATAAGGAAGCCTGCCTACTACTGGAATTTCCTGCTCAGTACAAAATGTTTCAATCAAGTGCGTATTTTCTTCATTTATGTTATATTTGTTTATGCAGACAACAGTCGGGATCATAAATTGTGCAGTGAGTTCAATAACTCTTTTCAAGTCATGGATTCCGGAAACTGTTGGTTCGCTTACCACCAGAACCAGATCTGCACCTGTAATAGCTGCAATCGCGGAACAGCCTGTTCCAGGAGGTCCATCGATTATAATTAAATCTTTACTATATTTCTCTGCAAGCTTTTTCGCGTTGCTTCGAACAGCGCTTACAAGTTTTCCACTTGTTTCTTCTCCGATACCAAGTTTTGCATGAGCCATAGGTCCAAAACGGGTTTCTGAAAAGAAAGCCTGACCTGAAACTCTTTTTTCCATGGAGACTGCATCTTCTGGACAAACAATAGTGCAGACAGCACATCCCTCACATCCGTAAGGGTCAATTTCAAAATTTTCATTTATTGCCTCATACCTGCAAAATTCTCTGCATTTTCCGCATTCAATACAGAGGTTCGGGTCAATTCTGGCAACCTCAAGGCCACAGTAGTCTTCTTTTTCCATAACCCTGGGTTTTAGAATAAGGTGCATGTCAGCTGCATCCACATCGCAATCGGCAATGACAGCGTTTTTCGCAAGCGAGGCAAAAGCTGCTGTAAGGGTTGTTTTTCCAGTCCCACCTTTTCCACTGATCACAGTAAGTTGCTTCATGTTCTCGCTTCCTCTCTGCCCTCAATCTGGAGTTTTATCGCTTCAAAAATCCCGAGAAACTTCTCATTCCATTCCGGCATTTCTCGAACAAAGGGAATTTTAAGCGTTTTTACAACGTCTACGGCAAGCTTGAGGTCATGTAGACCAAAAGGAGTTGATTCAGTCACAAGCACGCAGTAATCTACATCTCTAATCTAAGCAATTACCGGGCAGGCAGTTCCTGGGGGAGTATCGAGAATTGCAGTTTTCTGGTCATCGATATGTTTCTTGAGCGTTTTGATAACAGCCGATGTCATCGTTTCCCCAGTGTTTAATAGCCCTCTATAAAATTCCAGAGAATCCTTTCCTTTTGCTTTTTCAATTACTCCAAGAGATCTTTGAGATTCCTGGATTGCTCCTCAGGGCAGAGAATAGTACAACCTCCGCATCCATGACAGAGAGAAGGGAAAAACAAAACTCTGGTAGGAAGGGCTGCCAGGGCATTATAACGGCAGAAATCCGAACATCGCCTGCAAATACTGCATTTTTCTGAATTGATTACAGGTGCCAAGCAAATGACATCTTCTACTTTCTCAAGGTCAAAACCAAGAAAAAGATTACAGTTAGGCTCTTCCACGTCGCAGTCAAAAAGCTGTACATCTGAGAGCGCAAGGGCAAGATTTAAAGAAACCGTGGTCTTACCAGTTCCTCCTTTTCCGCTTGCAATTGCAATTTTCATTTTCTACCTCCGTGTTATTTCATAGGAGCTGTGATTTCTTCAAGGTCCTGAAACCTGGCGAGAACGTCTCTAGCATTGTCTGCCTCCAGAGGAATTTGCAAGATTCTTATAAAATTATCCCGAAGCATGTAGTAGGGACCTTCACCCACAGTCCTTACCGCAAGGACGTTTGCTTTTTCCTGGATGATTAAGTCTACAGCTTTCATACCTGCTTTTTTTTCAGAATTGGAAAATCGATTTTCAAGAATTTGATAATCTCCACCCTTGCCCTCTTCTATTTCTACAAATAGAAAATAAGAGGCTTTTCCAATATGTTCGGAAATCTTTGCCTGAAATCCATTCCTATCGGAAACAGGAAGAGCCAGCTTTAAATGTTCACTATGTCCTGATTTTAAATTAACAACAATGTGTTCCAGGTTTTCTACTTCTTTTCCAACGGCTGTCTTGACTTCCTCTTAAATTAGCTCCGCTTTCTTAAGGTCGATTTCTCCTTCCACTTTAACTGTGGCTTCCCCGAAAACTACAAGTCCGGATTTTCGTAGTTTCAGGTCTTCAAGCTCTATCAAACCTGGAATATTGAGTATGTTTTTTAACTATTCTCACTTTATTCCTCATCGAGCCAGGCGTCCATTAGGATTAGCACTGCATCTCTGGCACTTTCGATTCCCATTTTGAAGATCAAAAGAGAAATTATAATAGTACCTAAAATGTCAAGTTTCGAGATCCCCAACATAGAACCAAGGATTGCCACAACCACTATCATCGAAGAAAAGACATCCGTATAAGAATGTACTGCGTCAGCTATCAAGGACTGAGAATTGATCCTTGCTCCTACATTTCGTTTGTATAAAGAAAGGCCATAGATTGTAACTACTGAAAAAACAGCTGTTACAAAAGCAAGCCCTTGAAACTCAATCTGGGAAGTGGCATTTAAATCTGAAAAACTTTCATTTAACAATTCAACGCCAGAAAACAGGATTAATAGAGAAACAAAAAGAGCTATGATATTCTCTGCTTTGTAGTATCCATAAGGAAAATGCTTACCACTGTTTTTAAGGCTTATCTTAAGTCCACCTTTAAGAAAAGTAAGGAATGCAAGTGCCAGAGTTGCATTTCTTGATGCTTTAATTCCGAGTTTCAGGTTGTCCTTTGCAATCATTTAAAGATCTTTAAAGAAGAGTCATCAATTCATTTTACAAGTTAGAATATTAAATCTTTAGAAAATTGAAATATTGCTGACACTTTCTGGCATTGTTACTTGTTATTTTAGTGATGATGCTCTTCGTGCCCATGTTCAGTACATGAATTTTCAGCACATGCTATCTGGAGCTTTCCTGCTTTCCAGGCTTCAAATGTATCTCTTACTGTGCCGCCAGCCCCTACAAAAACCTTAATTCCATAGGATTCGAACATGTTAACGGCTTTGAACCCAAGCCCGGCACAGAGCATAATGTCCACACCATTTTGATGAAGGTATTCGGGAGGTAGTCCAATGCCGCCCATGTGTTCACTGGTGTTAGGAATTACAGTGACTTGATTGGTTTCTGTGTCTATTATGGTGTAGGTGGGAGCTTTCCCAAAATGCTGTTCAACAATACCGTCCAGACCATTTTCATCTCTTGTAGGAATATTTACTTTCATTCTATCACCTTTATTTATCTAATTTATGTTAATTAGTAGACATCTATGAGTTGCATTGATCATATTTTCGAGAATATTCAACTATTAAATATTTTTAAATAGAAAGAATTATGCCGTTTTTATACACGGAGGAATGTGTATGCTTTATAGGTTTTTTATTTAATTTTATCAAAATAGTACTTACGTGCCTCTGCCCATTTGTCTCCCCATACCACCTCTATTTCTCATGCCATAACCAGGAGTGCCATTGGGACTGCATATTGATTGAAGTTCTCCAGCTTCATATTGCCTGATAGCTTCTCTAATTGTTCCCTTTACCCCTGTCTGAATGTCGATACCAAGCTCTGAAAAAATAGAAAATGCATTGGGACCTACACTGCCTGTTAAGAGTACATTGACTCCTTCATTTGCAATTATTTCGGCTGCCTTGACACACTTGCACCACCAGCAGCTGCTGTGCTAGCGTTTGATATGGACTTTACAGATCTGGTTTCAGGATCATAAATTATAAAGTAGCCGCATCTTCCAAACCTGGGATCCACTTCAGACTCAAGTCCTTCACCGCTAGCTGTTATACAGATTTTCATTCTTTTACTCCCTCTGTTTCCTTTGTAAGAATCTATATCCAACAATTCTTAACTCTCTTTTCCCCCATATGAGTAAATCTATTTATACATTCCGATACATCAAAAATTGTTGTATTTATCCTGTTTTGTACATAATCCCAAAAAAAGATGCATGTAAAGTTTGAAATATTAGATAATTTAGAAGAAAACAAGACATCAAAAATTTTAATTGTCATAACTTCTTTATTATGTCTGAACTCAAATGTTAATTTGTATTCTTTTAGAAAACTCCAAAGCTTTGAGCTAGTAGATTTCTAACTTTAATTTTGGGCATTGGTAATCAAAAATATATATATATATATGCTTATAACATATATATACTTATAACATATATTTCTTCAAACTGCCCCAGATGCAATAGTTCTAATTACAAAAAGAATGGTATAGTTGGCGGACGTCAACGGTACAAATGCTCTGATTGTGGCTATAACTATACAGTAGAGCTAAAATCAACTGCTTTTTCCGCTTCTGTAAAAAGACAGGCTTTACAACTCTATCTTGAAGGATTAGGCTTTCGCTCAATAGGAAGAGTTTTAGGGGTAAGTCATGTTTCTGTCCAAAAATGGATCAAGAAATTTGGTCAAGAGTGAGAGAACCTAAAAAGTGAAAGTGAGATATCTATTGTTGAAATGGATGAGATGCACACTTACATCGGTAACAAAAAAAATATTGCTGGATCTGGATTGCTGTTGATAGAGTTGGGAAAAAGTTCATCAACTGCTCTTTTGGCATCAGAGGAACGGAAACTGGAAAACTACTCTGGGAAAAATTGAAGAAAAAATAAATTGGAGAAATGATGACAGATCACTGGAGAGCATATGCAGAGTTTCTTCCAGAAAAGATCCATACTCAATCAAAAGCAGAAACATTTACAGTTGAGGGAGATATAACAGCATATTGAGGCACTTTCTAGCAAGGTTGAGAAGAAAGACAAAGTGTGATACAAAAAGTCTTGAAATGCTAAAGTACTCGGTTATTCTATTGATGAAATACAGAAATAAAGAGTTAACTATGTTTAGTTAATAATACCAAAATACAATTGTCATAAATATGCAAGAAAAATATAATAAATTGAATTTCCAAGTCTGACACAAATAGGCAAGATAACTTTCCTTGCTTTAGTATGAAATAAGTAAGGAGTCTATATTCAGGATATAATTAGCGTTTTTCTAAAATGAATCGGTTTTTGATTTACTCTTTAAATTTGGAAGTTAAGTTTTTTACATACTTGATCAGGTGAAAAACGATAAATTGCTCTATTTAACAAAGTTTCTCCAAACTATCTGTGAGTGATAACTATCATTTAGTGGTTCTAGAAATGAAGAGGATATTTTACTTATAGAAGCCACAAAAGACAGTAAAACAGCATAAAGATAAGAACCAGTTCAAAAATTTAAAAAGAAAAATTAAAAGGTTAGGTAAAAAATTTTTATAATGAAACTTCAAAAAACATTTTCTGCACATTTAAGAACATGCTGCATAAGCATAGCAATTGTAAGAGGACCTACACCACCAGGGACAGGCGTAATAAGAGACGCTTTCTTGACAACATTTTCGAAGTCTACATCTCCATATACACCATCTTCTTCCTTGGTAATGCCCACATCAAAGATTACTACTCCTTCTTTTACCATGTCAGCTTTAATAAGGTGTTTAACTCCAGCCGCTGCCACTAAAATGTCTGCACCGAGAGTATATTTTTGAAGGTCATCTGTAAATACATGGCAAACCGAAACTGTTGCATTCCGGTTAAGGAACATTGCTGCCAGAGGTTTTCCGACAACGTTACTGTGTCCTACAACAACTACATTTTTGCCCTTTACAGGTACATTATATTTTTCAAGCGCCCGAATAACCCCATGCGGAGTACAGGGAACAAGTCCTTCGTCCCCTATCATTAATTTTCCCATATTATAGGGATGAAAACCATCCGCATCTTTCTCAGGAGTTATAGCCTCCATCGCTTCCTGAGGGATAAGGTGTTTAGGAAGCGGAAGCTGAAGCAGAATTCCATGAACATTCTTATCGCTGTTAAGAGTTGTGATAAGAGAGAGAAGTTCCTCCTGACTGGTTTCTTCCGGAAGAAAATGATCTTCTGCCCGGATTCCCACACGTTCACAAGCTTTGTGCTTCAGGCGGACATACATTTTTGAAGCAGGATCGTCACCTACAAGGATTGTAGCAAGCCCAGGTGTAACCTCTCGCTTACTCTTCAGAGCTTCAACTCCTGATCTTACTTCTTCTTCGATGCGCTGTGCAAGACCTTTCCCGTCTATGATTCTTGATTCATAGCCTTCAGTTAACATCGGTAGAGCACCTGACCTTTTAAATTAGAGATAAACCGGGAACCTTGAACAGAGTTCTTTGATCTTGCCACTTGTTTCCGATAAGATATTATCGTTATCTGCATTCTTGATTGCTGTTTCAATATAGTCGGCAATTAATTCCATTTCCGCTTCCTTCATGCCCCTTGTAGTACAGGCAGGAGTTCCAAGCCTTACACCACTTGTGATAAATGGACTGCGGGTCTCAAAAGGCACTGTATTTTTGTTTGCAATAATTCCAGCCTTGCTCATGGCAGCTTCTGCATCCTTGCCTGTTATATCCATATTGTTCAGATTGACAAGCATAAGATGGTTGTCCGTGCCGCCAGAAACAATATCAAATCCTTTTTCTTTCAGGCATTTGCAGAGAGTTGCTGCATTCTTTACAGTCTGAACCTGGTCCTGCTTGAACTTATCACCCATTGCTTCTTTAAAAGCTACCGCCTTTCCAGCTATAACATGCATGAGAGGCCCACCCTGAAGTCCAGGGAAAACTGCTTTGTTAATTCCAGTAGCAAGTTCTTCAGTCTTAGAAATAATCATTCCGCCTCTTGGACCACGGAGAGTTTTATGGGTTGTGCTGGTAACAAAATCTGCATAGGGCACAGGACTTTGGTGCACACCTGCAACTACAAGCCCTGCAATATGGGCAATATCCGCAAGCATATAAGCCCCAACCTCATCAGCAATCTCTCTAAATTGCTTGAAATCGAGTTCTCGAGGATAAGCTGAAGCTCCACAAACAATCATTTTTGGTTTAAATTCCTTTGCCTTTTTCAGAAGGTCGGAATAATCCAGCGTTTCAGTATCTTTACTGACTCCGTAAGGCACAATATTGAAGAGCTTTCCAGAAAAACTCACCGGGCTGCCGTGAGAAAGGTGTCCGCCGTGTGAGAGGTCCATGGACATAATGGTGTCTCCGGGATGTAAAACCGAGAAATAGACAGCCATATTTGCTCCTGAACCTGAATGAGGCTGGACGTTTACGTAATTGGCATTAAAGATTTTCTTTGCCCTGGAAATCGCAAGATCTTCAGCAACGTCTACGAAATCGCAGCCACCATAGTATCTTTTGCCAGAATATCCTTCGGCATATTTGTTGGTCAGGATAGATCCCTGAGCTTCCATAACAGCTTTGCTCGCATAATTTTCAGATGCGATGAGATTCAATTTATATTCCTGGCGTTCGGATTCTTTTTTTATAGCTTCAGACAATTCCGGGTCAATTTTTTCAATATAAGACATTAATGTCACCTGTAAGTGTTCATTTAAAATCATTTAAAATCAAAAACATTTGTTGTTTGGATAGAGAGTTGATCAATGCTAACATGCACATATAGAAGAGTTGCCTTCCATGTTGGACAGTTACTCAAGAGGTCAACATTCAGCGATAGGAACCACCGAATAAGGGAAGTGTAGTTAAACAGGTTCTAAACCTTCCTAATGGATTTTTTTATTCTAAAATTTCAATACTCTTTGTAAAAGCTCCTAAATCTTGATGATAAGAAATTTCGAAATCTAAAAAGCCGTATAGCTATAAGATTTCGTGGAAATACCTATAAGTTTGAGATATATAAATAACTACTAAACTAGTGAGGTTATTAGTCGGTAAAATCTGTTCCGGTTTTAAGCAATTATAGTTAATTATTCAAATCACTCGGTTACTACATTTCTACCCTCAATTTTAAGTTTACCCTCGGTAAAGAGTCTGACTGCCTCGGGATAGATAATATGTTCCTGTTCCAGGATTCTGGCAGTAAGAGTTTCTTCCGTATCCCAGGGAAGTACAGGCACACACTTCTGGATGATTATTGGTCCTGAGTCCAGTCCTTCGTCTACAAAGTGCACTGTACAACCTGCAACTTTTACTCCATATTCAAAGGCTTGTTTTTGGGCGTGAAGTCCTCTAAAAGCTGGAAGAAGAGAAGGATGGATATTCATAATCCTGTTTCTATAGGCCCCAATTATCTCGCTTCCTAATATCCGGAAATAACCTGCAAGCAGAAGAAGATCCGTATTGTACTGGTTTAAAACGTCCAAGATTGCCTTATCGTATTCTTCACATTCGTACTTGGTTGGATCAAGAAAAACAACATTTATTCCACAAGTTCTTGCACGTTCAAGAGCATAAGCATTCGCTTTATTGGATATAACCACGTTAATTGTCGCGTTCTTAATATAACCCTTTTCAATACTGTCTATAATTGCCTGGAGATTGGAGCCCCTTCCAGAAACCAGCAATGCAATCTTTACCGTCATCGAAGCTTTTAGATTGAAACAGTTCTATATTAGGTTTTTGGAACAACCGTTGCGTCGGTTGTCTCTTCCTGATTATAGAAAAAATGAAAAGTTCAAGAAACTGAACATTCAGAAAATATGGAGCCAGAAAATCGTTATTATTAGGACATTTGATAAGAGAATAACTTTTAGGAAACTACATATTGTTACAATGGCAACAGTAATAATCCATTTATGTATGAGGAAGAACTCCAGAACAATAAAAAACGTAGTCAATTGATAATAATCAAAGAAAATTAATTTACAGAAATTTGTCTATTGATTATTATTAAATATAGATATTGATGTTATTTTATCTAGGCTGAATCATTACAAATATAAAATTTAGGCATTGTTAATTAAACATAGTTAACTCTTTATTTCTGTATTTCATCAATAGAATAACCGAGTACTTTAGCATTTCAAGACTTTTTGTATAACACTTTGTCTTTCTTCTCAATCTTGCTAGAAAATGCCTCAATATGCTGTTATATCCCTCAACTGTAAATGTTTCTGCTTTTGATTGAGTATGACTCTTTTCTGGAAGAAACTCTGCATATGCTCTCCAGTGATCTGTCATTACTTCTCCAATCTCTTTTTTCTTCACTTTTTCCCAGAGTAGTTTTCCAGTTTCTGTTCCTCTGCTACCAAAAGAGCAGTTGATGAACTTTTTCCCAACTCTATCAACAGCAATCCAGATCCAGCAATATTTTTTTTGTTACCGATGTAAGTGTGCATTTCATCCATTTCAACAATAGATATCTCATTTTCACTTTTTAGGTCCTCTAACTCCTGACCAAATTTCTTTATCCATCTTTGGACAGAAACATGACTCACCCCTAAAACTCTTCCTATTGAGCGAAAGCCTAATCCTTCAAGATAGAGTTGTAAAGCCTGTCTTTTTACAAAAGCGGAAAAAGCAGTTGATTTTAGCTCTACTGTATAGTTATAGCCACAATCAGAGCATTTGTACCGTTGACGCCCGCCAACTATACCGTTCTTTTTGTGACTGGAACTATTGCATCTGGGGCAGTTAATGAAGAAATATACTTTCTAATAGTATATAACTATGTTTAAGTATCAAAGCCCATTTTTATTTTAATTATATCCTTAGCAGATATTTTTTGCAACGGAACCTTAATTTGTGTTTATTTTAACCAGTTACTTATTTTCGGGCATTTAAGTCGCTTTTCGCTACAACGTCGAGTTTTCTTCTCTTTTTGCAGGTACAAGCAAATACTTCAGCTTTCTTGCTTTTTCTACTATCTTAGAGCGGTGACGGGGGGTTAATCGGAATAAAGCTGAAATCAAAGGTGAAGTCACAGATAAAGAGAAAATTTCAATTTTTGATTCATTCTCTTCCGGTTTTCCATTTGTTGTAATATCTGAGGAAGTCAACATGATTGAAATTATCATTTATTTCCATGCTCTCAACATCGAAGCTCATATGGGAATAATGTCCTTTCAGCAAAAACCATTTACCAATCAGCTGTTGCCAAAATAAATCTTTGACTACGCTAGGATCTAAATG
This sequence comes from uncultured Methanosarcinaceae archaeon, assembly GCA_963727895.1. Taxonomy (GTDB): domain Archaea; phylum Halobacteriota; class Methanosarcinia; order Methanosarcinales; family Methanosarcinaceae; genus Methanosarcina. The sequence continues at coordinate 254,759 of CAVSHT010000008.1, read as the reverse complement.
ATCTGCTGCCAGTGCAATACATGAAGCTACACTCACTTCAAAATATTTCTCTAAAACTGGTCTGTTAATTTTCAAGCTACATTCAAAAAATTCATTATAAAGTATGGCTTCTAAATAAATGTCATATTCACCCTTAACTCTTCCATGAGATGAACATTTTCCTAGTTGTAATATTTCTTTACATTCTGGACAACGTTTTATTAATCCATGATTTATATCAACTATAATACCTTCTAGTTTCTTAAATCTAGTGGGATTTATTAATCCATTGGTTTCTTTGGCTGTATCTTCTTTGGATTGTGTCTTTGCCCCAAAGTATTTCCATAATTGATTACAGTTGTCATTTTCACTAAAACTATTTTTTATATGTTTAGCTAATTTGTCAATTTCATTTTCTAATTTCCATGGAGACCAATCTGATGAATATATATGATAATTAATTGAAACGACATCGAAAGGTACTTTTCCCTCAAAACAATCTCTTACTACGCAAACGGGTTTATTTAATGCAGTACGAATCCCAAATTCAAAAAAGACATTCGGATTATTTGTAGACATATCGCACAGTACTAAGTCTGAAGACTCAAGATTAGAAATAATATGACTGTGAATAATGTCAGAACCTTCGGTTATTGGTTTAATTGGTTCAAATCCAGCTTCCTTAATTGCAGGTATAAACAAATGCTCTATGACATGTAGGAAATGATCACTATCTTCTTTATAAACAGAAACTAATTCTGGTGGAGTGGAAACTGGCATAATAATAAAACATTTTTTATATGTCATGGGTATTATTATTGAATTTTAACTATACAAAAGTTGCTTTATTTTTTCTTTTCGTGCTTTTTTTATTTTTTATGCGGATTTTTTAACGTAATTACGTAATCTATTAATGGTTTACTCTTTTCTAAATATTCAACGTTTTTTTTCTCTTTTTATTCTTTCCTGCTCAGCTTTTTCTTTTCGAATGAGCTCTTTTTCAGCTCTTTCTTTTTCCAACTGCTCTCGTCTTAATCTTTCTTTCTCAAGCTGTTCTTGCCTAATGCGCTCCCGTTCTAATCTTTCTTTTTCAAGACGTTCACGCTCAGCTTTTTCTATTACTTCTCTTTCAAGCCTGAGTCTTTCTCTTTCTAGTCTTTCCTTTTCTTCTCTTTCTTGTCTAGCCTGCTCTGCAGCGAGTCTTTTCTTTTCTTCAGCTTCTCTCAATTGCCTGTCTCTTTCTGCACGCTGAGTTTCACGTATTACGTCTTTTGTCTTACTTTCAAGGGAAACAGAAGGATTCTGATTGAACTCACTAAGAATTTTATTTGCAACTGTGACCTCATCAGGTACTTTTCCTTGAAGTGCTTTTATTGCACGGATAAATTTATGAGCTTGATTTATGCTTACTGCATTTGAATTTATCAGACGCTCCAATTCAGGGAGGAGTGTTTCAGGTGTTTGAGATTGGATTTCTTTGACTTTGTAAATAGTATCATATGAGACACCTGCTATTTTAGAGAGTTCTTTTTTAGTATCTATCTTCTCAATCAACGGGTTGTCAGATTTCTGACAACCCGTTGAATTTCCTATCTTTGTATTTGTCATTTCAGCGGACTTTATAAGATTTTCCTTAGCTTTCTCCCTAAAATACTCCTCAAGTTTTAGGCTCAAACTACTTTTAGTATAATTACCCAAATTCCTTCTACCAAATTGGTTTTGAATCATCCATATACAAACGTCATTTCGTGATTCAAACTCTTTAGCCTCAACCCTAAAAGGTATATTGTTCTTAGTGCACAGGGAAAACCTATTATGACCGTCAATAATGCAGTCATTCCAAGTGAGAATAGCGTCCCTGCAGCCTTCAGTTAATAGGCTCTGCTCAAGATTTGTAAGCTCCTCAGCTGAGAGAGGAGGAATCAATTCTTTAAACTCTTGATCTATTTTCAAATCCACTTATACCCCTCCCCTGTTCAAAGGTACATACAAAATCCCGCCTGTTGCAGGATCACATTTGCATTCAAAATACTTGTTGTTCTTTGCTATGCTGCGCAATTCAAAAGGATTTCTTCATTTTTCGTTTTGTTTTCGTTTTGGCGTCTAATCCGCCAGAAAAACGAAGATTTTTTGGAAGCCCCTTTAAGTTAGTTAATAGTAGACTTGCACGCGGGCGCTTTCTTCGTTTTGACCTTTTTAGTGGCAGCTGCTACGGGCACTGTTTATATATTATTTCGTTTTAACTGGTTTTGACTTCGTTCTATTTTGCTTTCACTTCGTTCGTAGCTACACAATTGAGGGTGCAAAAAATACTTGCGTTTTTTGGCGTTTTGGCGTCTAATCCTTTAGAAAAAAGCCAAAAAATTTGAGGAGCCTTTAAGTTAATTAATAGTGGACTTGCGCGCGTGAATGTGCGTCGTTTTGACACGTTTCATGTCAATTGATGCTTAAAGTTTTTTGAAAAATGTGCATTTTGAGCGTTCTTACTTGCGTTTATCTGCGTTGCCTGCGTTTTGACTAGATTGACCGGTCTACAGAATAATACAGTACCTAGTTTATTGTACTAGACCAATTGGTCTAGGCAGACTGGTCTATATATTAGAAGTATGTATTTTATATATAAATATATACTAATATCATGTATATAATGTCGATGATAAAAACACATACATTTATATACTTTGAAAGCTAATATATACTTATAAATCACTTGAAAAACGGAACTTCACTGAGCTGGTGAAGATACACAATTGGGGGCGGGTAACAGCGCCCCTTTCAACCTCCTTATGAAAAGCGTGCGTGCTTTACACGCTACAATAAATTGCCTTGCGGGTTGCTCTTGTCCCGCAAAATGTGAACGGCGCTCATTTCCTCTGTTGTTTACTCACAGCCGTTCACAAATATAATTTTCATTACTTTTTTAAAAAACTCTTTCTGAAAATCTTGCTTGCGTCCGGCTTTTTAACTAGTCTATATTTATTAATCTGAAAAGGTTTAAGTGAAAAAGAGGATATGTTAATTTATAGGTAAACTTACTCAGGGAGAAGGTGGAGTTCATATACCTTCTGAAGGATACCTGAGAGAATTGGATAACCTGTGTAATAAAAATGGTAGCCTTCTAATTATGGATGAAATCCAAACTGGCTTTTTTAGAACAGGACCGTCTTTTGTTACAAGTTCCTGTGGTGTAAAAGCAGACTTTATGACAATGGCAAAAGGAATTGCAGGTGGTTTTCCATTTGGTGCTTTCACCTTATCCGAGGACATTGCAAAGAAGCTCGAGATCGGCGATCATGGAGGTACATATTATGGTAATCCTCTTGGTTGTGCAGTTTCCTATGCAGTGATAAAATACCTGATAGATAACAATATTTCCAGAAATGTAGAAGAAATGGGCTATTTTGCCCTGAAAAAAATGAGTTTGTGGCCAAAAATTTATGAAAATGTCATTGTCGACATAAGGGGAAAAGGACTTCTTATCATGGTCGAATTCCAAAGCGAAGGCATAGCTACATATGTCAAAAATAAATGCTTGAAAAGAGGTTTATTTGTCACTCAAACACAGGGTAACGGAATCAGGATATTCCCTGCTCTAAACATTAAAAAGGCTTAGTTGGAAAAGGGCCTTCTAATTATTGAGGACGTGGTTAAAACAATTAACCTTAACGGTTCCGTTGCAAAAAAATCAGAATAAGCACGTAATATATGTATGATAAACAAAAGTCAAAGGGTTCCGTTGCAAAAAATATCTGTTAAGGATATAATCAAATAAAAGGGAAGTAAAGGATAATGACATGCTATCTAATCCCTTTAAATGGAAGCATTTTGTGGGTGAAATTATTTTATTGAATGTTAGATGGTACTTAAAATATCCATTAAGTTATCGAAATTTAAAGGAAATGATGGCAGAAAGAGGGATAATAGTCAACCATACAACCATTATGAGATGGATACATCAATATTCACCTGAAATCGAAAAGAAGGTACGTAGATATTTAAGACCAACTAATAACTCTTGGAGAGTTGATGAAACCTATATAAAAGTGAGAGGTAAATGGAAATATTTTTACCGAGCAGTTGACTCAAATGGAGATACAATTGATTTCATGTTAAGTGCAAAACGAGACCAAAAAGCAGCAAAACGTTTCTTTAAGAAAGCTTTGAACTCTAATCATAATCAAATTCCAAGAGTAATCACAGTTGACAAAAATCCAGCTTATCCACCTGCTATAGATAAACTGAAAAATGATAAAATACTACCTATAAACGTAGGCATTCGACAAATCAAATATTTGAATAACATTATAGAACAGGATCATAGATCCATTAAACGAATAGTTAATCCAATGTTAGGATTTCAGTCTTTTCATACAGCCATTAAAACTTTAAAAGGAATTGAAGCTATGAATATGATTAAAAAAGGACAAATCAAGAACTTAAATTACTCTGGCTTTAATGAAGCTAAATATATTAATCAATTATTTGGAATAGTTCTATAATATTGACATATCTTTTTGAATATTTTAACTTTTATTCATTATTCATAGATTTACAGGCTTATTCTAAGATTTTTTGCAACGGAACCCAATTGACTATATGTTTCTCCCTATTTTTATCTGTTAAAGTCGATGTCATCGAAGAGAATCACTATATTCCTACAAACTATGTAATGATTGAGTTCACTGGCACATAGGCAAGGAAAAAGTTCAATTCTCAGATTTATTTTTATTCAAAATAATATTATACAATCAAAAATGATTCCAAGCTAATGAATTTCTCTTTTTTCCTATTATCACAAAAAGGACAGCAAAGAAAGTACTTTGTATAAATTTTGATGAACATTGTTAAAAAATCTCGACGTTTTCTAGTTTTTTTTGGCATTGGTACACAAAAATAGATATATATGCTTATACCATATATTTCTTCATGAACTGCCCAAAATGTAATAGTTTCAGTCACAAAAATAATGGTATAGTTGGCGAGCGTCAACGGTACAAATGCTCTGATTGTGGCTATAACTATACAGTAGAGCTAAAATCAACTGCTTTTTCCGCTTCTGTAAAAAGACAGGCTTTACAACTCTATCTTGAAGGATTGGGCTTTCGCTCAATAGGAAGAGTTTTAGGGGTAAGTCATGTTTCTGTCCAAAAATGGATCAAGAAATTTGGTCAGGAGTTAGAGGACCTAAAAAGTGAAAATGAGATATCTATTGTTGAAATGGATGAGATGCACACTTACATCGGTAACAAAAAAAAATATTGCTGTATCTGGATTGCTGTTGATAGAGTTGGGAAAAAGTTCATCAACTGCTCTTTTGGCATCAGAGGAACAGAAACTGGAAAACTACTCTGGGAAAAATTGAAGAAAAAAGAGATTGGAGAAGTGATGACAGATCACTGGAGAGCATATGCAGAGTTTCGTCCAGAAAAGATCCATACTCAATCCAAAGCAGAAACGTATACTGCTGAAGGATATAACAGCATATTGAGGCACTTTTTGGCAAGGTTGAGAAGAAAGACAAAGTGTTATAAAAAAGTCTTGAAATGCTAAAGTACTCGGTTATTATATTGATGAAATAAAGAAATAAAGAGTTAACTATTTTTAGTTAACAATACCAAAATAATATCTAGTATATTTTTCACTGACTGCATTACTATCAGGATTTAGTGTTACAGTTTTAACTTAAATAAACTCCTTATATAAATCACATCTCATGCAATCAGCGCAATGATTACCTTCTCTATCTTTACATCTACGAAGCTCAGCTGCGGCTTGCACCAACTCTGAGCGAGTTTTATCGTGGAGGTCTTCCAATACCTTAAACCGCCTCGACTTGAGCTCATAGCAGTTTGGATTTTTGGCAATTTCAAGATCGAGATTTCGCAGCTTCAAAGCGACATCGACAATATACTTGCTCTGATCAACAATATCTTCATCTATAACGCTCATATGATTTCTCCACTCTATCAAATAACTCTTTGAAACGAAAGGCTCGACGGTCTGTCAGTTCTATCTGTTTTTCTATCAGTGTTTCTATGTTGATGTTTGATTTATTTCTACCTTCTTCGCCGTGTTATTTATCTCATAGATTATTAATTATTCAATAAATAAAATATATAAAAGTATTTACTCGGAAATAAATAAGACCAATTTAAACTGTTATTTCTGAACTATATTCTTCCTGATTATAATTTCGAATCGCATTTTCGGATACAATAATAAAAAAGCCCATTTAATAAGAAGATAACTTCTTTTAACAAACTAAAGCCTGCGGAATGTTTACAGGAGAACAGATTTTTGTGTTGGGTACAGAAGAAGGATTGGATTTTCTGGTCAGTGAAACTCTCAAAACTAGATATCTACATGAGGGAGAAAAAGATTGGGAGGAAGGTCTGCGAGAGAGTTGCAAAGGCAGTTGCAGTAACTGAAGAAGAATATCTGGAATTTAAAGACCTCATGGTCAGAAAGATTTTTCTTCCAAGTTCACCTACGCTTATGAATGCTGGTACTGAATTAGGACAGCTTGCAGCCTGTTTTGTAATCCCTGTAGAATATAGTGTCGAGGATATTTTTGATTCAATAAAAACCGCAGCCCTGATCCAGAAAACCGGAGGAGGAACAGGTTTTGATTTTTCAAAAATATGCTCTAGAGACTCTACCAATTCATGTGACATAAGTTTATGTGACGATAACTCGACAAGCGGCCCTGTAGCTATCATGAAACTTTTTAATGAAGCAACTGAAATCGTAAAGCACTTTGGAAGACGGAGGGGAGCTAATATTGGCATTCTTGATATTTCTCATAACGATGTCCTTTCTTTTATTCAAGCAAAAAGTGTTGAAGGAGAGCTGAATAATTTCAATATATCGGTTATGGTTCCTGATGCCTTCATGGAACTCATTGAAGCTAATAAGACCGAAAAGGTCTGGAACAAGCAAACGGGTGTAACGGTTGAGCGCATATTTTCAGAAATTATTGCGGGAATCTGGAGAACCGGTGAACCAGGCGTTCTTTTTTATGACCGAATAAATAGGGATAATTTCACGCCTGCTCTTGGTGATATCTCAGCCACGAACCCTTGTGGAGAAGAACCTCTTTTGCCTTTTGAAGCTTGCAATCTGGGAAGCATAAACCTTTCTCTTTTCGTTATGGATGGAAAAGTAAACTGGGACTTTCTCAGGAAAGTAGCCGGAAAAGCTATCCGTTTTCTGGATAACGAAATTGATAAAAATATATATCCTATTCCAGAGATTGAGGCTGCAACTAAGAAAACTCGGAAAGTGGGGCTTGGAGTAATGGGTCTTCACGATATGCTTTTGAAGTTTGGACTTCCCTATGACTCTCAAGAAGCCCTTGAACTTGTGGAAAAACTTATGGAACAAATTAACTGGGCTGCAATTAGGGAATCAAGAAAACTTGCTGTAGAAAAAGGGCCTTTTCCTGAATATGAAAATTCAACCTGGGAGCTTCCTATGAGAAATGCTGCACTAACTGCAGTTGCCCCAACAGGTACAATAAGTATTCTTGCAGGTTGTTCGGCAGGAATCGAGCCTGTTTTCAGCTGGGTATACAGGCGGACTCAGACTATAGGTCAGGAGTTTATGCTTGTTCATCCCATTTTTAGGGACCATTTCAAGTCAAAATTATCAGAAACTGAATATAACCGGTTACTTGAACACGTCTATAAGTATGGTACTGTACAGAATGTGGAAGATCAAAAGCTCGTAAGCGAAGACGAAAAATGCCTATTCAGATCAGCGCTTGATATTGATTGGAAGGCTCACATTGATGTCCAGGCGGCGTTTCAACGTCATTGTCATGCAGGAATTTCGAAAACTATTAATATGCCTTTTTCTGCGGAAAAAGAAGATATCAAACAGGCTTTGATTTATGCCTGGAAACATGGACTTAAAGGGCTTACTATCTACAGGATGGGAAGCCGACAGCATGTGGTACTTAGTTTGGAAAAGTTTTAAAACTGAACCCACGACATATAAAAATAACTTCCAATCTTAAAATTAAACGTATAATTTAAAAAACGATATGTTTCAAAACTGTTAAATTAAATTTATAATGTACTATCTTACTAAAAATATATATACATTTAAAAACTTAAAATAATTTATGACTGTGGCTCTTAAACCTCATTTTGAACTATTGGTTGCTTGCGTAATTTACGGTACTGTCGGCATTTATATGCAATGGTTAGATGATATGTCTGTAGGATCAATTATTTTCTACAGAATTCTCTTTGGACTTTCTGCAATTTCATTTTATCTTGCAATTACTGGAAATTTAGGTCAGCTCGCTCTAAAAGGGAAAAAAAATTATCTCCTTCTTTTGGGAATCCTGTACGTTTTGCAAATGTTTTCCTATTATTCGGCAATTCGTTATTTGGGAGCTTCTTCAGCTGTCCTTCTTCTTTATACAGATCCTATTTATCTAACCATTCTTGCCCCCCTTCTGCTGGGAGAAAAAAATACCGAAAAAACCATTTTTGCTCTTTTCCTTGGCTTAATAGGTGTCTTCTATGTAACAAGGCCTGAAGGAGGTTTTGAACAACTTGATTTTGGGAGCTATTATCTAAAAGGAGTGTTGTTTGGACTTACGGGGGGCCTTTTCAGCAGTGGGGTAATAATCTCTGTTCGCTACTTGAGAGATGAATATAATGGGCTTACTCAGCTTTTCTGGCAAAGCGCTATCAGCTTGTTCTTTCTTTCACCTTTTGCAGTTTCAGTTCCACGGCATATTCTTGCCGAAAACCTTCCAGTGCTTATGCTCTTTGGAGTACTGATTACCGGAATTGGAGCAGTGTTTTACATAAGAGGTGTAGCAGGCGTAAGCGCAATTACTGGCAGCGTCCTTACCTTACTTGAGCCGGTTTCCTGTATATTCTTTGACTATACGGTACTTGGAAGTCCAATTCATAGCGGAATGTTCATTGGCTGTATTTTCATCCTTGCTGCAGCAATTGTAATCAGCCTGGATGAGGCGGTTTTCCTGAAAAAATTAATTATATGGGATAAAACAAACTTTGGTAAAAGGTCTTTTTTCAGGAAAAAGAAGGTTTTAGGAACTACAAATAAATAAAACCTGTTTCTCAACCAATTTTTACTTTTATCTTTTTGAGTTGACATTTTTTAGATTATTTTTGAGGTAAAATGTTGTAGTAAAGTTTCTGAATCATTGTTATTCACACCCAAAAAATATATATTCACAAGCTTTTAATTCCCGACCATGCCTGCGCAGGAAAATTCTTTAAAACCTTATTATGAAGTTGTAGCTGGCAGCATAATTTATGGGACAATTGGAATTTTCCTCAATAAAATTAAAGATATGTCCGCAGGATCGATCCTCTTTTCCAGGTTATTTTTTGGTTTCTGCATAATTTTTATTTATCTGTTTTTTAATCAAAAACTTGCACAGCTTAAGCCAAAAAATAAAAAAATATACCTCTTATTTCTGGGTCTTTTAAACACAATAACAGGTACCTGTTACTTTTTATCTATTCGATACAGTGGAGTTTCAGTTGCCGTCCTTCTGCTATACACAGCTCCTGTATATGTTAATTTGTTTGCGCCCTCAATTCTTGGCGAAAGAATAAATAGCAAAGGGCTGCTTCCTTTTTTGCTTGCAATATCAGGAGTTTTACGGTTCCGTTGCAAAAAATATCTGCTAAGGATATAATTAAAATAAAAATGAAATCAAAGATAGTGATATGCTATCTAATTCCTTTAAATGGAAGCACTTTGTTGGTGAAATTATTTTATTGAATGTTAGATGGTACTTAAAATACCCACTTAGTTATAGAAATTTAAAGGAAATGATGGCAGAAAGAGGGATAATAGTCAACCATACAACCATTATGAGATGGGTACATCAATATTCACCTGAAATCGAAAAGAAGGTCAGAAGGCATTTAAGACCAACAAACGATTCTTGGAGAGTTGATGAAACTTATATCAGAGTTAAAGGTGAATGGAAATATTTTTACCGAGCAGTTGACTCAAATGGAGATACAATTGATTTCATGTTAAGTGCAAAACGAAACCAAAAAGCAGCGAACAGATTCTTCAAAAAAGCTTTGAACTCTAATCATAATCAAATTCCAAGAGTAATCACAGTTGACAAAAATCCAGCTTATCCACCTGCTATAGATAAACTGAAAAATGATAAAATACTACCTATAAACGTAGGCATTCGACAAATCAAATATTTGAATAACATTATAGAACAAGATCATAGATCCATTAAACGAATAGTTAATCCAATGTTAGGATTTCAGTCTTTTCATACAGCCACTAAAACTTTAAAAGGAATTGAAGCTATGAATATGATTAAAAAAGGACAAATCAAGAACTTAAATTACTCTGGCTTTAATGAAGCTAAATATATTAATCAATTATTTGGAATAGTTCTATAATATTGACATATCTTTTTGAATATTTTAACTTTTATTCATTATTCATAGATTTGCAGGCTTATTCTAAGATTTTTTGCAACGGAACCATATTCTGTATATTATTGCCATTATTCGTAACTTAATAGTTGTAGTAAGTGGAATAGAGCCTAATTCCATTGGTTTTACAAACTTACATGTCCATGTTGAGCCTGTCCAGAACCAACCTGAAGAAGTCTGATGAGTTTTAGGATCTGTAAAATTGGCATTAGAAGAACTTGTATGATATACATCTCCATTTTCATTATTGTAAAAAGAATTGTTATTTATAGAAATGTTTGCTCCTACAAGATCAGCAATCGCATACCCTGTTCCCGTCTGAGAAAGTATAGTATGCTGAATTATATTTGTAAAAACATTATCTTTTATTACTGTACCTTGCCCTCCAGCTTGATTTCTAAAGGCATTATTTTTCACCCCATCAAAAATATTGTTATAAATCTGGGTGTTTTTGAATCCATCATTAACTATGCCTCCTGTATATTGAATATTATAACTCTGTCCTGTTTCATAGAACAAATTGTGATGAATTCGAACTTTCTGAATGTCTGATACTCCTGCATCATAGGCAGTTAACCAGATACCTGCTCCCCATGTTCTATTAAGGACATTATTACAGATCTCCACATTACTTACATTGCTTTTGGAATCTTCTATCTGGATGCCAGCATTACCCCCACTAGCATCCAATTGAGCATCTATGACATTGTCATGTAAACTGACATTTGCAGAGTTCCAGATCCTGAGACCACTATTTGTTCTTGTAGTTATTCGATTATTGAAACATTCAATATACTGACTCTCAATGCCAAAGAAGCCTTCATGTCCAAGTCTGTAAACAAGATTATTATAAAATTTAATATCTTTACTTTTTTTAGTTCTCAGGCCATCGCCAAGACTATTGTGAAAAGTGCAGTTATAAACCTGTACATTACTGCAATTGATTACATGGATGCAGTTATAATACCCTGCACCGTGTGGAGTTTCTGAATTCTCATCACTGTTTGCATTAATGTCTAAATTTCGAATTGTGACATTTTGAACACAATTTCCTGAAATTAACGGTTTCCATGCAGGCCATCCAGCATGATCTGGAATTGTAATTACAGTTCCAGGCTCACCTACTAGAACAGTGTTAGATTGAAGAATTATTGAATCTGTCAAAACATAAGTTCCAGCAGGAAGGTGAATTATACCCCCCTGCTGAAGCTCCTGGTTAATATCATTTTGGTTTGCTGCTCCAGCTATTCCAGGTAACAATAAAATAAATAGGACGAAAGGAACGATAGCGAAAAATATTTTCATTTTTTAGATCCCTTAGAAATATGTTGTGAGATAAGTAGACAAACCAAATACGTAATCCAACAACGAATTATAGTAGCTACAAATTCTTATTATAATTATTTAAATAATCCCATTATATTGATTGACAAATTAAGTATGATGTTGATTAACAAATTAAACATAGTATTTCCAGTTGTGGTGCAAAAAACCTGTGGCTTTGTTACAAAATCAGTGTAGACCTTCACAATTAAAAAAAATTAATTAATTTTAGCACCAAGAAAATGAAACATGAAGATCAGAATTATAGTGCCAAGCTGCGGAAATATTATTTATTTCAGGTATACCTTCTACGTGACATATCCTATTAAAAAAGTTTGGCAGTTTTATAGTAACTGAAAGACTGCCTTTTAATATCTAATCTAATATCATCTGCTTTTCATATACATTATTACTTTATGCAATCATAAAATTGCTTTATGCAATACTTGAAAAGCATACGATATTATTATTTATTTATTTATTTATTTATTTATTTATTTATTTATTGATTCGAGCAATTGTTGACCCACGCAATGAAGTTGTCCGTGCTGTCCCCGGTTCTTTCTGCCATTGTGTGGCCCTGTCCCCAAACGGTTTCAAAATCAACATCTTTTACGCCAGCATATTTTTGCAGTGCCAATGCCAAGTTTGTCTCAACCGTTAAAGCGGTGTCTCCCTGGTCTATACCAGTACGGATTCTCCAGTAAGGAGACACACTAGAAGTATTGTAACCTTTATAGTAATCAGATAAGTAGTACATTGGATTGTACATATTCATGCGGTATTCAGTGCTGCTTCCAAGCTTATTAACAGACTGGAGATCACTCTGATATGCTTCAACAATGGAAGAATCCCAATCAGAGTATGCAGAATACTTATTCTCATTTGCTTTCAAAAGACTTGCCATAACCGTGTCAAAATGCATAGACTCATTCTCATCGTTTCCAAAAAGATTGTTCTCTGCCTGACTGCGGTTCAAATCATCGAAAGCGCCTACATCCTTGGAAGCTTTCTTGCAGTGGTTCACAAATGCTTCTATACTTGTAACCTTAGCAGTATTGGTTTTTGCATCATATTCTATCCACTTTCCATTAGAATTCAATGAATTAATATAATCCTGAGCTGTTTCGTATGTTGTGGATGAGGATCCTGTGGACTGACTTGCATTACCACTTTGTGCGCCAACGCTACTGACACTGCTGTTATTCGTTGTTGTATTTTTATTATTACTTGAAAATATATTCAAGAACTTTTCAATAGCAGAAAGCAGATAATCATAATAAGTTTCGGATTTACTGCTGGATACTGTTCCATTCGATAAGTTGTTGCCACCAGGTGCACTACCATTACTGGGCATTGCACCACTCGATACATTGCTACCGCCAGGCATTGCTCCATTTGAAACATTGTTTCCGCCAGGCATTGCACCACTAGGTGTACTGCCACCACTAGGCATCGCTCCACCAGGTGCGCCTCCGCCACCCATACCTCCTTGACTATTCACACCTGTAGATACAGTATACGGGAACGTAGTATCGTTTAAGAAATTATTCAAGGAACCATCAATGACCGAAAGCAGATAATCAGAATAAGTTCCGGATGTATAGATTCCATCCTTGGATTTATCAAGAGTTAGGACTGTTCCATTTTTATCTGTGAGATTAAGTGAATTAAGATAAGATGCATATGATGCTGCCATATCATCAGAAAGAGCGGATGTCCAGGTATTATTGGCACGGGTTCCAGAAGAAGAATACTGTCCCATATTCCATTCGTAAGCTTCGTCAGCATAATCCAGACTTGTAATTGGGCACCAGCACATTGCACCACGAATGACATCACTTATATAGGTGCCGTTTGTGTCATACATGGCAGCACCGATGGATTCCAAATATTTATAGTAAAGTTCACTGTCGCCGGTTGCACCCATCAAAGAACTTTGGGCACCGCCACCACTGTGACCAAAAGTGTAAATATAATCCGTATTTCCAGGAAGAATATTTTGATTAAAACGGTAATAATGGACTGCGGCTTTTAAGTCAGTTACACCCCAGGGCGCACCGCCACTGTAAGTCAAGTTACCGTTCTCGTCATAACCATCGACCCTGCCGCGCATACCGGCATCGACATAGATAAACCCTGCTTTGATGTAACTTGAAATGTCGTTATAACTGTAAGAAGTTGGGGCTGCTTGTGCAGAGTAACCTGGAGTGTTTACCGGAAACACGATTGGTGCAGTTTTTGCAGTGTAATTGTTGACTTTGTTTTCTGTGTTGATTGTACAGGTGTATGTACCATCACCGTTGGCAGTACCATTCATATAGGCACCAGGTACATAGATACCCATGGTTTCATAATCAGTGGTTTCAGGGTTGGAACAATATCCGGTTCCGTTGCAAAAAATATCTGCTAAGGATATAATTAAAATAAAAATGAAATCAAAGATAGTGATATGCTATCTAATTCCTTTAAATGGAAGCACTTTGTTGGTGAAATTATTTTATTGAATGTTAGATGGTACTTAAAATACCCACTTAGTTATAGAAATTTAAAGGAAATGATGGCAGAAAGAGGGATAATAGTCAACCATACAACCATTATGAGATGGGTACATCAATATTCACCTGAAATCGAAAAGAAGGTCAGAAGGCATTTAAGACCAACAAACGACTCTTGGAGAGTTGATGAAACTTATATCAGAGTTAAAGGTGAATGGAAATATTTTTACCGAGCAGTTGACTCAAATGGAGATACAATTGATTTCATGTTAAGTGCAAAACGAAATAAAAAAGCAGCAAAACGTTTCTTTAAGAAAGCTTTGAACTCTAATCATAATCAAATTCCAAGAGTAATCACAGTTGACAAAAATCCAGCTTATCCACCTGCTATAGATAAACTGAAAAATGATAAAATACTACCTATAAACGTAGGCATTCGACAAATCAAATATTTGAATAACATTATAGAACAGGATCATAGATCCATTAAACGAATAGTTAATCCAATGTTAGGATTTCAGTCTTTTCATACAGCCATTAAAACTTTAAAAGGAATTGAAGCTATGAATATGATTAAAAAAGGACAAATCAAGAACTTAAATTACTCTGGCTTTAATGAAGCTAAATATATTAATCAATTATTTGGAATAGTTCTATAATATTGACATATCTTTTTGAATATTTTAACTTTTATTCATTATTCATAGATTTACAGGCTTATTCTAAGATTTTTTATTCTAAGATTTTTTGCAACGGAACCCAAATAGACGGTGATAACTTTAAAACTGCTGACATAATATTTACCCTCTAATTCGGTTAAATTCATTTTGATCTCTTTGATCTATATGCTGCTTATCTAATAATTATTATAAATGAATAAAATAATATATATTTGGAAATTAAGTTTCTGATCAAAAGTTTATCACAACATGAGCTTTGAGAAGCTTTATTTCTTTGGATTGTAGGCATGATATGAATTTAATCCCTTTTAATATTTGTTCCTTATTTATAATTCTATTAATATTATATAGTTTTTATATTAATTTTTAGTAATACAATTTGAAATTGAGACTTTCTGTAATTTCTGGGTTTTGATTGATTTTAATCAATGATAAGTAAAGTAAATGGCAAAGTTTAGTGACTTCAGAAAAGTCAAAGTCTCTAAAAACAATCAATTGTATTATCAAAAACAAACCTTTGCTCAGTGCTTATAAAAGGAGGCAGTTAAATGCACGAAGAACAAACAATGGAACACACTTCAGGGAGTTGTAGGTTACCTATTGATGTGTTAAAAGAATTAACTGCAGAACAAAAAAAGGAACTTGCAGTTATGTACATAGACATGAAAATATTATTTTTTGAAAAGAGAATTAAAGATATGGAAAATACTATTGAAATGAAGAAGAAGATGATAGCTAACTTGAAAAAAGTTCAAGATGTACTGAAATATGGAAAAACCTATTGAAATGGAGAAAAAACTGAGATACAAAACTGTGCTTATATCATTAAGCAATTTTTATAATTACAATTATTTTTATTACTTATAATTTATTTTATATGGAGGCGGCATGAATATCAGGTATAGATACGGACGAATTTATATCAATTTCATTTGATTTACAAAAAATAGCCTTGATCCTTGTTATTATCGGTTTTATCATATTAAGAACAGGTAAATTAAGTAAGGGAAAATTAAACAAACACGATGTGGTATCTACATTAGGATATTTGCTAGTAATCTTGTCCGTTCCGTATATGATTAATTTCACATATGATGCCATAATCTCGCAAACAGTTTCTCCTATAATTTTAATTCATTCTGTTATAGGACTTGTAATTTTAGTTCTTGGGTTTGTAGTTATGATTAATAGGAGAAGCTGGAAAATCAAAAGAAGATGGAAAACTAAAGTTAACATGCGTGTTCTTTTAGTTTTATGGTTAGTAAATTTTACATTAGGAACATATATTGCTTTATTTACTTGATACAAGCAAATTTAAGTCGTACACTTTTAGCTGGTTGATATTTCTTCTTAGAGCACATTGAGTTAACTCTGCATCTATTTTCTAAACTTACATATGAGCATGAAATTTTAATGTACATATAGTATACATAAGGTGAAAATAGCACCTGGCATCTTCACTTTCTGAAATCTGATAAGATTATCCGATGGCGTTATATTTCTAACAGGTGAATGAATAAGTGGGAGTCCTGTATAGAGAACGATACTTTTAAGAAAATAATGATTGCAACTGACGGCTCGGTTTGCTCAAGGGTTGCTGCCAATAAAGGGATAGAACTTGCCAGGTTAAGTGGAGGAACAGTTTACGCAGTTTATGTAGTATCCACTGAATATTTTTCTTCGATGGCTGTATATTTTTACTGGGAAAAGATGAGCGAAGAACTGAAGAGAGAAGGATGAAAAGCTTTAGATTATGTAAAAGAAACAGGAAAGCTGGAAAATGTCAATGTAAAATCTATCTTGCTTGAAGGTCACCCTGCTTCTGAAATAATCCGATACGCTGAAGAAGAAGAAGAAATGGATCTCATTGTTATGGGTACTCTTGGCAGGACAAGAATTGAGCGGCTACTTTTAGGCAGCGTTGCCGAAAATGTTATCCGTCACTCAAAAGTGCCTTTTATGGTTGTAAGAGAAAAAAAGAGCCCTGAAGGAAAAGCAAGCTAAAGAAAATATAATGGAAGATCATTTTGTGTACAACAAAAATCTAAAAATTCAAAAGAGTTACTTTAATCGAAGATACCAGCGATTGGATTCTTTATCAAGGCTGATCTTGTCCTCCCTGGCAAGCCATCCAATAGACATCAAAGTCATTTGAGAATCAAAGCCATTGGCACTCAGGTGAATCTTTACCTGGTTCAAGCTGCATTCACCTTCTTCCAGCTTGCGATACAGCACTCCTGCAGCTTCTCCTATTTTTAAGTTCATGTTCTCCTGCATGTTTATCACCAATTTTTAAGAAATATTGAAGAGTAAGTACTTTTTCAAGATAATAAGTTTATGAGTTTATTAATTTAAAATAGACAGACCTCAAACAATATATTAATTCATTGGTCATCGGTTAAGGGATTTTCTTGCCTGAAAGCTATCGATTTTGCTCCTTAATTCCGATTAAACTTTGAACCTTTTACATGAAATTGATACCTTGTTCCAGTCCACAATATGTTAAAATTTATAACAACTGTTGTGTGAATGGAGGCAATTTATCATGATTCCTCACTTAACCGAAGACGCATGTATATTAATTAAGATTTTAGGCTTTTCTGTTGAGGTCTTTTCCAATAACAAAAATGATTTAATAATATGGGAGTATTTATTTTTATTCTCACTCTTATCTTGTTTCTATTCTTCACCCTTCAATTTTCTTTTTTACGACTGCAGCTGCATTTTGCGGAGAATCGGTTTCCCAGAGTTTCCTGACTTTAGCACTTCGGAGGACTGGCATTAAAGCCTCGAGCTTTTCCTGAACGGCTGCAAGCATTATCTCATCAACATCTGGGGGCTCTATACCCATGAATTTCTGGGCCTTAAGAGTCTCGGTTTCCCTTGCTACTGCACGGTCAACTCCTTTTCGTACTCCTGTTTTCAGGGACTCGATTGCATCCCTCCACTGTGCAGCCCAGGGAGTATCAGGAATTTCAGTGTGGTGAACATCGGTCCTTTCCACTTCGATAGCGTCCAGGTGACATGCTTTCACGCAGGCTCCGCAATAGGTACAGAAATCTTCTGCAAAAGCAATTTTTCTCGGATCTTCAGGATCTGTAGGCACATACCAGAGGTTGGAAGGACAAACATTAAAACAACCGCGACAGCCCTGAGGATCACATTCCTTCAGGTTAGTTTCAATAAGGTTCAATTCTCCTTCCATAGGCTTTTGCAGGTCTATGGCTTCATAAGGACAGACAGTCTTACAGCGAGCACACTGAGTACACTTCAGCTCGTCGACCTTAACATTTCCTTCAACTTTCGGAGCTTCGCAGGGACGTTCCCCTTTTACCTTTATTGCTTCTTCAGGACAGAGATCCTGACAGAGTACACAATAATCGCATTTATCCTCATCCACAAGAATCTGCTCAAAAGGCACGAGATTATCAGGCGTGGGTTCACGCTCAAGCAGGATGAAGGCATCACAGAACCGAGCACATATACCACAGAAATTACACTTTTCTGTGTCAATTTCGATCTCGCCTTCTGCCCCTTCCTTTAAAGGCGCAATCTCTTCTTTTTTCGGAAAGGTGAACTCAACTTCTATTGCATCCTGAGGGCAGGCTCCTTCACATAGTGCACAGGGGAGACACTTTTCGTTGATCTTAACAAAAGTATCATACTTAGGATACTGTTTTTCATCAGGAACTTCTCCCACAGACTCAAAAGTAATAGCATGTACAGGGCAGAGATTTGAACACATTCTGCAGAAAGTGCATTTATCAAGGTCCATCATTACCGCAGGCGCATCAAGCCCTGTTGCAATCTCATGAAGTGGACCCATTTCAAGAGCTTTTGTGGGACATATTTCTGCACAGATCCCACAGCCATTACAGCGTTTGTAATCATAATCCAGAGTTTTGATGGATTTTTCAGTAGTCTGAGTATAGAGAAAATGGGATCCCTGAATATCCATGCTGGTGGTAACCGTGATTTTTTCCTGGGGCTTCACCCTTAGCAGTTTCGGGAGCTTCAGCTTCGAGATCTTCGGCTTCGAATTCCTCTGCTTCAAATCCGACCTCAGAATCTGGAACTTCATTTTCATCAGTCCCGCAACAGCCCCTGCAAACATGAGTTTCCTGTTCGGTGTGTTCCTCACTCATTATGCCACCTCCTCAAGTTCGGTTCCGGTTTCGTCAAGCTTAAGCTCCGTTCCTATGGGTCCGATTTCTTCAAGTTCCTTTACAAATTCGGTAATCGTGTTTGAGAAACGTTCTCCTTCGGCAGCCGAGATCCAGAGAGTCCTCAGCCGTCTAGGATCAAGCCCGATTTCCTTTATAATTTCCTTTAAGACATCCATCCTCTGTTTTGCATCAAAATTCCCGTGAATGTAGTGGCACTCGTCCATCCTGCAGCCAGCAACAAGAACTCCATCAGCTCCGCCTTTTAAGGCTTCAAGCACAAATTCCGGATTTACTCTTGCCGAGCACATTGTACGGATAACCCTGATGTTTGTTGGGTAATGTAGTCTTGACATCCCGGTCAGATCTGCGCAGGCATAACTGCACCAGTTGCAGAGGAAAGCCACTACGAAAGGACTCTGTGACTTGTGAGCAGTTGCTTCCCTTACCTGGGCAAGAAGCTGTTCGTTTTCGAAGTTTCGCATCTGGATTGCTCCTTCAGGGCATGCAGCACTGCAATCTCCGCAGCCGTAACATGAAACCTCGTCGACTACAGCTTTTTTATTTTCCATTTTGATTTTCCCGAATTTACAGACTTCAAGACAGGTCCTGCACCCTATGCATTTTTCTGGATCTACATGGGCTCCCATCGGATCAGCTTCAAGTTCTCCCGTCCCGAGGAGTTGCATAACTTTGGATGCGCACGCACTTCCCTGGGCAATCGAGACCTGAATCTCTTTAGGTCCTGAAGCACATCCTGCAAGGAAAACACCGCTGACCGGAGCATCTACAGGGCGCATTTTTGGATGGGCACTTGCAAAGAATCTGTCCGGTCTTCTGGCAAGATTTAACATCCTGCCTATTCCTTCTGCTGCTTTACTGGGCTCGTAACCGGTTGAAAGCACAGCAAGGTCACATGCCTCTTCTTCTACCTGGGATTCCAGAGTGTTTTCATAACGGAGTACAGGTCTTCCGTCTTCACCTGCGTAAATTTCGGCAACTTTTCCCCGTATGAAATCAACACCCATAGCCTGTGTCCTTATATAATATTCCTCGTACATCTCCCCTGCGGCCCGGATATCGATGTAATGAATTGTGATCTCAGTATCAGGATAGCGTTCCTTAACCATCTGGGAATTCTTAAGTGCAGCCATGCAGCAAACTCTTGAGCAGTATTCATTGCCAACGGTTTTATCCCTTGACCCGACACACTGGATAAATGCAACACTTTTTGGGGGTTTGCCTGTGGAAGGCACAAGGACTCTTCCGCCTGTAGGCCCTGCAGAGTTAAGCATGCGCTCAAGCTGCATATTTGTTATAACATCAGGATATTTACCAAACCCGTACTCCTTTTTCCTGGATGCATCAAAGAGCTGGTAACCTGTTGAAACAATAACTGCTCCAGCTTCAAATTCAATTTCTTCAGGTTTTTGCTCGTAATCCACAGCATCGGCAGGGCAAGCCTGTAAACACAGCCCGCAGCCGACACAGTGATCAGGGTCTATGAGCACTACCTGCGGAACGGACTGAGGGATTGGCATATATATGGCTCTGGTCTTTCCAACCCCGTAATTCATAGGATTCTCGATTTCTACGGGACAGACTGCAGAGCAAAGGTCAACACAGCCTTTGCATTTGTCTTCAATTATGAACCTGGGTTTACGTTTGACTGTTACATGGAATTTACCGACAGACCCGGAAATATCGGTAACCTCAGAATAAGTGTAGAGGGTAATATTCGGATGGTTTTGAACTTCTGTCATTTTAGGGGCAAGCACACAGATTGAGCAATCATTTGTAGGAAATACCTCATTCATCAGAGCCATTTTTCCTCCAATTGTGGATTCCCTTTCCACCATTGTGACTGGAAAACCGGCTTCTGCAAGATTCAAGGCTGCTTCAATTCCGGCAACTCCTCCTCCTATGACAAGGACATTTCTGCTGGCTTTGGAACTTGTTGCACTCAGTTCTCTGAGGAATTTTGCCTTTGCAACTCCCATCCTTATGAGATCAAAGGCTTTCTGAGTAGCCATCTGGGGGTCATCGGCGTGCACCCAGGAGCACTGTTCTCTTATGTTTACCATTTCCATTAAGTAAGGGTTCAATCCGGCTTTTTCCATCACGTGTCTGAAGGTTTTTTCGTGCAGCCTTGGGGAACATGCAGCTATTACGACCCTATCGATTTTGTTTTCTTTTATATCTTTAATGATGCCTTCCTGTCCGGAATCGGAACATAAAAACTGTACTTCCCGGGCGAGCACCACATCTTCCAGTTTAGATGCCATTTCCTGAAGAGCTGATACATCTATTACTCCCGCGATATTCAGCCCACAGTGGCAAACATAGACTCCGATTCGCATAATTGATAACTCCATATATGTGTTTTTAGTGTTGAATATTAACTTAGATCGTGATTCAGTTTTAACATATAATATATAACTTGAAAGTTATAAGTTCAATGAACTCCTGAAACATATCACTCAGAACTGTATATACTAAGAGAACTTTGTCATATAGAAAAGTCAGGTTGGTAGAGCTGATCAACAAAGACTTTTTTAAACTGAAACCGTTTTATGACGAATTTATTAACCTATTACCTTTACATATCCCTATACTTTTTCTTTTGAACTAAATAAAAACATAGTTGTTTTGTACAAAATCAAAACCTTTATTTCATAAGGATTTTCCAAATTTGTCGAAATTGGACTAAGGACTAAAATTCCACAGTTTAATTACTTGCCAATGCTTAACAGTTTATTTATATATTACAATTTATATTTATAAATATAAACTTTCGTATCGTTCCAAGTCAAAGAATTAATCGAAATTTAACTTTATAGTTTAACCTCAGGATATTGACTCACTTTGCCGTATACACAATTTGACTGAAACCTAATGAATAAAAACTTAACATCATTAATTATGTCTTATTATTGAAGCAGGTCTTATTATCTACGCTTAACTAATTGATTTATAGTTTGAGACCTTAGTTCGTAATTAAGAAACCAATTTCAAACGAAGAATTTAAGAGAAATCGTAATAAAAAATATAGGCACTGGTGGGATAAAATTGAGTGTATTAGTGTGAACAAGATTAATTGATCATATGGACATGAGTAAGAAATATTAGTTATACATATTAGTAATACTGTGCTGAATCACTAAATTCTTGCAGGACAAGTTGTTTCTATAAATAACTTAACAAAATTAAAAGTTAATAATGTTCTAAATGAAGTTTATGCCAAATACTCAGGTTATTCCCCATAAGTGCTTCATACAAATTATAAATCTTCAGTATACCTGATTCTAGTATACTTAATATCCTGTTCCATAAATGGCTCATGTAGATGCACATAGGATTCACATAGGATCCACATGTTTCTTCTCATCCAGGTTCAGGATTTCTTCAATTTAAAGTGAAGGAGTTCTTTATATGGCTGATCATAACGAATTAAAACAAAAAATGTATGAGTGGACTCAGAAATATGCAGACAAAGCAGGTTACAGGCTTAACCCAGATAAAGAAGCTCTTGACTATGTGCTTGATGGACTTACAGTTAAGCTTGAGAAATTTGGAAAGCGATATTGTCCCTGCAGAATAGTCACTGGAGACGAAAAGGAAGATAGGAAGATCGTATGTCCCTGCATTTACCATAAAGAAGAAGTTGAAAGAGACGGAAACTGCCACTGCGAACTTTTCTTCAAAGATAAAGAATTGAATTAATTTTATCCGTTTTTCCTTTAAAGAGATTTAATTAGTTTGTTTCTGATATCCAGAAAATTAATAGACAGGTAATTGATTTGCAAGACTTTTCAGTATTGTAAGCTGCAAAAACAAGAGCTTCGTGCTTACCGGTAACAAAATCTTAATACTAGCCTTATCAAAAAGACTTGCAAGACATTTACCACTGCAACCTGAAAATAACACTGAAAACTAAAAAGCGAGAGTTTAAGGACGATTACTTAAATATATTTGATTAAAAGTTATTTGGTATCGTTTTCAGTGGTACGCTTAATTTTGCTTTTTAATAATATATTTGACCTGCATACTCTTTAATGAAAACTGACTTAAAAATTTGACTCAAGGGTGATCTATAATGACAAATGCAATGGAACTCTATCAGATGCTTCCAAAGACGAACTGCAAAAAATGCGGAAAAACTTCCTGTATGGCGTTTGCAGTAGCGCTCATGGCCCACGAGCTCATACCCGAAGACTGTCCACCCCTCAAGGAAGAATCAAAGTATAAAGAAAATTATGAAAAGATAAACGAACTTTTCAAACCGTCTGAAGGCGCAACCGAAACAGGGCTTATAGTGCATGAAGATCTGTGTTTTGGCTGCGGAAACTGTGTGGTTGCCTGTCCTCCTAATGTAGCAAATGATCCCCATGGAGTAGGCTCGGGAAATGCCCCCAAGAATGTTAATAAGCTGGTCCTGACCGTAGAAGACGGCATTGTAAAAGCTCAGAACTTAGGGGAATGTCGTCGTTTCGGAAAAAACAAAATTCTCTGTAATGGCTGTATAGTAACCTGCCCTGTAGAGGCAATCGAGTTTGTGTGAGGAAGCGGATATGGAGAACAACTATCATGTATGTACAGGCTGCGGACTCCTTTGTGACGATATTGAGGTTGAGTCCGAAAAGAACGTAGTAAATAAAGTTTATACAGCCTGCAGAGTAGGGGTAGCCCATATGAAAGAGGACAAGAAAGGGCGAAGTAAACTTCCGGGTTGATAATAATCCTGTAGATGAGGCAACTGCAATCAATGAGGCTGCATCAATCCTTAAAAACGCCAAAAATCCTCTGATCTTCGGGCTTGGAACTTCTACCAATGAAACCCAAAAAATAGCAATTGAGCTTGCAAAGAAAATCAACGCTACTCTAGACGATACCTCCTCTTTCTGTCTGGGCTCTTTGGTTGAAGCTCTCATTCAGGATAAACTTAAAACCTGCACTCTTGACGATGTAAGAAATAAAGCTGATGTTATCATATATTGGGGGACAGATCCATCGGACTCTCATCCTCGCCAGCTTTCAAAGTATTCTTATTTCCCACGAGGAAGCGAAAAGCAGAGAGGCTGGGAAGAAGAAAGGACAGCAATTGCAATCGATGTCCGAAAGTCTCATACTGCAAAGATCTGCGGGAACTATTTCTTCCAGATTCCTCCAAAAGGAGATGCAGAATTTATAGATGCCCTGATTGCAGGGATTTCAGGAAAGCTTCCAAAAACCTCCTATAATTACCCTCTTAAGAAACTCCTTGAGCTGGCAAACATTATCAAAGGGGCAAAGTTCGGAGTGATTTTTGCAGGAAGCGGGCTTATTTACTCGCTTGAAGACCTTGAACCCCTTTTCAAGCTTATGAAAATCCTGAATGAAAAAGCAAATTTCCACTTAATACCAATGATAAGAAATTGTAATACATTGGGCTTTAATAAAAACCTTTTTGCAGAAACAGGATATGTAAACAGCATAAAGTTCGAAAACGGAACTGTAAAGCATGGACCCGAATACTCAATTGTTGAATCTCTTAAAGCAAAAACGGTGGATGCAGCTCTTATAATCGGTTCTGATCCTCTTTTAATCCTTCCAGGATCTATTGCAAAGAACATGCTGGAGATTCCTGTTATCTCTGTGGATCATTGTGAAACTATGACATCAAAGCATGCAAAAATTTACATCAATAGCGCAATAAGTGGAGTAGATTCAGGGGGAAGTGCCATACGCATGGACGGGGTTAAAGTGAATTTTGAGTCTGTTATTGAGACAAATTACCCGTCTGAGGAAGAAGTTCTTAAGAAAATAATGGAGGTCCTCTGATGGATTTCGGATCTTTTCTTACATCTCCTGAAATAAAAGTCAAGGTCATAACTTACAGGAATATCTTTCAGGATAAAGCTATGCTGGAAAACCGCTTTGGAGAAAAATATAAAGATTTATCTGCAGTCATAAAGCTGGACTCTGCAGATCTCAAACAGTTGAACGTGAAAAAAGGCGATACTGTAATTTTAAAAAATTCCTTTGGAAAAGTCGTGGTAAAGGCTGAGGAATCTGAATATGATATTCCTCATAGAGGTATCGCTTATATGCCCAAAAGTCCCTGGTCTAATATTCTGGTTTCCGACGAAACTGGAGGTACAGGGGTACCTAAATTCAAAGATATTTCCATAACTGTTACAAGTGCAAAAGGGGAAAAAGTTACTGAAATTATGTAATAAATGCTTTCCCATTAAAGTTAACAAATTCCTAGTCGTATTAGATGTTTCCTAAAAAACGGAAAATATTTTTATTTTCCATTTTCACGACTTTTTAACTGTAGATTGGACGAAATCATGGCTGATGTACTTTTAAAATTTACAAAGATTCTGAAAAATGGGAATATTTTTTACCGCTTTGAAGGTTTTGAAAATGTGGACTCAAGGTGGGAATTGCCCTGTGAATACCTTGCAGGTTCTCATTTTGCAGCCTGGAATGGTGTTTTTCTGTATTCTGATGGAAAAAAGCTTTTTTCACTCACTCAGGATAATGAACTCTCAGAAAATGCCTATTCCAAACTGATGCTAATTGTAGATGCCGGAAAAAAAAACTCAAGAAAATTCGAGCCAGAAAATATCAATAAATCCTTATTTTCTGGATTTTAAAGATGTTCTCTAGCAGAAAGCACTGAAAACCATCCTGTTTGTGCTACTTTTCAGGAATCAAGATTTTTCAATATATATGCAGGTTTATATTTCTCGTACATGAGTCATATTCTTCTGCATATATCTCAAAGCTCTTCCATGACCCCATTAACCCGCCACTCCCATTTCTAATCAATTCATTCTTCCTTAACTTTGCTTATTTTTTGACCGTTCTCTAATTAGGGGGATTGTTTTAAGTACATTTTCCAATTTTTTATGAAATACTTAGTTCTAATAAAACTCATTTTTCAAATTGTTTTATCTTTTCCTATAAAGGTAGACTGCAAACAAACCAAATATCCCATAAATCAATTCAAAACCTGGTAAACTCTTTATCATATTCTGCATCGTGATCATATTCTGCCCAGAATCCCCAGTCTCATCTCCTTCAATCACAGTTATTGTTAGATTTTTAGAAGCAGTCCCATTTTCGTTACCTGCAGCAAGAGTAACATTATAAATTCCGGGAGTCATGTAAGTATGAACCGGATTTTTATCTGTAGAATCAATCTCCCCATCGTATTCAAAATCCCAGCTCCGATTGATTTCATTTTCAGAAAGATCGGTAAACTGGACTGAAAGAGGAGGATGACCACTAGTTGTATTAGTACTGAAGTTTGCAACAGGAAGGATTGGATCCTTAACCTTAGCGACTACAAGAGGAAGCCGATCAACGTATTCGCTGTTAATCCTATATACATCGTCAGCAATGCCGTCTCCATCTGTATCATTTGCGGTTTGGGAAAATCCAGTACCTTTAGGACTTGCCCAGTAATTTCCTGCAAGGTAAGGCCCACCGACAATGTTTATGTCTGCGATTTTTTCTATATTATAGATATTACCGGTTCCGTTGTTAGGTATAGCATTAACATTGTTATTGAAGTAATTATTAAGAACACTATTCTTGTCACTTTTTGGACAGATAAAAAGCCCATAAACCTTATTTGAAACAATAGTATTGTCTAAGATCTTGTTACTATCTGAATTGCCCAGATGGATGCCCCTACCATTACTAGAAGCATTATTTCCTGAGAGAGTGGTATCTACGTCAGTTGAAAGTGAGATTCCGTATTCGTTGTTTTCCGAAAGCGTATTATTTGATATTAGATTTCCTTCAGAATTAGAATCTTCGAGTCCATACCTGTTTTTTGAAGCTCTGTTTCCGGAGATCGTGTTATATGTAGACTGCTCAGAAACAATTCCCTTATCGCCTTTTCCAATCAAGTTGTTAAGGATCATATTGTAATCTGAATTTTTCAGATATATTCCATAAGTATTATTCAGCAATCTATTATTTTCGATAGTGCAGTTTTTGCACTGGTACATATAGATCCCTGAATGACCTTTTTTTGCTTCCAGTATTTTAAATCCACTAATTGTAACTCTATTTGATTCTACACTGAAAACATCTACATTTGGGTCTTTAGAAGTTATTATTGTATCTGTAGGGTTTCCTGACTCTGATTTTATTATTATATTATGTATTGTTACATCGATGTTCTCTGTATATGTTCCCGGCATTACGGTAATTACATCGCCTGAAACTGCATTGTTTATAGCAGCCTGTATGGATTCTCCCGGCTTGACTGAAATATTAGTCGCATCCCCGATACCGGAAAATAGTATTAAAGTAAAAAATATTAATAAGATTGTAGTTACTTTACTTATTCCAATCCCTCCGTCAATTAAAGAAAAGCAACGAAATTTCGTAACTGTATTTTATTTTTTGCTAATCAAACTTGTTTTAACTAATTATACTAACTGTGTAAATTTACATAGCGTACCATTAAAGTATGATTTAACTGTAAATACGTGCGCACATAATTAGGGCAAGTTCTTTTGTAAACCATCTACAATTGATGTCGTAGTCAATCTTTCCATGAAAAACATGCAAGAATCTACGTACCTGCATAAAATTCGCGTTATTTCTAAGTAATATTTTATATTCTGAATAATATATTATATCAATTGCCAGAATAGCGATGATAACGTAGAATTCAGATATAAATATGGTGGTTTTAATTGAACCAATACAAAATATAAACATGTTAGCTGATATCCAAACCTGCTGAATTAGAGAGACGAATAATAAAACAAAGTTAAGCTTGTTAATGCTTAATCTTATGTAAAAAAAGTAACTCACGCTTATGTGAAAAATATAGCAATTATGATTAAAAGTAATAATAAAAGATCAGGCATTGGTAATTAAAAATAGATATATATGCTTATAACATATATTTCTTCATGAACTGCCCCCAGATGCAATAGTTCTAATTACAAAAAGAATGGTATAGTTGGCGGGCGTCAACGGTACAAATGCTCTGATTGTGGCTATAACTATATAGTAGAGCTAAAATCAACTGCTTTTTCCGTCTCTGTAAAAAGACAGGCTTTACAACTCTATCTTGAAGGATTGGGCTTTCGCTCAATAGGACGATTTTTAGGGGTAAGTCATGTTTCTGTCCAAAAATGGATAAAGAAATTTGGTCAAGAGTGAGAGAACCTAAAAAGTGAAAGTGAGATATCTATTGTTGAAATGGATGAGATGCACAATCGGTAACAAAAAAATATTGCTGGATCTGGATTGCTGTTGATATAGCTGGGAAAAAGTTCATCAACTGCTCTTTTGGTAACAGAGGAACAGAAACTGGAAAACTACTCTGGGAAAAATTGAAGAAAAAAGAGATTGGAGAAGTGATGACAGATCACTGGAGAGCATATGCAGAGTTTCTTCCAGAAAAGATCTATACTCAATCAAAAGCAGAAACGTATACTGTTGAAGGATATAACAGCATATTGAGGCACTTTCTGGCAAGGTTGAGAAGAAAGACAAAGTGTTATACGAAGAGTCTTGAAATGCTAAGTACTCGGTTATTCTATTAATGAAATAAAGAAATAAAGAGTTAACTATAGTTAGTTAACAATACCCTATTTTTGTATATACCGAGACTTTGAGGCTGTATTTATATTAATAACTCTATTTCCTTTCAAGTGTTATTTTCTTAATCTTTACTTTTGTATAACAATAATTATTTTTGTATTGAATAAAATAAAAATCCAAAAAATTCTTTTTAAACTGCATAAATTTTATATGTGATTACCTTTTAAATTAGATGTAAATGTTGAAATTATCCTTTAAACTTTGTACATAATTCGAATCTTAAACAAAAAGAATTTAGGTATTTACCTTTGTTATTTTATTGTTGTCTTGCTTACTTAGTTATGAAACAGCGTAGATAGGGATATGGTGAATATGGTAGGAGGTCTTTATGAAGCGCTTCCATCAGAACTCATTAGAATAAACCGGGGTATTTAATGAGCTCAATTAAGATAAATAGTTTGATTATTTATTTATTTATTATACTTATTTCATTGACATATTTTTCTTCAAGCTTTTTACCTGTAGCAAAAGCTATTACAGGTCAGGAACAGACTGTAGAAACCATTGACAACGCTGGAGTTTACGAAAATACTAAAGGCGTTCTTAATCTTGATGAAGTAATGGCACAGAATCCAACTTCCGTAGAAGATTTTATTGATAAGGGGCGTGCATTATATTCTTTTAAAAAATATAAGCTTTCTATAAGTTGTTATAATGATGCTCTTAAGCTTGATTCTAATTCTTCATTAGCCTGGTATGGAAAAGGATGTTCTCTGGCTGAATTGGGACAAAGTAAAGAGGCAATTAAGTGTTACGATAAAGCTCTTTTGATATTTCCGATTTCTTCTGAAAACTGGTCTAATAAAGGCAGCGAGCTACTTGACGTAAAGAACTATATCGAAGATATCAACTGTTATGACAAAAGTTTTGCTGCCGACACCTACCTCTCTACAGTATGGTATCAAAAGGCTCTAGCTTCCGAGCATCTTGGACTTGATCAGGAAGCTCTTTCTTATTATGAAAAATCTATTGAAGTAGGTTCTAATTCTTCCAGATCTCTGCATATGAAAGGAATGGCCTACCTCGGACTTCAACAATATCAAGAAGCCATGAAATGCTTTGACAAAGCCCTTAACATTACTCCTGACAATCCTGAACTCTGGTATCAGAAAGGACTACTCTTTGATAGATCCAATGATTCTGAGGAAGCTGTAAACTGTTACAACAAGGCAATTTCTTTTAATCCTGATATGATAAGTGCCTGGAACAAAAAAGGTATTAATCTTGAAAAGAGGGGAAGTTATGAAGAGGCTCTTAAATGTTATGATTTTGTTCTTCTCTCTGAAACAGAGAACCTTGATGCTTTGCAGGGAAAAGGCTTATGTCTTGAAAAACTTGGGAGCTATGATGAAGCTCTAAAATGTTATGATGAAGTTTTGGTCTTTGATCCTGATAATTCTGAGGCTTGGTACAACAAAGGTTCTTTGCTTAATAATACAGGACAATATGATGCTGCAATAACTTGTTATGATAAGGCACTTAATCTGGACTCAGGAATTCAGGTTGAGGAGATCGGAAGTGAATTGCCTGAACAGTTGACTGTTTATGAATCTGAAATTCCTTGTTATCCCGAAAATCCTGAATTTAAGTCTTCGATAGTCCAAATCTGGTATGATAAAGCTCTTTCTTTTGATAATCTTGAGAAATATGAATCTGCAATTAAATGTTATGATAAGGTTCTTGAGGCTGACTCGGGACATGCTGTCGTCTGGTATGCAAAGGGCCTTGATCTCGACAGGCTTGGCAGATATGAAGAGGCAATTGAGTGTTATGACAAAGCCCTGAAATTGGATTCCAGATATGCTAAAGTCTGGTATAAGAAAAGCGCTGACTCTTCAAAAATCAAAGACTACAAAAGTGCAGTAAAAAGCTATGATGAAGCCCTTGACATTGACAAAAACTACACACTTGCTTGGTATGGTAAGGCTTTTGCCCTGGCAAAACTTGGTGACTATGAAAATTCATTAAAGTGTTACAACAAGGTTCTCAGTGTTGTTCCAAACAGTGCTGATGTCTGGTACAATAAAGGACTTATTCTTGATGAACTTGGTAAACATGATGACGCTTCAATCTGTTATAATCAGACTCTTCTGCTCAATCCTGAGTACTCTGCTGCCAGTATTAAGTTGAACAAAAGCATGGAAAAAAATTCAACAGAAAAATCGGCATCTGATTCTGTTATGAATAATAGTATAGATACAAATCCTGCTAGAGCACTTTCTGGAGGTTTTTGGCCTTATCTTCTGAATGCTAAATATGCGAATTCAGATAAAGGCTCCGACACTTCTAAAAATCTAAACTTATTTAGTCCTGAATTAAGTTCTGATGCGGCATGGTATGGGAAAGCCTTGATATATAATAAACTCAAAATGTACGAGGATGCTCTTTCCTGTTATGACAAAGTACTTACAATAAATTCTTCAAGTGCCAAAGCCTGGTATGAAAAGGGTTCTGTTCTTGAAAGGCTCAACAGAAGCGAGGAAGCTCTTGAGTGCTATAAAAACGCCTTGGATCTGGATCCACGGTCAAGTACGACTTTATATGGAATTGCTTCTACAATTGGTGACCTTGGAAAACTCGAAGAAGCAGTCAGTTACTATAATAAGGCACTTGCTATAAATGCCAGTGACTCAGAAGCTCTTCTTGGAAAAGGTCTTGCTCTTTCGAATATGAGCAGGTATGAGGAGGCAATCTCATGTTATAACACTCTCCTCAATATTGAACCTGAAAACCTTGAAGCTTTAAAGAGCCGGGCTCTTGCTTTATCGAAGTCCAATAGATCCAATGACGCTCTGGCAGATTATGATAGAATTCTTAAGATTCAGCCTGGAAATTCCGAGATCTTATATCAGAAAGCCTCTTTATTTGAAGGACTTAGCAGGTATAAAGAGGCTTCTGCATGCTATGAAATAATGCTTAAAATTTCGCCGGGCAATAGGGAGATACTTTACAGGCAGGGAAAAGCTTTTGAGAAGGGCGGAGATCTTGAAGGTTCAATACGCTGCTACGATAAAATTATTGAGCTAGATCCAAGAAATGTGGATGCCTATAACAATAAAGGCTTTACGCTCTACAAGCTAAAGAGATATCAGCAAGCAATAGACTGTTACAATAAGGCCCTTGAGTATAACCCAGATAATGTTACAACTTTGTACTTTCAGGGATGCACTTATCTTGCAATAAGCAGTAATAAGGCGGCTCTGAATTGCTTCAATAAAACGGTACAGATTAAACCTAACTGTATCACTGCATGGTATAACAAGGGGTATATTCTCAATATGATGGGAGATACTGAAGAAGCAATTTCATGTTATGACAAAGCTCTTGAAATTGACCCCAATTCTTCTTCAATTCTTTACAACAAACGTTTTGCCCTTTATAGCATAAAAAAAGTAGATGAGGCTGCTGTATGCAAGGCTAAACTCGATGAGATTGATCCAGGTTTTGAGGATGCCCTGCAGAAAAGAGGAACACGATTCTTCCTTCCTGAAACGTATGACAGCACTTTGAACTACTCTCTTCCTTCAAGGTGGTATAAAGGAGGAGAAAACGTATCAATAAATGTAAGTACAAATAAAACGGAGGCGACTTTTTCAGGAGTTTTCCAGAAACTGGATAACAACACAGAAAATAATAGCATCAACTATACTCTTCAGCCTAACAAGGATCAGAGAAATCAGGATCCAGATTACTGGTCCGTGTCCGAACCAGGTGAGGAATAAGAAAATAGCAGTGAAAAATTGTCTGTTCTGGAAACTAGCTAAAGTTTAAATTCCAGAAATTGAAGCCTATCAAACCTTTCGAATTCATTTACTTTTAAGATCAGTATTATATCAAAAAATTGTCCAGAAAATGACCTTGTATAAATCCTTAATTTTATGTATATAATTTTTAAAATTTTCTTTGGCATTGTTACTTAAATATATCTAGTTCTTTATTTCTGTATTTCATCAATAGAATAACCGAGTACTTAGCATTTCAAGACTCTTCGTATAACACTTTGTCTTTCTTCTCAACCTTGCTAAAAAATGCCTCAATATGCTGTTATATCCTTCAACAGTATACGTTTTTGCTTTGGATTGAGTATGACTCTTTTCTGGAAGAAACTCTGCATATGCCCTCCAGTGATCTGTCATCACTTCTCCAATCTCTTTTTTCTTCAATTTTTCCCAGAGTAGTTTTCCAGTTTTCGTTCCTCTGCTGCCAAAAGAGCAGTTGATGAACTTTTTCCCAACTCTATCAACAGCAATCCAGATCCAGCAATATTTTTTTTTGTTACCTATGTAAGTGTGCATTTCATCCATTTCAACAATAGATATCTCATTTTCACTTTTTAGGTTCTCTAACTCCTGACCAAATTTCTTGATCCATCTTTGGACAGAAACATGACTTACCCCTAAAAATCGTCCTATTGAGCGAAAACCCAATCCTTCAAGATAGAGTTGTAAAGCCTGTCTTTTAACAGAAGTGGAAAAAGCAGTTGATTTTAGCTCTACTGTATAGTTATATCCACAATCATGGCATTTGTAGCGTTGACGCCCACCAACTATACCATTTTTTTTGTGACTGGAACTATTGCATCTGGGGCAGTTAATGAAGAAATATACTTTCTAATAGTATATAACTATGTTTAAGTATCAAAGCCGTGAATTTTTATTGTTTAAAGGAAATCACATAAATGTTTTAAGGTATATAATTAAACATGTTTATTGAATAACAACGAAATTTTGAAAAATATTTAAATGAAAAATAGTTAAGTCATCAGATAAAGATCTTTGTGTTTCTGCTTTTCATTTGGGAGGAGTAAATTATTATTAATTCCAGAAATAACTATATTGAAACTGAAGATGAAAAACTAGAAAATGAAACAAAAACGAAAGCACAAAAATACAAAACTCTGGTTGAAAGATACGAACTGAGGTTTAAAGATTTGGATCCAGAGCTTATAAACTCTGATAATGAGATCGATTTAAAGGAAGCTTTTGCATATGCAAAAGAAATTTTTGGACCTGAAGAACTGGTAAGCTGGTTCATAGTTAAAGCCGAGCCCTTTTATAGATCATTAGCATGGCAAATTCTCTTGCCCATATATGAAGAACTTCTAAGTATTGTTGAAAAAAAACCTAAACCTGAAAGCCCTGAAACCGTATCTGTGTTGAATGGGCTTGGAGGAATCTATCGCTATATGGGAAATTATGAAGAAGCTCTCAGGCTTTTTTCAAGGGCTTTGAAGATTCGTGAAAATCTCCCTGAAAAACCCCGTCCTGAGACTGGAGATACACTCAGTGAGCTTGGGATTCTTTATTCTTTGATGGAGCAGCGTGAAGAAGCCATCTCATTCTACACCCGCGCGCTTGAGATCCAGAAAAAATTTTTGAGCTCAAAAAATCTCGGAGCTATCAGAACTCTGAATCGATTGGCCTTTTTTTATAAAGGTTTAGAAAAACCTGAAAAGGCTGAAGAACAATTCAGGAAAGCTCTCAAACTTTTGGAAAAGCTTCAGGAGCAGGAACCTGATAACCGAGCAGTTATGGGATACAGAGCTGGAACTCTAAACAATCTGGGTGTATTGCTTTCGGAAGTTGGAAAACTTGACGAAGCTGAAGATATATATGGACAGGCTTTAGAGCTTCAGGAAAAAGTATATGGTCTGGAACACCCGCAGGTGGCACAGACCCTGAACAACCTTGCTTTACTTTATTTCCAGACTACAAGGTATGAGAAAGCTATGATCCTCTATACCCGTTCTCTGGAAATTATGGGAAAATTTGGAAAAACTGAACACGCAGGTTTTGCCACGACTCTGAATAACCTTGCAGGCGTATACGTCCAGAAAGGCCGCCATGAAAAAGCCCTGGAACTCTACACGAAAGCGCTTGAAATTCGGGAACGTGTCCTGGGTCCTGATCATCCCGATGTTGCTAAGACACTGAACAATTTGGGTGAACTTTATCGAATCATGGGTCAAAACAAAAAAGCGCTTCCCCTCTATACCCGTGCTCTCAAGATTTACGAAACAACCCTTGGCCCTGTCCACCCTGATGTTGGCACAACTCTGAATAACCTTGCAGGCCTGCATGAAAGCATGGGTGAATATGAAACCGCGATCAATCTTTACGAAAAAGCCCTTGACATAATCGAAAAAGAGTACGGGCCAGATCATCCATATTTTAAAATCACACGAAATAATTTGCTTGGCCTATATGAGAAAATGGAAAGAAGCTGGAGGAGATAAGACTTAGATTGTCAGGTCTCTTCAATATTTTCCTGTCATCTTTGCAATTGCCCTGTGCACTCCATGTATACTTAACCCGCTTCCGAGATACATCATTGGACAATGTTCTGTCATGCATTCTAGGCTTTCAGCCTTGCAGGTTGACAGAGCTTTTTCAGTTTCTGTTCTCCAGTGGATCCATATTTTGGTTATACCTTTTTCTTTCAGGGAAGGAATTAGATCTCCAGGGTCAGTTTTTGTGATGCCCAGAACAGCTCGGTCGGGACCGGCTGGAAGTTCGGACACTTTTCTTAAAGAACCAGATTCTGGCTTGTCAGAGATATCAATTACATAGACAGTTTTACCCCGATTTTTAAGCTCAGATATAGCCCACTTCATTGCAGGCTTTGTATGATCGGTGACAAAAGTATAGGTTTTTGCGTTCCAGAAGTTTTCCCTTTCGGACTTTGTTGGTTCCATCTTGAATTCCTCTTATTTGACTTTGATTTAAATATGTCTACTGGATTATATAATAACTTCAGCATTGTTTTTGGCTAGCATAGGATAAATTTTGGAAATTGAAACCACTGATAATCAACGAAAAAATGAAAAATGAAAGAACAATAGATCCAAATATAATTCTAATTATCTATTTGTTTATCTTACTTACTGTTCCTGAAGTTTTTGTCCAGCAGCCTGAAGTGCTCCACCGAGTGCCTTTACAAGTTCACAGTTCTGGTTGCACTTTGAGACACAGGTACAGATCTGGGAGTGGATTCTGCCATCCACTGTCCCAGGAATCCGAAGGCTTTGAGCTGGCCTTCATTTGCGGTATGTACGAAGTTTTCTATGTCTTATAATTCTATTAGGCATTGATACTTAAACATAGTTATATACTATTAGAAAGTATATTTCTTCATTAACTGCCCCAGATGCAATAGTTCCAGTCACAAAAAGAATGGTATAGTTGGTGGGCGTCAACGCTACAAATGCCATGATTGTGGATATAACTATACAGTAGAGCTAAAATCAACTGCTTTTTCCACTTCTGTTAAAAGACAGGCTTTACAACTTTACCTTGAAGTATTGGGTTTTCGCTCAATAGGACGATTTTTAGGGGTGAGTCATGTTTCTGTCCAAAGATGGATCAAGAAATTTGGTCAGGAGTTAGAGGACCTAAAAAGTGAAAATGAGATATCTATTGTTGAAATGGATGAAATGCACACTTACATCGGTAACAAAAAAAATATTGCTGGATCTGGATTGCTGTTGATAGAGTTGGGAAAAAGTTCATCAACTGCTCTTTTGGTAGCAGAGGAACGGAAACTGGAAAACTACTCTGGGAAAAATTGAAGAAAAAAGAGATTGGAGAAGTGATGACAGATCACTGGAGAGCATATGCAGAGTTTCTTCCAGAAAAGATCCATACTCAATCAAAAGCAGAAACGTATACTGTTGAAGGAGATATAACAGCATATTGAGGCACTTTCTGGCAAGATTGAGAAGAAAGACAAAGTGTTATACGAAGAGTCTTGAAATGCTAAAGTACTCGGTTATTCTATTGATGAAATACAGAAATAAAGAACTAGATATATTTAAGTAACAATGCCAAAGAAAATAATGATTTTTGTTTCTAAGGTTACGAGAATTATATTAAAAATACTTTAGCACATAGTAGGAAATATCTCTAAAAAATAAAAAAATAATACTTTTGATGATTTTTGTCATATAATGACTGCTAAGTATAAATACTATTTATCTCTATTGCAGTTTTAAAATATAACTAATGGATTGAATATAAAATCGATAAATTAAAATTGTATGGCATCATTTCAAATAGATTCAGAATTTAAAGTAGTCTTTTAGAGTTTTAATAGGTTTAATGCTTCTACTAATATGGGATTCTATTGTGAGTTAAGTGAAATAAAATGCATAACTGCATTAGATATAACTTCATTCACTGGAATAAGTTGAGGTAGTTTAGGGTATGAAAAGATACGACGTAATTATTGTCGGAGCTGGCATAAGTGGCCTTCTTGCAGCGCTGACGCTTTCAAAACATGGAAAAAAAGTCCTTGTTCTTGAGAAAAGACAGAGTCTGGGTGGGAACTGCAACAGCTACATGGTAGATGATTATCAAGTAGATACAGGAGCACATGCAATAACCCACCTTATTGAAGGACCTTTGAAAAGACTGATGGATAATTATTTTGATTTTTTGCCTGTGTTTGAAGACTATGGACATTACTATGTTAGAACTGAAAATGTGCTTGTAAAAGTTCCTTCCAATCTGAAAGATTTTGTGACTTTTGATGTGCTGCCGAGGAAGGATAGAGTACTGCTATCGCAAACTCTGACAAAAGCTTTTACTCTTTCTTCATTTGGAATAGACTTGTCAAATCAGTCAGTGTATGATTTCCTGCCGAAAAGCCTTTCAAAAGATACCTATGATTTTGTTGATACAATATCAGCCTTCCTTTCTGGTAGGTCAATGAAGGAAACTTCTGCTCAGCGTGTTTTATCAGGAAGCAGTTTTGTCAGAGATAGCATCACTCAGGAACAGTTTGATGCAATGATCGGAAGATTGGAATCAAAAAAATCACAGTCTACAGAGTCTATTCTTGCCTCTATTCTTCCATATCATCTTCATGCATCTCTTCAGGCAAGAATGACAAGGGTTACTCAACCTTTCACCTCACTGGAAAGGCTTGCAACAAATAATGTGAATTATTCCCAGGGATACCCCAGAAAAGGTCTAAAAGCCCTGCTTACCACTATTCTTTACTCTCTTCCAGAAACTGTTGAAATCAAAAAGGAATGTGAAGTTAAATCTATCCTTGTACAGGACGGAAAAGTTTCAGGCGTGGAAGCCGATGAAATTTACTTCTCTGATATCGTGATCTATACAGGTTTTGCAACCGAACTTCCCAGGCTTGTAAAAAATCTCCCTGAAGAATATATGGAAAATCTGGAAGGTATAGTCCACAGCAAAAGCCTGACTATCTGGCTTGGACTGGAAAAAGAGTTTCCAGATTTTAATTATACAGGTTCAGAGATCTGGTTCAAGGATTTTGCCTACTGGGCAACGCCTATCAGTAATTATGACTCTTCACTTGCTCCAAAAGGTAAACAACTTATTGGCTTTTCCTTCATTATCGACGAAAATAAAAGCGAAGAGCAAGAAACAAAAAAAGCCTACGATATGATTTTCCGTGCTCATCCAGATATAGAAAAATATATAGATATGCAGCATGAGCAGATAATGATCCCGGAAAAAGCTGCAGTCACAATTAATGGGAAATTTGCAGATATTCGAACTCCTATTCATAATCTATATGTGGCAGGTACAGATACTGATAAACGCAGCATGGGGATTACCCGAGCTGCATATTCGATTATAGAGCTTTTGAAAATACTTAATGAAGATAAAAATCTTCATTAAAATATAAAAAGTAAAAATCTAAATATTAATAAAATAAGCCGAAAGCAAAATCCTGAAAATTAGAGGTAGGCACTTAGAAAAGTAAAAAGGAAATAGATTTAATTGTTACTATTTTCTATAACCTGTTTACCCCTTTCCGCTGGTACAATCGTCAATTCGGCATTTTGGAACTTTCTCTCAAGTGGTTCGTCTTCTGCTATTCTGTCCATAGTGATTGCAACTGCCGCAACTTCAGAATGAGGTTGACTTCCAACTGCGATATTCCAGTCTGCAAGCTGGTAAATTTCCGGAGGCACTTTTTCTGCTCCTACGACAATCATAAGTTTGTCACAGCTTTTAAGTTCGTCTGTTACGTTAGGTAGATTGACTCCATACATTGAAAGATGACAAACTTTTCCGCCGGCAGCTTTCCATTCTTTGATTTCCTGCTTAAAATTGACATTATTCTTAATATAGAAATCTCCACCCCAGCGCTTGACTACATCTTCAAGAGTATTTATTATTCCGGGGTCATTTGAGGCTAGAAGCATACCTTCTGCACCAAGCAGCCTAGCAGTTAGGCCAACGTGGGTAGTAATTCTTTTGTCCCTTTCCGGGCGGTGCCCCAGGCGCAATAAAACAATCCTTTTCATGCTCGTGCTAAACCCCTACAAGGTATTAAATGATTTCACTGGAAATGATTTCACTGGAAAAAGGAAGAGAAGATTACTGGAACCCATAAGTTCCTGGAATTCTCCTCAGAAGCATACCCTCAACAACTATTGGATTTGTCCTTTGGGCCGTAGTCAATGCATTTTCAAGCTTAAATTCTTTCTCAGCATAGATTGTAAGGATCGGCTCTCCCTTCTTAACAGCCTCACCCATTTTCTTGTGAATAGCAACTCCTGCTCCTTTATCGTTAGGTGCTCCCGCAAGCCTGGCAACTTCAATTATCCATTTATTGTCAAACTCGATAACATATCCATCTGCAGAAGCAAAAATCTCGGCAGTATATTGTCCTACCTGGATATCGTTTGATGTAATTTTTGGGTCTCCACCCTGGGCTTCAATAATCTGCTTCATCTTTTCAAGAGCTTTTCCGCTTCTGATTGTTTCCAGTGCAACTTCCTTTCCGTGGTCCCTTGGAGCCGCACCTCCCATTTCAAGCAGGATACCCGCAAGAGCAGCACTCTTTTCAATGAGGCTGTTTGGACCTTCCATACTTTCCAGAACTTTCAGGGCTTCCCTAACTTCCAGTGCCGGTCCAACTTTCCTTCCGATAGGAGATGAACCATAAGTAATTGCACACTCAACATTCATTCCAAGCCTGTGCCCGAGGTTGATCAAATCTCTCGCAAGTTTTTGCCCTTCCTGAACAGTTGGAACTTTTGTGCTTGGCCCAACCGGAATATCCATTACTACATTGTCAGCCCCTATAGCTCCCTTTTTTGCCATAATTGAAGCAAGCATCTGGTAGTAGGGGTCAATGGAGAGAGGATATTCAACCCTGATAAGCTTATCATCGGCAGGTGCGAT
Source organism: uncultured Methanosarcinaceae archaeon (assembly GCA_963727895.1). Lineage (GTDB taxonomy): Archaea > Halobacteriota > Methanosarcinia > Methanosarcinales > Methanosarcinaceae > Methanosarcina. The sequence continues at coordinate 214,864 of CAVSHT010000008.1, read as the reverse complement.
ATTTGTGGCTCCGCCCCAGACAAGTGCACCTCCTACCTTTTCTGTGATCTCTTTGACTTCCTGAGAACTGAACTCTACTGGACAGAGAACCTCCATGAGGTCAGCAGTTCCGCCTGCACCTGTAATCGCCCTTGAACTCGTCTTTGGAATAAGAAGTCCGTTTGCAGCGATAATAGGGACAACAAGGAGAGATATCTTGTTTCCGGGAACTCCTCCTATCGAGTGTTTATCCATTATCGGATGAGTGTCAAATTCGATTGTATCCCCGCTCTCAATCATAGCCTTTGTAAGCCATTCAACCTCGTCATCGGTCATTCCGTGAATATAAGAAGATGTTATAAAAGCCGATAGTTCTATTTCACTTAGATTCTCTTCAACAATATCGTTTACGAGTGTTTTAATCTCGTCCTGCACAACAGATTTTTTATCCATCATTTTCTTGATCACGGACGTAGATTTTGAACGGAATGCCGGAACGACTTCTACTGGCTTATCCCAATCCTGAAAGTGCTCGTATACTTCAAAAAAAACTCCCAGGGTACCTGGAGAAACCATATCATCTGTTGTATCCACAATTGCAGAAAGGCTCTCATGACCGCGAATACGGACTCTATCCCCCGGATTAACCCCCAGTTCCTTTGCATCGGAAATATTTAGTAACACCTTGTGCTGCCCTATTTTCATATTAAAATGTTCTAACTTCAATTGCATGAGTAAACTCCTCCCATTTCATTCGATTATAAGCATAAATCTGTGACTAAACTTATTCCCCTAGAATTCATCTTCTGCTTGCTTCTCGACCCCTGGAAATTGAGAGTCGAACCTGAAAAACTTGATAGATAATAGTAAATTTAAATAATAAACATTAAGCTGAAGTGACATATTAACCTTCATATTATTTTAACTAATTCCGCAGAAACCATTCAAAAACGAAGAATAAAGAAATTAACAATTTTGATTAAAAGAGAATTTGATTAAAAGAAATTTTGATTAAAAGAAAATTTGCATTTATGCCTTCAGTTGTGTTTTAATTTAAAAAAATTTCAAATAATGAATCTCCTAAGAGCTTAATCGAGCGTTATTGACGAAACAATACACACTCAAAACCGTTCATTTGTCCACCGTTCATTTGTCCAGTTGTTTACTATAGTCAAGCCTAGACATGGAAATAAGACCTTTTGTGATCCCCAGTGCAACGAGTATTATCAGCACTGCAGTTAAGAGAACCATAAATAAATTTCCTTTATCAGCAAATTTGAACATTAAGTAAAATAGAATAACGTCTAGTATTGCTCCAATGCCCACCAAGATTATTGCCGGTCGTCCTAAAGATTTTCCAGTATCTCTGCCCATACTCCAATCCATCCTGATATAAATATCATCAAACTAAGGTTTAAAGATTATAAAATATCTAAATTAAGTAACTATGTTAATTTATTTTTAATAAAGATGACCTCTTCTTATAAACTCTGTTCACAACAAGAACCAGAGATAGAAACTCATAAATAAATTATGAATAAAGTAAGTCTATAGCTAAGTTTAATGGTTCTTTAAGTTGATCTGAGAATTGGGGTAATTGCATATAAACCTTAGGAAATTAGGCTTTGTAGAAATCCTTAATTTTATGTAAATTATTTCCAGAACTTTTTTGTATATATTATACACCAATAGTTTAATTTTTATTTTTTACTTGATTGTAAAACTTTCTTGCCTTTATTACTTCTCCAAACCTCCTTTTTATAACAGAGAACGTCTTTTTGGATATATTGCGTTTATTATACTTGATTTTATCAAAGGTTAAATATAGCTGTTTTCTGTATTTTCCTATTATTTTCTTCCTTTTTCTGACTCTTAAAGGTATAATTGATTCTACTTTGATTTCTTCTCTGATTAGAGCATGAATTTTTTCAGAATCATATCCTTTACCCATCACATAACATTATGATTTTCTTAACTTGTTAGATAGTCTTATCAGAAATTTTGCATGTTTGACTTCAGTATCTGTTTTTTGACTGATTTCCAATCCTAATATCACTTGTTTACTTGTGTCTACTGATATTGAAGTGTTCAGGAAGCTCCGTCTGAGCTTCCCTGTTCTTCGAGAGTAATAATGACTTGCATAAAAACTTGTAAATCCAGTTGCATCAATTGCTGTGACAGAGACGTTTTCTCCACGTAAATAAAATAACTTTAGAGTTCTTGACAAAAGTAGGCTAAAAAATGAAGACGGAATGCTAAACACAAACTTTTGAAGAGTAGTATATGGAGTATCTTGTTAAGGTTAAGTTTTTAGTTTAGATTGCTCATGAGATCAATAAGTTCTACAAAATAAGGATAATCTGTATTTATGTACTCATTTAATAAAACAAGAGCAAGAAGCTGATGTTGAGTATAAACATGTTTAGAGTATTTGCAGGAGTAAAGGTTCAGTCTAGAAGACTGACCTTTTAAAACTAATATCAATAAATTGAATCTACTTATTTGATGACAAAAGAGATTGCTCCTCTTTTTTGTGGAGATAAAAAATAAGGAGCATTTTTACAATTTAATTTTGATAAATTTTGGGGTAAAAACAGAAATTAGAGGATTTCTACAAAGCCTTTATATTAGCTAAAAATAAAGGCTTGATTTAAGCCTCCTCTTTTTATTTTCATTTTCTTTTCTTATCTTGTTTTTTTGTTTTGTCTTCTGGTTCCTTAACTTCCTCAACGGGCTTTTTTGTGTTACCGTTCGTTTCTTGATCTTTCTTAGCTCTTTTTGCTGCCTTCTGTTTCTTGGTCGCCAAGTTATGAACCTCCAAAAGTCATTTTTACAAATTAATAATACTAAACACAATCTATTCTTATTAAAAGTTTCACATTTCATAAATTTGCATAAATATTTTTTTGATTTATTCACTATTATAGTATTCATTTATGCTTTTTTGAAAATAGGAGGCAGTGTGTCTAATTTTTTGTAAAATATATGAAATAAAACCTTAATTTTACATAAGTTATTAATTTGCAAAGTTATCTATAACATAAAACACTTTGCATCGGCATAGAATCTTTTTGGAAAAATGAAAATATCAAAAATCAAAGAACATCGTATATAAATTACATTTGTAGAGCGAAAACATAAGCATTTGACCGATTTATTAATCATAATATTTATGTTTCTGTCAAATTAGGGATAAAAAGTTATTGATTCTGCTAACAAAATTTTTTTATATTGTTTTTATTGATGCATAGATTTTACGCTAGAGCATATTTTCTTTTGATATTCCCACAATTTGCTGCTGTAATTGGCTAAAACAAGTCAAAATGCATAGATTTAATGAAAATCGATGTATTACGTTAGGTTCTAATCAATAAGGAATCTAACAAAGAGTGATCAAACATGCCTGAAGGATAACCAGATCACACAGCTTAATGAAGTCACACAAAAGCAAGCTTACATATTCAGAGTTTACTCCAGAAAACAACAAGTTAAATACAAAACTATTGCCCGAAATTACAGAAAAAAAGTCCTCGTGGAAAATCTGGTAATATCCGAAACCTATAGAGTGTTGCCTCGGAACCTATAAAGTGATGCAGTAGATTATTTGTCTCTGTAGAAATCCTTTGAAATAATGAATCTTAACTAATTTTGACTGAATAATCGGATATATTTTTGCGGATTTTATTTTTGTTTCTTGCAGCTGATTTAAATAGGTTTTCTACAAAGCCAGAAATTAGAATACTTTTGGTCGAGTAGACAGAAAGTTTCAGAATTAGAGCATAAGCTATCTAAAAACAGGAAAGACAAAAATGCAGAGGTATTTTTCTTACTGCAGCTTATTATTTTTATTGCAGCGGCTACATGAAACTATTTTTTTCGAAAAATACATCAAGAAGCCTTAATTCATAAAAATACAATTATCAGAGAAATTCTAGACATAGAGATACATAGTATTCTCTTGCGATCCTCTTGAGCCAGTCAGGCACTATACAATATCTGTCAACTATAAGCTCATTCAGGTAGTATAGAGACTCCTCGGTTTTACGGTCGCTAAGCCTTCTTACTGCCGTTCTTCTTTCCCATCCAGATCTTTCATTATCCAGAGCTTCAAGATAAAGCTTATATTCTATACTCTCATCCATTACATTATAAATATCTACCAATCAATATAACTATTTGTATTGAGAAGCAGGAATAAAAATATGTTAAAGATACATCTATCAAATGCCTTTTCCTGAAGCCTCATTCAATACTAAAAATAACAAATTAAACGAAAAAAATCAATTAAAAAGAATTAAACTGAAATGAAAAAGAAATTCTCTACGGTTTTGCCCTTATTTTTCTGAAAACATCCTTAAAAGCAAGTTTTTTTGATTCTTTTATAGTAAAACCAGCTTTTTCGATATTCTTCACGGTATGTCTAGTTGTATGATCCCCAAGCAAAAAAAACAGAACTGGATTAATTAAATGTTCGATAAAGTCAACAAAAGGGTAGTTACTATGCACATGTTCAAGAGCTATTAATTCACCTGAAGGCTTCAGGACTCGTTTCATTTCCTTAAGAGCTTTCACGGGATCAGGAATTGTGCAGAGGGCAAAAGTCGTGATCACATAATCGAAGCTTTTATCCGGAAATTCTAAGTGTTCAGCATCCATAGGATAAAGAGTGATATTTTTCATGCCTTTGGCTTTTTCTCGGGCTCTTTGGAGCATGCATTCACTTTTGTCGATCCCTATTACCCGACAGCTTGAAGGATAATATTTCAGGTTTCTGCCGGTGCCCACCCCAACTTCAAGGACTTTTCCGCTCAGGCCTATTAGGGCATCTTTTCTCCATTTCCGGAAAAATAGAAGTTCCAGAGGCAAATCTATCAGTTCATAAATGGGTGCTATTCGGTCATACTTTGAGACAACGGACATTAAACAAAATTATGCTCTCCTTACGATTAGCTTTTTGGGATAGCAAAAACCAGACAAGTAAATAAGCCTCAATAGTTTTAAAAATTTTTAATGAATAATAAGTGCCTTCATGATACACTAAATCTTAAAGGAAAATCCCCCGGTACCGATTCATATTTAAGTGCTCGAAATAATACCACCACAAAAATCTTACAATAAATCTTACAATAAATCTTGCATCAAATATTACATCAAGTATTTCATTTAAGTTAAATATTAACTTATTTAAGTCTAATACTAACCTATTTAAGCCTAGTATTTACTCTGACATTAATTTCCATATACTATTACAAGTACTAATAATACAATCCATGTAGACTCATTTCATAAAGATCAGAAGGAGGAAAATCCGATGAGCAATATTTTACGCAGAGGCAGGCTGGAAGCAGCCCAGGATGAGGAAATCATACGTTACACCTCCTCTATGGAAGCTGACAGGTGGATTTTTGATGCTGATATAGCAGTGGACCTTGCCCACACAGTAATGCTAAAAGAGCAAGGCATTATAAACCGGGAGGACTGCAGCAAAATCCTTAGTGGGCTTTTGAAAATCCGAGAGGAAGGAATGGAAAAACTCGATTTCACTTATGAAGATATTCACATTTCCCTTGAATCAAAGCTCATCGATCTGGTCGGGGAAGACGTAGGGGGAAGAATGCATTCTGGCCGTTCTAGAAACGATGAAGTTGCAACCTGCATAAGACTGGTTCTCAGAGAAGAACTAACTGGATTGCTTGAAGAAATTCATGAGCTAAGACAAACTCTTCTCGACCTTGCAGAAAAATATACTGAGACTCTTATGCCTGGCTTTACTCACATGCAACATGCCCAGCCGACAACTCTTGCTCACCACTTCTGCGCCCATGAATCCGCTCTTGGAAGAGACTTTGATAGGATTCAGGATGCTTACTCCAGGGTGAACCTCTGCCCACTCGGAGCTGCTGCTTTTGCGTCTACGGGTTTTAACCTTAATAGGAAAAGAACCGAGGAACTCCTGGGTTTTGACGGCTTGCTTGAAAACTCGATGGATGCTGTTAGCAGCAGGGATTTTCTTATTGAATGTGCCTCAGGCTTTACAAATCTCATGATAAATTTGAGCCGCATGGCAGAAGAACTTGTAATCTGGTCCACTTCAGAGTTCAATTTCATAGAACTGGACGATACTTACGCTTCTACATCCTCAATCATGCCGCAGAAGAAAAATCCTGATACTGCCGAACTTATGCGCGGAAAAACAGGAGTAGCTGTCGGAGCACTTATGTCTCTGATCACTATATGCAAAGGACTTCCATTGAGTTATAACAGGGACCTTCAGGAAGCAACTCCAAATATCTGGCGGTCTGTGGAAACCGTAAGAGCCTCGGTAAGAGTCATGAAAGGAATGGTAAAAACTATGAAGGTCCATCCTGAAGTGTTTTCTGCCCAATCAATCACTGGATTTACGACCGCTACCGAACTTGCAGATACCTTTGTCAGGGAAACCGGAATTCCCTTTAGAACTGCTCACCAGATTGTCGGAATGCTTGCAAGAGAAATGGAAAAACCCACTCTTGAAAAGATTGATTCAGTAGCTGAAGTTGTACTTGGTGAGTCTCTCTCAAGCCGAGGACTTACAGAAAAGCTGGTTAAAGAAGCTCTTAATCCGGTTTCAAACATAAAGAGACGAAAAATTACTGGTGGGCCTGCTCCTGAAGAAATAAGAAATTACATATCTAAAAGGGAGACTGAACTTGAACTTAACATTCAGGAAATTGCAACTTTAAAAGACATCACAGACTCAGCTTTTGAAAACCTTCTTGCAACTGTAAAGGAATACACAAAAGCTTGAAATTAACGAGACAAAAAAGATAGTATCATGTGAAAAGATCTGGTGTGACCAGAATATCGATTATTTATCATATTAAGAAGATATCATACTAAAGAAGTTATCATAAAAGGGATTAGTTATGGAGTTCAAACAGGGCGATAGGGTACGTATTGAAAAGAACGGCACTGTTTATGAAGGCAAAGTGATGCCGTCTGTGGAAGGATATATTACAATAAAAATGAAAAGTGGTTATAATGCTGGCTTTTCTGTAAATAAAGTGAAGATAATTCCTCTAGAAAACGATGAAGAAATCACAAACGTAAACCAGGACATTGTGGATAAATCCAAAGCAGCAGAAGAAGAAATAACAAGTCCTGAAATAAAGCTTCCAAAGATTGCTATTCTTTCCACAGGCGGAACGATAGCAAGCAAAATCGATTACAGGACAGGTGCAGTTTCGTCCCAGTTTACTGCTTATGACATCCTTGCAGCTATCCCGGAACTCAAGGAGATAGCTGATTTTAAAGGTAGAGTAATCTCAAGTATCCTCTCAGAAAACATGGATTCAGAATTCTGGGAAAAACTCGCCCATGCAGTTGTGGAAGAGATTGAAGACGGTGCCGATGGGATAATCGTAACTCATGGTACAGACACCATGATGTACACGGCTGCAGCCCTTTCCTTTATGATTGAAACGCCTGTACCTATTGTTCTTGTAGGTTCCCAGAGAAGTGCAGACCGCCCAAGCAGCGACAATGCCATGAATGCAATATGTGCAGCGCTGGTTGCTGTAAGTGATATTGCTGAAGTTTCAGTTGTCATGCACGGGACGACTTCTGACGATTTCTGCGAGATTCACCATGGAACGAAAGTCAGGAAAATGCATACTTCTCGCAGGGACGCTTTCAAGTCAATAAATTCTCTTCCGATAGGGATTGTGGATTATAATACAAGGAAAATAAAAACTTTCATTGATTATACAAAACGTGGAGATAAAACTCTCAAATTCAAACCGGGTATGGAATCAAAATGTGCCCTCATTAAATTTACGCCAGGTTCAAGTCCTGAAATTATTGAACATTATATTAACAACGGATACAGGGGATTGGTTCTTGAAGGTACCGGACTTGGACACGTTTCTACAAAATGGACTCCCATGATCAGGAAAGCTACAGATGCAAAAATTCTAGTTGTAGTGACTTCACAGTGCCTTAATGGCAGAATTTGCGACCGCGTCTATGATACAGGCCGCGATATGCTGAAAGCCGGTGCAATCGAGGGAGAAGACACATTGCCTGAAACTGCTCTTGTTAAACTCATGTGGGTTCTCGGCCAGACCAATGAATTCGACGAAGCTATTTCAATGCTCAGGGAAGATCTAAGTGGAGAAATTACCAAGTGCTGTTTTAAGTGAAAGAAAACCTCGTATTTTTCTTTATTCATTTTATATTTCTCTATTCAATCTTTTTTCATTTTTTCGTCCTTAAATCTCTTTCCTGGGTTCCGTTGCAAAAAATATCTGCTAAGGATATAATTAAAATAAAAATGAAATCAAAGATAGTGATATGCTATCTAATTCCTTTAAATGGAAGCACTTTGTTGGTGAAATTATTTTATTGAATGTTAGATGGTACTTAAAATACCCACTTAGTTATAGAAATTTAAAGGAAATGATGGCAGAAAGAGGGATAATAGTCAACCATACAACCATTATGAGATGGGTACATCAATATTCACCTGAAATCGAAAAGAAGGTCAGAAGGCATTTAAGACCAACAAACGACTCTTGGAGAGTTGATGAAACTTACATCAGAGTTAAAGGTGAATGGAAATATTTTTACCGAGCAGTTGACTCAAATGGAGATACAATTGATTTCATGTTAAGTGCAAAACGAAATAAAAAAGCAGCGAACAGATTCTTCAAAAAAGCTTTGAACTCTAATCATAATCAAATTCCAAGAGTAATCACAGTTGACAAAAATCCAGCTTATCCACCTGCTATAGATAAACTGAAAAATGATAAAATACTACCTATAAGTGCAAAACGAAATAAAAAAGCAGCGAACAGATTCTTCAAAAAAGCTTTGAACTCTAATCATAATCAAATTCCAAGAGTAATCACAGTTGACAAAAATCCAGCTTATCCACCTGCTATAGATAAACTGAAAAATGATAAAATACTACCTATAAACGTAGGCATTCGACAAATCAAATATTTGAATAACATTATAGAACAGGATCATAGATCCATTAAACGAATAGTTAATCCAATGTTAGGATTTCAGTCTTTTCATACAGCCATTAAAACTTTAAAAGGAATTGAAGCTATGAATATGATTAAAAAAGGACAAATCAAGAACTTAAATTACTCTGGCTTTAATGAAGCTAAATATATTAATCAATTATTTGGAATAGTTCTATAATATTGACATATCTTTTTGAATATTTTAACTTTTATTCATTATTCATAGATTTGCAGGCTTATTCTAAGATTTTTTGCAACGGAACCGTTTTGCAATAACCTTTGAGCTTTATTTTACTCAACCTTTCAAATAATTCTATAATAAGTTCTATTGGTTCGGAATATTTTAAAAAGTAAATTTCCGGCCGAAAAAAGAGCCGTTAAACTTATATGTTGTTTATTCTAAAAACTCCAATTGAGATCAAATGGAAAAAACCGCAAAAATGGTTCTGGCTTTACTAATTATTATTATCCTGACTGCAGTTGTTATTTATGCTACACTTCCATATCTAAATTATTTTTTCGGGGCTTTAATTCTCTACATTATATTCAGACCTCTTCATCACTTTTTTGTAAGGATAATCAGAATTCAAAATCAATTTGCAGCAGCCTTGGTTATAATTGTTTCAATATTTGTTGTACTGATTCCATTATTCTTTCTTATGGGTATAATAATTGGAGAAATCCAGCAGCTTTTACATAACGAAGCATCTATTATTGTATCTATTCAATCTGGCGGGCAATTTCTCAATCACTACCTTTCTAAGTTGAATATTTCTACGGGTGTTATCCAGACAAAAATACAGGAAACAACCATGTATATCGCTTCCAGTGCCGTTAATTACTCAAGCGATTTCATTTTAGGCTCAATCCAGAACATCAGCCACCAGACCATAGGTTTTTTACTAATGTATTTTTTGCTTTATTATCTTTTAACAGGGGAGGATTCGGTTTTCGCACATAAAATCTATGTAGCAATTCCATTCAATGACGAAAATACAGCCACTCTCATAGACGAGTTCCGCAAAATTGTCCAGACAACTATTACCTCCAGTGGGGCTGTAGCCCTTGTTCAGGGAATACTTCTGACCATTACCTTCCTCATCTTTAAAATCCAGGGAGCTATTCTATGGGGTTTTATTGCAACAATTGTTGCTTTTGTCCCTGTTTTTGGATCAACTTTAGTATGGGTTCCTGCAACCATTATCCAGTTCCTCATGAAAAATTATACTGCAGCGATCAGTATTTTCGCTACAGGACTCTTTATGAGCGTAATTGACAATATCCTCAGGCCAGTTATCCAGAAAAAAGTTGGAGAAATTCATCCTTTTCTATCTCTGCTCGGCATTGTCATAGGAGTATCTCTTTTTGGATTGATCGGAATTGTTATAGGGCCACTTCTCCTCTCTTACTTCCTTCTGACCATAGAAATGTTTTCAAAAGAATATCTTTCATAAAAAAGTAAATTTTAGAGAAAAAAACTAAGGTTACTGTTTATTTATATGAATTCTATAATTAATTGAAACATTTTTTTGTTTCTTAAGGTTATTTTTGTATTATTTTATTGTTGGAATGAGAGAGCTTGCTTCAATAACCAAAAGATTCTTTTCTCCATTTTTTAACATTTATTTTTTCCCTGCTGATCTGCTGACTCAAGTGAAAAGGGATTTCTAGCGGAATTATCGAATTTGTCCAATAATAAATAGATAAAAGGTGGATAATAAGGTGGATAAGCAAGTAGATAAGAAGGAGCAAATCTAACTATCTCGTAGAATTAACTGGTTTTGGCCGTGGGGGTATAAGTGGTCAACATCGAACAGATATTATTATTCGGCGCAATTCTCTTGAGGATGATCGTTATTCTGCTAGTTACGATCGGTACCTTAATTATTAGCCAATTTATTTTGAAGAGCTGGCTCTGGAAAGCAATCAAAAATGTAAAAAATTCCGATAAAATTTTTTGCCTTTTAGAGAATTCACTGCTGAATTTAATCATTCTAATGGGTATGCAAGCTGCAGTAGGGTTTTTCAGTAAGTATTTTAGTGGCTATGCATGGCTCATTAATAATTTCTATTTTGTTCTTTACGTATCTATAGCAACATATATCATTCTTAACTTAATATCCATTGCTGGAGACTGGTACCGATCCAGAATATCTTTAACAGATTTGGAAGGAATCGACTACCGAGCAGTTCGCTACGTACAGTATATATCCCCAGCTGGTTTTTGGATTTCTTGCCATAATCATAATTCTTGAGCGTTTTGGAATCACAGAAGCTTCATTTCATCAATCACTTATTGCCCTTGGAATTGGAGGAATAATAATTGGTCTTGTAGCTCAGAATACCCTTGCTGACCTCATTTCAGGAATTACAATTTCCATTGACCGCTCATTCAAAACTGGAGACCGAATACTTATAGAAAAGCTCAATACATGGGGAGATGTGCTAGAGATCAGCTGGCGGTCAACTCGCAGTCTCACCAGGAATAACCGTCAGGTAGCAATTCCCAACTCTGTTATCGGAAAAGAACTTATTACGAATTATTCAATGCCTGACAGAATGTTCCGTGTCGAAACTGATGTGATCATATCATATGGCCCGGATACCGAGTATGTACGAAACCTGATTATTGAGGCTATGAATAATGAAAAATGGATCATGCAGGAAAATCCCGTACAGGTTCTCTTACTCGAATTCACAGAGTCAGGAATTAAGTTCAAAGCAAGGTGCTGGATAGAGAACTTCGTGGAAACAAGGATTTCAGAAGACAAACTGAATACGGTAATTTATAAAGCCCTGATACATGAAAATATAGCAATGTCTTCTTCTGATATCGTTGTTCATTTTGCAAACCAGAAAACTGAGTTAAAAAGTTCCAAATAAAGTAAGAATTTAACATGAAAATAAGACCAGCAAGAAAGAATAGAACATCTTCAATTTTAAAGAGTAATCATGTTCATCAGACCCAATAAAAGAAATCAATATGCATAAAATAATATGTGTAAAAGAATAATTATTTAAAGTAAATTATTGAATAACGAGCTTGGGGAAAAATCTCGAAGGTTCAGTTGGGGTTAACGAGAGATTTAAGCGATGCTTTTTCTCGGTCACTATTTTGCTGCATGTTAAGACAGCAGCGAACTTGTAGCTAAGGATGAATACAAAAAACCCAACTTTTTCAAGATTTACAATAGCGAGGAGATGATGGTTTCGCCTCGATTGACGAACTGAATCAAGATACAATAAGTAACAAATATGTGATATAAAAGGGGGTTCGAGTTATAGCAACTTTAACAGTTCTGAAGTTTGAAAAAGCTGATGGTGCTGAAAAGGCACTTCATGTGATTGAAGATTTAAGCAAGAGACAATTGATCAATCTGCATGACGCGGCTATAGTTAGCTGGCCTGAAGGAAAAAAGAAACCGAAAACCAAACAATTAACCAGCATGTCTGGGGTAGGTGCACTTAGTGGAGCTTTTTGGGGAATGCTTTTTGGATTGATTTTCTTTATCCCAATATTTGGTATGGTTGTTGGAGCCACATTAGGAGCACTGACTGGTTCTATGGCTGATGTGGGTATTAGTGATGATTTTATCAGGTCAATCCGGAGCAAAGTGACAGAAGGTACATCAGCTCTGTTCCTGATGACCAGTGATGCAGTTCAGGATAAGGTGTCAGAAGCTGCCAGAGGCATGAAGTTTGAATTAATTGCCTCTAACCTGTCCAAAGAAGAAGAAAACAAACTGCGTGAAGCCTTTGCTGAAGAAGAAGCAGCACCTGCATACTGAATTTTGATAGACAAGCCACCCTTCCGGGAATGTAAATATTTCTGGAATCGATCGCAAAGAATGATTCTAAAATAAAATGAACGGGGAGAAAAACAAAAAGTAAGTCTCCTCACTTTTTTATATATTTGCCCGTAATTTCAAAATTGACAGGGGGACAAATGCCACTGAAAGAATACAAACCAGGAACCACATTTCCAGGTGTAATCGGGCGCACGTTTGACCAGTCTGAACCAGCCTGGCCGGAACCATTGCGCGCCAAAGAGGGAGCTCCAAATGTACTTTTCATTGTGCTGGACGACACAGGATTTGGACAACTTGGGTGCTATGGCAGCCCTATACAGACACCAAACCTGGATAGCCTGGCTGCGGGAGGCCTTGCTTACAACAATATGCATACAACCGCAGTGTGCTCTCCCAGCCGTGCGTGCATACTTACAGGCACGAAACCACCATTCGAACAATATGGCCAGTATCACCGAAGGCTCAACAGGCTATCCGGGCTATAACGGCTATATACCTTTTGAGAACGGTTTTCTGTCAGAAATACTTCTGCAGCATGGTTACAACACCTATGCAATCGGCAAATGGCACCTGACAGCTGCAGACCAGATATCGGCAGCCGGACCTTATGAACGCTGGCCTCTGGGACGGGGTTTTGAGCGTTACTACGGGTTTTTAGGAGGCGACACACACCAGTATTACCCTGATCTGACCTATGACAATCATCCAGTAATCCCTCCCAAAACTCCCGAGGAAGGCTACACTTTGAATGAGGATATAGTGGACAAAGCCATCCAGTTCATTGCTGACGCCAAACAGATAGCACCCACCAAACCTTTTTTCATGTACTTCTGCCCGGGAGCCATGCATGCGCCTCATCATGTCCCTAAAGAATGGGCAGACAAATACAAAGGCAAGTTCGATGACGGCTGGGAAGCTTACCGGGAGAAAACGTTCGCCCGGCAAAAGGAACTGGGTATATCCCCAAAAGATGCAGAGCTATCTCGCCATGACCCGGATGTCAAGCCCTGGGACCAGTGCTCTCCTGAAGAAAAGAAGCTCTATGCCCGTATGATGGAGGTCTTTGCCGGGTTCCTGGAACACACCGATTATCACATTGGGAGGTTGTTGCAGTTCCTGAAAGATATTGGTGAGTTTGAGAACACGTTGATTATGGTAATTTCCGATAACGGTGCCAGCTCTGAAGGTGGCCCTACAGGATCGATCAGTGAGATGAGGTTTTTCAATAACGTGCCTGAATCTGTGGAGGAGAATCTAGCAGCTCTGGATAAACTCGGGGGCCCGGAGACTTTCAACCATTATGCCTGGGGCTGGACCTTTGCTGGAAATACACCCTTCCGCCGCTGGAAACGTGAGACCTACCGTGGCGGTGTCAGCGACCCCTTTATTGTCCACTGGCCCAAGGGGATAAAGGCCAAAGGCGAGGTTCGAACCCAGTATGCCCACGCTATCGATATGGTACCTACAGTCCTGGATTGCCTGGGAATTGAACCTCCGATGGCTATCAAAGGTGTAACCCAGTCACCTATTGAAGGCGTAAGTTTTGCACACACTCTGGAAAATGCCAGTGCACCTACCAGGCACCACACCCAGTATTTCGAGATGATGGGGCACCGCTCCCTGTATCACATGGACTGGCGTGCCGTATGCCCGTGGCCTGGTCCTTCGTTCACAGAATCAGGAAAATTCTTCGGGGAACCGATCACGGCAGATATGTTAACCGAACTGGATGCAAAAAGCTGGGAGCTTTATCACGTCGAGAAGGATTGGGCAGAGAACCATAATGTGGCTGCAGATAATCGACCCAAGCTGATCGAGATGATAGCAACCTGGTATGCAGAAGCCGGAAAATACAATGTGCTGCCCATAGATTCTCGAGGAAGCCTGCGCTTTGCCGATGAACGGCCGCAGATTACAGCAGATCGGACTAGCTATACCTATTATCCCGGAACTCAGCCGATTCCCGCAAATGCAGCAGTCAGGGTTCTCAACCGTCCGCATAGTATCACAGCCGACGTCGAGATTCCTGCAGGAGGCGCAGAAGGGATCCTGCTCTCCCAGGGTGATATTGAGGCCGGCTATATATTCTATGTAAAAGGCGGAAAGCTGCACTGGGTACACAACTACGTAACCAAGGCCTTCTATCATGTAGAGTCCGTTGAGAATATTCCTGAAGGGCGACATCAACTCCGTTTCGAGTTCGAGGTAACCGGTAAGCCAGATCCTGCCAAGCGGCAAGGGCGCACCGGGAAAAGCTCAACTCTATATAGATGGGAAGTTAGTCGGCCAGGTTGAGGTACCTGTAACAACTCCGCTTTCAGTTTAGGGCTAACCGGGTTAAGCTGCGGTGCAGCTCATGGAGCACCAGTCGCGCCTGAATACCAGCCGCCTTTTGAGTTTACCGGCAAGATCTACAGCGTGACCGTGGATGTAAGCGGCGAGCTTATCGAAGATAAGGAAGCTGAAGTGCGTATGGTCATGGCCAGGCAATAAAGAGATACAGCCTGACAGATTCAGTATCCTTTACATCTGATGTCTATCAGGCTATCGATACAAAGAGCTTACGGATACTGAACTAATAAATCTGGCAAAGAAAGTGAGAATGGCACAAAACTACCTGCCTCCCAGAATCCATGTGCTTGCAAAGCCAACGGGAGCAATTTGCAACCTGGCCTGCTCCTACTGCTTCTTTCTGGACAAGGAGCTGCTCTATCCGGGCAGCAAGTTCCGTATGTCAGAAGAGGTGCTGGAGAACTACATCCGGCAGCTTATTGCAGCCCATCGCATCCCTCAGGTAACCGTTGCCTGGCAGGGAGGTGAACCTACGCTGATGGGAATAGACTTCTACCGGCGTGCAATCGAACTGCAGGAAAAGTACAGAAAGCCGGGCATGACTTTTGAAAATACGATGCAGACAAACGGCACGCTGCTGGACGACGAGTGGTGCCGGTTCTTTAAGGAAAATAACTTTCTCATAGGGATCAGCATCGACGGTCCGCGTGAATTGCACGATGCTTACAGGATGGACAAAAAGGGGAATGGGACCTTCAACCAGGTCATGAAGGGGCTTTGACTGCTGCAAAAACACGGCGTTGAATACAATGTCCTGACCACAGTAAAATAGGGTCAATGCCGATTATCCGCTTGAAGTTTACCGCTTCCTTCGGGATGAAGCAAAGACAGACTGGATTCAGTTTATTCCGGTTGTAGAGCGAATCGATGAGGAGGGAAATACACTTTACCAGAGAGGAGACACCGTTTCGAAGCGTTCTGTATAGCCAGAGCAGTATGGCGGTTTCTTGAGCCGCATTTTTGACGAGTGGGTAAGAAACGATGTGGGAAAGGTATTCGTGCAGACTTTTGAAGCTTCTGCACGCAAATGGCTTGGTCTGCCTTCAGGCATGTGCGTTTTTGAGGAAAAGTGCGATATTGGGCTTGCTCTGGAGCACAATGGCGATCTTTACTCATGCGACCATTTTGTGGAGCCTGACTACCTGCTGGGCAATATAATGAAAAAAGAGATAAGTGAGCTTGCCGCTTTGGAAAAACAATACAGGTTTGGACAGGACAAACACGACACTCTCCCGCAGTTATGCCGGGAATGTGAATTTCTCTTTGTCTGCCAGGGGGAATGCCCTAAAAACCGCTTCCTGACCACTTCTGAAGGGGAACCAGGACTGAACTATCTCTGTAAGGGCTGGAAAGCTTTCTTCCAGCATATCAACTTTCCGATGCAGATCCTGGCAGGTCTTATACGCAGGGGTTATCCGGCTTCGGAAGTTATGAGGGTTCTGACCATGGAAGAGGCTTTCGCCAGGGTAGGACGCAATGACCTCTGTCCTTGTGGTAGCGGTCGAAAGTTTAAACGCTGCCACGGCCGCAAAAAAGAAGACTTGAAAAGAGAAGTCAGAAGTAAATAATACAAAGGACTTAGCCACAACCCATTCTCTATGTAATTCAAGCTAGACAATTAATCGAAATAGAAACATAAAAAAGAAGGAGTTTACTGGTGAAAGTTGTAAGATTTATTGCAGGAATGCGTTTTTTCGTATTGATTCCAGTAATAGGGTTGGCAATTGCTGCTTGCGTCTTATTTGTTAAAGGCGGAATAGATATTATTCATTTCATGAGAGAACTCATTACTGGAATGTCAGGAAAAAGTCCAGAAGGGAATATCATTGTTGAAATTGTGGAGACTGTCCACCTATTCTTAGTCGGTACAGTTCTTTTCCTTACATCTTTCGGGCTATACCAGTTGTTTATCCAGCCATTACCGTTACCGGAATGGGTGAAAATAACCAATATTGAAGAACTAGAATTGAACCTCGTAGGGCTTACTGTTGTCGTACTAGGAGTTAATTTCCTGAGCATTATATTTGAGCCTCAAGAGACAGATTTAGCAGTATATGGGGTAGGCTATGCCTCTGCCCATTGCAGCGCTGTCTTACTTCATGAAAGTACGTTCACATATTAGTAAATCGGAGTGGAGAAACAGAAGAATTGAAGTCCATAGGTGAAGTGACCTGTATAAACAGCGAATCGAACTGGTTAACAAAAGAAAAGTGAGGCTGAAATAAGAGAGACTAAAAGCAGATTATTTTTCAACTTTTCGTCGATGAAGATTTTTCTTTATGTATCTTTGTAAAATCAGCAAAAGGTTGTCTTTTTGATTGTTGAGTTGATTCTAAAATTCACTTCAGTCTTTATAATTAAAAGTTTTCAGGATTGATTATGTAATTGATTATGTTGTATTAACTTTTCAGGATTATTTTAATAATATGGAGGCAGGTTTCTATTACCCGAAACAGTACATCTGGAGTAAGATTACTCTTATTACTGTTGCTGATGGCACTTATTTTGCCCATTTCTCCGGCGGCTTCAGAGTATAATTATCCAAGAATTTTAGATCACCCCTGGAATCATTCTCCGATCACAGTATATATAGATAACAAAAGTGTTCCTCCACATTATAGTCCTACATATTATACACAGGTACAAAAAGCTCTGAATTACTGGGCAGAAGGAGGAAACGGAAAACTGGAATATACTCCTGTTTTTAAAATTGTGGATTCCGAAAAAGCTGATATCAGGATAAAATGGGTCGAAAACCTGCAGAAAGATAATGGGAGCTCCTGATGGAGTTGCAGGTGATACAACTCCATTTATTGTTAACGGGCGATTTGTACACGTGGACATAGTGCTTGGAGTTGGAACTTATCAGTGGGGAAAATGGGTTCCGTATAGTGATACTGCAATGCTCGCCATTGTAAAGCATGAATTAGGACATGCACTGGGTCTGGATCACAGCAATGACAAACAAGACATTATGTATCCAACCAATGAGCAGATAAATAACACAAATCCTATTCTGAGTAAGTATGGTTCAATCTTGCTTTTTGCAGTTTACGCCATTCTTGCGATTGCTGTTTTCCTTTCTGTAAGCTACATACTAAGACGTGTTGCTAAATAAGAGCTTATTCAAAAAATGGTTACCTGAGGTAACTTTCATAACAAAATGAGAGCTAATTAAATGAATACTGCTGACAAAACCACTTTTAACCTAAAATTAAAAACTCTGCTTGGCTTTGTAGCGTTCATTATCATTATCTTTTTATTCCTTTTCGCTCCAGCAGGTTCATTTAATTTTTGGCAAGCGTGGGTTTATTCAATTATATATATTGTATCATCAGCAATTATTACTTTGTATTTGTGGAGAACAAGCCCTGAACTTCTAGCTCGCAGGGTTAATAAGGGACCAGGCGCTGAAAAAGAAAAGGCTCAAAAGATTACACATTTTCTTGTCCTCATATTATTCATTGCTTATTTTGTTATTTCCGGGTTTGACCATCGTTTTGGTTGGTCTCATGTCCCGGTTTACATTGTCATTCTTGGCGACATTCTTGTAATTGCAGGATTTTTTCTGCTCTTTCTTGTCTTCAAAGAAAATGCTTTTGCATCTTCAATCATTGAAGTAACTACCGACCAAAAAGTAATAACGACTGGGCTGTATAGCATAGTCTGCCATCCACTGTATATAAGTGGTCTCATTATGATGTTTGGCACTCCTCTAGTTCTTGGGTCGTGGTGGAGCTTACTTATATTTATTCCTTTCACGCTGGTCATTATCTGGAGACTTCTTGATGAAGAAAAGTTTCTATCCAAAAATCTACCCGGCTATGAAGAATACTGTCAAAAAGTTCGTTATAGATTAATTCCATTTTTGTGGTAAGTTACTTCCATTTTTGTATCACATATTGTTATCAGTTAATTAACTCAGCAATAAAATCAATGATTACTCAATTGACGAGAAATTCAGGAAAACATTATTTGATTATAGCATAAATTATAGCTAATATGTATCTAAAAGGGGGATTAGGTACTATGGCAAATGTTAGTGTTAAGAGAGTTTCAAAAGAGAAGTTACAGCAGGAAGTTGAGGACTATATCGTTTCTGGGTGGAGGCTTAAACGCCAGAACGAAAATGTAGCCATTTTAACCAAACCTGGTGGGTGGGGTTCCAGGGCTGATCATATACTGGTATTTTTGTTAACCGCCTGGCTGACTATTTTTATTGGTAATTTCGTTTATGCTTTATATTATCGACTCACTTCCGGCAGTGAATTACAGATTAAAGTTGACAATTGACCTAGATGCTGTGAAGTTTTTGAGATTCAAGCATACACTGGTCGGACTTTATATAAGGCATCACTCGCTTGATAAGGCCGAAGTTGGTATATATTATACTTTGTAATCAAGATGCTGGTGTATATTACACTCTGATGGTAGTGAGAACCTAGTGATAGATCCTAGTAATGATGAAAATCATTCTAAAAAAATAACACGGCATTGATACTTAAACATAGTTATATCCTATTAGAAAGTATATTTCTGCATGAACTGCCCAAAATGTAATAGTTACAGTCACAAAAAGAATGGTATAGTTGGCGGGCGTCAACGGTACAAATGCTCTGACTGTGGCTATAACTATACAGTAGAGCTAAAATCAACTGCTTTTTCCACTTCTGTAAAAAGACAGGCTTTACAACTCTATCTTGAAGGATTGGGCTTTCGCTCAATAGGACGATTTTTAGGGGTGAGTCATGTTTCTGTCCAAAAATGGATCAAGAAATTTGGTCAGGAGTTGGAGGCTCTAAAAAGCGAAAATGAGATATCTATTGTTGAAATGGATGAGATGCACACTTACATCGGTAACAAAAAAAATATTGCTGGATCTGGATTGCTGTTGATAGAGTTGGGAAAAAGTTCATCAACTGCTCTTTTGATAGCAGAGGAATGGAAACTGGAAAACTACTCTGGGAAAAATTGAAGAAAAAAGAGATTGGAGAAGTGATGACCGATCACTGGAGAGCATATGCAGAGGTTCTTCCAGAAAAGATCCATACTCAATCAAAAGCAGAAACGTATACTGTTGAAGGATATAACAGCATATTGAGGCACTTTCTAGCAAGGTTGAGAAGAAAGACAAAGTGTTATACAAAAAGTCTTGAAATGCTAAAGTACTCGGTTATTCTATTGATGAAATACAGAAATAAAGAAATAGATATATTTAGGTAACAATACCAAAAAAATTATATCCCTAGAGTATTCTGATCAGAAACAAATATTCAGAATATTGCTTCCAAAATTATATCCTCATGCCGCTTGATAATTAATAAATGACTGTAAAATAACTGCTATGAAAAAGTTTGAAATTCTATTTGCCTAAAAAGACTCTTTCTTCAGGCTCTTCAGTTGAGATTCATAGATAGTCAATGAAGATAATTTGATTTTGGCATTTGTACAGAAAGGAGTGTTTTTCAGTATAAGGTGGATCTATGTTCAGAAATCGTAAAGATGCAGGAGAAAAACTAGCAGAAGCTCTTGAGAAATATAGAGCCGAAAATCCTATTATTCTGGCTATTCCGCGTGGGGGAGTAGAAGTGGGACTTCAGGTTGCAAAGAGGCTAAACGCTGATTTTTCCCTTATTATTACCAGGAAACTGCCTTTTCCTGATAACCCTGAAGCCGGATTTGGGGCAATAGCCGAGAACGGAAGCACATTTATTCTTGAAAATGCGCACTATTGGCTTGCAGGAGAAACCATTGAAAAGATTAAAGAACAGCAGATTAGTGAGATTGATAGGCGCATGAAAATTCTCAGAGGAGGTAATTCTCTACCTGAGATCGCAGACAGAACTGTAATTCTAATTGACGATGGCATCGCAATGGGTTCAACAATGCGGGCATCCATTGAACTTTGCAAAAACAGAAAAGCAAGAAAAATAGTGGTTGCAGTACCTGTAGCAGGAAAAGATGTCGCGGACGAAATTCGAAAAAGAGTAGATGAACTTGTCGTATTAGAGATTCCTGCATATTTTAGGGCTGTCTCCGAGGCTTACGAGAGATGGTACGATGTCTCAGACGAAGAAGTTCTCGACCTTCTCAGAGAAAGAATCAGGCAAAAAGATCTGAACGATCATCAATTTCATGAGCTTGAAACCTGATCTTCATTTTTAGATAATTCCTATTTTCTTTATCTTTAAGGATATATTTTCTATTTTTTTCTTTTGAAATTAATATTTTTATCCTTTTTATAAAAATAATTTCATAAAGATAATCCTAAAACTTAAAATTGGTTTTCTAAATCTTAAATTTGAGAGATCAACCAGGTTTCTTTTCTTTGAATATATATCTAAAGATTTTATTGATTTAAGAAGAAACAAGATTTTGGGATTGATTCTTTAATTTTCAAGAAACACTTTTAAATAATTTACAAATTTTTGGATTTTAAAAGGATTTAAATATCAGGTTGATTAAGAATGGGATTAAATTTAAGGAATAATTTTTGTAAAACTATTTTCATAAGTTTTTCAATTATAATTTTTAAAAACAAAATTTTCTATAAGGTTGGTCCATGGCATATCATAAATTTGCAAAAGATGTTAGTTTTATTGGGATAGTTCAGGTACTTACGAGCTTAAGTACTTTTTTTCTTCTTCCAATTATCACAAAAAGCCTTGGAACATATTATTACGGTCTCTGGGCCCAGATTAATATCACTGTGTCTTTAATTTCTCCATTTGCGCTTATGGGCCTTTCGATGGGTCTTATCAGATTTTTATCTTCTGAAAAGGACATAAAAAAAATAAGGGAATCAGTGTATTCAATCCTTTTTTTGTAACTGGATCCGGCTTTCTTGCTTCATTTTTGTTGTATATATTTGCAAAACCTCTTGCTACATTTGGGTTCAAAGATCCTGGAGCAGCCTATTATATTCAGGCAGGCTCTCTTTTGATTCTTTTAAGTGTACTTGAACCTGTATCGCTTTTTTATTTCAGAGTGTTTAGACAGATCAAGAAGTATTCCTATTTTACCCTTTTTGAAGCCTTTGGGAAACTATTTTTTATTCTTGTTCTCCTCAAAATGGGATACGGACTTCTTGGTGTGATAGCAGCTACATTACTGGTACAAGGCCTCATTATTTTAATTGCTTTTCTGATGATCATATCACAGATAGGATTTTTTATTCCTCGATTTATTTATATAAAAGAATATCTGCAATTTTCGTTACCTCTAACTCCCAACGCTATTATAAGATGGGTTACGGAATCAAGTGATAGATACTTGGTTACATACTTCCTCGGTCTTGGAAGCGTGGGTGTATATTCAGCAGCTTGTTCTATAGGTAACCTTATACAACTTTTTGTAAGTCCTCTTCAGCTTATTCTTCTTCCAGAACTCGCAAAATTGTACGATGAACATAAAATTGACGAATTAACAACTTATATGTCTTATTCTTTAAGGTATTTCCTTTTTGTTTCTATCCCTGCTGTTTTTGGGCTTGCCGCTATTGCAAAACCTTTGCTTGGAATTTTTACAACTGAAGATTTTATTTCTGGTTGGGCTGTAATCCCTGTTATAGCTTTTTCTGGCCTTCTAGCGGGGGTCGTTCAAATTTTCATCAATACACTATTTATTGTCAAAAAGACAAAAGCACAAACTTATATCAATATTTCTGCGGCAGTTTTGAACTTATTGCTCAACTTTTTCATCATACCTTCAGTAGGTATTGTTGGAGCTGCCCTTTCAACTCTAGTCTCATATTTCCTTATGGCTATTCTCTGCATACAGATGTCTCTAAAGTATTTTAAACATGAATTTTATTTTTATGATGTCATGAAAAGTGTTTTATCATCATTGGCCATGTTTCTCTTTATCTCCCATTTGGAGATCATAAACATCCATAATCTATTTGAGGCGATAGCAGAAGGTTTATTTGTCTATCTATTTGTAATGTTTCTATTAAGAGGTTTTAATGACCATGAAATCTCCTTATTTAAAAGATATTTATTTGGAGTCAAGAATACTCTTGTAAAAATTATTGGAATTTAAATATTTAACAATATTCTTATCAAAATTATTAAGATCTAAATATTTACTATTTAATACTATTGATATCCCAGTTCAACTATGGATGTTGTATAATTGGTAAAGGATGATTTATTATGGGTTCACCAGTGGCAGAAAAATATTTTTTCTTGTCTGCAGTAAATGATTGTGAATAATCGTTTTTACCTTTGAAATAACAGATATAAATTCTGGGAAAAATTAAGCAAAGATACAATGAAAGAAAAAGAATTTATGATCGGAATATTCATTATCTTTGAAATCTCTGGGTTCTTGATAGAATACTGAGGAAAGCAAGAAAAGGTAAAAACAATGGAAACAAGTAAAACTGCATCTGAAAGCGGGGTAAGCTTTGAGATCATCTTCGTAGGACGCTCAAATGTAGGAAAATCTTCCATACTTCGAGAGTTATTCGGGGCAAAAGTAAGGGTTGGAAAACGCCCTGGAGTTACCCTGCGCCCGATACATGCTCAAGTCTCGGATATGCTTATCACGGATATGCCTGGTTTCGGTTTTATGAGCGGAGTAAAAGACCGAAAACAGGATATCGTAAAAGACAAGACTGTGCATTACATAGAGGATAATGCTGAAAGGATCAAGCTCGGAATACTTGTAATAGACGGTCCGGTTTTCCCATCGATAATAGACCGTTGGGACTCAAGGGATCAGATTCCAATAGATATTGAGATGTTTGATTTCCTTAGGGAAGTCGGGATTGACACTATTATTGCCGCAAACAAGATGGATAAAGTAAAAGAAAACGATTACTACCCTCTTCTTGACGAGATCACAGCTCGTCTCGGACTTGAACCTCCCTGGCAGAACTGGAAGCATATTATAGCTCCTACCAGTGCCAAAAAAGGAGATATGAAAGCTTTAAAAGGTTTACTTCGGGACAGGCTGCACGAAATGAAAAGGGATGACCTGTTCAAGTATATTTGATTTGAAAAAACTTGTCATAAGGCATAATTGCCATATAAATTCGCTTCTGAGTGAATTTTAGGTAATGTCCTGAAAGTTCTGTAAATTCTAAATTTAAATGCCTAAATACAACTTAACACTTTAGTTTAATAAGTTCACAATCGAGTAAACCCATTAATATTTAATAAAAAGACAACTTTTATACATTTTAATATTAATGGGTTAGTGACAATTTATGAGCTTTAATCATATGTGTAATGAGAAAGTGTGTTTGTAAAAAACAACCGGGGAAAAATATGATAATATCAATGTTCATTTACAAGACGATTTTATACTTCTTCCTGACACTTCAATACCTGTAGACGAAGGAGATCAGTTCACAAGAACCCTTCCACATGGAAAACAGGAAGTTTATGAGGTAATCAATCCAAGATACTATGGTAAAAGCATTTTTTGTACCGAACCTCATTATCAGATAGATGTAAAAAAAGTACTAAAAAACAACAAGGAATCAAAATCTCAGGATTCAGGACACACTATTCATGTTAGTGGGAATAACTCCCCTGTGACTATAAACTCAAATGATAATTTGATAAATGTTTCCATAAGTGGAATCAATGACGAAAATGTATTCGAATAATTGAGAAAATACATTTCAAAAGAAGTAAGTATTGAGGATACAAAAGAATTGTTGTCATCTGTTGATGATTTGGAAAAAACAAAAGGAACTCCTAGATACATTAATGCATTTAAATCGTTTATGCAAGCTGCAAAGGATTGTGTAGGGGTAATAAGCCCTTTTCTTCCTTACATATCTAATTATTTAAAAGAAAATATGGATAATTTTGCATATCCGGCAGTGTTTTAAACCTTCTGCAAAATTCGCTTCATATTTTATACATAGGTTTTATGGTAAAATTTTTGTATTTTTGTAGTTTATTCGATGCACAGGTTTTATTGTAAAATCTCTGTACTTAGGAAAACGACACTTTATTGAAATTGTTATGTTTTCCTTCTTTTTTCCAGTCAAAAACAAAAGTTTTTCTGAGTTTTTCAACTAAAAACCTAACATTTGGGCCAAATTGTTAGGTTGCATTTAGAATTTACAGAACTTTCGCTACACTGCCGAATTTTACAATATTCAATTTTACAACTCAAAAGGCATTCATTTTCTGTCGCCGTATCCACAGATTTTTTTATCTCATATTGAATTTGTCTTATACAATATCCTTTTATTTTCTGTTGAGGCACACGTATGTTGGTGTTCATTTTGCTGATTTTTTACTTAGTGAAGAGAAGAATATTCAGATTGTTTGTTAAAAATGAGGTCAAAATTTTTCTGTCAATTTAAACCCTGACACTTCAGCATTTTCAATGACAGTTTTGATGTTTGATAAAGGAGCTTTAATGAATGCCGGATTTTCCAGAAAAAGAAAATATCTCTATTTAGCTAAACAAGATAAAAGATTTAAATTGTATTATAAAGGATACTTAGAAAGTTATGTGATTGCCGCAAAAAGAAAAAGGCAGTCACTCCAACCGACTATAGTCTTTTCAATTGTTGACTGTATACTTTCCCTATCCGCTGGATTGTATCGGCTTCTTCAGGATCTTTATCGTCTCGGATGCGGATAAAGCGCGGGAAACGCAATGCAAAGCCAGAGTCATAATTGGGGCTCTTCTGAATTTCCTCAAAAGCAATTTCCAGGACTATTTCCGGTCGGATTGCAAATACTCCGCCTGCTTCTCCGCCTTCCATGAGTCCTGAAAGCATCTCTGTGAGTTCTTTTAGCTGATCGTCGGTCAGACCTGTACCCACCTTGCCTACCTGAAGAAAACGCAAGGTTTCTGGGTCATAACAGGCAACCGTGTAGGAACCTATGAGGTTTGCACGCCTGCCAAATCCCCATTCAGCTCCAACCACTACAAGATCAAGAGTCTCCATAAGAGGTTTTTTCTTCAGCCAGTTTTTGCCGCGTTTACCAGGAGAATAAAACGAATTTGGATTTTTGATCATGACACCCTCATGCCCGGCTTTTAAAGCTTCTCTGTAAATCTGATCGATAACTTCAAGGTCTCCAGTGATCACCTGTTTGTCTACGCAGATGGATTTTGAATCTTCAGTTGAACTTTCAACACAGGATTCAAGTGATTTTCGCCGCTCAAGTAGAGGAAAATCAATTAGAGTCCTGCCGTTTAAGTACATGATGTCAAAAAGGTTGAGCTGGATAGGAATACCAAGGGCTTTTTCTTCGATATCATACTTGCGACGGAAACGTTTAAGGATCTCCTGAAATGCTTTGGGCTTACCCTTTTCGTCTACTGCAACAGCTTCCCCGTCAAGAATTACCGAGTCCGCCTTTACATGTTTGCGCACAATTTCCACAAGGTCAGGAAGAGAATTTGTAACGTTTTCAAGCTTACGTGAAAAAATAGATACTGAATCACCAGACTTATGTATCTGAACTCTTGCTCCATCAAATTTCCATTCAACTGCGACTTCTTTCATTTCTCTGATGTCAGCATCTATGTCAGAGCTGATTTGTGAAAGCATCATCTTAATCGGGCGGTTTATTTCAATTCCGAGGCGCTCCAGGGCTTCCATTCCACCTTCTTTGGCAGTTGCAGCAACTATTCCAAGGTCGTTTGTGACCATAAAGGCATGTTCAACTTTTTCTGTAGGAACGGAAAAAGCTTTTGCAATTGCATCTCTTACAACCCCCTCTCCAACTCCTATTCGGAGTTCTTCAAGCGCAAGCCTCGATATATATTTTGCCTCTCTAGGGGTAGAGGAATTAAAGAGAAACTGAAGATTTTTAATCTTAATGTCCTGAGAACCTTTTCCTGAGGCTTCTGAGGCGATCTTAAAACGGTTGTAAACTTCGGCTATTGAGAGTTCTGGTTGTTCTTCAAAAAAAGAAGAAAAAGTAACCTGATTTTTCGTTTTTTCTTTAAGGATAAGAAGAGCTGTGTCGCCAATATCTCCTGTAGTCCGAATAAGAGATTCTATACTTTTTATATGCATTCCCGAGGCTTTGGAGAGCGCAACATACAGTAGACTCGTTCCAATCCCTAATTGCTCTCCGCTCCAGGCAGGAAAAACCTCACTCATAATAAAATGAGTTGCAATGGGCAACTCTTCCATATCAACTTGTTTAAGAAGGTCCACAACCCGGTTTGTAGTATCAATAGTACTTGAGATTTTTTCAATTGCCTGGCAGGTTTCTGAAAATTCCCTGAAGCTTGTCATGATCAACGCAGCTTTTTAATTTTATTTTTTCTGAATTCAGGCATTACATGAATTCTTAAACAATTAGTTCCCGTAAATTGCAATCAGATCACTGAGAATTGAACTTGCAGTTTCAATCGGACCTGCACCCTTACCTGTAACTGTGATTTCTCCTGCAAGTTCGGTGTCTACCGACGCCACATTCAAAGTTCCTCCAACTGCAAGTGGATGGTTAATGGGTACAAGTCTGGGAGCTACATGAATTCTTTCCCTGCTGACTTCCCCTATTAATTTTATTACATGCCCTTTTTCATAAGCCATCTCAAGGGCTTCAGGTGTGACTTTTGTGATTCCTGTAACTTCAACGTTATTATAGGAAACATCAAGTCCGAAAATTGAATTGGCAAGAATGACAAGCTTGCAGGCCGTATCAATTCCTTCCACATCATACGTGGGGTCGGTTTCAGCGATACCAAGCTGCATGGATTCGGCAAGAATATCATTGTAGCTTGCCCTTTCCTCCAGCATTCTCGTCAAGATATAATTACAGGTACCATTCAAAATTCCTTTGATACTTTTAACCTTATTTCCCGCAAGTACTTCATTTGCCAAATTGATAATAGGCATTGAACCTCCAACAGTTGCTTCGAACCTGAAATGTGCCCCTGCTTCTTTTGCGGTTTCCACGAGTTCCCTGTACTTAAGAGTCAAAGGTCCTTTATTGGAAGTAATAACATCTTTTCCAGTTTGGAAAGCTGCAAACATATTTTGCAGACCTGCTCCGCCGTTTTGTATATTTGTTGGGGTGGTCTCGATTACTAAATCATGGGCTATGGATTTAATAACCTCAACTCCAGATATCTTTTCGAGGGCTATTGTTCCATTGGTTTTCTTCCTTGAAAGGCAGTCAGCAAGGTCTACGCCTTCAGAACTAACAGTTGCGCCCTTTGAGTCAACAACAGCAACCACTTTAACTTCCAGCCCGATACTTTCCAAATACTCTTTTTTCATAAGAAGTACTTCGGCCACACCCTGTCCGATTGCACCGAAACCGAGAATGGAACAGTACACTGTTTTCATGTTTTCAAATCTCCTAAATCTATTTTTCAGGCCTGGATATCAATGGGAAGAACCATAAGCAGATCTTTTTTTGTCGAGACATCTTTAAGAATTGCAAGTGCATTTTGTAAATCCTCTTTACCGACAGCGTTGATTTTTATAAGGGCTGAAGAAAGCATATTTATACCAGGCATAGAGAGGGAAAGATCCACAACTTCAGCAAATCCCGTTTTATCAATCTCATCAATTGTATCCTGGATTCCGGTATGTACCACATGTCCTATTAGAACTACGTTTATGCTTTCTCTGAAACGGTGTTCACCAACTCTTACAACTCTAATACCGTTTTCTTCAAGTTTGGCCTTTATTTTTTCAATGCTTTCAGGCCTTGTTTCAAGTACAAGTTTTACAGGAACTGTTTTTCTGGGTGTTCTTTTCTGATGAAGATGTACTACTGTTATCAGATTAGCTTTGAATTCTGAAAGAGGTTGGAGGGCTAAAAGCATCTGCCCGGGTACATCTTTCAATTCAATGTCCATGGAAACTCGCATGTTGTCCCTCGCATATTTGTTAGAATCTGTTGTGCAGTTTTAAACAATTTATAGATCTATCGATTCTACATCCAGCAGCTTACTGTCAGGGTGAGTGGTATATCAGAATATCAGGTTTCAATCCAGCCATATCGACTCTCAAACCTGATAATCTATCCTAATATATGATCTGGTTTCAAATAATTCTCGCAAGCAATGTTACTGTTACTATGATTTACTATTAACAAATTTGTATCCAATAAGCAATCCCTCTGTATAAGAGATCAAAAAGGGTATTCTACTATATCGCGTACTCCAAACATTGTTAATCCTTTCTGTTGCTTAGTAGATGAATTAAGTTATATAATTTACTGTTTAATAATCTATAAAAAAGAACTTATGCTGTAACCACATATTTCTTTATTCCTTTTTATGTTCTTGTTTTTTCTGTCTTGCTATATGTACATCCGGAATACGAATTATATTTCCCCTTCCTTTTTTGAATTTTTCAATGAGCCCACGCTCTTCAAGGTCCGAAAGCATAAGACTAACTTTGGACTCTGAATATGGAGATTTTTTCCGCAGTTCCCTCTGAGTGATTCGATTTCCACTAGCTCTAATTAGTTCTAAAAGATCCTTAAGATCCTCTGGAAGATTGAGCTTTGAATGCTCTTTAGCTTCAGAACTTGATTTATTCAGTTCTTTCTCATGTAATGATTCAAGAAGATCCCTTAAATCCTCAGAAAGATTGAGCTTTGAATGCTCCCTATCTCGATGAATCGATTTATTTGGCATCTTTTCATGGAGAGAAGATTCCTGAAGGTCCTGAACTTCTGCTGTAGACTTGTTTTTCTGCTGTAAAGATTTCTCAGTTTCAGGAGTATAACCTAAATTTACATCAGGTTGTTCAGAGCTAAGTTCCAAATTTTCAACCGTTGTCTCTGCTGAATCAACTTCAGACTCTCCATAAGAGATTTCATTTTCTACAGAGTTTTCATGCTCCAACTGGTGTGGCTCTTTTTTCCCTTCTGAAATCAGGACTGTTCCAAGGCCTGTTCCCGATTTATCGTGTCTTTTTTTCAACAAGTAGACACCTAAGAGTAAGACTGTAAGAGCCAAGAAAGAAACTAATAAAGTGTATTGATAACTTGGTTGTGATACAGGCTCTGCACCTTCATAATCTAAATTAGGAACATCCATTTGATCCTGATTAAGAAGCTCTTCATTGGATGGTGGGAACATAAGGAGGTCATGTACATAGTCTCCTTCTCTTGAGATCACAACCTCATCCTGAGCTATATAGATAACCCTATTTCCTTCAATATAGCTAGCATTTATTGCATAGGTTCCGGGAGTGAGGTTGAAAGAATACTCCGAGTCTTTTGCAATAACATTTTGCTCAGGAGTAGAATTAATTTCTACAACTGAATTATTAAGAGGCTTGAAAGTAGACCACTCATAAACTGTTCCGTGAATCGTGGCCGCAGTTGCATTTCCCTGGAAGACTATTAAGAGAAAGAGGACAAGTGCAAACCTATAGAGTTTTCTAAAATTCACGAAATGATAAATGGGTTTTTCACATAAATCTTTTACTTATCTTTAGAGAGATGGTCAAAGAAAAATAAATGTATAATAAAGTTTTATCAAGGAAATTAATATCTTATCAAGCTTGAATCAATAAATCTGCTTATTAATAAGACTCATTTTGGAAAGAATACTTATATTTACCTTAATTCCTATAACAGTATAATAACTTATAAAAGGAGGCAGTCAGATGAAAAAGTCCAGAGTTGTGCTATATCTGGCTTGTTTTACAATTATAATCATAGTACTCAGTTTACTTCCGGGAAACTCACTCGCTTCGAAAGATTCTTCTGAATACAGAAATGGCAATTCAAATCAGTATACCCGTGAAGATGTTCTCAGTTCGGACAAAAATAAAACTGAAAATGTAGATGAAGCCAGTAATTCTAAATCTTATGCAATATCAGAACATAAGAACTTAAGCGAAAAAGGGCGAAAAAATGTTTCTGAGTCTAATCAGGAAAGAAAGCAATCAAGGGAAAATCTTCAATTTTATAAGCAAGAGTACAAAGTAGCAAAAGAAAATTTCCTCACTATAAGAAATCGTATTCGTGAAAAAGAACTTGACCCTAATTCTGATGAAGCTCTAAATGTTACTAAGATTTACCTTAGTTCTAGTATTAGCTATATGGTAGCTCATCTTTCAAATGTAAAGGATAACATGGTATACTCAGACGGAAAAGGAATGGAAGAAAAAATTACTGCCTTAGATGAAAAAATAAAATTGCTTGAAACTGAAAAGACTAAAGTTGCAAATGCGTCAAGCCAGGAGGAGCTTTCGGTTGTGGTCAAGTCTGTAAGTGGAATCTGGAATAATGCTGAAAAAGATAGTATTTCAAGCGCAGGGCAGATTGTCAGTGAAAAAATTGGAGAATTTCTTGAAGAATCGGAAAATCTCTCTATAAAACTTGAAAACAAAACATTGAATCTGAAAGAAACCGGCGTTAACACATCTGAGCTTGAGACAAAGGTTTCCAGTTACGTTTCAGTTATAAAATTTGCGCAAGAGAATAAGGATGAGGCAGATTCCATCTATAATGGCACGAATGTCACCAGGGAAGATATGCAAGAAGCGAATGACTATCTTCGTCAGTCTCTAAGTGATATCAACAAGGCAAACGCACTGCTCAGAGAAATTTTTGTTGAATTGAAAAATTATGAAAATAAAGTTTTTAACAAAACCGAAATTACAAATATTGTGAAAGTAAAATGAGATATTACATAAAAAGCGGCGTTAACAATCCAAAAAATATAATAAGCACAAACATGGTATGTATAATTAATGGTGAAGAGATTTAAAGTGTAGTTCCCGAAATATAACAACTAATTTCTTAAAATGGGAAAATTGTGGTTCAGGAGATGAGAGTGGGAAATTTACTATATAAAAAATTACATCATAGAGGAGGCAGAAAATGGTTAAATTCGCTCACCTGCTCGTGCTGTCGGCTTTAATTGTCTGGCTTGCAGGATCCGGTTGTGTTGGAAATAATACATCTGAAGTAGAAAAGTCAGGAGTAAATCAAAATGCTGTTGAGGTCGGGAATGGCACACCAGCTGAAGCCGTGGAAATGGGACTTACGCAGGATGAAATCCAAAAGCTTGATCCTGATACAGCAGATCTCGAAAAACTGCTTGATAATTCAAGCCCTGATGAAGAAATAGTAATTGAAGGATTTTAAATGAGGAATAAGAAATGAAAAACAGATATAAGATTGTTTTCACTTGAAATACATCTTTTCTTTGTTTTTAATTCTCTGAATTTCTTCTTCTAACATGTGTATTCGAGATTCAAGCTCATGCATGTCTTTTCGGTTAAATATATCGGTTTTGGAGATTGATTCCTGAATCTTTTCAGAAATTTTCTTTTCGAGATCAAGCTTCTGTTTTTTTCTTTCTTCAAGCATATCCTGGACAGCTTTTTTGCCGTCTTCCTTACTGATGTCTCCTTTTTCTACAAGTTCCTTTACAAAGTCGTTCATTTTATCTTCAGTTATTGCCCAAAGACCGGCTCCTAAAAGCCCAAGTTTTCTAACAGATTCCTTCATGTAAAAACACTCACTTCTTGGATTAATAGTATGAGTTAACAATCTAGAAATAGCTATATGAAATAATCGTAAACAAAAATAATTAATGGTATTTCTCCAGTGAATTAAAAGCTTTCCTATATTATTTAACTAAATCTATACGTAAACAAAAATAATTAATGGTATTTCTCCAGTGAATTAAAAGCTTTCCTATATTATTCAACTAAATCTATAATATAATTTTGGTAAGATGTGAACGAAAATATATAAATATACTAATTGGTAATATAATTTGGGGTTATTTATGGCAAACACTTTAAAAGTTTCACCTTCTATATGTGCATATCCGGACGACAAATATGAAAATCTTGAAATTGAGGTAGTTCTTCCTGGAGTGGAAAAGAAAGACATTTCTTTTAAGATAACTGAAGATGGATTTTATGTAAAAGCTGTCAAGGAAGGGATTGAGTATACAGACAGTTACGCAGTCTGTTGCCCGATAGTTCCGGAAAAAGCAGTAGCCAAGTACTCAAATGGTATACTTAAAGTTAAAGTTCCTTATCAGCAGCCATTTGAAAATGCGGTGGAAGTAAAAATAGAATAAAGTAATCTGGTCTCACACAGTTGAGCAGAGAAGTCAATTTAATTAAACCTCAAAGTTTAATAAAATATTTTGACCGAAATTCTCATATTTGATCTTGTTTTTCAACTGCGTAAGCCCTAAGATCTCAAAATTCAGTTTCATAAAAAAAGGTTCTTAAATGAAAAAAATGACAGAACAATATCTTATCAATGCTTTCGGTGGAGAAAGTCAAGCACATATGAGATATTTACATTTCGCAAACCAGGCCAAAAAAGAAAAATATAGTAATGTAGCTCGTCTATTCCGTGCAATTGCTCATGCGGAATATATACATGCAGGAGACCATTACCGGGAGCTAAAACATCTAGATGGGGGATTTGTCGCAAATAGTATGGCAGCTTTTGGCCTAGGTGATTCCTTGAAGAATCTTAAGTTAGCTATTGATGGCGAGATATTTGAGATTGAAGAAATGTATCCTGTATATATAGAAGTTGCAAAATTCCAGGGAGAAAAAAGAGCACAAAGAAGTTTTGAATGGTCATATGCCACTGAAAAAATGCATAAACAACTTTTTGAAAGAGCATTTGAATCGGTAAACGCTGGAAAAGATATTGATCTTGGTCCTGTACAGGTTTGTGAAGTATGCGGATATACTTTTGAAGGAGAAGCACCTGATAGATGTCCTATTTGTGGTGCTCCAATAAACAAATTTACTGCGTTTAAATAATTCTTCTGGCACCATCAATTCCCAATGAAGTGAATTTCTATCTTTTTTAGGTTCAGACAGTTTTCTAAGGAACTATGACCTGAACCTCTTTTTTACTAGAAGTTTATCTTTTTCGGGATCAAGTCTCGTTTATCATTTGATACCGTCTATTGTAGCGTTTTGTTGTTTTTTTCCTTGCTCTCAAGCCAGTCTGCAATTCTGGGCCAGATGGACAGCGAAATTATCATAGAAATTACAAAAACAAATATAGAACCCGCAATCATATCTACATGCGTATAAGCGATTTCTCCTCTGGATATATTGGTTAAAATAGATCCAGAAAGGAAAAAGATAACAAGCACTGTTGAAGTAACCAGACTCAACAGAAACACTGTTCTTGGCCTGTTATCTGTATAACCGAATTTTACCATATAAATCTCCTGTTTAACTTTTTATTGTTAAGTTCTAAGTTATCTGATTCATTCATTTAAGCTTGCTTCTTTTCATCAACAAGGAGTTCGTAGTCACTGAAACAGAGCTGAGTGCCATAAAGGCGGCAGCAATTTCGGGTGTGATAAGGATTTTATGGAAGAAGGGGTAAAGAATCCCGGCTGCGATAGGAATACCGATAGAATTATACCCAAAAGCCCATATCAGATTCTGTTTTATCTTGTTTATGGTTAGTCTACTCAATTTAATAGCTGCAACAACATCTCTTGGATCATTTTTGATAAGCACAATTTTTGCAGATTCCATTGCTACATCAGTACCTGCCCCCATCGCAATTCCAACATCAGACTGGATCAATGCAGGAGCATCATTAATGCCGTCACCTACCATTCCAACAATCTTGCCTTCTTCCTGGAGCTTCTTAATTTCACTTGCTTTGTCTTCAGGAAGTACTTCTGCAAGCACTCTGGGAATCCCGACCTCTTTTGCTATTGCATTAGCTGTAACAACATTGTCGCCGGTTATCATAGCTACTTCTATTCCCATATTTTTAAGAGTTTCAATAGCCTCTCTGGAATTCTCTTTAAGGGTATCGGCAACTGCGACAAGGCCAATAATTTCTTCTTCCAAAGCTACGAGCATCGCAGTTTTTCCGCTCTCTTCAAAGGCTTGCATTTGATCTTCTAATCCTTTAAAGGAAATTCCTTTTTCTTCCATAAGTTTACGTGTGCCAAGCAAAATTCTCTTTTCTTCAAAGTAGGCTTCTACTCCTTTTCCGGGAATTGAATGGAAATTTTCTGCTTTTCCTAGATTGATCCCCTGTTCTTCTGCTCCTTTTACTATAGCCTCTCCAAGAGGATGTTCTGATCCTCTTTCAACCGTTGCTGCAATAAAAAGTACATCTTTCTCCTCGTGACCGGAAACAGCAACTAAATCTGTGAGCTTAGGGGTTCCTGCCGTAAGAGTGCCTGTTTTGTCAAAAACGATAGTATCAAGTTTATGTGCTCTTTCAAGAGCTTCTCCTCCTTTAATAAGGACTCCGTTTTCCGCACCTCTTCCAGTACCTACCATAATAGCGGCAGGAGTTGCAAGTCCTACTGCACATGGACACGAAATTACAAGGACAGTAATGGCTATAAGCAGGGAAAAAAGAAATGGACTGATTCCTCCTAAAGCTACGGATTCCCCTACTCCATAGCGACAGTATCCTATGAAAAACCAGAAGAAAAAGGCCAGAAGAGCTATAATATGCACAGCTACTATGAAATTTCCGGCAACAACATCTGCAACTCTCTGGATGGGAGCTTTTGTAGTCTGTGCAGTTTCAACAAGCCTTATTATCTGGGCAAGAGCAGTATCAGCCCCGACTTTTGTAGCACGAAAATTGAAAGATCCGATCTTGTTAAGAGTAGCACCTATAACGGTATCACCGGAAACTTTCTCTACAGGGATACTTTCTCCAGTGAGCATGGACTCATCTACTGCAGAACCTCCCTCAACTATAATTCCATCAACAGGGATTTTTTCTCCGGGTCTGACAACAACAATGTCTCCAACTGATACTTCTTCGACGGGAATCTCTTTTTCAATACCATTTACAAGGATTCTGGAGGTTTTTGTCCTGAGACCCATTAATTTTCTAATTGCTTCAGAAGTCTGACCTCTTGCTCTTGCCTCAAGATATCTGCCAAGGACAATGAAGATAATCAGGAACGCTACAGTGTCATAATAAAGACTATTATACCCTGGACCAAGATCGAGAAATGTAGCTGCTACACTGATAAGGTATGCTGACCCTGTACCTGCAGCAATCAGCAGGTTCATATCAGTCACTCCATACTTGAATCCTTTTAAAGTCCCTACAAAAAATTGCCTGCCAGGGAAAAGGAGAACAAGAGTGGACAGTATAAAAAGAACGATATGATTGGAAAGGATATCAGGTACAAAGGATAAGAAAGGAAACATCATGCTCATGTTTCCTAGCCCAATTGGAATTCCCAGAATAAGAGCAATTATCAGGTTATTTCTCTGTCTCCTGATTTCAGTGTCTCTGGATATCTGCTCTTTGTCTTCAGACTCAACAGCTTCAGTTTTAACAGATGCTCCATAGCCGATTCCCTGAACTGCAGCAATAATTTCTCTGACAGAGACACGGGAGGAATCAAATTCTACAACTGCTTTTTCAAGCGGGAAATTTACAGACGCTGAAATCACGCCGTCGGTTTTATTCAAAATTCTTTCTATGTTTGCAGCGCAGGAGGCACAACTCATACCTTCAAGGTTGAGTGTAACTTTGTCCTTTTCTACCTTGTACCCAATTGATTCTATAGCTTTCTCAATATCTGTCATTCGTGGTTCTTCTTTCTCTGAAATTTCACATATTCCAGTAAGGGGACAGGTTTGTGGAACTTCTCCAGGTTCCTTTGATTCAGTTATAGCTTTCTCCGCAGCCTCTGCAGTTATCCCTGCCATCTCAGCTGTACTGACAATTTCTTCTCGAGTTTCTTCCTGATCTTCTTGCTCTCTCTCTGTTGAGTATCCAGCCTTCTGTATAGCTGTCTTTATGCCATCCAAGCTTACTTTTTCAGGGTCAAAGCTGATCGTCGCGCTTTCGGATTCAATATCTACATTAACGGCTTCTACTCCTTCAAGAGAAGAAATAGCATCCGCTACTCTTTTTTGGCAGTGGCCACAGGTCATACCATAAACTCCAATAGTGATTTCCATCGGATCTGCCGCCTATCCAGGTTTTTTTCAGGATTGCCCAATGTTTTGTAAAGTTTCTGGCTTTTCTACAGTTTTATGTCCATTTTAAGTAAGGCCATATGTATGACATACAAGCCAGTTACCCAGCTGTCATAGACTGGATTTAAGGTTTTTTAGGAATGTTGGTGTTTGTTCTGGAATGTTTGTAAATACAGTAATGATCCTTACTACTTATCTTTGAAGCATTTGCATGGCTTGTGAAGAAAACAATATTAAATGGGTTCATACCCTGCTTCTCTGACCGCATCTTTGACCTTTTCAATGTTTGCTTTTCCTTCTTCATAATCAACAGTTACCTGTTTGGTCTGAAGGTTTACGTCAGCTTTCTGTACGCCTTCTACAGCTTCAACTGCTTTTTTAACTCTCATCTGACAGTGAATACAGGACATGCCTTCAACTTTTATGGTTTCTTGAGTCACGTTTTCAATCTCCAACTATATATTTAAAGCATTTTTATCTAAAATTAAGCAATTGAACTTGGAGTTTCCAAGTTTTAAATTTATATTTATAATAGATCAATGTACCTAAAAACGCTATTTATTCAGTTAAACTGTGCAGTACTGATTGAGAATATATATTATTTGACTCTCAGCAGTTAAAACATATAAGCCCAGATTATAGCATAATCTAAACTTGATTTTGAGTTCTGAGCACAGAAGTTCTAATTGTTTAAAAAGTAAAAAATTTTTGGCTTTATAACTTTTCTATATAAATCAATTACTGAGAGCTACTGAGAGATGAGAACTAACAAAAAGACATAATCATTTAGCTTAAATTGATATATAATTATTATATATATAATAATCCTAAAGTTAATGATTCAGATCAATACAGCTATACTTTACTTGCATTCTGGACTCTCTTCTTTTTTATACATTTTTCCTAATGGATCTTTACCGCTTTTAAACATAGCTCCAAAAAGCTCAAATTTACCTATGTCATTGACAGTACAGAAATGCATACCTTTGTCTGACCCTATCATCATTAATGGTTTAGCTTCTTCTACATTCCAGGAACCATTTTCTTTGTTGTATATGCTGTCTTTTATCTCAAGATACACTACTTTACCAAGAATCAATGCATAAGGTATGCCATTGTATACCTCTTCAATTATATGGATAAGTGTATATTCCATCCATGCGTAACATCCTTCAATTCCTGGTGCCTTGATCTTTTTTGAAGGTTTCTCTTTTAGACCAGCTAATTCAAATTCATCAACATCAGGAGGGACGTGTGAAGCCGTTGGTATCACTTTGTCTACCATATCAGTACCAGGCATGTTAATAACAAATTCCCCTGTACTTTTTAAATTATCTAATGTATCTCTCCTTTTTGCTCAAACTACACAAACTAAATCAAATGGGCGTAAAACAGGCATAAAACAAGAATATGGTGCTATATTTCTAATTCCATTTTCACTGATTATTGATATAAATACCACTGGCGAAGGAACTATCGATTCTCTTTTAAAATTTTCTAATATCAGATTACCACTACATTATTTTCAATTCTCCTTTCTCTATTTTAAAAATGAATTCCTGAGATTAGGAAGTCAGCAACGGATTCGATTTCCGGAAGTTCCACTTTTAGTTCTTCTCCTTCAAATCCTGCTAGAAATACCTCTGAGTTTGATGGGACTGAAGTTAAAATATGATTTTTATCCAGGGTTTCCGTCATTAACTGAGCATCTAGTTTGTCTGTACGGTTAAGAATAAAATACAGGGGCTTCCCGGCTTTTTCAGCAAATTCTTTTATTTTTTCAGAAAGGCGCATGGACTCATAAGATGGATCAATTATCATTAATACGAGATCGCAGCCTTCTTCAACCCCTCTTCCAAAATGCTCTATACTCGCTTCAGTATCCACAGATACCACATCTTCAGGAGTAGTTTCTGTGTTTTTCAATAGATTCTTTGCAAGAGCGCCCATTGGGCAGGCACAACCTTCTCCAAAATCATGTATTTTGTCTATTGTTATCATTTTGATATTTCCTTTTTCTGCAGTATAAGCCTAAGGGATGTCGGAAATTTGCCATTTGTTTTCAAAAATGCTAACATTATCGCCTTTCTGATATGCCTGCATTAGTTTTTCTCCCAGAGTTTTTTTCCCTCCAAGATAATTCATAAAATCTTCAGGCATCTCAAGCCCTAGCTGTTTATGAAGCCCAAAATTTGACTCATCGCTATCCACTACAAGCACATTATAACCTTTCTTAGCCATGGATTTTGCAAGCAGAGCAGTAATGGTACTCTTGCCGCTTCCACCTTTTCCACATACAAGAACTTTCATCTTTTTACCTCTGTTTAATATTATTTAGTATTAATAATAATTTAATTAATAACATAAAATATTAATAATCATAATACTTTTCTATAGTATTAAAACTATAAAGTTAATAGTGATAAAGTGACTATGAAAAAAAATAGTAATGGAATTTGTTTGTGCCCTGTTGAAGGGATTGTTACCATAATATCCAAAAAATGGGCTATCCAGGTTATCAGTGCCCCTGGACATTACGATAGATTGAGATTCAATGATCTCATGGGCACTCTTGATGGTGTAAGTCCAAAGTCACTTTCGGATTTGTTAAAAGAACTTCAAAAAGAAGACCTGGTCCGAAGAGAAGCATTTCCAGAAATTCCTCCACGGGTTGAATACTTTCTGACAGATGATGGAAGGCAGCTTTGTAAAGCAATCATTCCTTTAATACAATGGGTAGAGAAGCGAGCTGATCCACATCAAGAAATGTAATTTCACCTGTAAGAGCACGATAATTGTCCTTCAAAATAAATTGCACGATGAAAAATACAATAATATTAACCGTAACTTTTATAATAAGAAAAAGAAAATAAATCTAAGATATTAATCAAAAATATCTCATTTGGTATTGTAGTTCTAGCAGCGATTAAAAGTTACATTAATCAGTGGATGGACTAATGATTAAATACATAGATTTACTTTTTTTCATAATCTCCGTGGTTTCAACATCAATTTCGATATACATTTTTCGAAAAACTACAATTTCCAGGAAACCATTCCACAAAATATATTCTGAACTCTCAAATCCAGCAACGAACCATAATACTAAAATTAATTTAATAGAGAGCCTTTACGACTATTTTTATGACTATTCTGAAGAGCATATTTTATTTGACAACTTAGAAATTTATAAGAAAGAAAGTGTTTTTTGGTATGATCTTTTTTTTGCGGTAAGTTAGCTTAATTCTCTTCTTAGTACTAAGTCTTGACATCGAATAAGTCGTATGGAGAATGGGGAGAGATATTCAAGGACCATGTAATAGCGGCTGCTGTACTTGATAGGCTTCTCCATCATTCTACGACGATTAATATCAAAGGGGAAAGTTACAGGCTGAAAGAAAGGAAAAAACAGGGTATAAAAACAGGAAATCTATACCAGTAATTTTTAACAAGTTCATGAAAAATTGAGTAAACTTTATATCACAAGGTGGGGAAAATTAATCCGGCCAAAATGGGGAAAAGTAAACCAGCATTGACAACAATCTCATACATAGTATATTCCACATAGTGGAAAACCTAAATATTATTGGTGAGAAATCCACAAAAAAAGGAATGGAGTTTGAGTCTTCAACTAAACAAGTAGTGGAATGTTTAGAAAAATTGGCATCAAGAATAAATGCTCATTCCGAAGAACTCACAAGAGATACACAAAAACAGGTTATTGAATATCATGAGTATGTTAAAGAAAACCATGACTATGAAAATACAAAGTATGCATTTGAAGAATTAAGTGATGGCGTAGAGCTTATAATCAGAGCATATATTTCGTCCCACGTGTATACAATTGGCAGGGGGTCTATTAGAAATAACCTTTTAGATGCGACACAACAATGCCTTAAATCACTGGAAACTATTGAAAGAATTCTTCGAGACAATACTGAATCAAGACATATTGGTGAAGACATAAGATGCCTTGGACTATAAGCTGTAAAAAAAGAGCAAACTTGTCCATTAATGAAAAACATAATCAACTCTATATACTTAATAGGGCTGCGCCAATTTGGCTATATGTTTGATTGGGACAGAGATAGAGATAGCTGGGATATGGATCTAAATAAATATCGGAAATTTTTAGAGAAAGAGTACCGCGATTATTCAGCAAGAGGTTTAAAAATTAGCGATTCTGAATTTGTAAATAACGTGAAATTTGAGGATTCGGCAGACTTCAGTTCTACAGTGTACTTGGATGGCATGATTTACGGAGAAAAGACATTAATAATCGGCGATGAAGAAAGAAAAGACATAAAATGCCTCTATCTTAAAGATATAGAAGACGTGTTTTTTGAGGATAATACATTAAAATTATTTGAAATTGGGGTTTATACAAACTCTGAAAAAGCGTATTATGAAGTATCAAAGTTATTGAAAGAACTCACTAACCCTATTCTAGAGTACGCACTAAACTCACCGTCCAATGAAACGATAAAACCCTTTACTATGATAATCCAATGTTTTGAAAACTTTGGAACACTGTCTATTCATTTCCGAGACGAGTTTTCATTAAATAAAATATTTATAACCTAGATTCGGCAGGTAAACATATAGATTAATATCATTAATTTATTATCTCTCTCTTGGTCTTTCCATGGTAGAGATAAACAGTAGTGGAAGAGTTGAATCCTCCTTAAAACGTACACGATTCTTAGGTCACCTTGGTTTGGTAGTTGGGGTTTTCCGAGAACTTGAAGTTGACAAACTAATCGATGAGAAACTTTCTAAAGAACGGGATCACAATGTCCCTCACTCAATCTGTATTCTTGCTATGGTACTCAATGGTCTTGGCTTCATAGGACAATGTCTATACCTGTTTCCTGATTTTTTCAAAAACATTTCTATGAAAAGACTTTTAGGAGAAGGTGTCACTAGAGAAGACCTGAATCAATATGCTATTGGAGAGACTCTTGACAGAATCGTAAAGTATGGTCCTACAAAACTGTTTACGGAAATTACTCTTCATATTATGGATCGTCTGCCTATTCCTGTCCATTGTTTACACGCTGACACTACAAGTATCAGCGTTTATGGGGATTATGATGAAGAAACTAATTCTATTGACATTACTTTTGGGATTCCCAAAAACGGAAGATGGGACCTTAAACAATTTGTACTGAGCTTGATTGTTAATCAGCATGGAATACCTCTTTTCATGAATACACATTCAGGAAATGCTTCCGACAAAAACACAATTCTGGAAGCGATTAAGTCTCTCAAATCAGCTTTAAGCCCTGAAAGAAAAGTGTACTATGTCGCTGATAGTTCCTTTTACACAGATAATAATATCAAGAATCTAGGAAAGTCATTCTGGATCAGTCGTGTTCCTGCAACAATTACAGAGGCAAAGGAACTGCTAACTGCAAATCTGAACCTGAAAACGCTGAAAAGCGACGAAAGATACTCATTTTATCAAACCTTTGTGAAATATGGTGGAGTTAAACAAAAGTGGGTTTTGTTGCTCTCTCATAAAATGAAAGAGAAGAAGGAGGAGACTCTCAGAATAAAGTTTGAAAAAGAGCTTGAAAGAGCAAACAAGACTTTTACAAAACTGAAGGTAGAGGACTTCTTCTGCGAAGAGGGCGCATTAAAAACAGCAGAGAAATGGATTAAAGATTTCCCTTCGATTGCGTTTGAAAAAATAGATTTGAAAACCATTAATAAACGTGAAGCAGGTAAAAGAGGCAGACCTTCAAAAGATGAAGAGTTAAAGACATATTATAGAATCAATGACGCCATAAAGGTTAATGATGCTTTTGTTTTGAAAGAAATGGAGAAAATGGGACTTTTCATTCTTGCAAGTAATGATATCAGTATTTCTCCTGAAGAGATGTTGAAGTATTACAAAGGACAGGATAACGTAGAAACAGGATTCAGATTCTTGAAAAGTGACACATTCAGTGTGTCGAAGATTTACCTCAAGAATAAATCAAGAATTGAAGCACTGACCATGATAATGGTTCTCTGCTTGATGATTTATTCAATTGCATAATGGAAATTAAGGACAAAGTTAGAAGAAAAAAATGAAACGGTTCCAGATCAAAAAAGGAAACCAACAAAAAGACCTACAATGAGATGGATATTTTTCAATTTCCAGGGAATTACAGAACTGATTTCTCCAAAAAAAGGAGTAAGAGAGTCAGAAATATTGAATATGGAGGCTATCCACTGGAAGATACTGAGTCTCATGGGAGAGAAATATGAAAATATATATCTCTAATTACGTTAACCTGCCGAATGTGGGTTTATAACCTCTCTCGTTACAATTGGGAACTCGTTTGATGATATAAAGTACTCAAAATATGACAAAGAAGGTAAAGCTTGGGAGGATTTATATTGGGTAACAGAAGTTGTCTCAGACTCTATTTATAAATTAGCAATTGAATCTCTGAAATACAACCTTGCAGATATTAAAGTGCCCCATCGACAGATGAAGTGTCTAATCGATATACAAAAAAAATACCACAGTATATTTCATGTGGAGGATAAATTCAAGAGAATAATAAAGATGATAAAGGAGTCTGAGCCTGAGGAATCCAAATGCGATGAAATCATAAAGTTGATCGAAGAAGCAATTCAAGAATTCAAAAACGAGAAAGTGGTGTCAAATGGGGAACAGTTGGATCTACATCAAAAAGAAGAGCAATCAAGCACATGACAGAAGAATTCTCCTAACAGATCTGCGTTAGCAACCTGCCAGAATAAGTCAAATAGATAAATTGGGCATTGCTACTTAAACATAGCTAGTTCTTTATTTCTGTATTTCATTAATATAAGAACCGAGTATTTTAGCATTTCAAGACTCTTTGCATAATACTTTGTTTTTCGTCTCAATCTTGCCAGAAAGTGCCTCAATATACTGTTATAACCTTCAAACGTATATGTTTCTTAGGCAATTCATGCAGAAATATAGGTTCTCATAATAAATAACAATGTTTACTTACCAATGCCATAAATTGTAATGAGAAGTCCTTTTGATGGTGATTTAACGGCTGACAGACACAAAATAGACTTGTTATTACTGAAAATATGACGTTTAGAATGAGTAGGATTAAAGATCAAATTCTTCTAACATTTTCAGAAATGATTTATATTCGTCGATATATTTAAAGCCCTTTTTCGTAAGTTTATAGTGCTTTTTTGAATCCACGACTTGAGTTTCTATAATTTCCTTTTCAAGAAGTTCTAAAATATATTTTTCAAACTGAGTTGAACATAAATTGGATTTTCTAAGCAGTGGGGTAGGTTTTATCTGGTTATGATTATTGCTTATCAGAACCAATATCTCATATATTATCTCCAGTCTTTCTCGTTTTTTCATCAGCTTTTAACCTCGTACCAGATTTAATATAGATAACCAGTTGGAAGATATTTATTAAAGTGTAATAAAAAGATATTTGCTTATTTGGTATGGTTAACTAAACATAGTTAACTCTTTATTTCTTTATTTCATCAATAGAATAACCGAGTACTTTAGCATTTCAAGACTCTTCGTATAACACTTTGTCTTTCTTCTCAATCTTGCTAGAAAGTGCCTCAATATGCTGTTATATCCCTCAACTGTAGATGTTTCTGCTTTTGATTGAGTATGACTCTTTTCTGGAAGAACCTCTGCATATGCTCTCCAGTGATCTGTCATC
Organism: uncultured Methanosarcinaceae archaeon; assembly: GCA_963727895.1. GTDB lineage: Archaea > Halobacteriota > Methanosarcinia > Methanosarcinales > Methanosarcinaceae > Methanosarcina. Next base: position 170,136 of record CAVSHT010000008.1, on the reverse strand, counting down.
ACTTCTCCAATCTCTTTTTTCTTCACTTTTTCCCAGAGTAGTTTTCCAGTTTCCGTTCCTCTGCTACCAAAAGAGCAGTTGATGAACTTTTTCCCAACTCTATCAACAGCAATCCAGATCCAGCAATATTTTTTTTGTTACCGATGTAAGTGTGCATTTCATCTATTTCAACAATAGATATCTCATTTTCACTTTTTAGGTTCTCTAACTCCTGACCAAATTTCTGTATCCATTTTTGGACAGAAACATGACTCACCCCTAAAACTCTTCCTATTGAGCGAAAGCCCAATCCTTCAAGGTAAAGTTGTAAAGCCTGTTTTTTAACAGAGGCGGAAAAAGCAGTTGATTTTATCTCTACTGTATAGTTATAGCCACAATCAGAGCATTTGTACCGTTGACGCCTGCCAACTATACAATTCTTTTTGTGACTGGAACTATTGCATCTGGGGTAGTTCATGAAGAAATAGATGTTATAAGCACATATATCTATTTTTGATTACCAATGCCGCTTATTTTAATTTATACCAACAAATATCTTTTAATGACTATCATATTCACTTCAAGCTTCACTTTGAGATTGCTTTAGATATTTTTTCACCAGTTCTGTGTCTTTTAACAACTTAAAACTCACAAATCCTCCAACTACAATATTCGTATAAAACGTAAAAGCTCTCCATGCTGCCACTGTAATTCCCAGAACACTTGCCGGCACAAAGACTGAAAAAAGGGAAATTGCAGCAAGTTCAGCCACACCACTTGCACCTGGAGTCAATGGCATAACTATAACAATCATAAGCAGAACCTGCGCTGCGAAAGAAATGAGTACTGAAGGAGCTTGATTGAGACCCATAAGAATTACTGGAAGAGAGGAAAATTCCACAATCCAATATATGACTGTATATATCAGCCCGGAATAGATACCTGAACGCCCTTCTGTCAGAAAGATAGTTATGCTTGCATGAAACTCATCAATTTCCCTATCAACTGTATCTAATAATACATACAGTTTTTTTCCTGTTTTCTTACCAGTAAGACGTGCAGTCCATCCTATAAGACGATGTATGATGATCTTGATATAGCGAGGTTTCATAGTTGCATATATCACGAGAGCAAAGACAATTACTGAAAGAATTTCTCCTATTATAACTGCGAGATCCAATCTGGAGTCTGACAGTATACCATGGAGTAAATATAACGAAAAAGGTACAGCTAACAGGATCAATAAAGCATCCAGTACGCGTTCTCCCAAAATAACTGCAGTAGCCTGTCCAACCGGCATATCCCTCTGTCTTAGAAGATGAATTCTTAAAGGTTCTCCACCTATTGAAGAAGGGGTAAGAGCTGCAACAAAAGTACCGGAAATTACCATTTCGATGGAAGTTTTAAGATCTATTTTATGCCCTAATGCGGCTGCCATTGACTTTATGCGCAGTCCCCATATAAAGAAGGAAAACAGATGGATACCAAGCGCAGCTAATATATATACAGGTCGAATTTCCCTAACAACCTCGATTGTTGTCTTATCCAGAGTAAAGAAAAGAACAAAGGCTATTGAGATTACACTAATCAAAATTGAGCTTGCTACCCATTTTGTGTAATTTTTCATGAGTGCACAATCCAGTTATTAACCTTGTTAAGAATTATTTTAGCTTCTAGATCATTAGATACCAAAACTATACTTTTTGATGTTTTTAACGATTTGATTCGAGAAGTTCTTTGATCGCTCCAGTAGCGTTAAGGTCTTTAGACAGTTTTTTCATGTTTTCAACCTTTTGATGGATATTTTTATCATTTAAAAGTGTTCTTATCGACTGAAGAATTTCTTCTGGAGACGCACTGTAATCCAAACGTTTGCCATAACCTTCAGAGTCTACTACAGAAGCATTACTTTCCTGTTCATCATGATTCATATCAGGAAATGAGAGCACTGGAACTCCGAAAGTAAGAGCTTCCATTATAGTGCTATGCCCTCCTGGAGCAATCACAAGATCAGAAGCCTTGAGATAAGGGAACTGGTCATTAATAAAACTTTTAATTGTAACATTTTCTGGAAGGTTTGAGAATACTTCCGGATTTAGATTCGGTCCTGAAAGGAGAGTATAATTTATATTTTTGTCGCGTTTTGCAACTTCAATAACTTTTCTAAATATGGGCTCTCGATATCCAAATCCTCCAATTAGAGATAATACGTGAGGTTTTGGCAGAACTTCAGCTTTTACGTTATCATATTTTTCGAGGACAAGAGGTCCGCTGAAAAACAGATTTCTGGAAACTTTCTTTTCAAAAGCAAGATTTTGCTGGCATACGGTATAAGGCATTGGAAAATCAGGAATTATTATCCTGTCAACTATCCTGAAAATACAGCTATAAAACTGTTTAATTATCCCGCCTATAGTTCTGAGGATAATACCTCCGTCTTTAAAGAAATTTTCCATATTTGATTGATTGACTATTAAATAGACAGGAATTCTTCTTGCTTTAGAGCCAACTATTCCTGTAAAATAACTATCTGAAACCACAACATCAGGTTTTATTTCTTTTAATAAGCTCAGAATCTTAAAAATGCCAAAAACACTTCCGCTTTTCAGGGTGGATATAATTGATTTTTTTAGATCTAAAGAACCGGAATCGCCTACAAGTACTATTTCAGGTGGGATTTCAACAGTGCTGTATCCTTTTCTCTCTATAAATTCCTTTGAATAACCATATGATCCTAAATAAACTTCATGGCCTGCATCCAACAACTCCTGACCTAATGCGATACAACGGCTGGTGTGACCCAACCCTTCACCGCATATAAAAACGAGTACTTTCATCCTTGAACCTCTTTTTTAAAATTCGAGTGGCTGCGAAATAGGAAATAAAAGCGAGTATAATTCCACCAATCATATCCGTGATCCAGTGTATGCCAAGATATAATATTGAAAACAGGACGAGAATCGTTGTTCCTACCGCAAAAACCTTGTAACGTTTAAGGTCTGTTTTGAAAACAATAAATAGTGTTGCCATCACTGAAAGTGAGGCATGCAGACTTGGGAAGCACGTATTAAGACTAGGGCTAAAGATAGTTGCTATCCGCAAAATAGCTGGATTCAGCTGGTATAACAAAGGAGCAACATCTGGCAACACATGTCCGGTTACATTTACGGGGAATAATATGTAAAAAACGTAAGCTATCGTATATGTAAGTACAAAAGAAATTGTATACTCTTTAAGAGTTTCCTCATCCTGGCTAAATAGAAATAACACAAATGTAAAAATCAAAAGGAAGGGAAATCCAATCAAATATACAACTCCACAGAAATATGTCAGCATTGGGTTGGCTATAGTCTGGAAAATACTCACTCTAGTACCTTCCAGCATCAACATATAATTATCATAATTAAGAGAAGGACTTAGGCCCAGGAAATTTGAGATTTCTCTCTGTGAATCCATAAGTATAAAAATAAATATCGCTGAAGCTGCATAAGGTAAAATATCTGATATATCAGGTGAACCAACATTTTTATAATAATATTTTGTCCTGAGAGGTTCCGGCACAAAAATATAATAGCCTGCTGCGACTGAAAAAATCAGAGACAGTAGCATCATAAAGTCCAGTTGATGTGAGGATATCATTTAATTTGCGCCTCAATATTTGATTAAATTAATCTGAAAACAGATAATTATGAAATATCTTTAAATTCTATTCTATTTATTAGGTTTTTTGTATAGAAAGAAACCAGTATATATAAGAAGTGGATGTGATATATACATTTATTTTTTGTTAACTATGTTTGGTTATGTTGACCGATATAGGTTACTTTCCAAAGTGATTAATTCATTTTCTCTGTCAATGCATAAAAATTGTATCGAGCACCCGCAGAAAGAAATGTAATATGTTTACTATGTAGGTTTTAATAGAGAATATATAGAGAATACATATAAAATAACTTGGTAAGAATATAACTTGAGCTTAGTACTCGCATTCTTATTAAAATCGATATGAAATTTTAAACTCGCTTTAATACCAAACCTCCTGAAAGCTTAAATTCTTCTATGCTTGATAAAATCAAATCTTCATTGACCTCTTCTATTTTACAGCCATTTACTTAAAAAAATCCTGAAATCAGGATCTTTTAACCTGCAAATCTCTGTGTATTCTATAATCTCAAAACCCTCATTTACGCTTTGATGCACCTGTTTTCCAAGGGAACAGCTCATGAGCCGGTCTTCGAGAAGCCCTGTTGCTGTCGGGTACTTGCGCTGGATTTCAAAGACGTATTTTCCGTTTTCTATATATCCTCCAAAAACATCTTCCGATGTATGGTATTTTTCCTTGAACTTCTCAGCATGAACTTTTACCCAGACAGGGGGACCAACGTGCTTTTTCACGTTTGGGAGAGTACCTGAAATAAGTTCTAACATAACTGTGGTTTCAGTTTTACCTGACCAGACCCCGGTTTTGATTACTGAAAACTCATATTCTTCAAGAAGAGCAGCCACTGCCTGCTCCATTTTATAGAGCTGCGGATAGAGAACATCCTCTACTACATCTGGAGTTTTGAAGACGATTGCAAGCTGAGTGCTCTTCCGGCTTTCAAGCCTTCCCAGAATTTCACTGTCTTCAATAGGTTGGAGTGGGGCTGGAAAAAAGAAACTGAGTTCAGGGCTTTTCATAAATTCTCGGCAGTGATCTATGAACATGCAAAATTTGTCAAGAGAAAGAGCTGCTGCCACATTCCGTTTTGGATCAGTTGGGTCAACAACTACAAAGGGTTCTACGTGCTCGATTTTCGAATGCTTCATGATATCAATTTTATCACCAGGTTTCCAAGAACAAGCTGCACATATGGTGTTTTCGAAGGAACTGTAGCGAATTATAAGGAGTTCAGTCAAGTAGCCTGAAAAGCCCTGAGTCTTTAATTCCGAACCATAGACTTCTCCCCCACGCATAAATTGCTTCAAAAGCAAGACTTCATCTTCACGTCCTTTTATGCAGGATTTGACAAAATCGTTATGAAATGGAGTCCTGTCAACTGCCGATTTGATCTGAGAAGCTGAAGCGACCCTGAAACAGGGAACAAGGTCCACGTCAAAGCCTTTGTATATGATATTTAGATACGGGTGTTCAGCATGGCGATCTTCGGCATGTTCGGCGTGTTTTGCAACTTCCTTTGCAATTGACATGCCAAGAATTTCCAGATCCTTTCTGGATGTTTCTTCCGGAAAGCTTATAAAAATATCAATATCGTGAGTGCCTGAAAGCCAGGTTCCTCTAGCAGCGGAGCCTACCATTTTTACAAGCACATCCGGGATACAAAGTCTTTCTGCTGCTGCTTTAATCTCGGAGGCTAGTTCTTCCTGAATAATAAGAAGTTTTTCTCTCTCGAATTCTGTGGGTTTTATTATATCAAGGACTTCAAGCTTTAATTCTTCGGGAATGCTTGTGTACGTTTCCATACAGGGACGGCTCCATTTTTAACAGTAGAATTAATCGTAAATTATTATTTATACTTTATACCATGCTGGTTTTCTGCTTAATAAACGTCATAAATCGTCTCTTCAACCTTATAATTTGTGGGCATCAAATAGGCTAGTATCATATAATATGATCTAAATCTGGTTTTTTTGATTATTTATAACTTTATAGTTAAAGACATCTTAATTTATATAAATACAAAAATGATATTTTTAAAATGTTGAAGTACACGTAAGATATTTTGATGCATAATATTTTAACATTTATCATTCCAATTCATACTCAAGAATAAAATAATATAAATACAGTAGTATGCAGAGATATAAAAATTATTAATTAAAACTATTTGCCAGAAATGCAAAAAACAAATTAAACATAAACTCCGAGTAATTAATGCTTGAAGTACAGTTTAAAAAACTGAATTATAATGGTATGAATACAATGCTTGAAACTTTGAGTTCGTTTATTTCTAACTACGGTTACTTTAATCTCTTTATCTTAAGCTTTCTGGCTTCCACAATCTTGTCCTTTGGGTCTGAAGCTCTGGTAATTGCTCTTATATATCAGGGTTTTAATCCTTTGGCAGTAGTCATAGTTGCAACCTTTGGTAATTATTTAGGGTCATGCACAACTTACTACCTTGGACTTAAAGGACGACCTGTGCTGGATAAATACCTGTCTCCATCCCATGAAAAACTTGAGAAAAGTGAAAGGCTTTTTAAAAAATACGGCGTTTATACGCTTCTTTTCACATGGGTACCTGGAATAGGAGATGCAATTACAATGGTTGCTGGGCTTGTGCAGATTCCTTTCCGAAACTTTTCTATCCTGGTTTTTATTGGGAAGTTTGGGCGATACTTTGCACTTGCGTATTTGACAGCCTTTTTTAGCAATTGATTCAAGTTTTCGAGAAAGATATGTAATTAACCTTAAGTCTCATCATTTTAATCAAAAAAGCTAAAATTATTCAGGAATTCTCATTGATGTAAGTTCATTATAAAAGTTAAATCATTCAGTTTCTTATTGATTGAGCTTAACATTCAATGTGAGATTGTTGGCTTATTACACTGATTTTGAGATCCGTGGAGGTTTGCTCGAGGGTAGAACCCTCGAGCAACATTTTATAAGGTTTACATGGTTTTTTGATTTTACTTATTACATGTTTTTGGAGGTTTACCCGAAAGTATCTACTCTCAAGTTACATTTGCTAGATTTTTAGATACTGGAATCTTTATTCTAATGCCCTTTTAAAGCTGCTAATATTATTCTTCATCTATTGCGCTGGAGTATTTGAGAAATAAGATCGCGTAATTTTGCTGATAAGATTTCCCATCTTCACTAATGTTAAAATTCCATATAATTTCAGGTTTTCTTGTTATTGATTTTGTTTGAATTGACTGATTCCTCCCATTCCATATAATTTAAATTGCTTTTTTCTATCCAAATATTTAGGTGAACATTTCTCAGGATTGCACACTCCCAGGATGAACACCAGCTTATTGTAGTCTGTTCACTCGACATAGAGGATTGAGTGAGCTTCTTGCCGTATATAAATAAACTCGAAAACTACGTAAGGATATGGATTTGGGTAACGTACCTTAGCTTCAAAGGTAACAACGTTATTTGGCATCTAATTGTAGAAACTGTTGAAAACAGGTTCTTGCAGAAAATGTATGACTCTGGTAAAACAGACAGTATATAAAGGGTCTCTTTTTGGGCTTTGTAGAAATCCTCTACAATCTGCTTCCCCAAAACATTACAAAAAAGAATATTAAAAATACTTCTTATTTTTGGTTCCCACAAAAAACTAGGAACAACCTCTATTTTCATCAAATAAGTAATTAAATTTATTGATTTTATACAGGCTATCGTGATTTTGTAGAACTTATTTACCTTATGAGCAATACAAAGGAAAAGCTTGGTCTTGACAAGATTCCTCATTATACCACTCTTAAAAAGTTTGCATTAATAATTCCATTTTCCCTATTAAACATTATTTTGTCAAGAACTCTAAAGAAATCCTAATTATTTAAATTTCTTGGATTCCATCTTTTTACAAAAAATTATTAAATTAATATTAAAAATAACCATGGGAGCGAGAACTCATAATAAATATAATTTTGCTTTCTGCTAAGAGTTATTAGCTTTTTCGTTAAAGATACTCTTTAATAGCTCAGATACAAGCTTATTTTCATGACAATTCTGGGGATAGTTGGCTGCAAATGTTTGAGGATGAAATAACTCATGTGATCGCAAAAGACCTTGATATAGATAGAGTCTACATCATAGAACACGAAGAAAACAAAGGTCTTTTGCATAAACTTAAAGCTGAAGGGTTTGATCCAGTAACCTTACCCTTTTACAAAATAAAATCAGATCTGAAACGTAGTAATGAATTCAGTGTTATTGTCCATCTACAGGGAATGGGTCTCCATATAAATCCTGTTAGACTTAAAAATGAAACGTATACAAACATTTCACTTATGACCCGGTCTGTGGACGGAATTCTACTTTTTTATGGTTCATGTGGAAGGGCATTTTCTAGAGTAAAAAGAGATTTTGCTCATACAGGATGCCTTATAGAGGTATTGCAGGACAATAGCAATGAATCAATCAACCCCCTTGAAGATTGCATTGCAGCAGCTCTTGGGGGTAACTCTCGTTACCGGAAAATACTGCGAAGTCACAGTGATACTTTCTTCTTAACTCCTATGTGGGCTATAAACTGGAAGACTGCATTCAGAGTTGGCGATGAACTACTTATGGGGTTTGAATTTACTCCTGAGCATCTCAGAGAACTTGGTTATCGCAAAGTTGCCAGAATTAACACAAAACTGTCATACGAACCTAATTTTGAGAAAAGAATTGAAGAATTTGCATCTAACTTCGGTTTTGAGGTTAAGAACTGGAAGGAAGCACTGAAATAGTGCAAAATTCATACAATCAGATGCGAAATATGCTTATCAGCCCACTCAAAACCTAAAAATATTGTGTCCAAAACTATCAAAAATATAAATAATTTAATGTTTATCGTCTAGCAACATAGTGAAAGGTTTTTTTATTTTCTTGATTATTTAGATTAACTGCTCTAGTTTTCTATTAATCTTTTTTATATTTTATACAGTCATTTCGCAACAAATGAAGTAACGTATTTATTTTCAACTATTGTCCCCCATTTAAATTATATAAATCATTACATTTTTATCCAAGTTCAAGATCTCTTGTTTTTAATTAATGATTAATCGTCAAATAACGTCGTATATCCACGAAATCTTTATATATATTGGTATCTAATTTAAGAATTAGCAAATCAAATTTACTTGATTTGTCGATGAGATACTATAAAGCTTCCATAAATATGCAGTATTCCAGGAGTAATTTGCCATTTTACACTCCCTAAAACTGCAGTCTTTCGAGAGTGGGAGTATTTACCTGTACTGTGCAGTCTATGGGGCTGAGATCTATTTCATTATGTCCAAACGCCATTCCAAAGGTCAGTCCCGTAGATTACACATTACACAGAACTGAATTTACATATAACCTCTATTAAATAACCTCCATTAAATTTTTTCTTTTTTTAAGATGATTTTTGTCTCTCTGATTATTTTATATAGGGATTGGTATAAAAAGTTAGATGAGTTATAAATCATACTATAAAATTTAAACTGTGTTATATTAATAATATTATCTGGCACAAATAGTAAATAAAAACTAAAATTTAACAAAAATTATTTGAAAATCACTCTGTCAACTAAATTATTTTATAAAAAAAATAAAAGAGATATAAAAATAGTAAAGTAAATTTGCTAAACGATTAAGTAAAAAACGCAATTATCAAACATCTAGATATGCTTTATTTGTTTTATCAAAAGCAATAATTATAAGTACTTCAGATAATATAAGAGAGCATCATGGTAGAAAATATTATGCAAGATTTAAGATTAAATAATACTGGGAAAAATATTTTCAAAGCTATTTCCAGTGATACACGTCTCTCAATTCTTGAACACCTGAGTGAAGGGGATAAGCATATATCAGGTCTTGCAAGAGAGCTGGGAATTTCCGTACCTGTAGCTGCCAAACATGTGAATATCTTGGAAAAAGCTAACCTTGTAGAAAGGAATAAGATAGGAAATACTCATATGATAAGCATTAAACTGAACAATATTTATTCTTTTCTGGACAACTTTGCAGAAAACAAGAGGCTTGAAGTTGAACAAGGAACTACTCTTCTTGAAGCCCTAAAAAGTGTGGCTGCTGTAGAGGTCAAGAAAATAGGTAATCGGGTAAAGGTTGTCTCTACGGATGGAGAAGAGGGCTTTTATGTATATGAAGTAAACGGCAAATTTTCTGATAAAACCGTAGAAGAATATGAATTTTACGAAGATTCAGTAGTAGAGTGGAAAAAGTTAGTCCCCATAACGAAAAAAAGGTTGCTGGTAAATATCAAAAAATAAAAAATTTGCAATTCTAATTTAACAGAAACAAAATGTCGATTAATTATCTAGATATTAAATGAAAATAAATGAAAACTTGATTTCCGGTAAAATATAAAAACAAATAGATATTATATTAAATAAAGATAGTGTACAAATCAAAAGAAGAATAAATACATCTCAAATTTATCTCTAATATGTTCAAATTAGCTTGTTCTGCTCCAGACGGAGAATGCCTTGGAAATATTTTTACTTTTAAACTCATTATTTAAGCCCTCGTGTCCCTGTTTTTCATCACCGTAATATTTATATATAAACTAACGCAATTTAACTTGTCTTACATTCAATAATATTTACTTGATACCTTTTATATACTTTATTATTTTTATGGTGATTCAATGCATATAATGGAAGGGTATTTACCAGCTATCTGGTGTATAGTATGGTTTGTAGTATCAATACCAGTTATAGCATATGGTGTTTACAAACTGAATAAGCTAGTGAAAGAAGAACGCGGAATTTTACCTGTGCTCGCTGTTGCAGGTGCATTTATTTTCGTTCTCTCCTCACTCAAAATGCCTTCGGTTACCGGAAGCTGTTCTCACCCAACAGGAACTGGCATAGGTGCGATCATATTTGGACCTGCTATTACTTCAGTTATCTCAGTAATTGTACTTATTTATCAGGCTCTTTTCCTGGCGCATGGTGGTCTGACAACTCTAGGAGCAAATGTCTTCTCGATGGGTATCGCGGGTCCGGTAGTATCATATCTGATCTACAAGGCTGGAATGAAGGCCAAACTTAATTTCTATTTAATTGTCTTTTTGGCTGCAACCCTTGGAGACTGGGCTACTTACATTGTGACTTCTACGGAACTTGCTTTGGCATTTCCTGCAGGAGGAATACTTACTTTAGGAGGATTCTTCAGTTCATTCAGCAAATTTGTTGCAATTTTCGCAATTACTCAGGTACCTCTGGCAATTGTAGAAGGTGCTGTCAGTTCACTGCTTTTCAAGTATATCGTAGAAGCTAAAAGTGATTTATTAGTTGAAATGAAAGTTCTTGGAGAACCACTTGTAAGAAAACTTAGGGGGCTCTCTGCATGAGTAGAAAACTAGAACTTATAGTACTTGCTATCCTTCTAATTTTCGTAGCTCAGTTCGTATATGTCTCTTCGACTACACACGCTGAATATGGAGGAGCTGATGACAAACCTGCAGGTACCATTGAGCAAATTACCAATGGAACCTATAAACCCATTGCACATCCTATTTGGGAACCTCCAAGCGCGGAAATTGAAAGCCTGCTTTTTGCTTTACAGGCAGCTTTCGGTGCAGGGATCATTGGATACTTCCTAGGATATTATAGGGCCAAAAGCAACTATGAAAAACAGCTTGGGTTCAAAACTGAAAGTAAAACCGAAAGTAAAACCGAAAAGCAGTCACTATAAAAATACCCTTTATACATTTTCTTCTTTGCCATGTTCGCTTTCCTTCCTTCACGGGAGGAAAGCTTTTATCTTCTAGTTTTTATTTAACGTTCAGTTTTAATTTCCAGCCATTTATTTGCGGGTTTTCTATGACCAATATACTTGACGATTATGCCCTAATAAGCCCCCTAAGGCACCGAAACAACTGGTTGAAACTGGCGATAGTATTATTCGGCTTACTTGCAGGAGTTTCAGCCACATCCCCTATTCCCCCTATTTTTATAGCATTATGCATGAGCTTTTCAACAGTGGCTCTTGGCAAAGCGCCTCTTAAAACATATTTCAAACTCTTGCTAGCTCCATTGGGCTTTGCTATTGTAGGTATTCTTATAATTCTCTTCTCTTCAGGATCGGGACCAGAATTGTTGTCATTCAAATTCCTCAGTTATCCTCTCTCTGTAAGAACAGATGGATTTGAGCTTGCCATTCTTGTGCTTGCAAGATCAATAAGCGGGATGTGTTGTCTCTATTTTCTCGCACTGACAACCCCCATGATCGAACTTTTTGCCGTACTCAAAGCTGCCAGGCTCCCAGAATCTCTTATAGAACTTTCAATGCTTATATACAGGTACATCTTTGTTTTCTTAGATATGGCCCTTTGCATAAGGTATGCCCAGACTGTAAGACTTGGATACTCAAACTTCAGGCGTTCTATAAATTCTATTGGAATGCTTGCAAGCACTCTCTTCATTCGTTCCTGGGAACAGGGAGACAAACTCTTTCTGGCAATGAATTCCAGGTGCTATGACGGAAAAATGACTCTTTTTGAGGTTCAAAGACCTGTAAAGGCAACAGAATTGCTTCTAACCTCTGCCTACTTTCTTTCAACTCTTGCACTGTTTTATTTTGCAAAAAACATATCCATCGTTTGAGGTAATAGATCATGATTATTCTTGAGACAAAGGACCTTAAATACACATATCCGGACGGGACTGCAGCTATTCAAGATCTGAATATCGAAATAAAAAAAGGAAAAAAGATAGCTTTTGTGGGACAAAACGGCTCTGGAAAGTCCACTCTTTTTCTTTTACTTAACGGAACCCTAAAACCAGCTGGAGGTAAGGTTCTTTTTCATGGAGTTCCTATTAAGTACGATTCAAAATCCCTTCGGGAAATTCGAAAATCTATAGGAATTGTTTTTCAGAATTCCGATGACCAGATCTTTGCTCCAACAGTGTACCAGGATGTAGCTTTTGGACCGGCAAATCTGGGTTACTCAAAAGAAAGAATTGATACTTGCGTACACCAAGCCCTTGAACAGGTAGGGCTTTCTCGTTTAAAAGATAAACCGCCTCATCACCTAAGTGGAGGACAGAAGAAACGTGTTGCAATTGCCGGAATTATGGCAATGGAACCTGAAGTAATTATCCTTGACGAACCGCTCTCTAATCTTGATCCTGTAGGGGCGGATGAAATAGTGGATTTACTTAACGAATTTAACCAGTTTGGGAGCACTATTATTATCTCTACTCATGATGTGGATCTGGCATACCGCTGGTCTGATTACATATTTTTACTGTCAAACAGCAAAATAATAGGGCAGGGCATTCCGACAGAGGTTTTCAAAAACTCAGAACTCCTAAAAAAAACTGGGCTTAGACAACCAATCACCCTTGAGATATATCATGAAATAGAAAGAAGAGGACTTGCATCTGGTGGAAATTCCCCAAAAACCATTCCTGAACTTGTCAATACTCTAAAACCTATTGATCTTATATGGGTCGATGTTCCTCCGGGAGTCAAAGAAGGAGATAGTTTAAACTTAGGGGTTATGTACGGGCAATATGCTACCCAGTCTCCTTATGAAGCTGTTAACGCTACTGTACTGCATATCCATCCGGATGGAAGGGCTATTGTTGAGTTAAAGCGTAAAGGGATCAAAGCTGGTGGAGTTTTAATTTATGATACTGACAGCTACTCACTGCCAGAAATAAAACAAATTCTTAAAGAAGGAGAAATTGCCTTTGTTGGAGCAATGGGAAAGAAAAGTAAAACCCTTGCTGAGCAAGATGGAGTCCGGTTAGACGTTTCCTCAGGCGTGATAGACAAAACGATCCTTATGGCACTTTGCGGAAAACGTTGTCTTATCCTTACAGCTGGTGGAATGGTAGACCATGCCTTTAAGAGAATAAAAGAATATGTAGAAACAAGTGGAATAGCATTTACTGTTGGAGTGGTTAACAGGGAAGAATATTGTCAGTGGCTAGGAGAAATGGAAAACAACTCTGAAACACTTAAAGTATGATCAAAATCAAATTATTTAGTACTCTTTAATTTGAGTTTCATTTCAGAAATTTAAATACTTACCTTTTTTAAAGCCGTTTGAAACTTTTCGAGGCCAATTTCGATTTCTTCATCTGTAATAACCAGCGGCGGAGAAACACGAATTACTGAGTCCCCACAGGGTAGGAGCAAGATTCCTTCTTTAAAGGTTTCCATTAGAATTTTATCCCTTTTTATGGAATCTATGGATTTATTGGGTTTTACTATTTCGATTCCAATCATCAAGCCAATACCTCGTACATCCCCTATGCAGGGGAAGTTTTCCTGAAGCTCCAAAAGGCGCTGCTTTATAAAGGAGCCAAGTTCTTTTACCCGAGTCTCAGTATTTTCCTTTTCCAAAAATTCAAGAGAAGCCAGAGATGCAGCTGAAGCCAGCAGATTTCCTCCAAAAGTGTTTGAGTGAACTCCAGGAGGCCAGTCCATAAGTTTCTGGTCTGCAAGCATCGCACCCAGTGGAAGACCACTTCCAAGAGCTTTTGCAAGGCATGAAATCTCAGCTCTGACCCCAAAATTTCCCATTGCAAGGAATGGGCCTGTTCTGAAACAACCAGCCTGTACTTCATCAGCTACAAGGAGAACATCATTATCCGTACATATTTGCCTTATTTCTTTATGAAACTCAGGAGGAGGAACAATATAACCTCCTTCTCCTTGAACCGGCTCAATAAAAACGGCAGCTGTATCTTTTGGACTCAGTTCCCGCCTGAATATTAAATTTTCAAGTTCTTTTGCACACTCGATCCCGCAAGAAGGATATTCTTATTTAAAGGGACAACGGTAACAGTAAGCATAATGGGAATGAGCTGTGCGGATCGCAGGAAAATGCTCCTTTTGCCTGACTTTTGAGCAGGTAAGAGAAAGAGAGCCCAGAGTCCTACCGTGAAAGGAATTATAAAATGAGACAATACCCTGCCTTTTTGTTTTCCAGAAAGCTAGCTTGATTGCAGCTTCCACAGCTTCAGTTCCACTATTGCAATAAAAGACTTTTGAATAACCTGAAAGCTCTTTTAACTTTTTTGAAAGCTTTAGAGGGGGCTCAGCAAAGAAATCCCCATATCCGCATTGAGTCATTTTTTCAAGCTGAGTTGAGATTGCAGCTTTAACCTGAGGGTTGGAGTATCCTGCATTCATGACAGCAATCCCTGCAACAAGGTCAAGGTATTCTCTTCCGTCTACATCTCTGATTATGGAACCTTCTGCACTGTCTACAACCAGAGGATAGGGACGAACTGCACAGGCTGAAGTTATATTGCAGTCTTGGTCGATAATTTCTCTAGCTTTTGGGCCGCTAACCTCTAGAAGTTCGGTTTTCTCCCCACAAAAATAAAGACCAGATATATCATCATGTCCTTTGTTTTGTGCGGAATTTCTTCTCAGCCTTTCTATTCCTTGAGCCTTTTCAAATTCTTTAGAATTTTTCTGAGCCAGAATACATTCCTCCACGATTTCTTTACGTTCTCTAATTTTATTCAGAAGAATCTATCTGGGCTTTTTGCAACCTACCGCTGTAATCTATATAGACAGCTTTTTCCTCAGAAAATTCTTTAACCGCATCAGTCCCTGCTTCCCGGAACCCATTACCTGTTCCTTTCACACCCCCAAAAGGAAGATGAACTTCAGCTCCTATTGTAGGGGCATTAATATATGTAATTCCAGCTTCAATTTTCTCGATTGCCCTGAAAGCATTTCCTATATTTCTGGTATAAATTGCTGAAGAAAGCCCGTATTTGGTATTATTTGCAATTTCAATTGCTTCTTCAAGGTCTGAAATCGTAAAGATCCCGAGTACTGGCCCAAAAATCTCTTCCTGTGCAATCTGCATCTCCGGTCTAACGTCTGTAAATAAAGTGGGCTCGAAAAAATAACCGGGAAGCTCATAATCGATTTTGTTTCCCCCAATAAGAAGAGTTGCTCCTTCTTCTTTTCCTATTTTCACGTATCTCTCGATTTTCTCAAGTTGCGCTTTGTTGATAATAGGTCCGATATCCGTTTCAGGAAGGATTCCGTCACCTATTCTTAGAACTTTTACTTTTGCAAGCAGTCTTTTTATGAATTCGTCTTTTATCTTCTCATGCAGAATCAGCCTGCTCGTGGCAGTACAGCGCTGCCCGGTAGTCCCAAAAGCTCCCCACAGAACACCCTCAAGAGCCAGTTCAAGTTCAGCGTCGTCCATGACAATTACCGGGTTTTTGCCACCTAATTCCAGAGAAACCCGTTTCATGGTTTTTGCACATTCTTCCATTATCCATTTCCCGGTGTTAAGACTGCCTGTAAAAGAAATAGCCTTGATGCGTGGATGCTGGACTACAGCTTTTCCAACAGTAATGCCAGGCCCGAGAACTAAGTTAATTACTCCTGGAGGCAGACCTGCCTCAATAAGAACCTCTACCAGTTTAATGGCAAGCAGGGGAGTATCACTTGCAGGCTTAAAAACGATAGCGTTTCCGGCTATCAGAGCTGGCATGATTTTCCATGCAGGAATGGCAATTGGAAAGTTCCAGGGTGTTATTAAACCAACTACTCCTATCGGCCTCAACAAGGTCATACAGAACTTTTCCTTGAGTTCGGAAGTCGTTGTTTCTCCAAGCATCCGCCTTCCTTCCCCTGCGGCATAATTTGTGATATCTATGGCTTCCTGTACATCCCCTCTTGTCTCAGGCAGTACCTTCCCCATCTCTTTCGTCATAAGGACAGCCAGCTCTTCCTTTCTTTCCTGCAAAATCCGCGCTGCCCTGAAGAGCACCTCAGCCCTTTTAGGAGCAGGGATCTTGCTCCATAACCTGAACCCTGACTCGGCAGCCTCAACTGCCCTGTCAATGTCTTCGTCTCCAGCTATCTGTATTGTTGCCATATTTTCCAGAGTAGCCGGATTTAGATCATCAAAAACCTCTCCGGTTGATGAGTCTTTAAATTCTCCCCCTATAAACAGCTTGTACTCCTGAACCATAAAATCCCCTTTAAAAACATGAATATTCTAGGAGATAAATATATTCCAGAATGGTTCTGTAGAAAACCTATCAAATCCACTGTCAGTAGGTTGAAACCGGCAAATCTATTCTATAAGTGAAAATACATTTTGAATTATTTTTAACTTTGATTTTCGTCTGAATATTGAGGATTTCTACAGAGCCGATTTTTTGCAAACTATATTTCTAAAATTAAATAGTATTATGATTAATTAAACATATCAAAATAGTTTATATATAGGGTGTTAAGTCATGTTTTTCTTAATTGATTAAGATAAAGTCTCTTTTTCTATTTGTGTCAAAGATTAGAAATGCCTCAGCTGAAATAATAAGAGAAGCTTAGCGTAAATCAAATAGAATAAATGCCTTAAGACACTATCAAAAAAAGATATTTGCAGGCCGATGATTACAATTTTTCAGAAATTTGGTTAACTATAGGATTTTGAGATATAAGGTTGTGTCGGCCTGCAAAACGAAATTGATTTAAAAATTAAAAAACATTGTGATTTTTTACTAAAACTATTTTGGAACATAAAGATTATGTTGCAAAAATTTTCTTCTTGCACTGAGTTAAAAGAAAATAAGTATGTAATATAGAGTCAAAACAGATTTTATTAAAGAGCCTATCCCCAAAGCCACTTTATTTAATTGTTGGGAATTTTCGGAATTGTTTTCACAATCATGAGCTTGGTTGAATATATGAAATTGAATGCCTAATAAGCAAATTTTGAGTTTTAGGATAGGCTCAAAATACACTATATGCTTGATGGGCTTTGTAAAAATACTCTAAAAACACTTGGGGCAAGAGAGTTACGTAATCAAGTAAAAAAATAAAAATTAAACTGATGGTGTACAACATAGAAAGAAAAACTATAAAAATAATTTGCATTATATCCCGAATTTTACAGAATCATAAATATTATAATGACTAAATCAGCTGCATGCTTACATTTTTCTCTACAACTGTAATTTATATACTACGTTCTTTGAGTTTTGATATTTCCAGTTTTCCACAAAATTCTATACCGATACAAAGTGTTTTTGTAAAAAATTACTTTAGTAATTAACAATTTTTGTCAAATTAAGGTTATATTAAGGATTTCTACAAAGCCACAATAAGGAAAAGAATAATAAATTTCAGAATTTCCTAATAATTTTTAAAAAGCACAAAAGCAGAAATTAGCAAAGCTATTGAAAGTAAAATACATAATATTAAGCATTAAGAAATTGGTTGAAAGCTACCTCAAGGTTAAATGTCCTTCTTTTGTTCTTTTTAGTAGCCTGTACTGCTGCTGACAACCTGATATATTTTTTCAGACAACTCTGTATATTGAGCTTTTGGATCTCCTATTTTTTCAATAAAGGAACTTGCACCGTTTTCGATTGCCTGACGCATAAGTTCTTTTCTATCCACACCTGTGAACAGGATAAAAGGAATATTAATTTTTTTATCACGAATTGTCTTCAAAAACGCAATTCCATCCATAAAAGGCATGTCATAATCCGAAATTACAACATCATAAGAACTGATCTCCAATCTCTGAAGGGCTTCCCTTGCAGAGTTCACAGTATCTGAAGTTATGTCATGGAAAACTTCTAAGAAAGTTTTTGATAGCTCCAAAAACAAAGGATCATCATCTACAAGCAACACTTTCATGGCGATTTACTCCTTAAATTATTGTTTTTTAATCTTTTTTGGACCGTTATATCAGTTATCATCTCCCAATTGAGAAGTAACAAAATTTCAGCTACTTTAATACTCCACAGTTAATAGTATAAATGTCTCAATTAATATAAAAAGTTAACTTTTATCCATGATAATTAGATGTTTTTCTGTAAGAATAGGATCATTTTAGTTTCAAAATAGATATTAATTAATATAAATATTAGTCTAAAAAACAATAATAAAAGGTTATATTTTTTCAGACCTAAATTAAAACTAAGAGAAGGGGATGAAAAATAAAAATGAAGCGTGAAAATTGAAAAAATAGGAAGGGATTACCCTTGGCTGATGAAACTATCCAGTTCCTTTTTTAGCATCTGACTAAGGATTTTTCCATCAACTGTGCCCCTGTATTCCTTCATGACAATGCCCATGAGAGGACCAAGAGCTGCAGGACCTTTTTCCTTAATAAAGTCTTCCCTTTCCTTTACTGTTTTCTTGATGAATTTTTCTACCTCTTCGGGGTCAAAAGCACTCAGCCCAAGCTTTGAAATTGCTTCTGACACGCTTAGTTCAGGCTCTTTTGCAAGAGCTGTCAAAAGGTCATGAATAGCTTCTTTTGCGATTTCCTGGTTTGAAATAGCTACAAAAAGACCTATGAAATGTTCATCTGTAAGGTTTTCGGTATCAACTCCATTTCTACGGACTTCTGGAACGATTCCGACAAGAGTTCTGGCAATAAGGGTTGAGTTTACAGTTTCATCTTTTCCGTAAGTCTCAATCAAGCTTTCAAAGAGAGGAAGATACTTTGAATAAGCTATTTTTCCGGCAAGCTCTTCATTTAAACCATTTTCGGAAACAAAACGCTTAGCCCGTTCAGTAAGAAGTTCTGGAACCTCAATAGAATCAAAGTAATCCTGTGAAATTTCGATCTGCGGCACATCGGTTTCAGGATACATCCTTGCTGCACCCGGAAGGGGACGCATATAAGCAGTGTTTCCATCGGGCAGAGCTCTTCGAGTTTCTTCAGGAATTCCTATTATGGCTTCCTTTGCCCTTTCAATAACCGCTTCAATTGCAAGCCTTGATTTTTCGGGATCATCAGCAACCATTATTACGGCATCTCCGGGGTGTGCGCCTATTGCATCCCTTAAAGCCTTAACTTCCTTTTCGGTAATTCCATAATTGGGGAGTTCATCTGTGTGGAAAATCCCTCCAACACCTGCCGTTTTTGCCCTGTCAGAAAATTCTGTTCCTAGCCTTCTTCCGGGCTGGACTTCTTTGCCTACAAGCCCGTCGAATTTCCTGAGAAGAGCAGCTAGGATTGCACCTTTTTTTATGCCTTTTTGTAGAACTTTCGATTTTGTATCTACGAAAAGCCCTGTTACATCATAGATTTCTTCACAGACGAAAGCTTTTCTTTCCATGAGTTCCTGCCTGATGAAAAGAAGATTCAACTGCCTTTCAACTTCCCTGCGGACAATGTCTTCTATGAGGTCAAGAGCCTGAACGCCTTTTATTTCTACTCTTGCTCCTTCGGCAATTGAGATATTAACGTCCTGCCTGATTGTGCCAAGTCCTCTCTTTACTTTTCCTGTGGACCTGAGGACCATTCCTATCTGCTCGGCAACCTCTTTTGCCTGGCTAGGAGACTTGATATCCGGTGCAGTTGCAATCTCTACAAGTGGGATTCCTAATCGGTCAAGGGAATAAATTATGGAGTCCCCGATTTCCTCTACTTTCTGGGCAGCTTCTTCTTCTACGCAGAGACTGTCAATCCCGCAGCGACCGTCTGAGGTTTCAATACACCCATTGCTTGCAAGAAAAGCAGTTCTCTGAAATCCGCTAGTGTTTGACCCATCCACGACAATTTTCCTCATGACGTGCATCTGGTCAACTGGATTCATGTTAAAAAGTTTTGCAATTACAAGAGAGATGTCCAGAGCTTCTTTATTGAGTTCTCTTGGAGGCTCCTCATCATTTTCTACAAGGCAGGTGGTGTCATAAGCCTTATAGATGTACTTCCTCCTGATCTTTGTCTGCTCTACAGCAGCTCTGTCCTTTTCTCCCATCTCACTTTCAGTAGCCCTTAGATACCTGAAAAACTCAAAGTCCGAATCCTTGACATCCCTTATCAGGGTAGGACACCGGCAGAACAATTTTTCCTTTGAATCCAGCTGCTGGTGAATTTCAAGCCCGGCTTTCAGCCCAAGTTCACTATAATCGTATTTTTCCATATTTTCACCCGAATCTAAGCAGGAAGCACTTTAATTTTCTTTAAATTTCCTTAAGTTATCTTTAAATTTCCTTAACTTTTCATAAATTATCTTTAATTTCCCTTAAGCTCTTTCAAATCTCGTTTAAATCTCGTTTAAATTTATTCTCAAATCTAGCTCTTTTTGCTCTCCCTTCAGTTTTAAGTCCTTCGGCTCGGTATTTTATCTTTTCTTTTTAAACTCTTTTGCACTAGAGCCCTCTCTTAGATTTTTTTAGGTGCTGCATTGGCAGTTATAGATTTATAACAAGAAACTGAATGTCATAAACAAGAAATTGAATTCGAAAGATACAGTAAAATGTATAAAGGTATCTATATAAGAAGTAATTACACTAAAATCATTCGTTCTATGTTGTAAAATTAATTGATCTGAGTGAAAACGGATAACACAGAAGATTAGGATTGAGAATATATTCGCAAAGCGAAGGGATAGATAAATCTTTATTTGGTATTGTTAACTAAATATATCTATTTCTTTATTTCTGTATTTCATCAATAGAATCACCGAGTACTTTAGCATTTCAAGACTCTTCGCATAACACTCTGTCTTTCTTCTCAACCTTACTAGAAAGTGCCTCAATATGCTGTTATATTCCTCAACTGTAAATGTTTCTGCTTTTGATTGAGTATGACTCTTTTCTGGAAGAAACTCTGCATATGCCCTCCAGTGATCGGTCATCACTTCTCCAATCTATTTTTTCTTCAATTTTTCCCAGAGTAGTTGTCCAGTTTCCGTTCCTCTGCTGCCAAAAGAGCAGTTGATGAACTTTTTCCCAACTCTATCAACAGCAATCCAGATCCAACAATATTTTTTTTGTTACCGATGTAAGTGTGCATCTCATCCATTTCAACAATAGATATCTCACTTTCACTTTTTAGATTCTCTCACTCTTGACCAAATTTCTTGATCCGTTTTTGGACAGAAACATGACTCACCCCTAAAACTCTTCCTATTAAGCAAAAGCCCAATCCTTCAAGATAGAGTTGTAAAGCCTGTCTTTTTACAGAAGCGGAAAAAGCAGTTGATTTTAGCTCTACTGTATAGTTATAGCCACAATCGTGGCATTTGTAGCGTTGACGCCCACCAACTATACCGTTCTTTTTGTGACTGGAACTATCGCATTTTGGGCAGTTCATGAAGAAATATATGTTATAAGTATACATATCTATTTTTGATTACCAATACCAAATTTTCCGACAACTTTTGCTCTTCTCAAAGAATACGGTTATATCGACAAGATTCTGGTATCAATTCCAAAAACCGAAGAAGTACAGATCATAAGTGAACATATTAAGGACTGTTTAAATATAGCTGAAACTAATACAAAATAACAAAAAATAAGTTTAGATTTTGAATAAAAATGGAGAAATTTATTCCATATATCGTCTACGGTATTCATTACCCAAGCTGCGTCGATAATCTGAACGAATCTGGTTTCTTGATTGTTCTTCTAGCAGCTCTTCAACTGAATTTTCCTTAAGCTCTTCTTTTCTACTTAGATCTTTTTTTTCTTTATTCTTCGTACTGAGGTCTGTTTCTGTTATCTCCTTTCTAATGATCTCCTTTCTACTGATATCTATTTCCTCTGTCATATAACCACACCTGCTTTAGACGCTCATTATTTATGTATTGATTTAAGTCCAGAAGGCTGTTCAATGAATCTCACATCGAGGTCGAGAATTTCACGCAACCTGGAACATAAAACTTCTATACCAGGATTTTCTGTAGCGTAGTGAGTGGCATCAATAAGGCAGAGATCCTCATAATCTCGGAGAATATTATGCTTGAGTTCAGAGGAAACAAAAGCATCAACTCTATTTGCCCTGGCTATTTCAAGAAAATCAGTTGAAAAGCCGCTTCCTCCAACAACCATTACTCGTCTAATCTCCTTTTTTTTTCCTGCATATACTACAGGCGTTTTTAGAACTTCCGAGACATGAGATGCCAGCTCAGCCGAAGTACAGGGTTCTATTTCTCCTATCCTGCCCATTTCCGCATTTTTTGTATTCTTGAGCCCAAGCCTCGAAGCAAGCACATCATTAACGCCTCCTTCAGCATTGTCATAATTTGTATGCATACTGTAGAGGGATATCTCATTATTAAGAGCAAGTTTAAGGGATTCTGCAAGTGATTTTGAGATTTTGTTTATCGGATGGAAAATAAGAGTGTGATGCGTAATTAGAAGGTCTGCATTCATTTCCGCAGCTTTTTTAAGCACATAAGAATTCGCATCAAGAGCAACTGTAATTCTTTCTACATTGTTTTCCATATCTAAAATCAGACCAATCCTGCCTATATCAAAATCTTCAGCAAGCTCAGGTGGAGCAATTTCTTCAAGAATTTTTACAATTTTTATAAGTTCCATAGAAGACCTCTAGTACATAGGAAAAATTACTAATTTTTATTTCAAATTCAAAATGTTATTGCTTTTTTATTTAAGGATTTCCAGTAAAAGAAAACACCCACGATACTAGAGATTTATTAGGCCCATAATTAAATAAAAAAATAGAAACGAAACATTTACTTATAATTTAGATAGTTGAAAAATCTCATATTAACTAGAGCTTAATCAAAAAATGTAAACTAACAAATTATAAAATAGTACAAGAATTTGAGTTTCAGAAAAACCATTGAAATTAAAATTATAAAGTGATCACTAGTTAAAATTCGTGCATTATAGGGGAGTGCTGGGGCAAAAACAATACATCAAATAACCAAATACGGCTGAAAAATACGGGATAAACATTTATTAATATATAATTTTCAGACACAAATATTAACAAGCCGTAGCAATTACAGAAGCTTAAAATGTATGTTTCCAGTGCAGACCCAGCATAAAAATGTCAAATTCAAGGACGGTAACTATGGCTAAGAAACTTGCACTGATGGCATTACTTATCGTATTTTCTCTTTTTGCCATCTCTATGAACGCTCTTGCGGCGGAAGACATTGAATGGGTAGAGAAACAGGATGGAACAAAACTATACTGGGGGGATACAGTAACAGTCAATGATTATGTTATAAAAGCAGAAAATATTAACGAAAACAATCAGGTTTTTGTTTCAATCTCAAAGGATGGGGAAAAACTGAAGACTGCTCCACTTTCCGCAGGTTCAGAGGTCGTATATAATGACAGAATAAAGGTCTATGCCCAGAAAGTGGATTCAAACCATGAAACTATCACTATAGATGATAAGGAATTTAAGACTAAAAACTGGAATCCTTATGCTGAACTGGATATCTTTGTAAAAGGAGAACCAAAGTTTGACATAGATGTTGAAACAAGAAAAGATACATATGATTCCAAATCTGCCGGAGACAGCAGAATCGATGTATCAATAAAGCTTAAAAATGATGAGGAGGCAAAAGCGAAGGATACTGTTCTAACTATCGATACAGCCGGAATGGAAGTCCTTAAAAGAAAAACGAAGTACAGTCTTGGAGATGTACTTAAAGGCGAAACTCTTGCACCTGTAAACCTAACTTTGAAAGCCCCATCTCCATGGGTTGATACTGATCTCAATATAACTGCAAAAACTACATGTTTTGATGTTAGGAATGAGAAGTATGAATATATAGGCTCGAAAGTCATAAAAATAGAGAAAAAATGGGGCCTTGTTATTTCAAAGACTGTTACAAGAGAAAACCATATGGGAAAGCCTGTACATGTCTCGATCAATGTCCTTAACAATGGGCTCTGTGATATAAGTAATATTAAACTTAAGGATTCAATAATAACCGAAATGCACCTTGATAAAGATACAGTACTTGATAAGACCCTTTCTCTTAAATCCAAAGAATTAACTGAAAACGTTTTTGAGTACACTCTAATTCCTGACAAACCTGGAGAATTTACATTTCCGAAAACAACAGCTAACTTTACTCTTCCTAATGGACAAAGTGGAAACTCTAGTTCCAATAATTCGGAAAAAGTAAAGGTTTATGGGCCTGAAATCTCAGTAACAAAATCAATAAATAAGCAACAGCTAAATTCCGGAGACGAATTGACTGTAACGGTCATGGTAAAAAACACTGGAAATGTTGATGCAAGCGTAACATTAACCGATACCGTACCTCAGGAAGCTAAGTTAATAAGCGGGGAAACAAGTTTTAAACAGATCCTTGAAAGTGATGGCGGTTCAAAAACAATAACTTACATCCTGAAAATGAATAAAGAAGGGAAAATTCATCTGCCTGCATGTAAAGCAGGATTTCTAGACCTTGATGAATATTCAGGAGAAGTTGTTTCAGAAACTCCTGTTGTTTATGTAGGAGTTCCAGTTTTCCTTAACGGGAGCAGCAAGCAATCTTCGGGATCAACGGGATCAAATCAGGAGAAAAATGAATCATCATATCAAGATCAAAATGAAGAAGATTCCCCAGGATTCAGTTCGATCCTTGCTATGGCAGGAATTCTGATAGTTACATTATTCCTAAGAGTGAAGAAATCTTGAAAAATAAAACTTGAGAATCTTAAATGTCATAATCTTGATAACCTAATGTTTCAAGATATATGACAATAATTTTTTGACGTTTTCTGTAGCTCTTTTTTGATTTTTATGGCAATTTCGTTTTCTTTGTCTTTATTATCTCAAAACCTAACTTTCAATTTGAGAGATTACGTTTAACTTTTGGAAACTATTGAAACTCGTGTTACAAGAACTTTATCTACTCGATTACCATCCATATCGACAACCTCATACCGAAATTCCCCTAATATTATATGGTCTCCAGTTGCAGGGATTTTCTGAAGGAGGAAAATTATCAGCCCGGCAATAGTCCGGTAATATCCAAGTCCTTCTCCAGGAAAGGAAGTTACAGATAAGATATCTTTAATCTTTTCAATGGGTGTATCTCCATCGATGAGCCAGGAACCGTCTTCTCGAACCTGAACCTTTGTCTCCACAGGCTCCCCAAGAGAACGGATTTCGCCTACAATCGCTTCAAGAATATCATGCAGCGTAATAACACCTTGAATGCTTCCATATTCATGAGTGATAAGAGCGATATGCACTCCAGTCTCCTTGAACGATTCAAGAAGCTTAAGAACTGAAGCGCTTTTAGGTACAAAGAGGGGTTGTGTAACAAGTTCTTTGAAATTAACTGTACCACTTTCCACAAATTTCTCAAGGACTTTTCTTACAGATATCATACCGATAATATTGTCCAAAACTTCCTCATACGCTGGAAAATTGGATCGACCACTTTCAATTATATTCCACATACTTTTATTAATAGGATCTCCAAGGTCAATAGCAGTGATAGTATTGCGATGTGTCATCAGGCTATCAACTCGAAGATCACCAATTTCAAGAACATCTTCTATCATACTCAACTCAGCTTTCTCAAACATCCCAGCTTTAGTTCCTTCCTCAAATAGAATTTTAATTTCCTCTTCTGTTACCGGCGGTTCATGAGACTTTCTAACTTTCATGATCCCGAGCACAGCTTCGGTAGAACTGCTAAGAATTATCACAAAAGGCTTTACTAGAACAGAAAGAAAAAACATAGGTTTTGCATGCTGGAGGCAATTGATTCCGCATTATTAAGTGCAAGTCTTTTTGGAACAAGTTCTCCAAAAACTAAGGTCAAATAGGTAATTAAGAGTACTACAAGAGTAATACTTATCGCATTACTGTACGGAGAAAGAGCATGGAATTTTCCAAGGTAAGCTGAAAATTCTTCTGATATGGTGACCCCCGCCAAACGCACAAGCAAAGATTCCAATAAGGGTGATTTCGATTTGCACAGTAGATAGAAACGGAGTTGGATCACTGGTGAGTTTAAGTGCAGCAGCTGCCTGTAGATCCCCGCTTTCCGCCCTATGCTTGAGACGAGTTTTTTTGGCAGAAACTAGAGCAAATTCTGACATGGAAAATATGCCATTGAGTGCGATCAATAAAAGGACGATTGCAATCTCAAGCAAATATGACATTTTAGAGATATTGGTTGGACTAACATAAAGCTGTTTGTAGTCTTTAGAATATTTAAATTGTTATACATTTATATTAAATACTAATTTATATTAAATACTAATTTATATTAGAGCCTATCCCGAAAGTAATATTCTGTTGAAATTATAAATTTACTTATATGTCAGTCCGTGAAATCGATGACGTTCTATGGAACTCCATAGAAGGTTCCGTTGCAAAAAATCTTAGAATAAGCCTGTAAATCTATGAATAATGAATAAAAGTTAAAATATTCAAAAAGATATGTCAATATTATAGAACTATTCCAAATAATTGATTAATATATTTAGCTTCATTAAAGCCAGAGTAATTTAAGTTCTTGATTTGTCCTTTTTTAATCATATTCATAGTTTCAATTCCTTTTAAAGTTTTAATGGCTGTATGAAAAGACTGAAATCCTAACATTGGATTAACTATTCGTTTAATGGATCTATGATCCTGTTCTATAATGTTATTCAAATATTTGATTTGTCGAATGCCTACGTTTATAGGTAGTATTTTATCATTTTTCAGTTTATCTATAGCAGGTGGATAAGCTGGATTTTTGTCAACTGTGATTACTCTTGGAATTTGATTATGATTAGAGTTCAAAGCTTTTTTGAAGAATCTGTTCGCTGCTTTTTTATTTCGTTTTGCACTTAACATGAAATCAATTGTATCTCCATTTGAGTCAACTGCTCGGTAAAAATATTTCCATTCACCTTTAACTCTGATATAAGTTTCATCAACTCTCCAAGAGTCGTTTGTTGGTCTTAAATGCCTTCTGACCTTCTTTTCGATTTCAGGTGAATATTGATGTACCCATCTCATAATGGTTGTATGGTTGACTATTATCCCTCTTTCTGCCATCATTTCCTTTAAATTTCTATAACTAAGTGGGTATTTTAAGTACCATCTAACATTCAATAAAATAATTTCACCTACAAAGTGCTTCCATTTAAAGGAATTAGATAGCATATCACTATCTTTGATTTCATTTTTATTTTAATTATATCCTTAGCAGATATTTTTTGCAACGGAACCAATGAAAGTACTCTCCGTTCTTTTTTTTGACTATTAAGTCCTCATTACCTTGGGCAGTAAGGTTGTCTCGATTTTGGTTTTTCAAAACCGTCCTAAAACTAATCAGTGAATTGCCATCGAAGGCTCAAGTGTGACTTTGATCACGGATGCTAAATTGGCCTTTTAGGCAATTCCACTGCCCAAATAAATTTGGTGATCTAATTTGATTGAAGTCATAAACAAAGCTTGTGGTTTAGACATTCACAAACTCTTTTTCATTGCTACAATTTTCAGTAGATCTGGTGAAAAACAACAGCAACGTTTCAACAGAGATGATGAAGGAATTTTAGCCCTTAAAAATTGGGTAATATCAGAAAAATGTGATGTTGTTGCATGTGAATCAACCAGCTACTTTTGGGTTCCGATTCATGATTCATTGATAAAGCATCTAACTGTGATAGTTGGAAATGCGCGAGATATGAAGGTATTTACCCATAAAAAAACAGATAAGATTGACTCAGAAGTCATTGCACAACTTGCACTTAATAATATGATTCAGCCATCAAGAGTTTTCCCAAAGGATCATATAGATTTTAGATCATATGTTCGACTTCGGTTAACACTTGTACAAAAAAGAACAGATTTAAAAAATAAAGCTCACTCAATTCTTGCATCTGAAATTCAATTCTTGCATCTGAAATGCTACACCTGAATAATGTGCCGACAGACGTTTTTGGCAAGAATGGCAGAATGATCTTATTAGGAATCTCTTTAGGTAAGAGTGTTGGTCAGATTATTGCAAGCCTCTCTCCAAATGTTCGGAAAAAAGCTGCTCAGATAAGAGAAATTCTTGATCGAGAAATTTCTCAAAGTGCTGCATTCAGACTTCAGATCTGTCTGAAACTCATAAAAAGTCTTGATGATGAACTCGAAGCTTTAGAAAAAGAAATTTTTAATTATGCTTCTCGAAATCATAAGCGAGAAATGGAGATTTTAATGTCAGTTCCAAGTATAGGGGAACTTGGTGCGGCAATTTTACTTGCTGAAATAGGCAACTTTAAGGATTTTTCTTCTGGAAATAAGCTTGCTTCTTGGCTTGGTCTAGTTCCTAATGTGTATCAATCTGCAGATAAATACTATAACGGCAGAATCACAAAGAGGGGATCAAAAGTAGCAAGGTGGATTCTGACACAGATTGCTCAAGCAGCAGCAAGAAAGAAGAATAGCAGGTTAAAAGAGTTTTTTAACAGAAAAAAGAAGTCGATTGGACATGCAAAAACAATTATTGCCTTAGCAAGGAAAATTGCAACGATACTATGGCATCTTATTACAAACGATGAGATGGACGAAGATGAAACCGGATATCAAAAGGGAGAAATCCAAAAGAGAAAGATTATTGAAACTGAGATTTTTTAGGTTGATGAACGGATTAAAATAATTAGTGGAATATTTGCGATTATGGGGAAAAAGGATCAAGAGAGCACGTGAGGATAATCTCCTCATGTACTTTCATGCTAAATCGTCCTATTGAGCGAAAGCCCAATCCTTCAAGATAGAGTTGTAAAGCCTGTCTTTTTACAGAAGCGGAAAAAGCAGTTGATTTTAGCTCTACTGTATAGTTATAGCCACAATCAGAGCATTTGTACCGTTAACGCCCACCAACTATACCGTTCTTTTTGTGACTGGAACTATTGTATCTGGGGCAGTTCATGAAGAAATATACTTTCTAATAACATATAACTATGTTTAAGTATCAATACCTTTTATTTTTTTTGAAAAGGCTTGCATTTCCACTTAGAATATTTGGTAAAGCTTTCTCCCTAAAAGATTGCTCTCAAATCCTTTTTAAATAGGTCTGCGTTTTAACTCTTCCAGTATACTTTTCTGCATCTCTGTAATTTCTTTTAATGATTCATTGATTTCTGTTATTAACATGACCATGTTTTGGTTTATGTTTTCTTCTGAGATTATCTTTTCTTCTGGGGTTTCTACAGCTGATGTTTCAATTGGTTCCATTTCTTCTTTCTGAAGTTCTCTTAAGAGCTCTCCCATTGCTCCAAATTCACGACTCTTATCTGCGTTAACTATCGTTTTATTTTCTTGATTCATGAATCAAACAATAATGCGAATTGTAAAAATATTTTCCGGTAAATTGTTTTACTTTGAGCAATTATGATTCCTGTCAGGTTCATAAATTCTGATCATAGAAAACTCTACAAAATAGTGACTTGAGAATAAAGTTGATTTTTGGATCAATTTGATGTTTGCTTTTTTCTAGTTCCGGATCTATAGATTTTCACAGTGAAGAATATTATTGTGGAAAATAAGATTATCATCGAAACAGGCAAAAAAGCTATGGGCAAAGGCTGCGTTGTTGCCATATAATAAGTTAGATAAAAAAATATGCTCAATACTTCTACTTTTGTGAGTATTATCAAATTTTTTGCATAGCTATACACTGTTTCCCTGTTTTCATCTGTTACTTGTATAGATAAATTCCAGGTTTGCGGAAAAAAGGACATAACAGTTATGAATATGTAAACTAAAGTACCTATTATTGGCGTTATGAGTATTTCATTTTTACTTCCCCATCTATCGATTTTTCCCATTGCGTTATAGTGCCCAGGGATTTGTGAAGGAAGTTGATTCCATCGGGTATAAACAAAAGCAATTATGCCAACCAATATAAAAAAACCTATAATTTCTAAAACAATTTGAAACTTAGTAGACTTTATCTTGATAGTGAAATCTTCCTTTTTAAGTTTGAGTTTTCAGATTTAGCTTTACTTTTAATCTTTACATATCAGGAATTATATACATTCTTTTATAATTAAATCAGATTATATGTTGTTAAAATTAAATATATATAGAAACGATGTGCTATATTTAATGGGCAGTGGGGAATCAGCGTATGTGATCAAGATTTCTCTAAATTGGAAAAAAACCTATTTCATGAACCCCACTCCTACAAATTGCTAAAACTATTTTTCAGGAATATTGTTACATACTTTAGAATAATAGTACTAAATCTTGTAATATGATTATTTAAATTAAAATTAAAAATATCAAACGTAGGTAACTATGCTTGGATTTTCAGAAATAGAAAATTTAGGATTCTATCAGTCAGTCAAGAGTTTGTTAATACTTTTATTGGCTGTAACTATGTTTATGAAGTCTTTATCTTCCCACAGCTTCTCAAAATCTTTATCATTTTTTGCTAATTCTATATAATCAGGATCAAGTTCAATTGCACATTTTAAATCTGCAAGAGCTTCATTTCTTTTATTCATCAAAGAATAAGCACATGCTTTGTTATACCACACAAAGCCTCATCTTTTCGATCAAGATCATCAAGAACAGTACCTTTGTGGCATTGTTACTTAACTATATCTAGTTCTTTATTTCTTTATTTCATCAATAGAATAACCGAGTACTTTAGCATTTCAAGACTCTTCGTATAAAACTTTGTCTTTCTTCTCAACCTTGCTAAAAAGTGCCTCAATATGCTGTTATATCCTTCAACAGTATACGTTTTTGCTTTGGATTGAGTATGGATCTTTTTTGGAATAAACTCTGCATATGCTCTCCAGTGATCGGTCATCACTTCTCCAATCTCTTTTTTCTTCAATTTTTCCCAGAGTAGTTTTCCAGTTTCCGTTCCTCTGCTACCAAAAGAGCAGTTGATAAACTTTTTCCCAACTCTATCAACAGCAATCCAGATCCAGAAATATTTTGTTTGTTACTTATGTAAGTGTGCATCTCATCCATTTCAACAATAGATATCTCACTTTCACTTTTTAGGTCCTCTAACTCCTGACCAAATTTCTTTATCCATCTTTGGACAGAAACGTGACTAACCCCTAAAACTCTTCCTATTGAACGAAAGCCCAATCCTTCAAGGTAAAGTTGTAAAGCCTGTTTTTTAACAGAGGCGGAAAAAGCAGTTGATTTTAGCTCTACTGTATAGTTATATCCACAATCATGGCATTTGTAGCGTTGACGCCCACCAACTATACCGTTCTTTTTGTGACTGGAACTATTGCATCTGGGGCAGTTAATGAAGAAATATACTTTCTAATAGTATATAACTATATTTAAGTATCAATGCCTTTTAATTAATTCTGGAAGTCTATCTTCGTTTTTGGATTTTTCAATTTTAAGATTAGATCCCATCCATGAACTTTAGGACCTTCCATTAATGCAATTAAATGAATTTCTGAATCACATTCTTGCAAATTTCCTCTGATAGTTTTAACTTGCTCTCCAAATGGCCATAATAGCCTAAAAACAGTGAGAATTCCAAGAATGGATATTGTCAATCCGCCAATGTTTATATCCTTTAAATTAGAGATTTTTGTTTCAAAGTTTTCTGAATCTGGAGTTAATTTGGGCAAGTAAATTTTTTCAAAGTTTATCTCTTCTTCCTCAAACTTATGTTCATGGATCTTTTTAATTTTTCTCAATTCTACTATAAGAGAATCTGAAATTATTTTACCGTCGTATTTTTTATTATCAGAATTCACTGTAAATGGAAGTATAATTATTTCTTCACTCCCTTTTGAGAGAAATATTAGAAATCGAAACATAAAAAATAGTACAAATAAAACTAAAAAAATTTAATTAAATGTATCATAAAATCCGTTAGGAATTGTAGAATAGAAAAAATAGAGGTACTGTTTATAGAAGTTGATATATTACTGGTAATCAATGTCATAGATTTAGTTTTCTCCAGCAAATCTAGTGCTCTAGTCCAACAATCCACAAATCCTCATTATGACGTGCAAGTTGTTTTGAAGCACTTTATATTTGATTCAGTGGTTTTAATAAATTCATATTTTTTTATTAGAATTAATAAGTTTCTAAATAATTGGTACTTCATAGCATTAACATTAGATTTTGGCAGTGTACCTAAATTTTTGTAAATTTTTAATTTTAAATATATAATATAGTCAAGGTTCTAGACTAAATGTTGTTTTCTCGAGTAAAAAAGTATTATCTCAAAAATTTCTGCATCATAAATTAGAATTTACCGAATTTTCTGCATACTACAACTAAAATAATAATCACACAGACTTATAAAACAAAAACTTTATATGCAAATTTTACGTACTTCTTTCAGACAGCGTTGTACATAGATGGTCATCGTCGTTCCCATAGCGTAAAAGAGCGATTAAATACCTTAAAATGTATTTTCAATTACATAAAATAATTTTAATAACTTGTTTGAGGATACAAATTATTTTTAACTTCCCTTTGTTCCTTCTAGATTTATTAGATCTAGATTTATTAGAATTTATTAAGTTTGTAAGATTTGTTAAAATATTACCCTATATTCGAGATGAGTTTATTGACTGACAAAAAACTGTTAATGGGTAATGAAGCCATTGCACTTGGAGCTATAGAAGCCGGTGCCCAGGTTGTTACAGGGTATCCTGGAACTCCATCGACTGAAGCTCTGGAGACAATTATACGATATTCAGATCGATGTGGAATCTATACTGAGTGGTCCAGCAACGAGAAAGTTGCACTTGAAACAGCTGCAGGAGCGGCTTATTCAGGAGCAAAGACTCTTGTCACCATGAAACAGGTAGGGTTGAATGTTGCATCCGATCCCCTGATGAGCTTGAGTTATATAGGGGTAAAAGGAGCTCTTGTCCTGCTAGTTGCCGACGATCCGGGGCCTCATTCTTCCCAGACTGAACAGGATACTCGAGCTTTTGGACATTTTGCAAATATTCCTGTCCTTGACCCTGCAACCCCTCAGGAAGCCTATGAATTAACAAAGCTGGCTTTTGAGCTTTCGCATGAATTTGAAATTCCTGTAATCTTAAGAACCACCACGCGAGTTTCCCACAGTTGCGGAGATGTTGAAGTCAAAGTTTCAGAACCTGCTCTTGTTGAAGCTATTAAGGAGGGTTTTATAAAAGATAGACGCTGGACGATCTTTCCAAAGCTTACTGCTGAGCGGCACCCCTGGCTTGAAAGCGTGCAGAAAAAGCTTTCCGAACGTTTTTCAGAGCTTTCTTTCAATTCAATATCAGGGTCCGGTAAAATCGGGATCATTGCTTCAGGCGTTTCAGCTCTTTATGTAAAGGAAGCCGTAAAAACTGTCAGTGATTTTAAAGAACTTTTTACTCTCTTCCGTGTTGGAACAGCATATCCGTTTCCGGAACAAGCAGCTCTTTCTTTTCTGAAAGGCATTGACAGGTTAATTGTTGTTGAAGAGCTTGACCCTTACCTTGAAGAACAAATTCTACAGCTTATAGGAAAAGCACATCTGCCTGTTGACGTTTATGGAAAAAAGAATGGCTTTTTCCCTATAAGTGGAGAATACAATGTGGATATTGTAATTGATAGTATTAACAACTCACTTGCAGCTTTTGGAGAAAATTCACGACTTTCTCACGCTTTTCCTGCCATATCAAGAGAAAAACTTCCTCCTCTTCCTATCAGAGCCCCGACCCTCTGTGCTGGTTGTATGCACAGGACTGTTTTTTATGCTTTCAAGCAGGCTGCAAAACAGTTTAAAAAAGAGGCTCAAATTGATACTATTTTCTCTGGAGACATTGGCTGTTATACACTTGGAAATGCCTATCCCCTTGAAGTTGTAGATACCTGCCTCTGCATGGGAGCCGGAATAAGCCTTGCAGGAGGGCTCTCCCGCACGAACCCGAAAGCAAAACAGGTAGCTTTTATTGGAGATTCAACCTTTTTCCACTCCGGTATCCCTGCAGTAATAAACGCTGTATATAACAGCGCAGATATCACTATTGCAGTCCTTGACAACCGCACAACTGCAATGACAGGACATCAGCCTCACCCTGGTGTAGGCGTAACAGCACTAGGAAGCGCTTCCAAGGTCATTGAGATTGCAGATGTGATTCGAAGTTGCGGGATTGAATTTGTAAAAACTGTTGACACCGTAGATCCAGACAGCCTTGAGACTTGTATAAAAGCTGCAAAGGAAGTTATGAATTTTAAAGGGCCGTCGGTTATAGTTTTTAAAGGAAAGTGTGTAGGGATTACAAAACCTGACAAATATTACGAAATAAAACCTGAAGCCTGTACAGGTTGTGGTTTCTGTATAAAAGAGCTCGGCTGCCCTGCAATTAACCTTGTTGCGGATAAGCCTGTTATACAGGATAGTTGCAGCGGCTGCGGACTCTGTGCTCAGGTATGTCCGTCAGAAGCTATTTGCATAGGAGGGGTAAAGCTGTGAAATATGATATTCTAATTGCAGGCGTTGGCGGGCAGGGTGTTGTGCTTGCCTCCCGTTTGCTTGCACTTGCTGCTATGAAAGCCGGATTTCATGTAAGCACTGCCGAAACGATAGGCATGTCTCAGAGGGAAGGTTCGGTCAGCAGCCATATAAGAATAGGAGAGGAAGTTCCCGGGTCACTTATTCCAGTTGGACAGGTAGACCTGCTTTTAGGCCTTGAACCTGCAGAAACCATAAGGAACCTGCCTTTTGTCAGGAACGGTGGGAAAGTGCTGGTAAATACCCATGCTATTCCTCCGGCTTCAAGACCACCCGGAAGTCCTGAATATGATTCTTCAGCTTTGCTCTTTTTTTTACGTGCAAATTACCAGGATGTTCTCTGCTCCGATTTCACGGAGCTTGCAGCAGAAGCAGGAACGTACAGGGCTGCAAACGTTGCAATGATTGGTGCGGCTGCAGGCGCACGAGTCTTGCCTTTTTCAGAGGAAACTTTAAAGGCAGTGCTAAATGCCGAAATCCCTGAAAAATACAGAGCTGTAAACAGGGCAGCATTCGAACGCGCAATGAAATGTATTAAATTTGTCTCCGGCACCTGAACTGGGGATCAGAGGGTGAAACTATATGTATGAAGCATTAACTGAGACTGAACTTGATCCCAATGTTCAGCTTTACCATCCTGATATTTCGGAAGAAGAAACCTTTTTAAAATTGAAGGCGCTGCTGAAACACGTAGTTGAAAACAGTTCTTTTTACCAGAAAAAGTTCAAGGAATCGAATGTCGATCTTGAGGAAATAAAGTCACTTAGCGACCTGAAACTTCTTCCTTTCACTAATAAAGAAGAACTCAGGGATGCTTATCCTCTTGGACTGCAGGCTGTTCCTGATTCGGAGATCGTAAGGATTCATTCCTCATCAGGAACTACCGGAAAACCTGTAATTATTCCTTATACCAGGAAAGATGTGGATACCTGGGCCGAGATGATGATGCGCTGCTATATGATGGCAGGACTTACCAACCAGGACCGGATCCAGATTACTCCAGGATACGGGCTCTGGACTGCAGGAATAGGTTTCCAGCTTGGAGCTGAACGTCTGCGAGCAATGGCTATACCTACAGGTCCTGGAAATACTGAAAAACAGCTTGAAATGCTTGTTGACCTGAAATCCACGGCTCTTGCAAGTACTTCTTCATATGCTATATTGCTTGCTGAAGAAATTGAAAAACGTGGGCTTAAATCTAAGATCCATCTCAAAAAAGGCATTATAGGTTCGGAACGCTGGAGTGAAAAAATGCGCAGCCGGATCGAAACCGAATTAGGGATCGAAACTTTTGATATTTACGGGCTAACCGAGATATACGGGCCAGGGATTGGCCTTGATTGTTCTTTCCATGATGGTATGCATTACTGGTCTGATCATCTGATTTTTGAGATTATCGATCCTATTACAGGCGAGCAGCTTCCTGAAGGCACGCTTGGAGAACTTGTAATCACAACTCTCACAAAAGAAGGAGCTCCTCTTATCCGCTACAGAACAAGAGACCTTACAAGGATTATTCCCGGCGTCTGCAAATGCGGTTGTCCTTTTCCGAGAATTGACAGGATCCTGGGAAGGTCAGATGACCGTATAAAATTCAAAGCTGTAAATATCTATCCTGGTCAGATTGAAGATCTTGTTCACAGGGTTCCTGGAGTAAGCAGCGAGTATCAGATTCTGCTTACCCGTAAGGATGGCCGAGATAGCATGACATTTAGAATAGAGCTTGAAGACGTAGAAAACCGTGAAAATAAAGAAAAAGCAGAAAAAGCTCTCAGAAAAGCCTTTAAGGACTTCATAGGCGTAACCGTTGATGTTGTAGGTGTGAAGATGGGGGAACTTCCCCGCAGCATGAAAAAGACAAAGAGAGTAATTGATGAAAGGGAACTGTGAAAATTCTCCTTTTATTTTTTTATATCCAACTTCTATTTTGTTATTCAATCTGTTTTTCACTTGCTTTTTTCTCAACCAATTTATTACTAATATTACTTATCTATATCAAAATCATTTAATTCAAAAAAAGTATCTCAATTTGATATATTTTGATAGAGTTTGATAGAAAAAAGAAGATTAGTAGTGGATAAGCCCTATCCTTTCATTATTTGGGAAATAGACATATCCACAGATTTTTAATTTTTTCAGGGCGTTCTCAAAATTCCATTCTATTAATGAAGTTTTTTCCTTGATGGTGGTTATAAGGAGAGGAATACCTGCATCTTCCAGTTCATTTAATTCCTTCAGTAGCTTTTCTGCATCTGGTGTCAACTGGTAAAGCTTATCTGTACTTCGAGTCCTTGTAGAATCTGTGGTATTCCTGGCTTCAGTCACAAGATCAATCCAGATTCCTTTACTTTTGTCCAGATCTCTATAAGAAATCCAGGAATCAAAATTGAGTCTTGCAAAAGAAGTGGCTAATTTCGGGATGACTGAACCTATATCCTGATAGTAGGGAATTATGCCGGTAGAAGAAATATCATCTAAAATGAAGTACATTGCTTCTTCCATACGTTTTTCGATTTTCTCAGGAATATATGGCTGAAATAACAGAGAATCAATCATATAGGCTCTTGCCAGAGGAAGATAATGATCAAAACTCTCTTTATATTCCCCAAGAGTTTTGAATTCCATGTCAAAAGGAATTGGGAGATGAATGGGTACATCCTGTATATTAAAATAAGACAAGTTAACCTCAATACTGGCTGTCGGATAAGGCTGTTCACTGGTTGTAAGGTATTCATAAAAGTTTTTTGAGGCAGGCTGTTTAAATTCACGCGGAACAATACTCATAATTCGTTTGAAGGCAGCCCATTTCATTGAATCATAATTTTTATCCAGTACTATTGTATTTACCCCACCTTTTTCAAGGTCAGTAATTTGAGGAGCTGAGACTGCACACATTCCCAGACTATATTGCAAGTCTTCAATATCCAAAATTTTATTTTTTATTGGAATTGATAAAAACTCCAAAAAATCATCCTTACTCGTTAGATTATTACTTCGAATTTTATTAGGATTTACCAAATTCCAACCAACCACATACTTGATATTTGTGGTGTAAATATTATTCTGGGTTTGTGCTGCCCAAGCAAGAGGTTTTTTTGTAGATTTAAAGGTTTTATCATAATCATTTGAGGTTATACGAAGTTTTTCAGTTTCTGTAACATTTACCTCAATTAATTGTCCGTCTGGAGGCAAAGACCCACTTTTTACAGTATAGATCTGATTTCTGGGATCATTATAATAAGGAGAAGGATCAAGATAAAAAATTTTAGCGGCTTTATTTTTGTACCGAACATAACCAATATTTTCTTTTTCAAAAATAAGTTTATGTTCACTCCCTGAAAATTCATACCCAAAAGTTCGTTCTTTTAGTGGAGGTAAGGCCATAAGATTATTCCTATAAATTGATTTTTATTTCAGTCGAATATCCTTGGCTTGCTGCGGGGTGCGCCAGCACAACTTTAATTTATGATAATCTCGTTAGCCACTGATACTTTTAAAAAATAAAATACCTGTGTATAATTTTCTAAATTAATTTAAATGCTGTATGTCCTAATCTGTATGTCCTAATTATAGATAGGCAAAATAATTGTATCTAATTGGCATTTTACAGCGTACTAATTTTATCTCTCTGTATGGGATCATTTTTTAGTATCCTTCTTCTCTTTTTCAATATCAGTTTTATACACAATAGTTCTATATGGGTAAGGAATTTCTATTCCTTCCTTATCAAAACGTTTTTTAATAGCTTCCCTAATTTCACATCCTGAACTGTGTGCAATGCTCCTGTCTTTGAACCAGACATTCAGACGGAGTTGTACAGCGTAATCTCCTAATTCAACAACGTTTACTTTAACCTCTCCTCTTTCCCTGAAATCCGGGTCAACTGGATGAAGTACAGGAGAGTCAAAAAATCCCATATTCAATGTTTCGGATTTAATTAAGCTAGGTTTTACAACACTATACTGAACTTCCTGCGGAGGCATTACATTGGGATTTTTTCTTGCTTCTTCTATCATGATTTTTCTTGCCTGGTCTATATCGGCATCATAGCTTATTCCAACATCGATTGGCCATATTACCGCAGGGTCTTCTATAGTCCAATTAATTATTGCTTCATTGCTGATTACAGAGTTGGGTATTATAAGTCGCCTGTTATCCCAGGTTATAATGACAGTGTGCCGAAGGTTAAGATCTGTAACTTTTCCGTATTCATTCATGATATTAAGCCGATCTCCAACCCTGAAAGGTTGAAATATGGCAAGAGAAAGTCCTGCAATTATATTGCTCAGTGTATTCTGAGCTGCAAAACCGAGAACTATACCGGCAATTCCTGCTCCTGTAAAGAGGGCGACCGAGAGGCTTCGAAGACTTGGAATACTGAAAACAACAGCGATAATTCCCATAAAATAGATTAGTGCGACAACAATATGTCTAAACATTCGAAAAGACGTTGTGTCCATTCGCAGCTTGCCGCTTGCTTTTTTGAAGTAGCTTTCCATAAGACGGTTTATATTCCTTGCAATAAGGACGGTTATCAAACCAATGAAAAGTATGAACAAAAGTGTGCCGAAATTGTCTGAAAACCAGGTAAACACCTGCTCTATTCCACTATTAACGTGGGATATATTTGTTGCAAAAGATGAGTTTTTTGCAAAAGAAGATGAGGGTTCAGTGGTTTCCATGCCATGAGTGATTAGCAAGATGCTTTAAATAAATATTGATTTAAAACCTTAATTTGACAGGCGTTGCTAATTACCAAAGTCACTTCTTACAAAAACACCTTACATCGAATGAATAAGAGCGTATCTTAAAATTCATCATCATTCGCATAATGGTTAGAAGAATAGCGAAACTCAATATATATGAGAATGAATTTTAAGACAAGCTCTAAAGTAAATCACCAGGGAAAGCATAGAAAAGGGATTTTTAGCGGAGTACTGTATATATAACTGTGTACTTCTTTTGTAATAATACGTAAGTTCTACACTATTAATAGTGTAACATCGAGTGAAATATATGAGAACGAGTCGAAATACAATATTGATCACTGGCGGAGCGACTGGTATTGGTTTAGCTCTGGCAGAAGCTTTTGTCAAAGCAGGTAGTGAGGTCATCGTCTGTTCAAGGACCGAGGAGAACCTGAAGCAAGCTAAGGAAAAAATCCCTCATCTGTATGTCAGGAAGTGCGATATTTCTAAAGAATCGGAATGTGAGGAATTGTATACCTGGGCAACTTCTAATTTCAAAAACCTGAACATCTTAATAAATAATGCTGGCATTCAGCGTATGATCGACTTCAAAAAAGGAACTGAGGATCTTACCAAGCAATGGACGGCGGATGGAGAAGATGAGATAGAGGTAAATTTCAGATCTCTCGTTTATATGACAGCACTCTTTACCCCACACCTGATGAAGCAAAAAGAAGCCGCAATTATGAACGTTTCTTCTGGGCTTGCATTTCATCCGATGCCAATTCTTCCTGTTTATTGTGCGACCAAGGCGGCTGTTCATATGCTCAGCATCTTGCTCAGGCAGCAACTGGAAGGAACGACTGTTAAAGTATTCGAACTAATTCCCCCTATGGTAGATACAAACCTCGATAAGGGTGCAAGGAAAGCCAGGGGACAGACTTATTTTGGTATTACGACCATAGAGTTCGTCCAGCCTGCAATGAAAGCCTTCGAATCAGACGAGTACGAGATACGTGTGATTGACCCTAAACTGACAACTATGATGGGACACGGACAGGGTAAGTCATCCTAAAATCGTAAATTGACTTTTTCTGGAGTAGTAACGTGGAAAAATATGAACAATTCATCTAAATGGCAGTATAACTAGGCTCTAATGATGCCAAAATCATTAAAACTTATAGTATAGTGACGGCGGTTCGGGTTCAAAAAATCTGGCTATTTTACAAAATAAGTGAAAACCTTCACAATTAGGAAAGTTAATTTATCTAATCACCAGAAAAATGATACATATAAGTGAGAATTATAGTGTCAAAATGCAGAAATATTATTTTTGCAACGGAACCAAAAATAGAATAGTAGGTGGGGTTATGAGTTCGTAAACAAAATGGTTATGAAAATTTTAACAAAGAGAAGTTAATATTAGTTTTATTTTTGATCTTCTTCATTCCATTCCATTAAAGCCTTCTCAATAGATATCAACGTGAACATAGTAGTATTGAATATCTCATCTGGGTGTTGTGGCATCCAACTAATTTCATCAAGAACGTCTTTTGGAAGCCTAACAATGTCATTTAGCTCTTCTCCGATCTTCATAAAATATTCAGTATATCGTAAACCATACCTACTATTATTACACGCAGTGATAGAAATATATTGAGTAAATGACCCGTCATTCATTAGATCTCTTGAATATCTGTAATGAATTTCTTCAACACAATATAAATAATCGTTATTCAGTCTTTTAATGGTATCTGGAATCGATTCACAATCTTTCTGCAAAGCTTTCAGGTCTGACAATACACTGTTAGAAAGTCTGAAAGTTTTGTATTGCTTCATACTACTACTCGTACAATTAAGATGTATAAATAGACTACTACATGAGTAGGTAATATTAGAAACTTTTTTAATTTATTGGTTATGGCGCAAAAAATCTGGCTTTGTTACAAAATCAGTGTAAACATTTATAAATAGGAAAGTTAATCAATTTCATCACCAGAAAAAAGGTACCTTAAGGTAAAAATTATAGTATCAAATTTATCGATACACTACCTTTTTATTCTTACTTTGGTTTTATTTTCCAGAATTTTGCACTGAGGTTACTTTCATATATTCAATAATTCCTTTTACTTATTTTTGCCAATTATTAGATCTTAACTTCTAAATATTTATCCGTTTTTAAAATCCTTGTCTTTCATTATATATACCAGCTTGAGCCATAGCCACAACATATGGCAAGCTACAAAGCCCTTGTAAAAGATGTTATCAAAAAAGCTGACGTCCTTCTTGAAATAATAGATGCCAGGTTTCCTGATGAGACCCGAAATAGTGAAGTTGAGCGTGAGATTATCCGCTTAAACAAACCTTTCATTATAGTGATCAACAAATCAGATCTTGTATCAAGAGAAAAACTCGAAAAAACTAAATCGCGCTTCTCTAAAACTGCACCTGTAATTTTTGTTTCCAGTAAAGACAGGTCAGGAATGACGATGTTGAGATACCAGATTCTTGCATCAGCTTCTATGAAAGGGCAAAATATCCTTGTCGGTGCCCTTGGTTATCCCAATGTTGGCAAATCTTCGGTAATTAACAATGTTACAGGCCGCCATAGGGCAAGCACATCTCCTGTATCCGGCCACACTAAAGGAGTCCAGCATGTGGATGCAGGCTCACACATTATGTTCATAGATACACCTGGAGTGATTCCCTGTGACGAAAACGATGAATATCTTCAGGGCCTGCTTGGGATAAAGGATACAACTCACCTTAAGGACAAGATCGGCGTAGCCCTGAAGATAATTGAAAAAATGCTTGCTGAGAATAAAGCAATCCTTGAATCTTTTTATCATATCATAATCGAAAACGAGACTTCCTATGATGTGCTTGAACTGATAGGCAAACAGTGCAATTTCCTGCAGAAAAAAGGCGAAGTAGACGAAACAAGAGCTGCTACCAGAATAATCAATGACTGGCAAAATGGACTACTTATAATTTAAGAGCTATCCAAAAAGACCGGATTAACAGTTATAATAGAATACTCCATTAGGTGCTCCATAGTTAATTAGTTGACGTTTTTGAGACTCCTGTAGTTTAACAACTCTGTAAATTTCCATTTCTTTTTAGTAATTCTACATTCTTCTGCAGGTGCTCTCTTTCCCAAAATTCCCTTTTCCTTTTCGCTTCTTAATCCCTTATGATATCTGTAAAAGTTAAAATAAGTACAGTAAAGTCTCATTTGATTGTATAGTCCTTTAATTTTCTGTGAAAAACCTATTGTTTTTCTTGAAATTCGGCATTGGTAATTAAATATATCTAGTTATTTATTTCTATATTTCATCAATAGAATAACCGAGTACTTTAGCATTTCAATATCTTCGTATAACACTTTGTCTCTTTCTTCTCAATCTTGCCAGAAAGTGCCTCAATATGCTGTTATATCCCTCAACTGTAAATGTTTCTGCTTTTGATTGAGTATGAATAGTTTCTGGAAGAAACTCTGCATATGCCCTCCAGTGATAGGTCATCACTTCTCCAATCTCTTTTTTCTTCAATTTTTCCCAGAGTAGTTTTCCAGTTTCCGTTCCTCTACTACCAAAAGAGCAGTTGATGAACTTTTTCCCAACTCTATCAACAGCAATCCAGATCCAGCAATATTTTTTTTGTTACCGATGTAAGTGTGCATCTCATCCATTTCAACAATAGATATCTCACTTTCACTTTTTAGGTCCTCTAACTCCTGACCAAATTTCTTTATCCATCTTTGGACAGAAACATGACTAACCCCTAAAACTCTTCCTATTGAACGAAAGCCCAATCCTTCAAGGTAAAGTTGTAAAGCCTGTTTTTTAACAGAGGCGGAAAAAGCAGTTGATTTTAGCTCTACTGTATAGTTATAGCCACAATCAGAGCATTTGTAGCGTTGACGCCCGCCAACTATACCGTTCTTTTTGTGACTGGAACTATTGCATTTGGGGCAGTTCATGAAGAAATATACTTTCTAATAGTATATAACTATGTTTAAGTATCAATTCCTACTAAATTATTATTATCCAGTCTTAAAGTCAAGTTCTGTCTTTCTTTTTGTGGCCAAAAATACTATTTCAAAAAGTCATATATTGCCCAAAATCTCTAGATACCTACTGACATCTTGCTCAATTCAGTAATTGTTTTGAAATTAGATAAACAACCTTGCTTTTATTGGGGGAACCTTTAGCGTTAAAAACGATTAGAAATACTCCCTGATCCAAGTCGGGAAATGGGTTGGAAAAAGAAGTCAATGAGGCTGCAATAAATAGTTCTTTTAGAGGAAATGAGTACTGGGGCAAGGCAAACGATCTTTGAAAAAGGTCTCTGCTCACAGATAGATCTTTATTAGAGATCTGCTCATGGACAGCTTCATTATCTAGGTTACGCAAAGAATTTGTGGTAAGCCGAATATATTCTTATTCAATCTTGCAGTATTCCAGCAATTATTATGTTTATTATTAAATAAAATAGTATGGAGATTGAAAAGATGAATCAAGAAATAATAAAAGTTGAAGGCATGTCATGTATGCATTGCCAGTTAAGAGTTAAAAAAGCAGTTGAAGCTGTGGAAGGTGTACAGAGAGCTGACGTAAACCTTCAGACTAAACAG
Source organism: uncultured Methanosarcinaceae archaeon (assembly GCA_963727895.1). GTDB lineage: Archaea > Halobacteriota > Methanosarcinia > Methanosarcinales > Methanosarcinaceae > Methanosarcina. The sequence continues at coordinate 126,006 of CAVSHT010000008.1, read as the reverse complement.
GTAACTGTTGATTATGAGGAAGGAAAGGCAAATATTGAAAAGGTTAAGGATGCAATTAGGGAAAGCGGATATGAGCCTATATAATATGTTAACTTCTGATAGAGCTTTAAAAGAATTAATTATATACTAAAAATACAAATTTTTACTATATAGATAAACGCTTGTTTGAAAATGACAGGTGTGATACGGGGGTGAATTCATAGGGGAAACAACATTTATAGTAGACGATCTTGTGTGCCGGTACTGCAAGGATGTGATCACAAAGCTCATTAACTCCATTGACGGGATTTCCAGAGTAAACATCAACATTCTTGAAAAAACCGTAAATGTAGTATATGATAGCAGGAAAACTGATGCATATGTCATACAGATGACCTTGCTTAAAGCTGGCTATAAAATTATAGAAGAGCCTGGTAGAATCGTTTAAACTCATAAAATCATTGATAAATCCTATATACACAACTAATCCGATAGGAGTTACTATCAGAATTTCTTGTGTGACCTTGGTAACTGCCTGAAATGAAGCTATTAAATGAGTAGCGGATGCTATTTTTTGTAAGTGAAAACTATAGTTATCCGCTTAACTAATTACGCCTTTAATTTGTTAGTGAAATATTTCTATCTACTTTTAACTTGATCTACTTTTAACTTGATCTACTTTTAACTTGATCTACTTTTAACTTGATCTACTTTTAACTTGATCTACTTTTAACTTGATCTACTTTTAACTTGATCTACTTTTAACTTGATCTACTTTTAACTTGATCTACTTTTAACTTGATCTACTTTTAACTTGATCTACTTTTAACTTGATCTACTTTTAACTTGATCTACTTTTAACTTGATCTACTTTTAACTTGAAATCTACAGAATAATAATTGATTATTTTAGTTAAAAAGAAAAAAAAGTCTTTCAAGTATACATTTATACAAACTTGATTTGGCTTTTTTGAATTATTTCATATACAAAAAAATTGATGGTTAATCTTTATTTGATTGATGTTTTAAAACACCTGAATGTTAGCAGTTCCTTTAAAGTCCATATTGAGTCCACAATTCCTGCCTCTCTTGCAGGTGTATTTTTACATTCAACCCCTCTTTCATCTTTGTACTTTAATCCTCTATGACCTCTACATAAGTTAAAATGGGTACAATATAACCTCATTTGATACTCTAACCATTCTTTCGCTTTTGAAAATCCTATTGTTTTTCTTGAAACTCTGTTGTTATCCTGCCTAAAAGTCAGGTTTTGTCTTTCAAGTAAAGTTGTTGAGATTTCGCTTTGTTCAATGTCTTTTCCAAAGATAGTCTTCTTCTCTACTTTCTTAAGTAACCCATTTATTCTTATTTTGACTACCTGTGCATATTTCAAATCATCAGAGGGAAAAATTTTTGGTTTCTTTGGTCTTCCTCTTTTCCCAGTCCTTGGAAACTCAATCAAAACTCCAAAATGTTTCAAAAGAGCTTCTCTATAAAAGTTCAACCCATGTGTGACAAAAAAGGGATTTTATCAGAAAGATGTTTTTTAACTGACTCAATTAACTTATCCGCAACATACTGTTTTCTTGGTTCGATTACAAAGTCAAGTATTAGCCTACAACCTGGTGCAAAAGCTATCCACATCCATAGTCCATCATCTTCATAATCTTTTATTTTAGGAACTTTTTTTTTGAATTGTTACCCATGGTTCATCCATTTCTATCTTGGGTACATCCATGTTTTTCATCATGCTGTCATTTACTTCATTGCCTTGGTTAGCTGCACGAGCTAACCATCGTTTTAGACTGGCAGATTCTACCTCTAAAACATCGGCAATGGCTTCAATGCTCATACCTTTCATAGACATTTTTAAAGCTAAATCAATAGTTTTCTCAGCTTTCCGAAGATTATGATAAAAAGTGTCTGTATGATCGTTAAATACTTTACTGCAATGGCGGCAAAGATATCTTCTTGTTTTTTCTCCACGACTTATGTAAGTTCCATTTCCAACAACATTGCCTTGGTTAGTAAGACCATAGAGTTTGCAGTTTTTGTTTGGACAAGCAACGTCAATAAATCGTGGTTTTGGACCTCTTTTACCCATAGTATAAATATATGATTTTCAAATATATAATATCAATCAAATATAAATGGACCATCAAAGAATCATTGACGTGATTGCTCATCGATTTGCTTTGATCAAAAGGGAAGGAAATGGGAGCAAATAGAAAGTTCCAGGCGTAAAATGGCAGAAGAAAATAGACTGAATTTAGCAAGTATCGTGGAATATTCAAACGATGCCATTAACCAAATCCCTTGATGGCATCATTACTAGCTGGAATAAAGGTGCAGAGCAAATTTATGGTTATTCATAGGATCGCTTTCCAGGTGGATGAAAACTTTGTTCCTGTATTTCTGCATGGGGCTGTTGAAGAAATCACCGGGTATAGCGAAGAGGAATTTATGTCCCGGATTAAGTGGAAAGACATTATCTATCCGGATGACCTACCTCTCGTTCTCAAAGGAGAGGAAAAGATTCAAAGTTCTCCATCCGCCGTTTATGAAGAAATCGAATTTCGTATAAAACACAGGGACGGAAGAATCAGATGAGTTAATGAAATTTACCAGAAAATTCAGAGAAAGAATGGAAATACGGAATTCTACCAGGGTACAATTTATGATGTTGCCTAAAGGAAAGAGACCGAAAAGTTTCTTGAGAATATCGAAACTGCCCGTAAACAGGAAATCCATCACAGGATCAAGAAATAACCTGCAGGTAATTTCCTCTCTGCTAGATCTTCAGGCTGAGAAATTTAACAGTAGGGAATATGTAAAGGATTCGGAAGTCCTGGAAGCCTTCAGGAAAAGTCAGGACAGAGTGGTATCCATGGCTCTTATCCATGAGGAACTGTACAAGGTGGAGGGCTCGATACACTAAACTTTTCATCTTATGTTAAGGAACTCGCTAAGAATCTTTTCCAGACATACAGGCTTGGAAATGCCAGTACCGGCTTAAATATGAATCTGGAAGAAAACATTTTCCTTGACAAGGATACTGCAATCCCACTAGGAATAATTGTTAACGAACTTGTCTCAAATTCTCTCAAACACGCATTAAATGGAAGAGATAACGGGAGAATTCGAATCAGACTTTATAGGGAAGAATCAAAAAAATATAAAGACAATAGAACAGAAGGCAATAATGACGATACACAAGGTGCCGATTTTAGTCTTACAATATCAGATAATGGGCTAGGGATGTCTGAAGATATTGATCTGGAAAATCTCGATAGTCTTGGTATACAACTGGTAACCACTCTTGTAGACCAGTTAGAAGGCGAACTTGAATTGAAAAGAGACAATGGGACGGAATTCACTATCAGGTTTACAGTAGCGTAAAAGAAGTAAGGATAAAAAAGGTTGTGTCCGTAATTGTTGATTATAATACACTCATAAATTAAGTACGTTTTATAAACCTAGTTCTATGATACTAATGGTGTTTAAGGGTGTACTTAATTCAGCGATGGGCTATAATTCAAACGAAAAGGTAAACCATTAAAAGTGCAGAAAACAAGGAATAAAAGGAAGACTGGCATAATCTTTCTGTGCTTTCCGTATTTTTCGTGGTTAGAGGGTCTAGATTGAATTTTTCCGTGCCCATTACTGTTTTCCATGATTATAGAATTTGAATTATAGTGTAGACTTACCCGGTTGAAAGAGATATCGATAGCATTAAACCGCCAGCTGTCTAACATAATAAAGGAGTAATAACTCCGAATGTACCTGATTTTGTTCCTCAAATGCGTGAGTCCTAGTCTTTTCTCAGTAGAAATTGCAGTTTTTTCTACTGAAATTCGGATGTATTTTTTGTTAATTAAGATTTGAAATATTTTTCCTTTTCTTGCATTTCTAGTTCCTTTTGTTTCTTCAACAGTTCTCTTAATGTTGGTGGAACTGTGCACATACTCGCAAGTTTTTTGTTATCCATAGTGGATATAGGCTTTGTTTCTATTTTTACCCTTGTTAATGATGCTTATTTTCTTTAATAGTCTTCTTTCCTTCTGAGTGAGGGCAGTATGCCTCATATTCTGCAAAATATAGATATCAGAAATAACTGAAAAAAAATTTCACACTGAAAGATCCATGCAGGATAGCAACGTCATAGAGTAAAACATAGCTGGCGTTCTTGCAGGTTCTTATAGATCCATATTCATGCATCTTCGGTTAAGTGAGGAATCGTGACAAATTGCGTCAATTTCTTTTACATTTGTTAAATATGTTAATAGATCATAAGCTGGAACAGAGTGTCGATTTCATGTAAATAAGCCAAGATTTAAGGCAGGATTCTAGTGCAAATCGATAGCTTTCAAGCAAGAAAATTCCTTAACCGATGACCAATGGATCCATATTATAAATATACACAATTTTAAAAACTAAATCCTGAAGAGCAGAAGATATCTTCCTGGCATAGTAATGCTTATTTTAGTTCAAAGCCGATAATTGTAAATGGATATTCCAGAGAGAAAAGACCTTCAGAGGAGCTAACCTTCAAGGAGCTGACCTTATAGAGGCTAATCTTCAAGAGGCTAACCTTCAAGGAGCTAACCTTCAAGGAGCTAACCTTGAAGAGGCTAACCTTCAAGGGGCTAACCTTAAGGGACTAATCTTCAAGGAGCTAACCTTCGAGGAGCTAACCTTCAAGGAGCTAACCTTCAAGGAGCTGACCTTATAGGGACTAACCTTCAAGGAGCTAACCTTCAAAGAGCTAAACTTGAAAAGGCTAACTTTCGAGGAGCTAATCTTCAAGAGGCTAACCTTCGAGGAGCTGATATTTTTTATGCTGATCTTACAGAGGCTAACCTTCAAGGGACTAACCTTCAAGGAGCTAACATTGAAAAGGCTACCCTTCAATTGGCTAGACTTCATTTGGCTAAACTTTATTTGGCTAATCTTCAAGGGGCTAACCTTCAAGGAGCTGATCTTTATGGAGCTGACCTTCAAGGGGCTAACCTTCAGGGGGCTAACCTTTATGGAGCTGACCTTCAAGAGGCTAAACTTGAAGGGGCTAACCTTCAAGGGGCTAAACTTGGAGGAGTTAAACTTGAAAGGGCTTACCTTATAGAGGCTAACCTTGAAGGAGCTAACCTTGAAGGGGCCAAACTTGGAGGAGCTAAACTTGAAAGGGCTAAACTTGAAAGGGCTTACCTTATAGAGGCTAACCTTGAAGGGGCTAACCTTGAAGAAGCTAATCTTAAAGGAGCTAAACTTAGAGGAGCTAAACTTGAAAGGGCTAAACTTGAAAGGGCTTACCTTATAGAGGCTAACCTTGAAGAGACTAACCTTATAGAAGCTAATCTTAAAGGGGCTAAACTTAGAGGAGCTAAACTTGAAAGGGCTAAACTTGAAAGGGCTTACCTTGTAGAAGCTAACCTTGAAGGGGCTTACCTTATAGAGGCTAACCTTGAAGGGGCTTACCTTATAGAGGCTAACTTTCAAGGAGCTAATCTTGAAGGGGCTAACCTTAAATGGACTTACCTTATAGGAGCTAACTTTAAAGAGGCTAACCTTAAAGGAGCTAACCTTCAAGGGGCTAACCTTGAAGGAGCTGACCTTGAAGGAGCTCAGCATTTGTCACTTGACCAGCTTTCTACAGTGAAAACACTTCATAATGCAAAATTAGACAACGAGCTTCTCATAACCCTAAAAAAGAAGTATCCTGCCCTTTTTGAAGTACCAGAGTCATAAATCCTCAATGATCAAAGCCTTTAAGGCATGTAAAATCAGAGAGCCGGTCTTATCCAGTTTATCTCCATATAGAAAAGGACAAAATGCTTAATTCAATGTGGATTGCACAAAAAGTAATTAAAAATAAAAAGAAAGTTATAAAGATATCGTCTCGAGCTTTGCCCGTTTGAAAATAGCAGTTGCCTTTCCTTCTTCATCAATATCATTCTTGATCAAAACCAGTTCCCAGCCTTCGTTTCCTATTCTTTCAAGGTCGATCATTTGTTGTGGTGTGTTAACACCATCAATCCTGCGAGAATCATACTCCCATAAATGTATAATTTAATACCCCTCCTGTTATGGATTAAGAGAAATTTCAGAATTTATATATTGCAATGAAACTATAAATAACCAAGTTTAATTTCAAGACATGCTCTAAGTTGGGTCAAAACCTCAATGTCAATTTGTCCTTTGTACTCTTTCGTGTTTGTGAGACTCTTTTTTATATGTTGTTGTATCCTGAAATTATTTTGTAGATTCATAATCATTGAGGAGTTTTATACATGATATAATGGGGTAATACTTGCATCCTTATTAATACTGAAAAATAATTGTTATAATATGGTAATATTTACCTGTTAGAATAATTTATTCTTTAAGTTGGAATTTTATCTCAAAAGGAGGAACACTGTATGGAAATTTTTGAAGGACTCGTTTATGTAAAATATGGACGGATCGGAAGCAAAAGTGAAGGTCCAGATTATTATCTTCAGACCTGGGACAGGGAGTTTCTGCTAAAGTATGAGGATAGAGGTCCATGGGAACTAGACTATTACCTTGAATTTTTCTGCCGTAAATTTGTTGAAGTTACTGGTGAACCTGATAACGAAACAAATATGATGAAAGTGACAACAGTCAAGGAAATCTGTGTGGAGCATATTCCTAAAAAGATGGAGTACAGTTGATCCTACTTTCCGGATATCTATTCTCTAAAATAATATTTTTCATAATTTATTCTCATCAAACTTATTTACCTAAGTTGTATAGTATTTACTAATACCTGATGAAAATAAAGTTGCGATCAAGACTATCACTGCAACAACTGGGTATTTTTACGCCACTATTTTCTTTATGATAGAAATTATTAAAGAGCTCACCCCAAAACTCCACTTCATTCTCAACCATAAGGATTATTCAGGATGTTCTCACGATCTGATGCTTTATTGATCACTTTATATGAAGGAATTGAAGAAGCAAATTTTGAGTTTTGGAACAGTGAATAGATCATTGTTTGGATGGATATTTTACAGATAGAGCCTTTATTATACCCAGTATTAACAACAACATCGATAAGCCTAAAATAAATTGATAATCAAATCTTTGGGCATATACCCCTGCTGCGATTTCACGCATAACTATTAAAATCGTAGCATCGGTTACATATGCAATTTTGATTTCTTCATGTTCACGAAAATCAGCAAAAGTCTTGAAAAGATCAATGAGAACAAAAATTGTGAGAACACTAGATACTATCTGACCTAAACCGCTTCCAATAGTCCCGAATAGAATTGATTTGACATTCAGGAGGAGATTTATTACTCCTGCAAGTAGCGCCAGTAGCAGTATATAAAGGATGATAATAGTGACTAAATCAATTGTAATTTGGCATTGGTAAACAAAAATAGATATATGTGCTTATAACATATATTTCTTCATGAACTGCCCAAAATGCAATAGTTCCAGTCACAAAAAGAACGGTATAGTTGGCGGGCGTCAACGCTACAAATGCCATGATTGTGGATATAACTATACAGTAGAGCTAAAATCAACTGCTTTTTCCGCCTCTGTTAAAAAACAGGCTTTACAACTTTACCTTGAAGGATTGGGCTTTCGTTCAATAGGAAGAGTTTTAGGGGTTAGTCATGTTTCTGTCCAAAGATGGATAAAGAAATTTGGTCAGGAGTTAGAGGACCTAAAAAGTGAAAGTGAGATATCTATTGTTGAAATGGATGAGATGCACACTTACATCGGTAACAAAAAAAATATTGCTGGATCTGGATTGCTATTGATAGAGTTGGGAAAAAGTTCATCAACTGCTCTTTTGATAGCAGAGGAACGGAAACTGGAAAACTACTCTGGGAAAAAGTGAAGAAAAAAGAGATTGGAGAAGTGATGACCTATCACTGGAGAGCATATGCAGAGTTTATTCCAAAAAAGATCCATACTCAATCAAAAGCAGAAACGTATACCGTTGAAGGATATAACAGCATATTGAGGCACTTTCTGGCAAGATTGAGAAGAAAGAGACAAAGTGTTATACGAAGAGTCTTGAAATGCTAAAGTACTCGGTTATTCTATTGATGAAATACAGAAATAAATAATTAAATATAGTTAAGTAACAATGCCAAATAATATTTATGCGTTTGAGCTGAAAAATAATAGCATTAAACCTTTAACTGTCGATATTTGATCCAACATACGGAACTTTTGCTTCTGTGGATTTACTCATTTCATTTTCTAAATATAATATTTTTGAAATAATATTTCCATATTTTGAGTTTAGAAAATAAAAACTTTTTCAGTTTTCAAATGATTATAACTAAGTAGTGAATCTGATCCTAATACTCAAAATTGCTCCTCTGAATCGCTAATATGGAAGGATCAATCGAGTTTCGGGTCATGAAAAAGTGGGCAGTGTCGCGAATTTGCTGTAAAGTCTAAGTTAAGTTTTTGTATACAGTATAAAAAATTGATCTTCTAATATGGAATTTGTGACTCAAAAACTTCTTGAAATTTGTAATTTTGCATAACTTATGTTACACTGCCCAAGAAAATACTACAATCAAGTGAAGGAAATAAAAATTAAACTGTTAGTGTATAATATAAACAAAAAAGTGATAGAAATAATTTGCATTAAATAACCATTTCTACAGAGCCGGAATTTCAGCAATTAAAAGGGCAAAGTTACTTGAAAATACTGAAAAATCACTTAAAAGTCAATGAAAAGTCATTGAAAAAACAAGCAGGTAGAGATAAAATATCTCCACCTATTTTATAAAAAATAAGTGTTCTCTAAACTTATCTCAAATCATAAATTCTTCAAATTTCAAACTCTTTAATCTATATATCTTCAGACCCTAAGGTCCTTAGAACTTAACGTTTTCTCTTGCCCACTGAGCTCCTGCATCAAGAACCATCTGGTTAAACTCTATAACTTTGGGTTTTCCTGCAAAGTTCTCAGTAAGGGCTTCCTTGAATACTTCCTCTTCCAGGCCTGTTGCTTTAAGGCCCATCAAGACTCCAAGCATGAAAGAATTGGCTGCTTTCTCTGAACCTGCTTCTTTGGCTTTTTCGGTTGCAGGAACTGCAACGACTTTAACGTGCGCAGGTGTCTCTACTTCGCCAATGGACGAATCATAGAGAATAAGTCCTCTTTCTCGGACTACTCCTTCAAACTTTTCAAGGGAAGGGCGGTTCATAGCTATCAGGATATCCGGAGTGTAAACTGTAGGGGATCCAATTGCCTGGCCTGAAATAACGACCGAACAGTTTGATGTTCCTCCCCTCTGTTCAGGACCATAGGACGGGAACCAGGAAGCATTGAGGTTTGCCTTTACTCCGGCCTGCGCAAGGATAATACCCATACTCAGGACACCCTGCCCTCCGAAACCTGCAATCTTGGCCTGGATCGGTACAAAGTCTTTTCGGGAGGGTTTTTCTCCTGAATCTGTTTCAATTCCGTAAAGCTGTTCAAGGGTTTTAGTTGTAAAGTCACTAACTCCACGGTGCAGGGGCTCAACTTCTTGAGATTTATCCCTAAAATTCTGGAGAGGGAATTCCGTTTCCATCTCCTCATTTATGAAATTGATAGCTTTCTCCGCATCCATCTTAAGGTTAGTCGGACAGGCTGCAAGGACTTCAACAAAAGCATATCCTTTTCCATCATGCTGGATCTCAAGTGCCTTTCTTACAGCCTTTCTAGCTTTTCTTATATGGGAAATATCTGAGACTGAAACCCTTTCAATAAAAACCGGAGTCTTAAGGTTATTTAGCAGCTCGCACAGATGGAGAGGATAACCTGCAAAGCGGGGATCTCGACCATCTGGACATGTCGTGGTCTTTTCACCCACAAGTGTTGTAGGTGCCATCTGTCCCCCTGTCATTCCGTAAACAGTATTGTTTACGAAAAATACTGCAAGCTTTTCACCCCTGTTTGCAGCCTGTAGAGTTTCATTTAGACCTATAGAAGCAAGGTCTCCATCTCCCTGATATGAAATAACTACAGCATTTTCTTCTGCCCTTGAAACTCCTGTCCCAACCGCAGGCGCACGTCCGTGAGCAACCTGGATATTGCCTGTATCAAAATAATAGTAAGCAAAGACGGCGCAGCCAACAGGGCTGATCATAACAGTTCGATCCTGAATCCCAAGATCATCAATTGCTTCGGCAATAAGTTTATGCAGAACCCCATGTCCACATCCAGGGCAGTAGTGAGTAGCTGTCGAGGCTACTGAGCCTTTACGAGGATAGTCTGAATACAGGGCTTTTGGCCTTCTTATTACTTTTTCTCCATTAATGATTTCCGCTGCCATTTTCATGCCTCTCCTGCCATTTTCCTTATTTTGTCCATGATCTTATCGAGGGCTATTAAATTCCCTCCCATACGATTTACAAGCTCTACAGGCTGTGAACAATTGATTGCAAGCCTGACATCATCTATCATCTGTCCATTGCTCATTTCTACAGAAATAAATGAACAGCCTCTGTCTGCCAGAGATTTCAACTGTGCTGCAGGGAATGGGAACAGTGTCTTTGGTCTAAAAAGCCCTACTTTGATACCTTCTTTCCTGGCAAAATCTACAGCTGACCTGCATATACGACTGCTTATCCCATATGAAACAAGGATAATTGAAGCATCATCAGTCAGGTACTCCTCATAATCTACTTCATTCTTCTTTATGAGCTCATACTTTGCTTGCAGTTTTTCATTGAACATTTCTAGCTCATTGAAGTCCAGAAAAATAGAGGTTATCAGGTTAGGTCTGGTTTCAGCTGTACCGTTAACTGCCCAGGTAGTATCAATCTCAGGGACAATAGCTTGCTTTGGGAATTCTAGTGACTCAATCATCTGTCCGAGAACACCATCTGCAAGCACCACAGCTGGATTCCTGTACTTGAAAGCAAGCTCAAAAGCTTTCATGGTAAAATCGCACATTTCCTGCACTGAATTTGGGGCAAGCACGATATTTTTGTAGTTCCCATGCCCTCCACCTTTTACTACCTGACTGTAATCTGCCTGCTCCGGCCCTATGTTTCCCAGCCCAGGACCTGCTCTCATTATATCAACAACCACGCAGGGAAGTTCGGAGCCAGCAAGGTAGGAAATTCCTTCCTGCATCAGGCTAATTCCAGGACCTGAAGATGATGTCATGACTCTGTGCCCTGCAGCTGCTCCTCCATAGACCATGTTAATCGCCGCCTCTTCAGACTCAGCCTGGACGAATTTCCTGCCTATTTTCGGCAAATATTTGGATGCATCGTGAAGAATCTCACTTGCCGGAGTTATTGGATATCCAAAGAAGCAGTCACATCCAGCATAGAGTGCACCGACAATTATTGCAGAATTACCTTTTATGAGTTGTGTTGTCATAGTTTTTCCTCCTTTTCTGAGTTAAATTGCTTCCTGAGTTTTTAGAGGAATATGAATTTCGATTGCAAGCGGTTCCGGACAGGTATAATAGCAGCTTGCACAGCCTGAGCAACCTTCTCCTTTATATTCCACATAATGGTAGCCTCGTGCATTCAGGTCTTCACTCATAAAAAGTACACCTTTGGGACAGGCAAGAAGGCAGCGTCCGCAGGCCTTGCACTCCAGAGTATTAATAACAGGATAAGGTTCTTTTTTATCATTGTTTGACATATGAATCCTCACATTTTACTTTTCAATTTACCCTTGTACTCTTCCTGGTTTTCAGGTACATTACTGGATTTGGAAAAATCTGGGGTCGTTCTCTTTCGACCTTTGCAGTCTCTGTTTTTTCAACCTTTTGCATGCCAGAAAGAAGAGCTTTAGGTTTCCATACGTTTCTTGCATTGTAAAACGTATGGTTATTAGTTAAAAGAAAATCAAATAAAACTATAAAGTCAATTTTGAACCAAATCTTCTTAAAATAAACATTTCAGAAGGTTTAAGGTACTTATTTCTTTCTTTTCCTTTTTGTTATGATCCGCAAGTTGTCTATTTCCGGATCATAACAGGCTCTATTATTTTCTCTATTTATCTTATTATGGACTTCCAGCTAGTATCTTTAGTTTAGTTCGTTTTGATCTTTATCCCTGATCTCAACCCTGCGGATTTTTCCGCTAATTGTCTTTGGAAGCTCTTCCACAAACTCTATAATACGCGGATACTTGTAGGGAGCAGTAACTTTTTTTACGTGTTCCTGAAGCTCTTTCTTAAGTGAATCTTCAGGTTTGTATCCTTTTGTGAGCACAACGGTTGCCTTGATAATCTGACCTCTTACAGGGTCAGGAGCACCTGTAATTGCACACTCGAGCACTGCAGGATGCTGGATAAGAGCACTTTCCACTTCAAAAGGTCCTACTTTATATCCTGAAGTTTTTATGATATCGTCAGCTCTTCCCACAAACCATAGGTAGCCATCTTCATCCATCCAGGCCATATCTCCTGTATGATAATAGCCGTCATGCCAAGCTTCCTCAGTTTTCTTTGGATCATTTCCATAGTGGGCAAAGAGTCCTACAGGTTTTCCTTCCTTTGTGTTGATTACGAGTTCTCCTTCTTCTCCTACTTCACAGAGCCTACCGTCTTTGTCCATCAATTCAATTTTATACCCAGGAGATGGTCTTCCAATAGATCCGGGTTTTGGTTCCATCCATGGATAAGTTGCGATACTTACAACAGTTTCAGTCTGCCCGAATCCTTCCATGAGTTTTATTCCTGTAAATTCAAGGAATCGATTATATACTTCAGGATTAAGAGGTTCACCTGCAACTACTGCATATTTCAGGGTACTAAAATCGGATTTTGAGAGACCTTCTTTAATCAGAAATCGGTAAATTGTTGGCGGGGCACAGAAAGTTGTAACTCCGTATTTAGCGGCTTTATCAAGCATGTTTCTGGCTTCAAATCTGTCGTAGTCATAGACAAAGACCGCACAACCTGCAATCCATTGCCCATAGAGTTTTCCCCATACGCACTTTCCCCAGCCGCTGTCGGCAACTGTATAATGCAGCCCGTCATCTTCTACATTCTGCCAGTATTTTGCGGTAAGAATATGTCCTAGGGGATAAGTATAGTCGTGTTCAACCATTTTCGGGAAGCTGGCAGTCCCTGAAGAGAAATACACGAGAGATATATCACTATTTTTCGTAGCAGCTTCACCTGAAGGGCGTTCAAAATCAGGAGAGGATTCTTCGAGTTCTTTCCTGAAATCAATCCAGCCTTCTCGGGCTTTTCCTCCAACAACTGCTTTTTTGAGTTCGATATTTCCGCATTCGGAGTGTGCTTCGTCAATCTGTTCGGGAACACCGTTTTCCGATATGCAGACGATCATCTTCAGCCCGGCTTTTTTGATCCTATATATAATATCTCTTGTCTTGAGCATGTGGGTTGCAGGTACAGCAATGGCTCCCAATTTATGAAGCGCAATGATACAGTACCAAAATTCATATCGGCTCTTTAAGGTGAGCATTACATAGTCACCCTTGCCAATTCCATGCTTTGCAAAGAAATTTGCGGTTTTGTCGCTGTAGTACTTCAGGTCTTTAAAAGTAAAGATTTTTTCTTTCCCGTTGTCGTTACACCAGATCATTGCGATCTTTTCAGGGGAATCTCTTGCATAGGCACCTACCACATCATAGGCAAAGTTGAAGTTTTCAGGAACAAGGATTTTGAAGTTTTTCTCAAAATCTTCATAGGATTCAAAATCAGTTTTATAAACAAATTTATTGAGCAAAGAAGTCATTTAGACACCCGTTTTATCTACTTATTTCTATAGCTTCTATATTTTGAAGGCTTCATGAACTCATTTAAATTTCAAGATTTTCAAGCTTTATCTTGGATATTTTTCAAGCCTATCCTGGATATCGGATTTCTTATCGAGTTTGAGACCAAATTCTCTTAAATTGAATTCATTGTATCGAGTTGATAAACTATCTACTTAAATGGAATCTACCAAAACAAAGTCAAATTAATGAATTATATTATAACTGCCAGAAACTTGGCTGTTTCTCCTTCCAGAGCTTCCATAGCATGTTCATAAGTGGAATCAAAATAAATGGAATCTCCTTTTTTCAAGACAATCACATTGTTGTGGATATAGACCTTCAGACTTCCTTCAAGTACATAATCAAATTCTTGCCCTGGATGTGAATTGGTTTCAGGTTTTGTCTCGTCAGGTTTGGGTTCTACTGAGACTATAAAAAATTCAGCCTTTTTATGAATGAAGTTTTCAGCCAGGTTCTGGTACTTATACTGCTTTCTTCTCTCGACACTGACCCCTTTTCCATCTCGTGTGACTGTAAAGATATTCATGCGGGGCTCTTCTCCTGTCAGGAGTGTAGCCATATCTACGCGCAGTTTGTGTGCAATTTCGAAAAGTATACTTGCTGGAATGTCTTCAATTCCATTTTCATAATTTTCATAGGTTTCATCGGATACTTGTAAATATTCTGCCATGTCTTTGACAGTGAAATCCGATAATTCACGCAATTCATGTATTCTATCTGCAATTTCTTTTATTTTTTCTTGCATGATGCGTCTTCTCCAGCTGAATTTTTCTAGGATTAACTAAGATCTGCTTAAAAACCTTTGGATTTGTGATTTTACACATATTTGAAGGAATTCTTTCTTCCAGAACCATTGAAAATTATAATTAATATATATTATGATTCAGTTCTCATGACTTTTTACTATAACAGGATAATCGGGAGACTGAATCATAATATATATTAATTATAATTTTCAATGGTTCTGGAAGAAAGAATTCCTTCAAATATGTAAATATTTATAAAAAAAATTCTTATTTCTTGTTTGGAATCTCTGCGTAAAGCTGTCTTAATATACTATATGTCATTGCATACTTTAGAACCAATATGGCAGAAAATAGGCTAATGTTCACGGAAAAGTCTGGTTAAATAGGAAAAGCGGCCTTTCAAGTGGAGTTATAGTTAATTATTCAGATTTTACTTTATTTTATATTATTTTATTGAATCTTAGCCCATGACACAGAAGAAGGTTCAATAAATGCTTACTCCTTTGACCGATGGTAATTCTAGAATCTTATCCACGAGCTCCCCAGGCACTTTTTTATCGGTAATTATCGTGAGTCTTGGATCGTCAGTAAGATAGGGATCATCCGAGACAGCCTGGCGTATACTCACATTGCTTTCAGAAATCAGGCTTGCAACTTCTGCAATAATGCCTACGTGAGCTGCATCTTCAGGGATAATAATGATTACTCCAAGGCCAAGTGAAGGGGCTACGTCTCTAAGAAAAGGAATCGAATGAACATTTTTGAAAATTCTACTTAAAAGTTCGTCTGAAATAATGGTCTTTGTAGTTGCATCAACCACACGCCGGTCAACATCAGCTTCCTTTGCAAGCTGAGTATGAGCAATCTCAATACTTCCAGAGGTAACCTTCCCTTCTTCGTTAACTTGAAATCCACGTTCAAAAATCAACTTAAGCACTTTTGCCTGTGCAGGATATTTTTCAAATTTTTTGAGTAATGTCTGCCACATATAAACTAAAGTTTAAATCAGGTTCCCTGATATATAGTTTCTTATTAAGATCCATTTTTAGCCAGGTATATATTTTTCAGAATCAGATTTACGAGTATTAATCACATCAAGTTTTACTTGCGTTAATTTGATGTACCAGCAGGACACGAGTCTTTGCATGGAAGCTCCCATCATAGGCAATAAACAGGCATCCAGAAAAACAACCTATCAGCTACTTCTTATTGCCTATCTCAAAAAAGAAATAGAAATGGCTCGCAAACTTGATTATGAAAAACTAGCAGTTGAAATCCAAAAAATCGGTTTTTTCTGTCGTCAATGTGGAAAATGCTGTAGGCAAGCTTTTGGGGACAATAGAGTAGCAGTGATCCCTTCAGACATCGAAAATATCCAGGAATCTACAGGCTTATCAAAACTTGAAATTGTAAGGCCTTTTGTGCTTGACTCTTCTACCCAAAATGATGTCTTTGAAAATGAAGAAAAATATCCTGAAACTTCATCTAATTCATCAGAGAAAAACAAAGAATATCTCTCTTTTGAGCTTCTTGAATCTCTTAAAGAGTTTATCGATTCTGAGGGCAAGATTCATACTTTTGGATGGATACTCAGAAGGAAAAGAAGCGGAGATTGCATTTTCCTTGAAAGAAATACGCACAAATGTAGAATTTATCCGGTGCGGCCGATGCTATGCAGTACTTATCCTTTTTATATCGAAGAGCTCCGACTACAGACCTGTGAGTGTGAAGGTCTAGGGTCCCCAATCTCTATAGAAGACAGCCGAAAACTAGCAGATAATCTTCTCTTAAGATATATTTCGGAGCTTGAGGACACGCTTAAGACTTATGAAAACTTTGAAGACTTCCAGAGATTAAAAAAAGGTTTTGAATTTGCAAAAATGAATTTGAAGGATGGTAAATTCACTTTTATAGTCCACGATAGTAAGGGAAGTAGTGAACTTATTGATAAATTGGGAGATAAATAAAAAAAACTCCCTTTAAAATATCAATAAAAACAATTAAAACAATTTAAAAATAACTTGTATGTAGACGAACTTATTTTACCTGAAAATGCCAAAGTCAGTGTATCAATTCAGTGTATCAATTCAGTGTATCAATTCAGTGTATCAATTCAATGTATCAATTCAATGTATCTAAGTTCATTCTACGTCGATTTTAGACCTTTTTTTAGCAGCACGCTTTTTAAGAGCATATACAAGTGTCGCGCCTGTAAGAGCTCCTAGAATCATTTTACCGATTCCCATTGAGGATCTCTTACCTGTTTCAGCTTCTACTGCTTTACCCATTATCATTTCTTCAGGTTTTATTTCGGCTTCGATCTCTTTTTCAACTTTTCCTGCCTTGAATCTATCAAGAAGATAAGCCCCAACAGCCAGCTTAATATATTTACCCATATTTCTCCTGCCCTTTGGAGCCCCACCTGACTTAAGTTTTTTCATAATGTATGCACTAAGCAATAGCTTACCATATTTGTTTACATGTCGCAATCTAAAACCCCCGGTGATTTTTCCCTTCCCGAAAATCCTCTCTTATCATTTTTTATGGGAAGGAAAATAAGAAGTTAATACTCCTGTATATATCTTATAGCCAACATATTATATAACGGCAACTATAAAAAATAATAATAATTTTTTAATTGACTTCATATTGTGAAACTGTCAGATATCCAGCGAAAAAAACCGGAAATTAAGTAAAAATGGTGACTAAAACTTTATCGAAAAAATGCTTTTTCCTTCAAATATCACGTAAGTGAAAATGCTCAAAAATGAAACTCTTTTGATCGAAAACGATAGCGAAATAAATTTTTTCATTTTTTGTTGGTTTTTTTCATCGAAAAGACTGTAAAAAACTAACAAAAAATCCGGCTCTGTAGAAACTATATCAAATTAGCCATTAGTAGGTTGAAACCGACGAATATATCCAATAATTAATAATATAATAATATTTTTTGAATTCTTGTTAACTTTGATTTTTGCCTGAATATTCAGGATTTCTACAGAACCAAAAATCCAGAATAAAGCAATATCCGCAAAATAAAATATTTCTATCGGGACAATACCTACAATGAAGGCAATTTCTTTGTTTTCTCAAATGGTTCATTAACACTTGAAGTCTGGTGTCTAGATTTTGTCTTCTTTGGAGGCTTACAAAAATGGAAAGATTTAATTATTGTGTAAACTTTTAATTTTTAACGATTGTTATGAGTATAAGTATAGGTACTGGCTTAGTTTTAATTGGTGGAAAGGATCTAATTTTTAAATTACTTGGTCCTACAGCAGATTATCTCGGAAATGAGACAAAGAACCTTGTTGAGAAATCCTGCAAAAACATTGAACATATTTTTATTCATGCTACAACAATTCTTGGTTCCAAAATTGAATCACCTGGGCAGGTAAGTCCTAGAATCTTAAAACGTATTTTTGATGATGGTGTTTTTTGTGAGGACGAGTTAACTCTTGAGTATTTTGGAGGAGTGTTAGCTTCTTCGCGTAATTGTAGCTCGAGGGATGATAGAGGTCTAATTTATTTATCACTACTAGAATCAATGTCATCTTATCAAATACGAACTCATTACATATTTTATACAATTCTATAAGAATTATTTAATGACAACAATTTTAATCTTAATTATTCTCAAGATAGAAGGAAAACGGAAGTGTTTCTACCATTTGATGTATACATGCAATCTATGGATATTCAGGAAAAAAATGAATTCGATCTAATGCTTTCAAATACTATATGGGGACTTACTAGGTTAGGTTTGATTGAAGTAGCTACAGTAACCGGAGAAAATGACCTTAAAGAATTACATTGTCAAGTAGCAACCGTTCCCGGAATTTTATTTAGACCTTCAGTCTTTGGTATTGAATTCTATATGTGGGTACATGGTTATTCTGATAAACCCCATTTTAGTTTTTTCGAGAAAGATACCCAATTCACTAAGACTAAATTATTGGATATACCAAATGGATCTCTTCCCGCCAATCAAAACTAAATAATAGATTTATATCTTATCTAAAACAAAAGCACTGGTATGAAACAATCAATAGGAGCAAAGCCACTTACATTTCCAACGCCAGCATGGGTTGTTGGAGCCTATGACATGAATGGAAAGCCAAATGCCATGACAGTAGCCTGGGGAGGAATTTGCTGTTCAAATCCTCCATGTGTCAGCGTATCCTTAAGAAAAGTGACTTATACTTACGCATGTATCATGGAAAACAAGGCATTTACTGTCAGTATCCCATCAGAAGATTACGTAAAGCAGGTGGATCATTTCGGCATTGCAAGCGGAAAGGAAGAAGATAAGTTTGAGACCGCCTGTCTGACACCGGTAAGAAGTGAGCTTGTGCCTGCTCCATATGTAGGAGAATTTCCATTTGTCCTCGAATGCAAACTCCTTCATACTCTTGAAATCGGGCTTCATACATTATTTGTAGGGGAAATCGTGGACATTAAAGCCGATGAATCTGTACTTGATGAAAATGGAAACCCTGATATTGAGAAAATTAAACCTGTGATATACAGCCCAGGGAATAGAAACTATTATGGAGTTGGATGCAGTATTGGAAAAGCTTTTTCGATAGGCAAGGAACTCTAAACGAAAAAAAATAAAAATGTATATATAAGTTAACCAGTACAAAATTAATAAAAACACACATAGACAAGGTTTATAAAAGCTGAAGCTTTAAAAAGCTAAAAAGATCAGTGCTTTATCATCTGATCTTTATTCTTTCCTAAAAGCTTTTTTTGCCATAACTTTCCATCCTTTCAGGTCTTTTCCCTCAAATTTCTCTTTCACAGCTTCAAGCAGGGAAGGGATATCAAGATGTTGTGGGCATTTCTCAACGCACTGTCTGCACTGCACACATTGGGATGCATATGCAGGGACGTCACCTCTAATAATTCCTCCGGGTTTTGCTGCATACATCAGTTTCGCTTCTTTTTCATTGCCTGACAGGTAGTAATTATCGTAGATTTCAAAACAGCCAGGGATATCCACGCCCGAAGGACAGGGTAAACAGTATCTGCAACCAGTACAACCTGTCTTCATAAGTTCCCTGTACTTTTTTTCCACTTTTTTGACAAGTTGCAGTTCGGTTTCAGTCAGGGAATTTGGGTAGGCTTCATCTGCAATTTTCAGGTTCTCTTCTACCTGTGATTCTTCATTCATTCCTGAAAGTACAACTGTAACCTCAGGTCGGTTCCACACCCAGCGAAGGGCCCACTCTGCAGGGGTTCGTTTTACTTCTGCTTCGTTCCAGATATGCTGTACCTCTGGAGGCACGGGGTTTGTAAGCTTCCCTCCGCGCAGAGGCTCCATTATAATTACGCCAAGTCCTTTTGAAGCGGCATACTCAAGCCCTTCAGTTCCTGCTTGATGTTTTTCATCCAGAAAATTATACTGTATCTGGCAGAAAGCCCAGGGATATGCATCAACAATCCGCTTGAAATCCTCAACCGATCCATGAAAGGAAAAACCTGCATTTATAATTCGTCCATCAGCCTTTGCTCTGTCAAGAAAGTTCAGGATATCAAGCTTTTCCATTTTATCCCACAAAATCCCTACAAGCCCATGTACCATATAATAATCTATATGATCTGTCCTTAGTCTCTCAAGCTGGGCATTCAAGATTCGGTCCATATCATCTGCTTTTTGTATTGTCCAGGATGGAAGTTTCGTGGCGATTTTAACCTTTTCTCTGTATCCCTCGGCAAGGGCTTTTCCAAGGAAAGGCTCGCTTTCTCCCATATGATACGGCCATGCAGTATCTATGTAATTTACTCCATGATCAATTGCATAGCGAACTTGCTTGGTAGCTCTTTCTTCATCTATTGTGCCGTCTTCTTTCACTGGAAGACGCATACACCCAAATCCGAGTATTGAAAGTTCGTCACCGTTCGTTGGCATTTTTCTGTAAAGCATTTCCATTACCTTTCTGCTTTAAGTTGTTGCCATGATTTTTAATAGTTTTCCACTTTCAAACCCATTGAAAAACAGATTTAATATCAAAGTTATAAGACGATGTCAAAACGTGTTAATGTTTCCGTTTTTTCACAAAACTTTTTTCATAGAACTATAACTATAACTTAGTTAAGATAATTGAATTAAGGCTCTACGCCTAAAGAACGTATGTAGATTGAAATATGCAGAAATTCCAATATAATATATATTCAAAAGATTATCAAGAACAATAAGAGTTTTTCAACATAACAAGTAACTTTTCATATTATTCTATTTTGTAGGACTTTCGGTATTCAACTCTTGTTTTAGTGAATCCTATCCTTGAATTTCTAAAAAATAGTCTATCAATATAATCCCATATGACAACCCATAAAAATTTAACATACGAGAACGGATAATCCACCCAAAAAACAAATTTCTCGAAAAGTGATAGGTCTCTATAGCCATCTACCCACATAGATTCAATTAGAAACCCTTTCCATACAAGAGATTTTTGCATCTTTTTCCATCGTCTGAACATATGAGCTATTATGAATAAGAGAGTACAAGCAATTGCTAATTGTTTTTTAGTCATGTTTTTTCACTCTTTATGCCTCAATAAACTTTATAAAATTCTCTTTAATAAGTAAAGTTTCCTATTTTTATCCCGACTTAAGTTAATATTAATATTTTTTGGAACTACAATTTTTGTTGAAAAATTATCACATCGCTTCAAAAAACAAGAAAGCTCTTTTGAATATTTGATATGTTAAATTATATGTATTTTCTCCTATAAATTTGTGTTTCAAAACGATCTTTAAAGTTCCCACGTATTTTTCAGTCAATACTAACTACCATAATATCGTCAAGATTTAGAAGATTACACACAAATCTTTATGGTGAAAGCAAAATATTAAGGCAAAAATTAGTTTTTGATCAATACTTTTTACACATTTAGATTTCTTGTACTATCTTGATATCAAATAGAAACTAAGATCTCTTTTGATTTTAACTATCTTTTGAATTCCATGCCTTAAAGCTCGAGTTTAATGTATTGAATAAGTTATACTACCTTATTTATTACAATGGAAGCGCAGAGCATCGCGAATATTCCGACCTTTAGGTTGGGAACAAGGCGAACCCTCGTCTCTTCTTTTCTCTCTTTAATTCTCTAAATCATTACTTTTTTGTAAAATGAGCTTTTTGGCACTCTGGACATATAGTCACCTCTGTATTTACTGCAACATTATTATACCTGAAATTAGTATATAATTTTATATATGAGTTTGGAAATGTTTACAACTTTTGATATTTCTACAGCTATCATAAATTCCTGTAACAAAAACGAGCAGATTAAACTTCAAGCCTTATTATTGGTCAAAAATGGTTTGAGTCCCGCTAAAGTTGCCGACGATTTTTCAGTTCACCATTCAACTGTTCATCGCTGGATAAAACGAGCTGAAACCGACGGTTTGTTTAGCCTTAAATATAAACCTGGTCGAAGAATCAAGTCTTTTTTAACTGCAGAACAATTATCTGAGTTAAGAGAGGCATTTTTAGAACCTATACCAACAGATGATGTTTATTCTCGTGGTTGGCAAACAAAAGATGCAGTTCAATTTGTCAAGGAAAAATTTGGAGTATCTTATTCCAAATCAAGAATGAGACAAATTTTAAAAAATTTAGGGTTGAGAAAAATCACATGTCGACCTCAATCTAAAAGAAGAAATGAGGTGCTTAAAAAATAGTTCATAAGAGAAGTCCAAAAAACAGATTACTAAACCCTAACCATTTATTCGTTACCCATGATGAAAGTAATTTTTGTGTGGATTCAAATAGATCAAGATATTGGGCAATAAAGGGCTCAAAACCTATTAAATTTACAAGTGGTTCAAAAGAAAAAATCAATATTGGGGATTCTACACTGAAAATGGAGAATTTTATTGGTATGATTTAGGAATTACACAGAATACAGACTCTTACTTAAAATCATTAATCAAGTTTCAAAGAGATATAGGGGCAAGGATATTTCTTTTACTGGACAGAGCTACATGGCATAGATCAGCAAAGACAAAGGAATTTTATCAAAATAATAAGCATTGGTTGAAAATAATATTTTTCCCTCCAGCTACTCCAGATAGGAACCCAGTAGAATACTGTTGGAAAGTGACAGGAGAAAACTTAACGTCAATAAAATCATTTAAAAATATTGAAGCATTAAAGGGAGAAATGAATGAATTTTGGGAGAAACATACATTTAAACATAAAATGTCGCATTATTTAAAGTGGTGATTATAGGTGGTGCCAAAGTATCGATACAATATATCTAGAGCCTATCCCAAAAGCTACTTTATTCTTAATTGTTGGGAATTGTCGGAATTGTTTTCACAATCAAAATCTTGGTTGAATATATGAAATTGAATGCCTAATAAGCAAATTTTGAGTTTTAGGATAGGCTCCTACAATAAGCGAATAAAAAAGGATTGTGAATTGAACTTCAACAACATTTGCAATGAGCAAGGCTACAAGATTCATGCTCTGGAAATTGTAGATGATTATGTTCACTTATTCGTAGAATTTCATCCAGGTAATTCCTTATCGCAAGTTATTCAATATTCAATACTGAAAGAAGGAAGTTCTTACAGACTTTTCAAGCTTCATCCTGAATTATAAAAAACGATATTAGAGTGGAAGTCTATGGTCAAGTGGCAAATTCTATTAATCAGTTGAAAATGTAACAGCTAACATAATTAAACATTATGTCAAGGAATCATAAAAAACCGAAAGCAGAATCCAAATCTTCTAAATCAGTAAAACCTGATCAAAGAATAATTGAAAATTTCGGACCCCTGAAACTGAGAGTGCGGCTCAAAGCGTATCTCATCTTTTTGGATGAGATGGCCGCACGCAATTTGATTTCCAGCAGGGTTGTTTTAAAAATATTTTTAGTTTTATCCCTTATTTTCTAAGCAAATTAACTCTTCTGCATACGGTAACGTCTCTTTTATCCAGGTGCAGAACTCTTTCCACTCATCAAGCTTGTGATTGCGGCGCTGGAAGTAAATATTTCGAAGTTCAGCGTAATTGGTTATAATTGTCCTTTTCTGCAGAAATGCGCTTGGCAGATCCTGCACAAGTTCCCTGAAAATTGCTTTCCGATAAGCATTTTCTTCTTTGCTGTCTTCTTCATGGGATTTGTAGTCTTTGATAAGGTCATTAAGATGCCGGATCTGTTCACTCCTGTAATCTGTCAGGGTATCAAAAGAAAAATCTTGAGGAACAAGTTCTCTGCTGGTTAGCTTATGCATCGTTGAAGTGGAGTTCTTTTCTGCAAACTTGTAGGTGTCAAATTCCTTCCACCAGTAGAGAGGAGCTGTAAGGTCAAAACAGACAGTAATGAACCTTAAAAACTTGCCATGTTCATTTCCTGCAAGGGTCAGGCGCTGGGCCAGGTTCAGGTCCTTTTCTCCTAGCTTGCAGTTTCCGGCCTCATCGGGCTTGCTACTGTCCATAAGATGCCAGGAATTCATAGGGTTCCTCATTCCTATAATGGCATAATAGATGTTGTATGTACCGTGTAACTTCATTTCAATCATAAAAGCGCCTCTTACACCCATTACAATAATTAATTCATATATCTGTTTGTTGAATATAAATTTGTAAACTAATGTGTAAACAATTTGTCAATTTATCGATTTATAAATCTTCAATTAATCTTGGTAAATAAACTATTGATTTTAGTATTCATTACAAAAGAGTATATTACAAAAATTAAGAAAAGAAAAAACAAAAAAGAGATTAATAACGAAAATAAAAAAGGTTAAAGCTGCACGTAATGTGCGACTTCACCAAGATCTTCTTCTATTCTGAGAAGCTGATTATACTTTGCAGTTCTTTCTCCACGGGCCGGAGCTCCGGTCTTGATCATTTCTGCTCCGATAGCTACTGCGATGTCCGCGATTGTTGTGTCTTCGGTTTCGGCAGAGCGGTGGCTTACTATTACAGTATAGCCGTTTCTTGAAGCCATGTTTGCAGCGTCAAAAGCTTCAGAAAGGGTTCCAATCTGGTTGACCTTTAGTAAGAGTGCATTTGCTGCTCCCATGTCAACACCTTTTGATAGCCTCTCAATATTTGTAACAAAGAGATCATCTCCTACAATAATTGTATCCCATAATTCATTGGTCAGGGCTTCGAAGTCCTCAAAGGCTTCTTCATAGAAGGGGTCTTCAATTGAAAGGATAGGATAGGAATTCACAAGTTCTACATAGTAATCCATCAATTCCGAAGAAGTGAGTTTCTTTCCGTCAATTGTGTAGGTTTCGTCTTCGTAAAACTCAGAAGCTGCAGCATCAAGCCCGATTGTGACCTCGGTATCAGTATAGCCTGCTTCCTCAATAGCCTGGACAAGGGCATCAAGGGCTTCGGTTGATTCACTCATTTTTGGGGCATATCCTCCTTCATAGCCCACATTAGTTGAGGACCTACCGTATTTCTTTTCAAGGATTTTACCAAGAGTATGATAAATTTCTGCCCCAATCTGGAGAGCTTCATAAAAGGTTTCTGCCCCTTTGGGCTGAATCATAAATTCCTGAATTGCAAGCTCATTGCCCGCGTGCTTGCCTCCATTAAGGACATTCATTGTGGGTACCGGTAAAGTAAAAGCATTTGAACCTCCAAAATACCGGTAGAGTGGAATATTAAGGGAATCTGCAGCTGCTTTTGCAACACCCATTGATACTCCAAGGATTGCGTTTGCTCCAAGGTTTGATTTGTTATCAGTCTCATCGAGCTCAATCATTAGCTCATCGATTTCCCGCTGGTTTCGTACATCAAGCCCCAGTAATTCTTTCTGGATAATAGTGTTCACATTCTTTACTGCAGTAAGAGCTCCTTTTCCTTCATATCTATTGGGGTCTGCATCCTGCAGTTCAAGGGCTTCATTTGTACCAGTGGAAGCCCCAGAAGGAACACTGGCTCTGCCAAATCCCTTTGGTGTAAACACATCAACTTCAATAGTGGGATTTCCTCTTGAATCCAGAATCTCCCGAGCATGTATCTTTTGGATTTTGTATTCTCCAGAATCCTGCTGTAGACCGATATACGACATCATTTCACCCTTTTTATCTTGATCTATCTATAGATATATTCTGTTATTTGAAGCTTAAGCTTAATCTGAGACTTAAACCTTAGTTTGAAACTTGACTTTAACCTAACCGTTAGATGTCAAAATTGTATTTAATTCTTTATTCGGTTAACGAGAATAATTTTAATTAAGTTTTACGCTATTTTCTCATAAGAACCTTTAATTAACACATAAAGAGTTATATTGAAATTCCGAATCCAGAAATACTTTTTCATTAGATAGCGATATTTGTATTCCTGTAAATTCAGGAATATCATACTTCCAGTGTTTAAAGGAGCTTTTCTTATTTTTAACCCTTATCTAGTAGGTTTTCTAATTCAGAAGTATTCATTTCCTGCAAACACTAGCTTTAAAGGTTTTGGTCAGGATCACAAAACCTGTTTTTTTCCGAAGATTTACAAATATTAGTTTTTATATTAAAACATTCCAAAAAAAGGATTTCTTAGGGTCCGATAGCTATTTTACTCTGTAACTATACTCAATTTATTTAATAAAACAATTTTATCTACATAAAATATATAAACCTGAAAGTATTATTCTTCCTCGATGACCGACGATTCTCCCGTTAATTTAACCGAAA
The DNA here is from genome assembly GCA_963727895.1 of uncultured Methanosarcinaceae archaeon. Taxonomy (GTDB): domain Archaea; phylum Halobacteriota; class Methanosarcinia; order Methanosarcinales; family Methanosarcinaceae; genus Methanosarcina. The sequence continues at coordinate 99,857 of CAVSHT010000008.1, read as the reverse complement.
AAGAGTATTCAATCATTGATATGCTCCAAAGCCTAGGACTCCCAAGGACAGAGGCTACCGCAATCGTATGCCTTAAAGATTGCAGTGAGCTTAGGTCCCTTCACATCGAACTTGTATCAGGACTGAGGCAACCGGAAGTGAGTGTAGCCATGCGTCCCCTGAAAGATAGAGGCTGGGTGGATGAAAGGTCTGAAAAAAAGAATAAAGGAAAAGGCAGACCTGTGAAGTATTATCAGTTAACAGTACCCTTCCCACAAATTGTAAAGATCCTTGAAGAAAATTTCTTAAAAGATAACAAGGAAAAATTAATTGCACTAAAAAGGCTTCGGGAAATAGATACAATGTTACAAAACTAATTTTGAGCAAAATGTAGGATTGAATATTAATTTTCCTTGTTATACCCAACTTTTCGAGATACTATATAGAGCTTGTTTTACTTGAAGAATTGTCATTCTATGTTAGAAGCTTGACCAAAACGTACAGGAGCAAAGCCCTGCTCCTTATCTTCAATTCTTCTGGCAGAGATGCCATCCAGTTCAAGGACGAAAGCCTCAACTACCATAAAAACTTCACTTTCTCCTCTTAAACATCCCACTTTTACATCGTCCCCCCTGCCTGCTCCCGCATGCAGGTGAACCATTGGTTTTCCGTCCTTTAAGAATATATTTCCTATTCCCAGGATTTCATGAGCATCATTAAAGCCAAACCATACAGGTTCTGGAGGAACTATATTTTTTTTTGGACCTGCTACAAGCGTTGCTTCCTTTAATGCTCCAAGCAGCATAAAAATGGCAGATTCAATATGTTCCAATTCAGCAAGTTTTATAAGTTCTAGAATCAAATCATCGCCATGATCAATCCTGACGGTAAATACCCTACCAATTCTTCCTTTTACATACTCCATCTTTTTTCCTCATCTGTAATTTTCCCGTCCATAAGCCTGTTAATTCTATCAGTCTTTTAGATCAGGTTTTTATTATGACTAGACACACAATAAAAATCTTATATTGTAAAATCTAATTATATTTTGATTCAGCTACCTTAGTAATTTATAAATTAATCTTCCTGCTTTCCATAAAATCTAAACGTAGTCAAAGATATCGGAAAACGAAGTCGAATCTCAATGCCTCAACAATTGTTACAAACTCCCCCTTCTCATATTTCAAGTTTGCATTGTCAAGATTTTTTTGTATTTATTACCAGGTATTTAGGCTAGATAACTGGGTTTTCTTTAATAATTCTTCTCCTGCGTTTTAGAACCATTGTAGCAAAAATAGAGAGCCTATTAAGTAAATAGCTTTTGGGCAGGACAAAAGATCTTGAGGAAAACAGCTATTTTAATATACTTTATTTATCAAGTGAGAAGACTCTTCTTGATTTTTATAGACTATGACATTTTATTATTTGGCATTGTTACTTAAATATATCCAGTTCTTTATTTGGTATTGGTACTAAAAAATAGATATATATGCTTATAACATATATTTCTTCATGAACTGCCCCAGATGCAATAGTTCTAATTACAAAAAGAATGGTATAGTTGGTGGGCGTCAACGCTACAAATGCCATGATTGTGGATATAACTATACAGTAGAGCTAAAATCAACTGCTTTTTCCGCTTCTGTAAAAAGACAGGCTTTACAACTCTATCTTGAAGGATTGGGCTTTCGCTCAATAGGATGATTTAGCATGAAAGTACATGAGGAGATTATCCTCACGTGCTCTCTTGATCCTTTTTCCCCATAATCGCAAATATTCCACTAATTATTTTAATCAGTTCATCAACCTAAAAAATCTCAGTCTCAATAATCTTTCTCTTTTGGATTTCTCTTTTGATATCCGGTTTCATCTTCGTCCATCTCATCGTTTGTAATAAGATGCCATAGTATCGTTGCAATTTTCCTTGCTAAGGCAATAATTGCTTTTGCATGTCCAATCGACTTCTTTTTTCTGTTAAAAAACTCTTTTAACCTGCTATTCTTCTTTCTTGCTGCTGCTTAAGCAATCTGTGTCAGAATCCACTTTGCTACTTTTGATCCCCTCTTTGTGATTCTGCCGTTATAGTATTTATCTGCAGATTGATACACATTAGGAACTAGACCAAGCCAAGAAGCAAGCTTATTTCCAGAAGAAAAATCCTTAAAGTTGCCTATTTCAGCAAGTAAAATTGCCGCACCAAGTTCCCCTATACCTGGAACTGACATTAAAATCTCCATTTCTCGCTTATGATTTCGAGAAGCATAATTGAAAATTTCTGTTTCTAAAGCTTCGAGTTCATCATCAAGACTTTTTATGAGTTTCAGACAGATCTGAAGTCTGAATGCAGCACTTTGAGAAATTTCTCGATCAAGAATTTCTCTTATCTGAGCAGCTTTTTTCCGAACATTTGGAGAGAGGCTTGCAATAATCTGATCAACACTCTTACCTGAAGAGATTCCTAATAAGATCATTCTGCCATTCTTGCCAAAAACGTCTGTCAGCACATTATTCAGGTGTAGCATTTCAGATGCAAGAATTGAATTTCAGATGCAAGAATTGAGTGAGCTTTATTTTTTAAATCTGTTCTTTTTTGTACAAGTGTTAACCGAAGTCGAACATATGATCTAAAATCTATATGATCCTTTGGAAAAACTCTTGATGGCTGAATCATATTATTAAGTGCAAGTTGTGCAATGACTTCTGAGTCAATCTTATCTGTTTTTTATGGGTAAATACCTTCATATCTCGCGCATTTCCAACTATCACAGTTAGATGCTTTACCAATGAATCATGAATCGGAACCCAAAAGTAGCTGGTTGATTCACATGCAACAACATCACATTTTTCTGATATTACCCAATTTTTAAGGGCTAAAATTCCTTCATCATCTCTGTTGAAACGTTGCTGTTGTTTTTCACCAGATCTACTGAAAATTGTAGCAATGAAAAAGAGTTTGTGAATGTCTAAACCACAAGCTTTGTTTATGACTTCAATCAAATTAGATCACCAAATTTATTTGGGCAGTGGAATTGCCTAAAAGGCCAATTTAGCATCCGTGATCAAAGTCACACTTGAGCCTTCGATGGCAATTCACTGATTAGTTTTAGGACGGTTTTGAAAAACCAAAATCGAGACAACCTTACTGCCCAAGGTAATGAGGGCTTAATAGTCCAAAAAAAGAACGGAGAGTACTTTCATTAGTTGTGCTTGTTATTCGAAGAAAAGCATGTGCGTTTTAGGGGTAAGTCACGTTTCTGTCCAAAAATGGATCAAGAAATTTGGTCAAGAGTTGGAGGCTCTAAAAAGTGAAAATGAAATATCTATTGTTGAAATGGATGAAATGCACACTTACATCGGTAACAAACAAAATATTGCTGGATCTGGATTGCTGTTGATAGAGTTGGGAAAAAGTTCATCAACTGCTCTTTTGGCAGCAGAGGAACGGAAACTGGAAAACTACTCTGGGAAAAAGTGAAGAAAAAAGACATTGGAGAAGTGATGACAGATCACTGGAGGGCATATGCAGAGTTTCTTCCTGAAACGATTCATACTCAATCCAAAGCAGAAACGTATACTGTTGAGGGATATAACAGCATATTGAGGCACTTTCTGGCAAGGTTGAGAAGAAAGACAAAGTGTTATACGAAGAGTCTTGAAATGCTAAAGTACTCGGTTATTCTATTGATGAAATAAAGAAATAAAGAGTTAACTATGTTTAGATAACAATACCATTATTTTTAAGTACAATTTCACAACAAAAACTGATTAAGAAGCATTTTATATAATCATACTGGTAAATTAGATGCATAAAATCAGAGGCTGAAACCACATGACTCACGACGATTATATGCTAATTATGGGATCGAACGTGTACGCAGATCAGATATATACAGTGTCATATCAGACAGACAAAAACACTGAAGACAAGACGCAATTATTTACTCTGGAAAACTGCGATGGAAATCTGATTCTGACAACAGAGATCCGGGATCATAATTCAGAAATAATAGCAAAAATCGATAGAAATGAATTTACTCAAATAAACGAAAAATTTGATGTGCAAGGAGAAATTGAAAAAGAAAATGGCCTCACATTAATAAAAAGAGAAAACGGTGATGTTGTTTTCAATGCTAAAATTACAGAAGACGGTTATGTTGCAATAAGCGGAATTTTTTATGTAGGTGGCAAGAAAATCCATATAACTGATAGTGAGGTAGAAATAGACGATACACCAAGACAAACCATAAACGGTGTAAACGTACATGATACTTTTTTTGTTGGAAACTACGATATTACATTAACTGATGATGGTTTGAAGTTTTAAGGTGAGTTTATAAAAGTAATTAATAAAAATGAAATCTAAAATCTTTTTTTCAGAGTCCAAATTAAGCGAAAATATAATATTGGACAAGCTTTACATCAACTTTATTTTCAAAAACATTAAACAATAAACTACACAATAAATATTACGAACCTGTCCGATTGTTTTAATTCAGGAAAAGGAATGGAATTTATGTCAAATGTTATTATAATGCGCGTTCCAAAAGAAGAATTACAGAAAGAAATAGAATACAAAGTTCTTAACGGTTGGAAGCTGAGAAAAAAGAATGAAAACATTGCTGTTTTAACTAGACAAAGTAAATGGGAGAACTTGCTTATTTATATGGCTTTAGCACTGCTGGCGCTAGAATCTTTGTATATTATTTACAATTGGATTAAGGGAAAAAAGAATTCTGAAATATAAAAAAGAATCATTCGACTTCCTATTATGAAAAAAATTTCTGATGCTCTGAGATTCAAAAAAATCCATAATTTGAGATTCAAGGTTTGAGAATTGGAGAATTCTTAACCGCCAAAAATATCGAATTCTTATCTGCCATTGACAATCCTAAAGCGAAAATGCCCCTTTCTCAAAACTCTGGGTTTTGTAAAGAGTTTAGAGAGAGGGTATTAACTCGTTTATTCATCCAGAAGAACAACAGGTTTGATCAGGTCTCTCGGTTTTTCTTTCATGAGCATAAGAGCCTTTTCCACGTTGTCAAATCCTTTGAACACATGGGTGGCCATTTTTTCTGGTTTTATTCTTCCGTAGGTACATAAGTCTGCCATTCTTTCCATTCTCAGGCGACCTCCGGTTGTCAAGCCCCCACGTATGTCTTTGTGAGACATACCAGATCCCCATTCTATACGTGGAATAGGCAGTATATCTCCGGTTCCGAAGTAGTTGACGTTTGAAACCGTGCCTCCGGGTTTTACAATTTTGACTGCATCAGAAATTGTGTTTTCATTTCCTCCTGCTATGATTACAGAGTCCACACCTTTTCCATTCGTCTTTTCAAGAATCTGTTCAACAAGCCCACCTTTTCTGTAATCAATAATTTCAGATGCTCCGTATTCCAGAGCGAGATCAACACAGACTTTCCGACTTCCTACTACAATGAGCCTACCTGCACCAAGAATAGATGCACCTGCCACTGCCATTAGACCAACAGGACCAATTCCTATGACTGCAACTGTGGAGCCCGTTTTAATATTTGCCATTTCTGCACCCTGTATTCCGGTAGTTGCCATATCTGATAGCATGACAGCCTGTTCGAGGGGCATTCCTTTTGGAAGTAGAGCTAAATTCATGTCTGCATCATTTACATGGAAATATTCTGCAAAGACCCCACTTTTGAAGTTTGAAAACTTCCATCCAGAAAGCATTCCATTTGAGTGCATAGGCATTCCATCCTGTGACTCCATAGATCGCCAGTCAGGTGTAATTGCAGGGACAATTACTTTATCGCCTTGTTTGAAGTCTTTAACCTCTGACCCGATTTCTTCGATAACACCTACAGCTTCGTGTCCTAAAATCATGTTTTTGCGGTTTCCAAGCGCACCTTCCCAGACAGTATGAACATCTGATGTACACGGTGCGACCGCAATAGGCCTCACGATTGCATCATATGGTCCTGCGGAAGGTTTTTCAGCATAAATCCAGCCTACTTTTCCAATTTCAAGCATTGCGAATCCTTTCATAGTATTACACCAACCTATTCAAAATAATTATTTTTCAATGCTTTTTATAGTAACCCGCATATTAGTCTGCTATAGTGGTATTTATAATTACTAAGGATGGAAATTTGAATTTTATTTTCAATTCAACACAGTTAAAAAATATTTCATTGCCAGCAGCTTGCTGAAATCTCTCCCAAACACACCTGGATGATTAAAAAATCGAATTTTCAAAGTCCTCAAAAGCTATGAGCTTGTCGAAATCCAACCGTTGCGACCAAAGAGATACCAGGCGGTTGATCCTAAAAGCGCATTTAAACTCATGTACAAAAGAAAAGAGGAAGAAACACTCAATGAACTCAAAATGCTCAAAGAAACATTTGATGAAATAGAAAGGGAACTTTGCAACGACAATTTACCACAAAATGTTGAAACTGTCTTCTGGCCTGACAGGCTTCGTAATAATGAACTAAAAGAAATGGTAACTTCATCTAATGGTAACTTCATCTTTTGAGAAAATCGAGCATGAAATATGTTTTGTAATCCATGTTAAGTACAAGCCAGGAGGATCGGAGCTATATGATGCTTCAATATCCACCTTTTGCAAAGCTTATTTGAGTTTAGTACAGCGTGGCATAAAAGTTAAAATTTTAGATCCGAGATCACAATTACTGCCATCATTAAAAGAGCTTATTGATTTAATAGAAGATATGTCATTTAAACACCATATTAAGGATATAATGGAAGTAAAAATTATAGAAACCGAATACAATTTTGCAATCATTGATTCTAAGATAACCCTGCTAGATATTGAAGACCAGTTCAATATAAGTAGAAACCTCGGTATGACAAGAATATATGATGAATCATATGCAAAGCGATTCAAGACAAAATTTGATGAACTTTGGATAAAGGGTGAATTGGTTCTCTGACCTGACTTGTAAAAATATCTGTAAATTTCAATTTTTGTATTAGTTTATGCTTCTTTTTGCGAATTTATAAGGAGCCCTTTTCAGAGAAAATTGACTTTGCTTTAGCTATGAACAACCGAAATAAGAAGTTTAGACTTTAGTACTTCGTCCATAAATACTGACAATAAAATTTCTTATCACTTTAATAGTATATTCCTTTGTATAGATGCATTTATATAATTTGCCTGTGTAAGGTATCTATTGAAAATAAAGAGACGTATAATCTGTTATTAAAAACCAATTTTTGTTTTTTAATTTAAAGGTATATACAATCTTGTTTTTAAACTATTGACTATCCGCTAGAGCGGAGGTGAAACGAAAATGGCTTTTAATGACAGAAATTTCAGGGGAAATTCCGGAGGTTTCCGCGGTAACAGCGGACCAAGGGAAATGACAAAAGTGACCTGTTCCGACTGCGGTGTTGAGACAGAAGTACCATTCAAACCCACCGAAGGTAGGCCAGTATACTGCAGAGACTGTCTTCCTAACCACAGGAAATTCTAAGATAATCTGCATCAGGTGCTATTAATTTGTAATTAAGTTTTACATTAATCCCTGATTCATCTTTTCTTTTTGTTTTTTTTGGTTTGTTCTCTTTGTTTCTCTACTTATTTTCACTATCGAAGCAGAAAAAGTAAGAACAAAACAATATAGAGAACAATAATCGATGCGAACTATTCAATTTTCAAGTTAGATATAAATTAAATCAAGATCCAAATTAAATCAAGATCCTCAAGGAGAAATTAACCTGGCGAATTACAGAAGCACTATTCGAAAAAAAAGATTAGGGTCGACAAATCCCGTAAGATCAGGAGATGCCCCTGAAGTATCCAGAGTAAGAATCCCTCGCAAGGACAGAAATGAAGTCCTGGCAACGGTTGCGTGTTTACTCGGTTCGAAAAGAGTAACACTTCAGTGTATGGACGGAGTTGTACGAATGGGTAGAATCCCAGGCTCTAAACATAAAAAAATGTGGATTCGTGAAGGCGATATTGTTATTGCTAACCCGTGGGAAATTCAGGACTCCAAAGCCGAAATAACCTGGAAATACACAAGGCCCCAGATAGAATGGCTCGAACGGAAAGGCTATATTAAATAAGTTTTTAAATTATAAAAATGCCGAATATAATAATAAATAATTGAAATAGAGGTGTCTGAAAAAGATGCCTGAAACCCATCATTTTACTTTTCTGCAGGAATATATCTAATGTTGATGTGAGCAAGGTTCTATATACAATTTTGGGAGAGTGTTTGCAGTACCTTCAGATTTGCTTTATCAATGATCATCTGGAATCAGAATATAAGGGGCATTTTTATTTGTTCTATAAGCTCTGTATCTAAGATAGGTTCTCATTTGAGGAAGGTTCTCCCCTTATAGAAAAATTTATATATATTAAGATTCATGTACGTGTGTTGATAAATAAAGATCCGTATAATCATCTGTTGTTAAAAACCAATTTTTGATTTTAAACAGAAAGTTCTATACAATCTTATTTTAAAACAATTAATAAAAACTAAAACAAAAAATAAAACAAAGGTGAAACAAAAATGGCTTTTAATGACAGAAACTTCAGAGGAAATTCTAATTTCGGTGCTCCAAGAGAAATGCATAAGACAACCTGTTCTGATTGTGGTGTTGAAACCGAAGTGCCTTTTAAACCTGACCCAGAAAGACCGGTTTACTGCAGAGAATGTCTTCCTAACCACAGGACTCCCAGAGAAAACAGAAGATACTAAGTGTTATTTCTGCAATTAAGTTTGCATCAACACTTATTTCTTTTTCACTTTTTTAAAAATCACATTAACCTAGAAATACTATTTTGAAGGTTACATTAATCCAGAAATACTATTTAAATAACCTCTTTTTCACGTTTAATTCAGTTAATATATTTTTCTGCCGGCAACTTGCCGGAATATTCCCCGAGTATGGTTGTTAATAAAAGAAATCTTGAAAACCCGTGATTTTTGCAGGTTTATAAGAAGCATTTTGAAGGGCCTTTTTTGATAGCAGTGATCTTTTCCTTTGTAGAGCTGCTTTCCAGTAAACCTGTTAACTGAATTCTGTTTTCAGGAGCTATCAGGAAATAAGCTGTTATCTTCTCCATAAATTATTTTTAAATAAATTCTCTTTTTTGAGAAGTTGTGTACTATAGTCACCTCTGTATTTACTGCAACATTATTATACCTGAAATGAGTATATAATTTTATATATGAGTTTGGAAATGTTTACAACTTCTGATATTTCTACAGCTATCATAAATTCCTGTAACAAAAACGTGTAGATTAAACTTCAAGCCTTATTATTGATCAAAAATGGTTTGAGTCCCGCTAAAGTTGCCGACGATTTTTCAGTTCACCGTTCAACTGTTCATCGCTGGATAAAACGAGCTGAAACCGACGGTTTGTTTAGTCTTAAATGTAAACCTGGTCGAGGAATCAAGTCTTTTTTAACTGCAGAACAATTATCTGAGTTAAGAGAGGCATTTTTAGAACCTATACCAACAGATGATGTTTATTCTCGTGGTTGGCAAACAAAAGATGCAGTTCAATTTGTCAAGGAAAAATTTGGAGTATCTTATTCCAAATCAAGAATGAGACAAATTTTAAAAAATTTAGGGTTGAGAAAAATCACATGTCGACCTCAATCTAAAAGAAGAAATGAGGTGCTTAAAAAATAATTCATAAGAGAAGTCCAAAAAACAGATTACTAAACCCTAATCATTTATTCGTTACCCCTGATGAAAGTAATTTGGTATTGTTATCTAAATATATCTAGTTCTTTATTTCTGTATTTCATCAATAGAATAACCGAGTACTTTAGCATTTCAAGACTCTTCGTATAACACTTTGTCTTTCTTCTCAACCTTGCCAGAAAGTGCCTCAATATGCTGTTATATCCTTCAACAGTATACGTTTCTGCTTTGGATTGAGTATGAATCGTTTCAGGAAGAAACTCTGCATATGCTCTCCAGTGATCTGTCATCACTTCTCCAATCTCTTTTTTCTTCAATTTTTCCCAGAGTAATTTTCCAGTTTCCGTTCCTCTGCTGCCAAAAGAGCAGCTGATGAACTTTTTCTCAACTCTATCAACAGCAATCCAGATCCAGCAATATTTTGTTTGTTACCGATGTAAGTGTGCATTTCATCCATTTCAACAATAGATATTTCATTTTCACTTTTTAGGTCCTCTAACTCCTGACCAAATTTCTTGATCCATCTTTGGACAGAAACATGACTCACCCCTAAAACTCTTCCTATTGAACGAAAGCCCAATCCTTCAAGGTAAAGTTGTAAAGCCTGTTTTTTTACATAAGTGGAAAAAGCAGTTGATTTTAGCTCTACTGTATAGTTATATCCACAATCATGGCATTTGTACCTTTGACGACCACCAACTATACCATTCTTTTTGTGACTGGAACTATTACATTTTGGGCAGTTCATGAAGAAATATATGTTATAAGCACATATATCTATTTTTAATTACCAATTCCAGTAATTTTTGTGTGGATTCAAATAGATCCAGATGTTGGGCAATAAAGGGCTCAAAACCTATTAAATTTACAAGTGGTTCAAAAGCAAAAATCAATATTGGGGGATTCTACACTGAAAATGGAGAGTTTTATTGGTATGATTTAGGAATTACACAGAATACAGACTCTTACTTAAAATCATTAATCAAGTTTCAAAGAGATATAGGGATAAGGATATTTCTTTTACTGGACAGAGCTACATGGCATAGATCAGCAAAGGCAAAGGAATTTTATCAAAATAATAAGCATTGGTTGAAAATAATATTTTTCCCTCCAGCTACTCCAGATAGAAACCCAACAAAATACTGTTGGAAAGTGACAAGAGAAAACTTAACGTCAATAAAATCATTTAAAAATATTGAAGCATTAAAGGAAGAAATGAATGAATTTTGGGAGAAACATACATTTAAACATAAAATGTCGCATTATTTAAAGTGGTGACTATATATTGTATAGATGCATTTATATAATTTGAATGTATAGTGTATGTATTGAAAATAAAGAGACGTATAATCTGTTATTAAAAACCAATTTTCGTTTTTAATCAAGGGGTCTATACAATCTTGTTTTTAAACTATTGACTATCCGCTAGAGCGGAGGTGAAACGAAAATGGCTTTTAATGACAGAAATTTCAGGGGAAATTCCGGAGGTTTCCGCGGTAACAGCGGACCAAGGGAAATGACAAAAGTGACCTGTTCTGACTGCGGTGTTGAGACCGAAGTACCGTTCAAACCCACAGAAGGCAGGCCAGTATACTGCAGAGATTGTCTTCCTAACCACAGGAAGTTCTAAAGATAATCTGTATTAGGCGTTAATTTTGTAATTATTTTACATTAACTCCTGATTCATCTTTTCTTTTTGTTTTTTGGTTTATTCTCTTTGTTTCTTTATTTATTCCACCCTCATGCGGCAAGGAAAAATAAGAACAAAACGATATCGAGAATGAGAACCTGTACAAATTGCCCAACAGCAAACTTTTACAAAAATTAATCAAAGTATACCAACGAGGAATTAACCTGGCTAATTATAGAAGCACTATCAGAAAAAGAAGATTAGGATCATCAAAACCGGTAAACTCAGGAAGTACCCAGGAAGTATCCAGGGTACGAATCCCCCGCAAGGATAGAAATGAAGTCCTGGCAACAGTTGCATGTTTACTCGGCTCGAAAAGGGTAACACTTCAGTGTATGGATGGAATTGTCCGCATGGGAAGGATACCGGGCTCTAAAAAGAAGAGAATGTGGATTCACGAAGGCGATGTTGTCATAGCCAATCCCTGGGAAGTCCAAGACTCCAAAGCCGAAGTAACCTGGAAATACACAAGACCCCAGGTCGAATGGCTTGAGCGAAAAGGCTACATTACGTATTGATTTTATTGATCTAAAAGTATCAGAATAAAGATGCTTTATATAGGTATCTGAAATAAAGGCGTCTAAAAAAGATGCCTGAAATATATATTTCACTTTTCTGCAGGAACGCGTCTGCGTTGACATGGAGAAGTTCTATAGACAATGAGTTGTTTATATATTTTGCACTTAATGTCTATAATTGCTAAAGAAGGACGCTGAAATTTCGTTTATTACTTCCTCTTCTATTTAGAGATAATTTTCCTGCCGCGGGTCTTCTGAAATCTTCCCTTATACATTTGCTAAGAAAAGAGAGCTAAAAAACCCGTAATTTTTGCAGGTTTAAAAGATAACATTTTGCAGGGTCAACAATTTTGCTTTATCGGATAATCAGCCGGAATTGGAATTTTAGGCATTTTATCTACTCCAGAAACCCTGATCACAAATTTTTCTTTCATTTAAATGAAAATATTTTTATAATTATAGGAATACTTATATATTTTAAATGCAATGTATAGATATTGAAAATAAAGAGATGTATGACAATCTGTCGTTAAAAACCAATTTTTGTTTTTAACCAAAGAGTCGTATACAATCTTATTTTTCAGCAACAACTAACAACTAAAACCAAAGGTGAAAACAAATGGCCTTTAATGACAGAGGAAGCAGAGGAAGAGACAGCAACCGTGGAGGCTTTGGAGCTCCCAGGGAAATGCACAAGACAAAATGTTCTGATTGTGGTGTTGAAACCGAAGTACCTTTTGAACCTGACCCGGAAAGACCGGTTTACTGTAGAGAATGTCTTCCTAAACACAGAAAACCCAGACAAGATAGATACTAAATATTATTTGTTAACTAAGTTTACATCAACACTTTTTTCATTTCCATTTTTTAAAATAAACCAAATGTGGAATATCTTTTGTAACTGGACTCTTTGTCACGTTTGATTCAGTTAAAATATATTTTTCTGCCGGCGGCATGCTGAAATCTCTCCGAAAACGTTTTTTAAGAATCAAAGTGAAATTGAAAAACCCGCTATTTTAGTAGATTTAAGAGAGACACTTTGCAGGGCAGCTTTTTTAGATCAAACTGATTTTTTTCTGTTATAGGATTGTTTCAAAAGTGGAAAACTGTTAACCAAATTCTGTTTTCAGGAGTTCTCAGAAAATAGGTTGTTGCTTCTTCTGCAAACTATATCTGGAAATTGTTCTCATTTGAGAAATTGTGCTCTATGTTTATAAATAGATTTATATAGTTTAAGTGCTATATATATATTGACAAATAAAGAGATGTATAATAATCTGTTATTAAAAACCAACTTTTGTTTTTAATCAAAGAGTTCTATACAATCTTATTTTAAAACAATTAATAAAAACTAAAACAAAAACTAAAAACAAAGGTGAAACAAAAATGGCTTTTAATGACAGTAACTTCAGAGGAAATTCTAATTTCGGCGCTCCAAGAGAAATGCACAAAGCAACCTGTTCAGACTGCAATGTTGAGACAGAAGTGCCTTTCAAACCTGACCCAGAAAGACCAGTTTATTGCAGGGATTGTCTTCCTAACCACAGGACGCCCAGAGAAAACAGAAGATACTAAGTGTTATTTCTGCAATTAAGTTTGCATCAACACTTATCTTATTTTTTTTCTATTTTTTTAAAATTCACATAAATTATGAATATACTTTTAAGTGAGCTTTTCTTCACGTTCAGTTTTAATATATTTCTCCAGCCGATGGTCTGCTGAAATTTTCCCCGAATACAATTGTCAAGAAAAGAGAAATTAAAGACTGTAATTCTTACAGATCTAACCCGATTCGCATAACCTATATAAGATTTAAACAGTATAAAACTAAATATATCAGTTCGGAAAGGTGTAATTATGCTCATCCAGTATATCCACGCGGCTCTTGAAAGAGCAAAATACGAAATAATCGATGACGAAGAACCTTATTATGGAGAAGTTCCCGAACTTGAGGGTGTATGGGCTACAGGCAAGACACTTGAAGAATGTCGTAGAAACTTGGAAGAAGTCATTGATGAATGGATCGTTATCAGATTGAGAAATGGACTACCTCTGCCACGGATCGGGGACTATGTAATCAAAGAACCAGGAGATATTGCAATTGTCTAAGCTGGTCCCTGTCGATTGGCGAACCTTTGTTAAAAGATTGCAAGAACTGGGATTTGAAGGATCTTATTCTGGCGGAAAGCATCCTTTTATGAGAAAAGGAGATCTTGTTTTAACGATTCCCAATCCACATAAGGGTGCAATTGGGATTGATCTTCTAACAAGGATTCTTAAACAATCTCGTATTTCAAGAGAAGAGTGGCTTGGAGAAAAGGACTTGTGAAGAATTCAAGTCCATTGATATTGAATTCAGTTTTTAGATATTTTTCCTGCTGGCTGTCTGCTGGAATCTCCACTAAATATGTTTTTAGATATTTGTCTGATTTAAGGAAATTTTTCAAGTTAATTATAAACTAAAGAAAATAGCCAGAAAATGGATCGCTTAATAAGAGATGAAAATTTTTTCATATCCTTTCCAGGTAACTTAAAATTGATTCGAAAAAGGTAAGTTGGAGTAATCTATCTATACGTCTTTTTATATGATTCTGAAATATCTATTATTATGGTTGAAACACCCGAAAACTTACCCAGTTGGGTAATATGGCTTATTATTATATTAGCTATTTTCACAATTTTGGTAAAATGGGTATTACCTGTTATAAAACCCTAATTCTGAGATAGGTACGTGGCAATTTAAAATTTCAGATAAATAGACATGAACTCACTATAAACTAAAAAACCCGCGATTATTGCAGATTCAAAAGGAGTTTAAAAGGAGCCCTTCACAGGGCTTTTTTGATAAAATTGATCTTTCCCTGTGGGGAGATATTTTATGATTAAAATGGAAATATAATAACTGGATACTTTTTTTCTGGATCTTTACACCCCTTAGTCAGTTATGAAAATATGTCTAATACTGGTAAAAAAGCATATATTTATATGGTAATTTTTCTTTCAAATTGAATGGTTGCCTAAGTTATATGGAAAAGAGGAAACAACAATATTAAAAATTATAGTCGTCATAAGACATTTTGAATAGTTTACTAAGTAATTCCTTGTTGGTTTCAATTCCCATTTCATTAAGTATGATTCTGTAATTATGTTTTTTACATCATAATCTAGTAGTTCCAAATTGGATTTGCTTAATTCATCCATTATTTCATCTGTTTGATCAAGCTTAATTGCCAAAATAAAAAATCTTTTCTATGCCTGAAACTGACAAAATTATTTGTTTTTCCATCTTTTGTTAAGCCAATATAATGTTTGTTATATTTTATATTATAAAGTGGATCTATTTCTGTTATCAAGTTGAGTAATTTATTTGCTAACTCAACTGTCTGTTTTGAACTTTTGGCTTCCCAATAACTTTTATCAATAGCTTCTATAACTTCCTCGTCTTCATCAACAAGACCTACCTCCTTCTTGTCTATAATTTTAGCAAAGCCTAATCCTATTTTCCCTCCAGTTTCATAAGCATTCATTTGAATTACAATTATTGGAAGGTTTCCATTAAAAAGCTGTATTACATTTGAAAATCTACTCTTTATGTCTTCAGTCACGATTACTGCACAATGATCATACTGTGGGTACCTTTTTCTTTCAATATCCCAATATTCAATTGTTCTTATTATATGGGATGCATCAGTTTTTCCTAGTTGGATTTCGACTTCGTATCTCTGAGTTGAATCTGGAACTTGGAACAAAAGATCTAGTCTTCCTGTACTAGGTTGTAATCTTTCTTTGCCTCTTAATTCTAAATCCCCAAGCCCTAAAATCTTTGGATTATTTGATATATATTCCTGTATCATTTTTTCGGTATACTTTGGAGTATCTTTTAAAGATATTTTTGGCATTGATACTTAAACATAGTTATATATTATTAGAAAGTATATTTCTGCATGAACTGTCCAAAATGTAATAGTTCCAGTCACAAAAAGAATGGTATAGTTGGCGGGCGTCAACGGTACAAATGCTCTGATTGTGGCTATAACTATATAGTAGAGCTAAAATCAACTGCTTTTTCCGTCTCTGTAAAAAGACAGGCTTTACAACTCTATCTTGAAGGATTGGGCTTTCGCTCAATAGGACGATTTTTAGGGGTGAGTCATGTTTCTGTCCAAAAATGGATAAAGAAATTTGGTCAGGAGTTGGAGGCTCTAAAAAGCGAAAATGAGATATCTATTGTTGAAATGGATGAGATGCACACTTACATAAGTAACAAACAAAATATTTCTGGATCTGGATTGCTGTTGATAGAGTTGGGAAAAAGTTTATCAACTGCTCTTTTGGTAGCAGAGGAACGGAAACTGGAAAACTACTCTGGGAAAAAGTGAAGAAAAAAGAGATTGGAGAAGTGATGACCGATCACTGGAGGGCATATGCAGAGTTTCTTCCAGAAAAGATCCATACTCAATCAAAAGCAGAAACGTATACTGTTGAAAGATATAACAGCATATTGAGGCACTTTCTGGCAAGGTTGAGAAGAAAGACAAAGTGTTATACGAAGAGTCTTGAAATGCTAAAGTACTCGGTTATTCTATTGATGAAATAAAGAAATAAATAATTAAATATAGTTAAGTAACAATGCCGAAAAATTAAATAATTGAATATCAAAAAATAGCCAGAAATAAGTCAAAAAAGAGAATAATTGTCCTGCCTACTGAAAAAACAGGCAGGAAATGAAAGAAAATTTCAAATTTACTGTTTATCCATCACTTTCCTGTACATCCTCGCCTGGAAACCGTGATACTTCGCAAACCCTTCTGCATCCTTCTGGTCAATGGTCTGGCTGTCAAAAGAAACCAGATCTTCAGAATAGAGCGCATTCGGCGAGCTGCGGGCAAGGATCGTAAGGGCGCCTTTGTAGAGCCTGACTTTCACTGTACCTGTAACCCTTTCCTGGGACTTGTCGATAAAAGCATTCAGGTCAGCATAAAGCGGTTCGTCCACAAGACCATAATAGGCAAGTTCGGACCACTGGTCGTCAACGATCTTCTTGAACTTGAGTTCACTGCGGGTCAGAACGAGTTTTTCGAGGTCGGCGTGGGCTGCGAGGAGAACGGTTGCAGCAGGGTGTTCATAGTTCTCGCGGGCTTTTAAGCCGAGAACACGGTCTTCAATCATGTCGGTTCTGCCGACGCCGTTTTCGCCTGCAATTTCATTCATTTTCTTCACAAGGGCGTAGCCGCTCATTTTTTCGCCGTCAAGGGAAACTGGAACGCCTGCTTCAAAACCGATGTCAACAATCCTGGGCTGGTCAGGAGCTTTTTCAGGCGAAGTTGTCCACTCAAAGATCTCTTCCGGCGGGACAAAAGATGGATCTTCAAGTCTGCCGCCTTCGATGCTGCGGCTCCAGATATTTTCGTCAATGCTCCAGGGCTTGGACTTTGTGACTTCCACTGGGATTCCGTGCTCTTTTGCGTAGTCGATTTCCCACTCGCGGGTCAGGTTCATTTCCCGCATTGGGGCGATTACGTCCATATCAGTCTGGCGGAAAACAGCCTCGAAACGGAGCTGATCATTGCCTTTTCCTGTGCACCCGTGTGCAAGGGCAACTGCGCCTTCTTTTTTTGCAGCTTCAACTACTTTTTTGGCAATCAACGGACGAGCAACTGAAGTTCCCATCACATAGCCTTCATAATTTCCATTGGCTTTGATCAGGGGGAGGATATAATCATTAACGAACTCTTCCTTTGCATCAATCGTATAATGCTTGTTGCTGATCTTCTCGGCTTTCATATCAGCTCTCTTGATTTCCTCTTCAGGCTGGCCTACATCGACCGAGATTGTAATTACTTCATCGTATCCGTACTTTTCTTTAAGGATAGGTATGCACACCGAGGTGTCAAGCCCTCCTGAATATGCAAGTGCAACTTTCTTTGCCATGCTTTTATTACCCCTTTAACTTATGAATTAAAACTATAGATTAAAACAAATAAGCGTAATAAGTAACTTGAGATAAATATACTTGAAAAAGATATAACACAGATATTTTCTTATTCATACAGTAAAACTGAATAGAATTAATAGTCTAAATGTAATATAAAAGATGACAGACAAGCCATCTTTTCGGTTCAGTGTTTACTCAGGCTTTTTTCAGTTCAGTCTTTACCAGGTTGTTGCCAGTTAAGCTTTGTTTTCCTGCTCCATCTCCTTGTGGTACTCGTTGATGGATTTAATTGTAAGGTCCTGTCCCTTTTTCATGGTTTCAATAGCATCGGCTGCTGCAATTGCTGCCTGCATTGTAGTGATGTATGGAACCTTGAAGTCTACTGCTGCCCGCCTGATCCTTGAGCCATCCTTTCTAGACTGTTTGCTTGTTGGAGTATTGATGATAAGATCAACCTCGTCCCTGCGCATCATATCTATGACATTCGGGCTCCCGTCATGAACCTTTTTCACTACATCCATGAAGACCCCGTGCTGTGCAAGATAATTTACAGTGCCCTGTGTACCCATGAGTTCAAGGCCTGCTGCCTGCAGTTTCTTTGCAACGTCGATAAGTTCGGTTTTGTCTGCATTCCTTATGGAAAGGAAAACTTTTCCAGTCAAAGGTAAAACATTGTCTGCTGCAAGCTCAGCTTTATAATATGCTCTTCCGAAATCGTAATCAATACCCATGACCTCGCCAGTACTTTTCATCTCCGGACCAAGGACAGGATCAGCACCAGGTAATTTGTCGAAAGGCAGGAGGACTTCCTTAATTGAGACATGTTTGGGTTTTGGTTCGTCCGTATAACCCAGGCTCTTTAAACTGTGTCCTGCAATTACTTTGGCTGCAATCTTTGCAAGTTGGATTCCTACAGCTTTTGAAACAAAAGGAATTGTCCTGCTTGAACGCGGGTTTGCTTCAAGAACATAGACTTTACCATCTTTCTCTGCCATCTGTATATTGATCAATCCCTTAACCCTGAGTGCAAGAGCTATTTTGCGGGTATAATCCCTCACCTGTTCAAGAACCTCAGGCGAGAGGGTCTGGGGTGGAATTACACATGCTGAATCTCCAGAGTGAACACCCGCTTCCTCAATGTGTTCCATTATTGCGCCAATAAGTACGTCTTTCTGGTCGCAGACTGCATCCACATCAATTTCAGCGGCTTCCTCAAGGAAATCGTCAATTAGTATTGGGTGTTCGTGAGAAACCCTGACTGCTTCTTTCATATAGCGTTCAAGATCGATTTCATCGTATACGATTTCCATTGCTCTTCCGCCGAGAACATAAGAAGGACGAACAAGTACGGGGAAACCGATCCGCTTTGCAACCTCAATTGCTTCCTCTTTGGAAGTTGCATATCCACCTTCAGGTTGTGGAACGCCAAGTTTCTGCATTAAAATATAGAATTTTTCCCTATCTTCGGCAAGATCCATATCATCAGGATCTGTACCCATAATCACAGTATTAAGGTCAGTCCTGCGCTTTAATTCCTCCTTGAGTGGAATTGCAAGGTTCACAGAGGTCTGCCCTCCGAACTGCACCAGGATCCCATCAGGCCTCTCACGCTCAATTACATTCATAACATACTCAAGAGTAAGAGGTTCAAAAAAGAGCTTGTCTGAGGTATCAAAGTCTGTAGATACAGTTTCAGGATTGTTATTAATGATATGAGTCTCAATACCTTCTTCCCTAAGCGCAGTGACTGCATGAACGGTACAGTAGTCAAATTCAATTCCCTGCCCTATTCTGATCGGACCTGCGCCAAGGATCAGAATCTTCTTCTTGTCTGTACTGTATGTCTCGCAGGTATCTTCGTAGGTAGAATAATAATATGGAGTAGCTGCTTCGAACTCGGCTGCACAGGTATCTACCATCTTGAAGGTGGCAAGGATTCCGGCTGTATGTCTGAGGTCACTTATTTCCTGACTGGTCTTACCAGTAAGCTCGGCAATGCGGGTATCAGGAAAGCCCATCTTTTTTACTTCATGCAGAAATTCAGGAGTAAGTTCTTCTGCTCTGATGCGCTTTTCCATATCCACGATCCTTTTGATTTTTGAGATGAAGAAGGGGTTAATGCTCGAAAGTTCAGCAATTTCCTTTACCGACATACCTTTCTCAAGTGCATCAAAAATAACAAAAAGACGTTCACTTGTAGGCGTTTTAAGAAGAGTTTTTGTTTCAGGTTCTTCCCAGTGTTTATTTCCTAGCTGATTGTCAATATCCAGTGACTTGAAAGCTTTTAACAAGGATTCTTCAATTGTCCTGCCAATAGCCATGACTTCTCCGGTACTTTTCATAGCTGTTGTAAGAGTTTTATCTGCTGTTGTGAACTTGTCAAAAGGCCACCTGGGGATCTTTGTAATTACATAGTCCAGAGCAGGTTCAAAAGAAGCTGGGGTGCTCTTAGTGACATTATTTATAATTTCATCAAGCATCATCCCGAGTGCAATTTTTGCAGTTACACGGGCAATAGGGTAGCCTGTAGCCTTTGATGCAAGAGCTGAAGACCTTGAAACCCTTGGATTCACCTCAACAATACGATAATCGCCTTCTTTTAAGGCGTACTGTATATTACATCCACCTTCTATCTTCAGAGCCCGAATTATCTTGATTGAAGCACTTCTGAGCATCTGGTGCTCGGCATCGCTTAAGGTCTGGGAGGGAGCAACAACTGCTGATTCTCCTGTATGCACACCCATAGGGTCAATATTTTCCATGTTACAAATTACAATACAGGTATCGTTTGCATCTCTCATGACCTCATACTCTACTTCTGCCCAGCCAAGAACACTTTCTTCAATGAGCACTTGGTTGATGCGACTGCGCCTGAGCCCGCGCTCCGTTATTTCAAGCAATTCTTCTTTTGTGCGGGCAATTCCGCCTCCTGCGCCCCCAAGAGTGTAAGCCGGACGGATTATAAGAGGAAGGCCAAGTTCTTCAACAACGTCTTCGGCTTCTTTTAAAGTATTTACTGCCCGACTTAAGGGAACCTTTTCCCCTATCCTGAGCATAGTCTCTTTAAAGAGTTCCCGGTCTTCAGTATTTTGAATTGCTTCAACAGGAGTTCCAAGGATTTGAACTCCATACTTCTCAAAAATGCCCTTTTCCGCAAGTTCACTGGTAATATTAAGGCCGGTTTGACCACCAATACCTGCAATAATTCCGTCAGGGCGTTCTTTTTCAATAATCCTTTCCACTATTTTGGCATCAAGGGGTTCGATATATACCGAGTCGGCCATTTCAGGGTCAGTCATGATGGTTGCAGGGTTTGAGTTTACAAGTACAACCTTAATCCCTTCTTCTTTTAAAGACCTGCAAGCCTGACTGCCTGAAAAATCGAATTCTGCAGCCTGTCCAATAGTAATTGGTCCTGATCCAATAAGCAAAACTTTCTTTATGTCCTCGCGTTTAGGCATTAAATCTCACCTCCGAGGATCTTTACAACCTTGCCAAAGAACATTTCCTCGGTATCAAGTGGCCCTGCCTGAGCTTCAGGATGGAACTGAACACTGAAAATATCCAGATCTTTGTGAGAAACTCCTTCTACGGTTTTGTCGTTTGCGTTAAGGTATTTCACATAAAGCCCTGTATCATCAAGGGAACCTGAATCAACGGCATACCCGTGGTTCTGGGAGGTTATGAAAATCTTGTTTTCAATAAGGTCTTTTACTGGCTGGTTTCCGCCCCTGTGCCCGAATTTCAACTTGTAGGTACTTGCTCCCATAGCAAGGGAGATAATCTGGTGCCCAAAACATATCCCGCAAACCGGAATCGTGCCTGCAAAAGCCTTTACTGCATTGATCGCATCCGTTACTTTTTCCGGGTTTCCGGGTCCGTTTGAAATGAAAAGGAGATCCGGTTCGTAACTTGCAATCTCCGAAGGCTTTGTAGTTGCAGGAACCAGTGTAAGGTCAATACCTCGTTTTTGCAGGTTATTTATGATATTGCGCTTAATCCCAAGGTCAACTACAACTGCATGTTTGCGTTTGCTTGTGCCTTTCCAGGCGCCTTCTGCTCCGGGAATAAAACGCGGTTCTTTACAGGTTACAAGGGAGATAAGTTCCTCATCTGTGGTTTGTGGGAGGTTTCTTGCTACATCAACAGCCTCTTCTCCGTCGTCACTGCCTGTGATAAGAGCTGCTCTCATAGTTCCGTGTTCCCTTGCTCCTATAGTAAGCATCCGGGTGTCAACGCCTTCAATTCCTGGCTTTCCTTCATCCTCTAAATATTTGAGGATAGAACGAGTTGATTTATAATGATAGGGTTTTTTGCAGGCTTCCCTGACAACAAGCCCTTCTGCATGCATATTATCGGACTGGGCGCGTTCCCCACTTACACCATAGTTTCCGATAAGGGGGTTAGTGAACATTAAAATCTGACCCTTGTAAGAAGGATCTGTCAAAGCTTCCTCATATCCTGTGAATTGAGTAGTAAAAACAAGTTCGCCGCAAGCTGTGCCTTCAGCACCAAAACCGGTGCCCCTAATAACTGTTCCGTCTTCTAAGCCTAGTACTGCTTTCATCATCTGAACCTGCGAGTAAATGTCATAAGACATGTATAAGTGTTACGATGAATTTTCTGATTCCCGGGATTATGAGCATTTCTTGAAGCTTTTTATATATAAACCTTTCAATTAAATTACACACTTGAAAAATAGGTCGTCCCATTGTGATTAATAGTTATTCATAAGAAAAGAACATTTTAAATTTAAGACTGTTTTAAAAATGAATAAACTCAGATAACGTAAAAATACTAAGCATCTTTGTGGCGACTAACAATAATAATTCGATGAACATATAATAAAATAGTAATATTAGTATAAAGAATATTATATAAAATAGAAGGAAAGCCTAGCAGAACATATGTAATCCATTGATCAACATATTATGTAATCCATTGATCAACATATAAACTTGGAACGGTAGCATCAAACTTAAACAATTATTTGGATTTGCCTACCTTTATCATTTAATTTACTTATCTATATTGATATTGTCTTTTTGGAGTTTTCTTTATAAAACCTTTATATTCAGTATTTCATTAGACACCACTAAATCCGATTATTGAAATATCCATTTCCCGATACAAAAAACAATTGATAAAATGAATAAGTATTAATTGTATACATCTTGCGGAACTTATTAATAAAAATTGTATTTTGTGTTTTATGCTTCAATCAGAACTTCCAGGTTAGCTGCATTCTGTCAAATAAGAAAAATTTAGATATTTGAGGAGAAAACATTGATGGGATTTATAGATAATTTATTTGGGAAAGATAAAACTCAGGGCTTTTTAGAAGCATGTAAATTAGGGCAGATAGAAAAAGTAGAGAAACTTTTGAGAAACAGTAAAGCAGATATTGACTCTCAGGATACATATGGCAAAACTGCTCTGATCTATGCAGTGAATAAAGAGTATAAGGATATTATAGAATTACTTATTGAAAATGGTGCTAATCTTGATGTTCAGGACGAAAACGGTGATAGTGCTTTAATTTCTGCAGCAAAGATAGAAAAGAGGAATATTGTAGAGTCACTCCTCAAAAGTGGCGCTAACTCCAATATTCAAGATCAGAACGGCGAAACAGCTCTAAAATTTGCGGTAAAAGTGGGATATAAAAATATTGCGGACTTGCTTATTAAAAGTGGTACAGATCTTAACATCCAGGATCAAAACGGCGAAACAGCTTTGATTTCTGCAGCTTCAAGAGGACATAGAGAAATTGTTGAGTTGCTCATTAAAGGTGGTGCCGACCTCAACATTCAGGATAAAAATGGTAACACAGCTTTGAATGCTGCAACAAGAGTAGGAAATCAGAATATCGTAGAGTTACTTGTTATCGCCGGTGTTGATCTTGATGTTCAGGATAAAAACGGTAACACAGCTTTGATTCATGCAGCAAATAGAGGATATAAAGATATTGTAGAATTGCTTATTGAAAAGAGGGCAAATCTCAATATTCAAGACGAACATGGGCTTACTGCCTTGATGTTTTCAGCACAAACAGGGTATAAGGATATTGTTGAGTTGCTCATTAAAAGTGGTGCAGATCTGAATATTCAAGATGAAAATGGCAATACTTCTCTGGATATTGCGACAGAAATGGGATTTGACAAAATTGTTGAGTTGCTTATGAGAGTTGTTTAAGTTTCAAGCCCTGATTTGTTTATAAGTGTGGGGGACTACGTAGAATTGTTACAATAAGGAACACACTAAAACAGATTCAATAGACTAAATAACTTATAAAAAATCAAATTATTTTTGATTATATTGGAAAAAAACAAAAACAACAAAAAACAGGAAAAGTCCTCGCATAATTGATATATCATCGTGACAATCTTTATGCTATGAATGGAAGCAAATCCGAAAATTCGTCTTCACCTTCTAACTTAACTGATCGCGCAGCCCGTGAAAAGGTACTTGCCAAAAAGATTACTCATAACTACGAATCCACTACTTTTTCAAATCCAATTCTTGATCAGTTTAGAGGTCTTATGCCTGATTTTAATAAACGACTCTCACCTGAAAGGGATCTAAGACTTTTTGCTGGTAATCTCCGGCTGAGTTCTGATACTCCCCCAAGACTTGTTTCAAGTTCGATTTCAGGAATTAGATTTACTGCTCTTCCAGAGTGCATACTTGAAGGTCAAAGGACATCTTCAGGAAAAAGGCTTGAAATCATGCCTGACCTTCCTGGAAGGACACTGGCGGGAGAAAGAATCTGTTCCTTACTTCACGCAGATCTTCCAATGACTCCGCTTGCTAGCAGATATCTAACTCCCAGCAAGATTGAAAATAAGCCGCAAGAAATCAAGAAAGACAGAGAATAAAGAAGTAGTAAAAAGGCAAATAATAAACTCTGTTTTTTTATTTTTTTATTTGTGGTATTGTGCAATCATTTGATGAAAATAAGTAGTCGTTTTTACCAGTTTTTTAGAGGTTAGTTACCTTAATACAGATAAGTATCCCTAAGAGACTTACTGCCACTGAAATAGCATTAATGAAAATAATCAAAGCTGGACCATCACTATCAAAAAGATCATTGTTCTGATATTCCATACTATCGTATACGCAACATTTATTTAAAAACTTTACAATTTTATACATTATCGAAAGTTTTTTAAAAAATTTTGTAATAATAATTTTAAAACCATTCAGTTTTCTAGACTGAAGCTTTATTCCTGTAAATATTCCAAGTGTATTTGTACTCAATATCGATTTTTTGTTCTTGTTTTATAATATAAGTGTATAAGCGCAGACTATCATAATTTTGTATAGCTTATTGACCCTTATGACCAAGTAAAAGAAAAACTTGGCCTAGATAAGATTCCTAATAAATAATATTATATAACATAAACAAAAAGGTTATAAAAATAATTTGCATAAAATTAAGGATATTTCTACAGAACCTAATTTATAGAGTCAAGAAATATAACAAAAAGGCCTGTATAAAAGACCTTCAATTATAGGAAAGCTTTTGCATTTCAGGAAAGATGCTTTTAACAATATCTTAATTCAGAAGGAGAGTCCAGATAATAAGGAAGAAGTCAACGACTATAAACTCCACAAAAAACCAGTCTTTGAGTTTGAACTCCTTTGTATCAATTTTAAGTTGAGGATAGATAAGCTTCTGTATTAGATATGTGAACCCTATAACGATCATAAGCATGACATACCAGATCCTATCTTCTCCTGTCCCATAAAGGCTGAAACATGAGAATCCTGCGATGATACCAAGGGCCCCAGCCACTATTGTTTTGACAATTCCATCCCTATGACCCTTCCTTTTTTCTTCAGGTGTCCTCTCTTTAAACAGATTCTTCTTCTCTGGAGTCTCAACTTTCGCTACGGAACCTTCTACAGCAGCCTCTGTAGTTTTTGCAGGTTCTTCTTTTCTGGACTTTAACTTCGGATTTGGTTTACTCAACCTGTATACTCTCCTGAATGGCAGTTGACATTCCCGGGTATGTAATTAGATTCACGATCTAATATCATTTAAATTAGACCTGAAACATAAGGTTTGAATTTGCAGATTTGAGCTATGAAACTAAAATCATTATATTTAAAAAATTATAATTAATTATTGAAATAAGCTATTGATATTTATTGCTCTAAAATACTTATTACTCTATTAAGATCATTTGCCTATAAATGAAATTAATTATTGAACTAGTTACTGAAATAATGTTTATAGGATTGATTTATCGAAATTGATTTCAAAATTAATAGAATCAATTGAGAAATTAAATAATAAGACTGAATTTTACACCTTTAAATAAATTCATTGCTTAAAACATTACCGATCTGATCTATGGATATCGAATCAATTCCTATTGAATTTAGATATTTTGAAAATTTTACAGGCCTATTTCCTTTTGGATGATAGACAAGCGTGACTTCAGGAGAAAGCTTCTTGACCATATTTTCAAGTCCACAAGCATCAAGGTGATCACTTATCCGAATCGTTGGATAGGAGTAATCCATACGGCAGCTTAATACGTATTTTTTCATGTTCCAGGGAAGTTTATTAAGATCCCAGGGAGCAACTATGAAAACCCCATCACTTTCTTTGGAATCAAGTTCTGCCAGTTCTCCAGCGTTCTCAAGCATACTACGTGTAAGCTCTCGGGTTCTTGCTTCCATACGGATAGCACCGTCGTATCCAAAGCCTCTGATGAGTTCAACTGCACGCTGTGCCTTTCCAAATTCATAAGCTCCAAAAGCTACCGCACCGTTTTCAAAAAGAGCAGATTCCATGCCTTCAAGGTCATCTGCAAAATGACAGGATGGATCATCCGGATCTCCATAGTTTGCTTCAGTAATAAGGACATCACAGGGAGGAAGATTGCTTGCATCTTTAACGTCGCCTGTAACCAGAATCTTTGTCCCTATATCGTTTTCCCAGTAAAAAGCAGTCGCGCCTGCGGTATGTTCCGTAGGAAAAGTCTTTATCTTTGTTCCACATATCTCGATTTCATCCCCAAGCTTGAACATATTGCCCGCATATTTTCTATCATGCCTGATTTCAAGCGCCACTGCAGTTTTTTCAGAACAAACTGCAGTGGGGGAGAGCATAGCCGATTTCCCATAATGGTCAGAGTGAGCATGGGTAATAAGATAAGCATCTGGTTGGAGATGTTTTCCAACTGTCCTGGTAGTATCAATGGAAAAGGTACGCAAATCCCCTTCAATATTTCTGAACCGGAGTGAAATGTGCGGTTTAAAAGTTCCGCGGGAATTACGCTGCCTGAGCGCCAGCACACCAAGATCAATCAGTTTTTTAGAAACCACGCAAATCTTGGAGGAGATAATACTTAAGGTATATAAGGTTAGGGAAAAGTTATAGATTTGCTACAAGTAAATTTGTATAAAAATACCTCAATTCATCCTAAAATAGAACACTCTCTCTGAAATGTAGAAAAATAACTTAATAAAAATAAGAAATCCTTACAAAAGAGGATCTTAAATATAATTAAAAGTTTCTCATTTTTTGAGCCATAAACTTTCTCTAAATATAAGATTTAAGCTAGAGATTAGATCGTGAAAGATTCAACATCTTTTTACAGTCTAGTCTCCAGTAAAATCTTGTAATCACTTGCCTGGATTGATTTTAGGCAGGGGATTCCTTGGTTATGATATAAGCAACCATTTCAGGGTTAAGCATATTTTCCCTTGAGATTTTTGCTTCAATATCCTCAGTGGATTTACCTTCAGCTCTCATCTCCTTTATCTTTTCAGTAACTGAGGACGGAATGGTGTAGTATTCGTTGATGTCTTTTCTATGACCCCAAACATCTCCTTCAATTAGCTGGACTCTCTGCATCTGAAGGAACATCTCTATGGATTTTGAAACTGTGGCCATATAGGATTTGGGTAACTGAATTACCTCAAGCTTCGGACATGTTTCAACTAGTCCAAGCACGTCCTTGTTCGATGGCCTGAAGGCCAGGTGAACAACGCGCTCATTCGGATTTAGTGTAAAGATTTCTTCTCTGGAACTAACTACTCGAATTTTCATGTTTTTCTCATCTCACTTTAAATTTTTACACGTTTTTACATCGATACTATTAAGATATACTGACTATAAATATTTATCCCATTCAACTAACATTATTTAGATAGTATTATGGATTTTATATTCACAAAATATTTTTTTAATCAAAAAAGAAGACAAGTAAAAAGAATATGATACGATTATTACAAATCGTCTTTTGTTTTGATTCATTTTGCCAATTAGACTAATACAATTTTTTTAGGAAACTGATATAATTATTATGATTTCTAGAGAGGTTTCAACTATTCTCAACTGAATACCTTATAATTAAGCCTTTATTCATATGAATAAATGAATTTGAGTGAGAAAAACAATTTATTCAAAGAGTTACCAATGAAAAAAAGTGAATCTAAAAAAATTATCAAATTTTTTTGTAAGAAATTATAATTTTTGCCTATTAGAAGTAAGAAATAAATTTCATACAGTATGAATAAATACAGATATATAAAAGGTTTCCATTTTTAGGTATAAAGCTTAAAAAATCCATAGGAAAAAGATTATTAGCCCCAGGTTTCAGGAACCCCGGGCGTTTTTTGTCAGAAAAAAGAGGGTCAAATTATTTTATCGAGTTCCGATGCCAGTACACTGCCTTGAGTTACACCCATAAAACGTTTTACTTCAGCCCCATCTTTCTGAATAATCAGCGTTGGAACTGCGTGTATGCCATACTTGGAGGCCATTTCCTGGTTTTCATCCACATCGACAACCTTGAAATCCACCTTATCCCCATATTTTTTCTCAAGCTCTTCGAGAATTGGTTTTTGCATCCTGCACGGTCCACACCATGTTGCGGAAAAGTCCAATAAAATTGGTTTCATAAGATCACCTTTATATTTTGGAACGTTTAAGAGTTTCTATTTTTTATTTAATCCACTCCGGAAAGCATATAGAAATTGTACATTTATTGCCTAAAAAGGCCGTACGACAGAGCATCCGGAAACCCAATCCTGATGATAGGCGACTTCAAAGATGGATTTACCAAATACAGGTCGGGACTCAATTAGTTGTATATATTATCTTCGAGAATATATAATGCTTATCTCAAGTTAATGGTTTTACTGTAAACGTATTCACAAAGGAAAATAATAGTAAATTTCAATAAAATTCATAAATCATTCATTTTTTCCGATCCGGCATCTAATTACGTTGCCGAAATACATGCATTCTTCCATTGGAATTGTCGGCATATCTGGAGACTCGCTTACCATACTTACAGGAGCTCCTCTAATTAGTACACAGGGCACTTTTTCTCCGGCCTCTCCCATAAGGAGTTCGGCAGCAGATACAAGGTTATCTGCTACAGCTTTATATGTAATACGAAGAGGTTTCCCATAGATATCATTAGTTCCTCTTGCATCCTCTACAGGAAGAAAACCTGAAACTCCAAGCGCAATTCCCGAACACCCGAGCCTGAGGGGCTGAGTCCTGCTATCCCCTATAATTACCCCCAGCTTGCATGAATAATGCTGTTCAAGTTCTTTCCGGATATTTTCCGAGCTTTTTCGTGGGTCTTCTGGAAGCAGGATTACATAACCTTCAGGAGCATTGGAAGCGTCAATTCCAGCATTTGGAGCCAAAACGCCTTTTGTAATTGTAAGAGCAGCTCCGGGCACACCTCCAAAAATTTCATCACATTCCCTAAGTACAAGTTCCATTTCCCTGGGATCAATCCCGTATTGTTCCCCAAGCACCTTTGCTCTTTTACCAGGAGAAACGCTTTCAAGCTTGACAATCCTTCTTTCCGCAGTTCCAACCGCAGATTCTGCAAGTACTAAAATATCCCCATCAATCGGGACAAGATTTGCTTCCTCCAGAGCCATTTCTAGAACCTTTATGATATCGTCCCCTTCTCTGATTATAGGGGTCTTGACTCCAAACATCTGGATGGAAGTGTTTTCGGAATTCATATTCTGCTGCCTTTAGAAGCCAATGATTAGATTTTGCTGAATAAAAATATATGTAAAATCAAATTGTAAATACCATAAGATATTGATAAATGTATCCAAAGACTCAAAAAGGATGCTAGAAGATCTGCAAACTTCATTAAGATCAGG
Source organism: uncultured Methanosarcinaceae archaeon (assembly GCA_963727895.1). GTDB lineage: Archaea > Halobacteriota > Methanosarcinia > Methanosarcinales > Methanosarcinaceae > Methanosarcina. Next base: position 69,921 of record CAVSHT010000008.1, on the reverse strand, counting down.
AAGAAAAAAAGAGCTCAAAACCTTATAAAGAGAAAAAATCTTTCGGTATGGAGAGTATTTTATAATCTCTACCGAAATTAACTCTCGGAAATTCCAGCCATAGAAAGTAGTTTGGGGGTATTTTTGTGAGAACCTACAGGCATAATATGAACCCCTCTTGAGAGTTTCATAAACTCTTTTATAGTCTCTGAAGCTATGGAAAGACCTTCGTCCATCGGATCAGAGGCCTGCTTTATGCGCAACATAATTTCTTCAGGCACACTAATTCCCGAAATATTCTTATTCATAAATTCGGCCATACTAAAAGACTTAAGAGGAATCAAGCCTGCAATAACAGGCACTTCAAGATGGCTTATGGCTTCCATGAACTCCTCAAACATACCCACATCATAGACCGCCTGCGTCTGGATAAAATCAGCTCCACACCTGACCTTCTTTTCAAGTTTTATAAGTTGCAGGGGTTTTTTAGGATCGATACCAGAAACAGCGCCTGTACAGAAAGAAGTACTCCCATCCAGATTACTTCCTGCAAAATTAATACCTGAATCAAGTTTTCGGACAAGCTGCAGGAACTGTACGGAGTCAAGGTCGTATACGGGCTTTGAACCAGGATGATCCCCACAAGAAGGAAAATCTCCTGTCATCAAGCAGATATTTCGGATACCTAAAGCATAAGCTCCCAGAAGATCTGACTGAAGTCCGAGCCTGTTCCTATCCCGACATGTAAGCTGCATAATAGGCTCATGTCCTTCATCAAGCAGAAGCTTACTAAAAGCCAGGGAACTCATATGCATAATTGAGCAATGATTATCCGTAACGTTTATAGCATCTGCAATGCCTTTGAGCTGGCGGGCATCTTCCAGAGGAACTGAAAATCTTGTGCCCTTCGGAGGGGAGACTTCAGCAGTAACCAGAAATTTGTTGGAATTCAGTTTTTCACGAAAATTAAAAAGCATTAAATAAGGATATTATGAATGAAATTATTTAAAGCCATGCTCCCGAAGGATAGATATATAAAGAGGACTACAGCTAAAAAAGATATCTATAAACTCAATATAAAAAACTAAGACTCTCTCGAAAATTAAGTAATTTTTATAATTGAGCCTATCCCAAAAGCTACTTTATTCTTAATTGTTGGGAATTTTCGGAATTGTTTTCACAATCAAAAGCTTGGTTGAATATATGATTGAATGCCTAATAAGCAAATTTTGAGTTTTAGGATAGGCTCATTATATAAAAGCCAAAAATCTCTTGTTCAATAAGTTAAAAAAGTAAATAAAAATAGGAGTAAAGTCATTTGATGTCGTGTTCCTGAGGAGCATGAATTGTATAAAGAAGATCAAGCTTCTTAATTTTTTTTAATCTTTCATATATCCGAACCCATACACATTCATTTTCTTTGTTGACCTCACACATCCCGTCAATAGATCCTCCACAAGGTCCATTTAGGAGTCCTTTAGGGCACTGAGCCTTGGGGCATATCCCTCCGAACTCACCAATAGTACAAGTTCCACACATTGCACACTGGTCTAAAAGCAGTTTTCCCTCGCTTGAACCTCCCAAAGAAAGTGTATTATTCGAACCAAACACCGGAACATCCGTTACATTGGAAACTATTGAAACTCCACTGCCACAACCCATAACCAATATACAACGCGCCTCCTTTATCTTTTCATTTTTCTCTACAAGGGAGTCAAAGGATCGAACACTGCAAGCTGCAGTAGGAAGAGCCCAGCCTACTACATGTTTTCCATTATTCTCAAGCTGCCTGAACATCTCAAGCACTTCGGGTTCTCCGCCAGTCTTCAGTTTTGCAGCGCATACGTTGCATCCAACAATGAATATATCATCTTCATCTTTTAATAGGGACAGGATTTCTTCAAGGGGTTTTGCTGAAGTTATAATCATAATTACCTCAAATATCGATATTCAAGACCGCTCCGGTTAGCAATACATTCATGGATCATTCCGGCAATTAGTGGAAGAGAGCGTGCTTGCCCTTCAAGTTTCTTAACAAGTCGCCCAAGCTGCAGTAGAGTACCCATTACAAGTACATCAGTACTTTCTGTTTCATGGGAAACTGCATCCCTTGCCAAAGCTGCATCCCCTCCACGAGCAAGAATCTCTTGTTTTATTATCAAAGCTTCAGTGGTAGTTAGGTTACATATTTTCAGCATAAGATGGACACTTTTTTCCTGCATTACTTGTGAGCCTGTTCTGGTTGCTCCAAGTTTTCGCATTATAATGGCTGCGTCCTGTGGGGTTTTCACCTCTACCATCGAAACCTCATATCTGCCTTCTTTTACTATACTTGGCCGACTCCTGATAGCTCCTGAAAGCTTTACAACATCAGAGGTCTCCGGCACATCATGCGTACGGATAATATGAGCACCTTTGTAGACTGCAATAGCTGCTCCAGCCAGACTACCATAAAGCCTTTCTGTTGCAGGTTTTTCAAGTACCTCTCCTATGAAGGATTTTCTTGAAAGGGCTGCCAACAAAGGTTTTTCAAAGATTTTAAGGCGTTCAAAATCATCAAGGGTTTCAAAATCATACATAGAAGTCTTTTCTTCGGTCCATCTACCTAATGCAGGATCGAGTATGAGTTTTTCCGGATTTATGCCGCCAGCTTCAGCAGCCTGTATAATAGAATCAAGAGAATCAATAACAGAGTCCATCCCAATAGGATCTCCCGGAACTTTATTTGAAGCCATGACTACAGCGGGACAGCCATAATCGGCTACTACTTCAATCATTCCTGGATCTGCTGTAAAACCGGAAACGTCATTTATGATTTGAGCTCCCCTTTTAAGGGCTTCTTCTGCAATTTTAGAAAACATCGTGTCTACTGAGATCACAGCATCTACATTGCCATCAAGTACTTCAAGCACCGGCAGAATACGTTGAAGTTCTTCTTTCCTGCTAATAGGCTCAGAATGTAACCAGGTTGAGCGTGCTCCAAGATCTAGAAAAGTTGCTCCATCCTCAATCATTTTTAGAGCTACTTCAAGAACGGAATCCGGATTTATGACCGAATTTCCATAAAAAGATTCAGGACTAAAATTAAGAATTCCCATTACATGTGAAGGGTATCGATCTCCTATTCTTATACCGCAAATATCAGTATCAACAACCATTTTTAACAACCAGAATATGTAGCTTTGAGATAAATTATGCCAGCCAATGCTTAATATACACTGTAAACAGGTATTATATGAAGCCGGAAATATAGAGATTTTTAGTTATCGGAAATTTCAAAGAAATGTTTCTAAATCGCGAAAGTATACTTCATTTCACTTTTTAAGCAATTCATGAAAAAATATATTTATTTCATCACCAGAGACTTCCAGAGAGGGAATTTTTGATAGATATCGTAGCTAAATAAATAATCACTATAATCATATATTAATTAATGATATCAACCAGTATATCAGGTAAATTTGCTTAGGCTATGTTTAAAACGCATTTAAATTAGAACATTAGGCGCTTGTTAACCAGAGTTATTAGCCAAATATGTTATAATATCTGTACATACATTAAAATGCAATAATTAGTTTGAATGCCATTCAAGTAATTTATCTATCATAAATTAAGTGTTCCAATAATACATAAAAATATTGATTTGTAAAATTATTCTGGCACAATTAGGCAAGAAGTATAATGTTATAAGAACTCAGCCATTAAAAATATGGCATTGGTACACAAAAATAGATATATATGCTTATAACATATATTTCTTCATGAACTGCCCAAAATGTAATAGTTCCAGTCACAAAAAGAATGGTATAGTTGGCGGGCGTCAACGGTACAAATGCTCTGATTGTGGCTATAACTATACAGTAAAGCTAAAATCAACTGCTTTTTCCACCTCTGTCAAAAAACAGGCTTTACAACTTTACCTTGAAGGATTGGGCTTTCGCTCAATAGGAAGAGTTTTAGGGGTGAGTCATGTTTCTGTCCAAAGATGGATAAAGAAATTTGGTCAGGAGTTAGAGGACCTAAAAAGTGAAAGTGAGATATCTATTGTTGAAATGGATGAGATGCACACTTACATCGGTAACAAAAAAAAATATTGCTGGATCTGGATTGCTGTTGATAGAGTTGGGAAAAAGTTCATCAACTGCTCTTTTGGTAGCAGAGGAACGGAAACTGGAAAACTACTCTGGGAAAAAGTGAAGAAAAAAGAGATTGGAGAAGTGATGACAGATCACTGGAGAGCATATGCAGAGTTTCTTCCAGAAAAGATCCATACTCAGTCAAAAGCAGAAACATTTACAGTTGAGGGATATAACAGCATATTGAGGCACTTTCTAGCAAGATTGAGAAGAAAGACAAAGTGTTATAAAAAAAGTCTTGAAATGCTAAAGTACTCGGTTATTCTATTGATAAATACAGAAATAAAGAGTTAACTATGTTTAGTTAGCAATACCTATTCGTTTAATGGATCTATGATCTTGTTCTATAATGTTATTCAAATACTTGATTTGTCGAATGCCTACGTTTATAGGTAGTATTTTATCATTTTTCAGTTTATTTATAGCAGGTGGATAAGCTGGATTTTTATCAACTGTGATTACTCTTGGAATTTGATTATGATTAGAATTCAAAGCTTTTTTGAAGAATCTGTTCGCTGCTTTTTGGTCTCGTTTTGCACTTAACATGAAATCAATTGTATCTCCATTTGAGTCAACTGCTCGGTAAAAATATTTCCATTCACCTTTAACTCTGATATAAGTTTTATCAACTCTCCAAGAATCGTTTGTTGGTCTTAAATGCCTTCTGACCTTCTTTTCGATTTCAGGTGAATATTGATGTACCCATCTCATAATGGTTGTATGGTTGACTATTATCCCTCTTTCTGCCATCATTTCCTTTAAATTTCTATAACTAAGTGGGTATTTTAAGTACCATCTAACATTCAATAAAATAATTTCACCAACAAAGTGCTTCCATTTAAAGGAATTAGATAGCATATCACTATCTTTGATTTCATTTTTATTTTAATTATATCCTTAGCAGATATTTTTTGCAACGGAACCATAAAATATACAATCTTGATTAAGACAAGAACCATCAGTAAACTTTGGCTTTGATCCTCGTTTACCCTTAACACATCAATGTGATTCTAATAAATAATACCAGCTGAATATAATTGGAGCACCTAATTCTATATATCGGAGAAAATGATTGTATAATTATGACAGGTTTTCTTGGGAATTTCCTCTCCGGTTTGAAGCAAAATATTCCGTATTTAAAAGACCATAATGTAACTTCTGAAATAATTGTTGGAATACTGTTGCATTTATTTCTTTTGCTTTGCTTCCTTATTTTATTCTACTTGTTAATTAGAAAGTCCATATAACTATAGATTATTGTTCCTATTTTAACTATCTAAGGATCAAACAGCTTAAAAAGCAGATTCAAATAAAAGATCAGGCATTGGTACACAAAAATAGATATATATGCTTATAACATATATTTCTTCATGAACTGCCCAAAATGTAATAGTTCCAGTCACAAAAATAATGGTATAGTTGGCGGGCGTCAACGTTACAAATGCCATGATTGTGGATATAACTATACAGTAGAGCTAAAATCAACTGCTTTTTCCGCCTCTGTTAAAAGACAGGCTTTACAACTCTATCTTGAAGGATTGGGCTTTCGCTCAATAGGAAGAGTTTTAGGGGTAAGTCACGTCTCTGTCCAAAAATGGATCAAGAAATTTGGTCAGGAGTTAGAGAACCTAAAAAGTGAAAATGAGATATCTATTGTTGAAATGGATGAGATGCACACTTACATCGGTAACAAAAAAAATATTGCTGGATCTGGATTGCTGTTGATAGAGTTGGGAAAAAGTTCATCAACTGCTCTTTTGGCAGCAGAGGAACGGAAACTGGAAAATTACTCTGGGAAAAATTGAAGAAAAAAGAGATCGGAGAAGTGATGACAGATCACTGTAGAGCATATGCAGAGTTTCTTCCAGAAAAGATCCATACTCAATCCAAAGCAGAAACGTATACTGTTGAAGGATATAACAGCATATTGAGGCACTTTTTGGCAAGATTGAGAAGAAAGACAAAGTGTTATACGAAGAGTCTTGAAATGCTAAAGTACTCGGTTATTCTATTGATGAAATAAAGAAATAAAGAGTTAACTATAGTTAGTTAACAATACCAAAGATTAAATGTTCATCTTTTATTCAAATAATACTTTACTTCTTTTTATTTTTTGTCAAATTTTTATTTTCTTTTATACGGATTTATTTCCTCTTACATAGAAATGCTGTAAGAATACAGGCTATAAGAGAAATCGCTTCAAATCCTGGAATGCTTGTGAGACTTCCATTCTCAGATTTCTGCTCAGTCTTCTGTATTTGTTCAGTTTTTACTACTGTTGTGTTATTCTGCTTAATCCCTGAATTGTTTGTTGAAGACTTTGCTTCAGTCACTTTTTGTTTTTCTACAGCTTTTCCTGTTATTGCAAAGAACGAGAATTCAGGGGTTTGTGCCGTGAAATACAGGTATTTATTATCTTCCTTCAATAGTTTTGTAGGAAGCTGTGACCATTTTTTGTCGCTGTATCTATAGAGTGTAATTGAATTTTGATCTATTTTCTTATCCTGTATCCAGAATTTTTCAACCTTAAAGCACACAACTGGATTTTCAATATTCTTTGAGGTTGCAAATCCGCCGGTTCCAACCCAGACGTTGAAGTACTTGTAGATTTCAGTAGAATTCAGGAACGAAACCAGAATTGATTTCCCTTTTAGCTGTTCTGCAATGGCTGTTGTCTTACCTGCGGTTTTCTTTGCATCAAAGCTTGCATACACAACACAGGTTGCATTCTTGGAAAAATCAAACTCTACAGGTTTTCCATTTGTAACATAGGATTGTGAAATTTCTTTTACCTCGACATTGCTTTGAGCTTCTGGGGAACTGCCGGCACTGCCACCACTACTACTGCTGTGGTGACTGCTTCCACTGCTTGAATCGCTTGAATCATCTGAACTGCTTTGTTCTGTAACAGTTATTGAAATACCTTTTAAAGAAGTACTATTTTCACTTGTTACAGTTAAGGTAGCAGTATAAGTTCCTGCTGTATTGTAAGTATGCGATGGATTCGGATCAGTTGAAGTGGATCCATCTCCAAAGTTCCAGTTCCTTGATGTGGCATTTTGTGAAAGGTCAGTGAACTGGACAGAAAGAGGAGCATTACCGCTCGTTGGATTGGCACTAAAGTTTGCAATCGGCTGAACTTTAAATTCCTCTACCATTATTTGTATCGTTGTTGAGTTCGTACCATTTTCATTGGTCACTGTAAGGTTAGCGGTATAGTTTCCTGGGTTCTGGTATACATAGACAAAACTTTCATTGGTGCTGTCTACGATTCCGTCATTGTCAATATCCCAGCTTCTGGAAACTACATTTTGCGAGTAATCCGTAAACTGTACAGCGAGTGGTGCATAACCACTAATCATATTGGCACTAAAGTTTGCAACAGGTAGAATTGGCGGTTGTGGAGTGGAAACAGGTGCAAGAGGCAGGTTATCGATAATATTATTTGAGCTGTCAATATATGCAAAATCAATAATACCATCCTTATTTTCATCTTTATCAGCTGCGGTTTGGGAATATCCAGTGCCTTCGGGTGTTCCCCAGAAATTACCTCCTATATATGATCCACCGACAATGTTTATGCCTGCGGTTTTTTCTATATTCCAGGTAGTATCTTTTGTTTTGATATTTGCATTACGCTCATTATTTATGTAATTATTATACACACGGTTATTGTGGCAAGCTGGGCACTCAAAAATGCTGTAACCTTTATTAAAAGCGATAACGTTTCCGGAGATTATGTTCCTGCTGGATGAATTTTGATGGATACCGCCACTTCCGGCTTCGCCATTACCACACTCTTTAACTGTGTTTCCGGAAATGTTGTTATCGTTAGATTGAGAAATCCACATTCCATACTGACTATTATTCAAAACAATATTGTTTAAAATTTTGTTATTGTTTGAAACTATAGAATCAATGCCTCTTGTATTTGAATTTACAGTATTATTCAATAGAATATTTCCTTCAGAACTGTCAAGGTGAATTCCAAACATTTTGTTCGAGTTTGCTTGGTTCCCCGAGATATTGTTGTTATTTGAGCTAATCAGAAATATCCCATATATATTGTCCGAAAGATCATTATCAGTAATTGTGCAACTACTGTATCCAACCAGAGAGATTCCTCTTTCTCCAGATTCAATCCTGAATCCACTAATTGTCGTATTACTTGCTGCAACGTTAAACCCACTTGTATTTGAGATAGCTTTAATTACTGTGTCTTCAGGCTTCCCTGATTCCGATCTTATTACAAGATTCGGAGTAGAAACTTTGATATTCTCATTATATACTCCGGGTTTCACAATAACTACGTCGCCTGAAACCGCACTGTTCACAGCCGCTTGTATAGAATCAGTCGAATTAACGGTAATGTCCTTAGCCGCCCCAATCCCCGAAAATAATGCAAAAATGAGAACGACTATTAACAAAATAATTGATTTTTTCATTTTCATTCCCCAATCCAAAAGTAGAATTCTACTGAAACATCTTTAATAAATTATGAAATAAGCGCTAAACAATATAAATATATTGATTGAGTTGTACCTATATGAAGTAAAAAGTAAATTATAAATAAATTAAATAATTCTAAAAATTACTTGGAAAATTACAAGGAAACTACACAAATAAGTAAAAATATAAAAAATAGGGTGAAGGATCAAGTTTTCACCCAAAAGCTTTCGCTTGCGATTTTATCTTTTGGGATCTGCTTAAGCTCCTTCAATATTTTGTTATTTCATATTCATCTTTATTTTTATCTTTTCTTTTCAAATGTACTTTTATTTCCTCTTATACACAAATGCTGTAAGAAGACAAGCTATAAGAGAAATCGCTTCAAATCCTGGAATGCTTGTGAGACTTCCATTCTCAGATTTCTGCTCAGTCTTCTGTGTTTGTTCAGTTTTTACTACTGTTGTGTTATTCTGCTTAATCCCTGAAGTGTTTGTTGAAGACTTTGCTTCAGCCACTTTTTGTTTTTCTACAGCTTTTCCTGTTATTGCAAAGAACGAGAATTCAGGGGTTTGTGCCGTGAAATACAGGTATTTATCATCTTCCTTCAATAGTTTTGTAGGAAGCTGTGACCATTTTTTGTCGCTGTATCTAGAGAGGACAATTGAATTTTGATCTATTTTCTTGTCCTGTATCCAGGATTTTTCAACCTTGAAGCACACTACTGGATTTTCAATATTCTTTGAGGTTGCAAATCCGCCGGTTCCAACCCATATGTTGAAGTACTTATAGATCTCAGTCGAATTCAGTACTGAAACCAGAATTGATTTGCCTTTTAACTGTTCTGCAATTGCTGTTGTCTTACCTGCTGTCTTCTTTGCATCAAAGCTTGCATACACAACACAAGTTGCATTCTTGGAGAAATCAAACTCTACAGGCTTGCCATTTGTAACATAACCTTGTGAAATTTCTTTTACCTCAACATTGCTTTGAGCTTCTGGGGAACTGCCGGCACCACCGCCGCCGCCACTACTACTGCTGCTGTGGCTGCTTCCACTGCTTGAATCATCTGAACTGCTTGAACTACCTGAATCATCTGAACTACTTTGTTCTGTAACAGTTATTGAGGTACTCTTTGAAGAAGTCCCATTTTCATTTGTTGCAGTTAAGGTAGCAGTATAAGTTCCTGCTATATTGTAAGTATGCGATAGACTTTGATCGGTTGAAGTGGCCCCATCCCCAAAGTTCCAGTTCCTTGATGTGGTGTTTTGTGAAAGGTCAGTGAACTGGACAGAAAGAGGAACATTACCGCTCGTTGGGTTGGCATTAAAGTCTGCAATCGGCTGAACTTTAAATACCTCTGCAATTATTTGTACAGTTGTTGTTTCTGTACTATTTTTGTTGGTTGCTGAAAGAATAGCGTTATAGGTTCCAGGAACAGTGTATACATAAGTAAAACTGCTGTTTGTATTGTCTGGTTTTCCGTCACCATTAACATCCCAGCTTATCGAATCCGCATTTTGTGAGTGATCCGTAAACCGAACCGTCAGAGGGACAAAACCTTTTTTAGTGCTTACATCAAAGCTTGGAATTGGTATTACTACACGTATCAACGGATAGTTATCTGTGATATTACCGTTAGCGTAGGGGATGATACCGTTTTCTGAAACGAAGGGAATATCAATAATTCCATCACTGTCGTTATCAAGATTAGTATCAGAGAAACCCATAAACGACGGACTTCCCCAGAAATTACCTCCAAGATTTGGTCCCCTCATAATGTTTTTGCCTGATTTTTTGTCGATGTTCCAGTTGCTTTTGTTATTTTTAATGTTTGCATTTTTGGTATTATTAAAATAGTTATCATAAACTGTATTTCCAATACTTCTTGGGCACATGTAAATTCCATTACCATTTGAACTAACATTATTGCTTGAGATTACGTTATTTGGGGAAGAGTCAAGAGAGATACCTTCTCCATTGCTATAAACTACATTTTGAGAAAGGTTATTCTCACTGGAAGTCGTAAGGAATAATCCAGAACCAGAACAGTCAGTAAGTGTATTTTTAGAGATTATATCCTTTAATGACCCCTGCAGGCTGATACCCCTTACATTGTTCTGTGCTATGTTATTTACTACAGAGCTATCGTTGGAACTTGTTACAAAAATACCGTATCTGGTATTTGAATTTACAATATTGCCAGTAACGTTATTTTCACTTGTATTCTCAAGAACAACTCCATCGTTTTTGTTAGAATTTACAGTATTGCTTATAATCGTATTTTTACTGGATGATGAGAGTAAATAAATACCTCTGGCATTTAAAGATGCGTTGTTATTGGATATCGTATTGCTGATAGCATTATCCAGCGAGACTCCACTAGCTGAATTTGAAATTACCTCATTCTTTTCCAAAATATTATTATTTGCTCCACGCTCTATAATAAAACCATTATTGTTAGAATTTGCTTTATTGCCCGAAAGAGTATTTCTGCTTGATGTATAGGATACGTAGAAACCTCTATCATTGTCATGTGCATTATTGTTTACAAAACTGTTATTTTCGGAGTATCTCATAGCTACGCCGTATTGACAGTTTGAGACCGTGTTATTTTGCAGGTAATTATCTCTACATGTATTCACGAATAAACCATGGATATTGGTATCTTTAGCATTACCTAAAATTATGTTATCCAGAACTTTGGTTTCATTAGTTAACTCGAGATTAATCCCATTTCCTCCATTGGAAGAAAGGATATTATTTTTCAGGCTGCTCTTGCCTGAGTTTTTCAGATAGATTCCTTTATCCCCACTCAAGCTGACGGTATTGCTTTCTATTATACTATTCGTAGAATCCTCTAAGGTTATGCCTGTGTTGTTATTCTGAGTTATATTGTTTCCTGAGATAGTATTAGGCTGGGATCCAGCAAAATAAATTCCAAACTTGTGACTTGAAACTGTATTACCCGAAACAGTGGTAGATGCAGATCTTTCAATGTTAATTCCCCTACCTGTTTTAGATTCATCAGTTCTAGTAGCCTTATTGTTGCGTACTATAGTATTAATACAAGATTCTACATATGTTCCCATATCATCATTTAAAAATTTATTATTCTCAATAGTACAGTCCCTGCAGCTATTTAGATGGATTCCTGAGTGGTCTGCTGCAGCTCCACTAATTGTAAATCCTTTAATTACCAGATTGGTTCTGGAACTAGCAGAAATCACATCTTTTGTTGTGTCGTTGGAAGCAATTATCGTGTCATCAAGATTTGACGATGATGACATAAGTACCAGATTGCTAGTTTTAGTTATCACAATGTTTTCAGTATAAGTTCCTGGACCCACAATGATTGTATCACCTGGATTTGCGCTATTCACTGCGGTCTGTATAGACCCCCCAGAACTAACACGAATCTCAGTAGCTGCCCCAATACCGGAGCTTAAAATAAGTATTAAAAAAGTTAGTAATAAAAGTTTTATTCTGTTTATTTCAAATTCCTCCCTACATATTAAAAGAAGTTAAATGTATAACATTCTCAAATTAATTAGAAACTAATTACAAATACAATATAAACATATCGGTTTTTATTAACCTATTTATAAAGAAATTAAAAAGAAATACCCTTAAAATAACGTATTAACTTATTATAATTATTTTAGACGTTCTCATTTTACCACTTACAATATTTTATAAACTACAATAAAAATAAGTTAACGCTGACTACGTTTTATTTTTTACACATACTCATTTAAATACTGACTTCAAAAATAAAGAGATGCGTTTCAGTAAATTCCAGCCAGCTAATCCAGGTTTTTATATTTTTTACAAATTTATGAATAGCCCAATTATTCAGATATACAAGAGTAAAATTAATATATATAGAAAGTGCCCTGGATAAACAGTCGGATCTGTATCAAATAACAAAAAATGTAAACAATTTTTGCAATTCATTCAAAAAGGGTACTTACACAAAAAGTGTTCTAATTTTGACTCTTAAAATTTAAAACAATTAATTCTCTATCCGGTAATTATTGAAAAAAAGAGAATAAAATAAGAACAGAGCTAAAAAACCAGAAAAATAAAGGAATAAACAGGAAAAAAGAAAAAATACCTATATATTTTTGGCATTGTTACTTAAATATATCTAGTTCTTTATTTCTGTATTTCATCAATAGAATAACCGAGTACTTTAGCATTTCAAGACTTTTTTATAACACTTTGTCTTTCTTCTTAACCTTGCCAAAAAGTGCCTCAATATGCTGTTATATCCCTCAACTGTAAATGTTTCTGCTTTTGATTGAGTATGAATCGTTTCAGGAATAAACTCTGCATATGCTCTCCAGTGATCTGTCATCACTTCTCCAATCTCTTTTTTCTTCAATTTTTCCCAGAGTAGTTTTCCAGTTTCTGTTCCTCTGCTACCAAAAGAGCAGTTGATGAACTTTTTCCCAACTCTATCAACAGCAATCCAGATCCAGCAATATTTTTTTTTGTTACCGATGTAAGTGTGCATCTCATCCATTTCAACAATAGATATCTCACTTTCACTTTTTAGGTTCTCTCACTCTTGACCAAATTTCTTGATCCATTTTTGGACAGAAACATGACTCACCCCTAAAACTCTTCCTATTGAACGAAAGCCCAATCCTTCAAGGTAAAGTTGTAAAGCCTGTTTTTTAACAGAGGCGGAAAAAGCAGTTGATTTTAGCTCTACTGTATAGTTATATCCACAATCAGAGCATTTGTAGCGTTGACGCCCGCCAACTATACCATTATTTTTGTGACTGGAACTATTACATTTTGGGCAGTTCATGAAGAAATATATGTTATAAGCATATATATCTATTTTTGTGTACCAATGCCATATTTTTAACAACTCATTTTCTGTTTAAAGAGATTTTTTGATCTCAATAAACTGTTTCCTGCTTTTTCCTCATATTATATGCCCTGTACTCATCTCCTTTTTTATCCTGAAGGTAAACGTATTCGTATTCAGGATGATTGAGCCTTTTCCTGTACTCTTCCCTTGCTTCAGCCTGGCAATTTTCACAGGCGTAAATTGGAACAGAAACTCCGAAAATCCTGGTATCATTTACACTCTGGTGGGCATGGGAATCAATGGTTTTGTAGCCCTGACAATTAGGACACATTCTGATAGACTCTTCCTGGAACTCCTGAATCATATCAGTATCATAAAAGATCTGTTTTTTCCGCCTGTAAAAATCTCCATGTTTTGCCACTTCAGCCTCTACAAGCTTATCTTTGTTTTTCCAGTTTTCAAGCTGAGCTGCAATTATTTCTTCCAGTTTCTTTTTGTCCCTTGAAGCCTGAACAAACATTCCGGGTTTAAAATCAGGTTCCCTTACACAGAAATAGTCGAGTCCTGCCATTGCAAGAATTATCCCTGTATTTACATAAGGAAGTGCACTCTGGATTGCGTAACCCCCTTCAAGCACAGCCATATCTGGAGCAAGTTTTTCATTCAATCTTGCATACCCCTGTGCGGAAAAACGCATATTTGCAAGAGGATCGGTATAATGGTTATCCTGTCCCGCTGAATTCAGGACAAGCTCAGGTTTAAAATCATCAAGAATCGGAAACACCAGGTTATCAAGCACGTAAAGTATACCCTCATCAGGGGTTCCCGGAGGCAGGGGGATATTAATAGTTCTGCCAAGGGCTTTTGGGCCTCCCAGTTCGTCTATAAAACCTGAGCCAGGGTAAAGAGTCCTTCCGTCCTGATGGAAAGAGATAAAAAGCACATCAGGATCATTATAGAAAATATCTTGAGTTCCATCTCCATGATGCACATCGGTATCTACAATTGCAATCCTGTGGATTCCGTATTTTTGTCTCAGGTACTCCACAAGGATGGCTTCATTATTGATATTGCAAAACCCCCTGTTCCCGTGCGCTACTGTCATTGAATGGTGTCCAGGAGGCCTTATAAGTGCAAAAGCGTTTCTAACCTCTGCCTTCATCAGGGCATCCCCAAGCACCAGGCAACTGCCTGCCGCGATCAGATGAGGAGTTGTAGCCTGGGCTTTTATATCAGGCACACAGAAATGAACCCTGGCAATATCCTTTAACTCTGCAAGGCGAGGTTTATATTCAGCTATTTCTGGCAGGTCCATCAGTCCTTCTTCAAAAATCTGGTCTCTGGTATAGAGAAGACGTTCTTCTCTTTCTGGGTGCGTAGGCGAAATAGCCCAATCAAAGGCAGGGAAGAAAATAAGACCTGTCTTTTTGGCATCAGTACGATCTGCCGGGGACAAAGTTTCTTCTTTTGATTCCAGTTCGATCTTTTTTAATTCCATTTTATTTCCCTTCAGTAACTCAGGCTTGATTTCTTCATTTTTTATCTTCTGAAATTCTTCCGCTTTATCGTTCTCTTCTACCTGCTCTTTTTTCCCGTTATCATAATCTGTTCCAGAACCTGTTTTCAGTACATCCCTGAGTTTTCCAAGCCCCAGTTTCATGCTTTTTCCCTCCTTTTCCATTCAGGAATCAAGCCTGCAGGGATTTGCATATTCACATCAAAAAGCCGCCCTGAAGTATGCCAACCATTGACGACATTGAACACTTCGCTATTAATAATTTCAGCTTCATCTGCATACTCGGAAATTCCAAAGTTTTCTGCACGTGCTCTCAGGAGTTTTGCGGCAAGAGCTTCAGCTTCGTCGAGATGTATTTTATTTAAATTGCCAATGTTTGTTGTGCTGAGATTGACAATCTTTCCTTCCTCAGCAACTGAGTAGATTTTTTGTTCAGTATCAATATGCAGGTTCAGAGTAAGCGTAGGTCTTGCAATGGCTGCTCCTATGGCATTTCCTACTTCAGCATATTCAGGGATAACAGGCTTTGCACCGAGTTTTTTCGCAATTTCTGCAATAAGACCTTTTGCTCCCCCTCCAATTCCAACCACATTATCAGGCCTTATATTCTTCTCTTGCAGAACCTCCCATACCCTGTATGCAGGCTCCGGTTCCCATTCTAAGAACATTTCATTAACCGCATCAGCAATCATCCCTGAAACTTTGTCAACAATCAGAGATGCAGTCTCAGTTTCGGATATTCCAATCTCAGAAGCTGTGACTTTGATTGCCTCACTTGCAAGCTCTGGATCTCCTACTTCTATAAGCCCAAGAACTTTCAAGGCATCAGTCGGGGTAGTTTCTTTCCCTCCCATGCAGTAAGCAGGACCTGCTCTGTCAGGACCGACTGTTATTACCTTTGTCCCGTTGTCTGAATCCTTAACCCTTACAACGCTGTCTCCTCCTATAGCTATTGATCTGACGGCAAAAGCTCTAACATGTGTAAGGAAATCTCCAAGTTTTGCGCCTTTTGAAGCAAGAAGAGGTTTGCCTGAAAGGATTAAGGCAAGGTCTGTGGTAGTTCCCCCTATATCTACTACCACTGAGGTCTGTCCTTCAAGGGTAAGGGCAAGTGCTCCAATTGTACTGGCGGCAGGACCCGAAAAAATAGTTTCCACAGGGAATTCTATTGATTTTTCAACCGGAAGAGTTCCTCCATCCGCTTTCATGATATACACAGGAGCACGGATATTTCTCTCTTCAAGGGCTTTCCTGATTTTCTCAACAAATTCCTGATAATGCTCTCGGGTTGCAGAGGCAAGCATAGTAGTTGCTACCCTTCTCGGGAAATTTAATTTTCCCGAAACTTTATGCCCAAGTTCCACTTTACAATCAGGATAGATTTCCTTGAAGATTTCTTCTATTCTGAGTTCGTGGGACGGATTTCTCTGTCCGAACTTACTTATAATAGCTGCTATTGAAAATCCTGATTCTCGGATTAAGTTTACAGTTTTCCTTATTTCAGCTTCATCGAGAGGATCGATCTCTCTTCCCCTGTAATCCATAGCCCCTTTCAGATAAAAGCTGTCAGGAAAAGTATAACTTGCCGGATTAACCCCAGGTCCTGGAATCAATACCAGAGCTACACGGTCTGTTTTACCTTCAGCGATAAGATTTGTTATCACGGTTGTACTGAATACTACCCTTTCCAGTTGTTCAGGAGGAACATCTTTGCTGACAGCATCAAGGGCTTCAAGCAGGGAATTTAACAGATTTCCATGCTCAGTGGAAACCTTGGCAGTACTGCACACTTCTCCATTTTGGATAAGCACTGCATCTGTGGTAGTGCCTCCTACATCAATTCCTATTAGCATTCACAATTCGCCTATCCTCGCTATATGTGTTCTTTTCTCTAATTCACACGAATAATACTTTTAAGCTTATATGACAAAAACATTTTGAATTGAAAAAAGAACGTAATATACAAAAAAGGTTGGCTTTCAAGAGAAGTTATATTGTTCTTAATTACTATTACCAAAAAAAAGATCATAAAATTGTTCTTTCTCAAATTGATTCCCATAAACATCCTTTAATAAAACATCTTCTATACATTGGAAATAACCTGAAACTCCTTCCCATATATTTATAGTATCTTCAGACTTTTGGGATCCATCACAGAGTTTCTCTTTAAAACTTTTTGGTGACTCCGGAGAAAGAATATATATTTTTAATTTATGTTCCCTTACAGCTTCAGACAGTACACTGTTAATATGTTCATCGCCAAAGCCATAACCTATGACAAGTAATCTACGCTGATCTTGAAAGAGAACTTCTTTAAAAAGATCATAGTAATAAGTTAGGAGAGGTTCTTTGTGAATTTGTTTTCTTTTACCTCTCCCAATGACCATCATATCTGATCCATCATAACTTTTCCAATTATATGATCCGTGGAGTTTTATAAGAAAATAACTTCCTTCTTTTAATAAACTGCTACTTTTTGAGCTAAATTTATTTTTTTTAGGCAAAGTGTAATATTCGTTGTTTTTAATGTATAATATTACCTAGCTTCCTGCTCTGTAAAGGTTCCATTGACTGGATTATCGTCTTCGCCCATAAACCATACTGGAGACTTATAGATTCCAGGAATAGAAAGTCTTGCTTCTGGATATCTACAAGGATGACCTTTAACTGGATTTTGATAAAATCTCTCAATAAATAAATCTTGATTCAATGTAAATATGAACCCAGTATTATTTGTTCTGCCAAACTCACGAAGTAATCTATTAACTGTATTAATCCACTTTGTATAGTTGCTAATCTGGTGCTCAATAAGCACTTTATCTATACGATCATATGCGGCTTTAGTAGCAACTTTTATAGCATTTTTTTCTTCATCTGTAAATTCTATAGGTGAGAATAAGCCTTTAGTATCTTCAATGCCTTCTAACACAGAATAATAAATTGATTCGTAATCAAAATTATTTAGTACCAATTTTTGGCATTGTTACTCAAATATATCTAGTTCTTTATTTCTGTATTTCATCAATAGAATAACCGAGTACTTTAGTATTTCAAGACTTTTTGTATAACACTTTGTCTTTCTTCTCAATCTTGCTAGAAAGTGCCTCAATATGCTGTTATATCCCTCAACTGTAAATGTTTCTGCTTTTGATTGAGTATGAACTCTTTTCTGGAAGAAACTCTGCATATGCCCTCCAGTGATCTGTCATCACTTCTCCAATCTCTTTTTTCTTCAATTTTTCCCAGAGTAGTTTTCCAGTTTCTGTTCCTCTGCTACCAAAAGAGCAGTTGATGAACTTTTTCCCAACTCTATCAACAGCAATCCAGATACAGCAATATTTTTTTTTGTTACCGATGTAAGTGTGCATCTCATCCATTTCAACAATAGATATCTCACTTTCACTTTTTAGGTTCTCTCACTCTTGACCAAATTTCTTTATCCATTTTTGGACAGAAACATGACTCACCCCTAAAACTCTTCCTATTGAACGAAAGCCCAATCCTTCAAGGTAAAGTTGTAAAGCCTGTTTTTTAACAGAGGCGGAAAAAGCAGTTGATTTTAGCTCTACTGTATAGTTATATCCACAATCAGAGCATTTGTACCGTTGACGCCCGCCAACTATACCATTATTTTTGTAATTAGAACTATTGCATCTGGGGCAGTTAATGAAGAAATATACTTTCTAATAGTATATAACTATGTTTAAGTATCAATGCCTTTATTTATTTTATTTCGTATTTTGAATCGAGACTATGACACCGATTTTGAAAAAAACCTGAAAACTCGATGATAAAAACTATTTTTTGGGATTAGCTCATTTCAAGATAACTCACTAAAATTATTGTTATATTAGAATGTAAAGTTTTTGGTAAGTTATAATGTTCCGAAAACGCAATTAAATAAGAAATTGTGCTACCGGTAAAAGCATTATAATACAGATTCTGACGAAGGAAGATTAGTAGAAAATGAAAATTACTCTGGCGTCCCCCTGCAAGAAATAGTATATTCACACAGTGGATATTATTCAGTTCCCTATGTTTTTAGGGAAGTTCCCGTCTCTGGAGCAATCTGCGGGATATCAACTGAAATAAAAACCTCAAATAATGTAAAAAGT
Organism: uncultured Methanosarcinaceae archaeon; assembly: GCA_963727895.1. Classification (GTDB taxonomy): domain Archaea; phylum Halobacteriota; class Methanosarcinia; order Methanosarcinales; family Methanosarcinaceae; genus Methanosarcina. The sequence goes on along the minus strand of CAVSHT010000008.1, from coordinate 50,904 downwards.
TTAGAGCCTATCTGAAACATTGTTACAAACATAACCGATGATTGCAGCGGAGTGAGCTAGACAACTTTGATTTTTGTCGTTTCTGGTTTTTCAGCATCATTTTGCTTGAAGTTTTATCCTCTGTGGAAGGATGCATTTCCCACCGTGTTTGCCACCGAGAGGATTTTGCGGTGAGCCCAGAGAGTTCATACAACGAGCCATAACAGCTGCTCCCCTTGCAAGCCCGTCATCTACAAAGACTACTCTCTCATCTATTTTCGAAGCAAGGTTAATTTCTTCCAGGTACTTCAGGACCAGTTTGGGTTTGTTTCCTGTAATGCCTGCTCTGCCAGTTATTCCAAAAGTTGTATCTTCAAAAACAAGCCCCTCTTCTTTTGCGATCTTAATTAGCCTGCAGACCACTCCTGCCATAACCTCGTCAACGACAGCGTGGACCATCTGAAGTCCGTGGGTTTTATAGATCTCCATACCGATACCACTGAGCTTATTCATATCACTGCCATTTTCACCTACATCGCAACCTATAAGTGTTACACCTACTTCCTCAGCCACATCCGGATTTACAGGCACGCTTCCATATATTTTTCTACCTTTTGGAACCTTTTCTATGATAATAAGTTCATGGATGCTCTTTGCATACTCTTCAATTGTTTTAGCCTGAATTTCCAAGGTAAAGAAAGAAGGCGTTCTCTGTTTCTCAAAAACTTCTAGAGCAGTCCCTACTTTTGGATCCACTAGTTTCGAACCACGGACAATTGCATCAGGAATTGCACCCGCATAACCACAGAAGTTTCCTACTGTTTTTGCGTATGGTTGGTCAGAGTTTGTGATCCTACCATCAAGAGTTGTACCAAAGTCAATTGAAAAACAGGGGTTTCTGAAATCAACATCTGTAAGTTTGGCTGCTTCCTTAATTCCTGCTGTTGCAAGTTCTCCTTCCATTTCATTTGCAACTATTTCAATACCGGTTGAACCAATAGGCGGCGTTACTCCAGCTACAGCTCCATCAAAGATCACCTTTTCCAGTTTGCTATATTTCCGGAACTTTTTAGAAATATTTGAAATTGACATCGGAGGTGTCATATTCTTTGGTGGAACTCCTGCTATTAGACAACCATCTGCAAGAGCTTTGATAAATTCGCCCACCTCTTCTGGACATTCAAAACCTGCAACTACGCCCGTGGAGCGAACAACGAAGTTCAGATCGGTTTTTATATCCAGGTTAGCTTTTTCCATCGACTCGATAAGAGTATCACGTACCAGTTCCGCAATTGCCTCACGAGTAAGTTCCACACCTGTAAGCGTCTTTCCAAATGCTGTTTCTCCGAGTTTCGGAGGACATACATCTCTGGTCATCCTAACTACCTTATTAATAATATAAGTCATGCCAGTATCCATATTTGTATCCGTGAGGATAGATTTAGTTGTGGTGTTTCCGACTTCGATGGAAGCTACTATAAAGAAAGGCTTTGACATAAGGTCAATCAAACGAATCTGAGAAGATTCTGCGGTTCTGGGTTTCAGAGTCATTTTTGATTCCTTCCTGATGATCTGTATGTAAATGAATTTAAAGATGGATTTTTTGCAAGCCTAATTTTAAAGACAGTTGGACTTATTTAGAAAAGATTCTAATTGAATTGAAGTCTGCTAAGATGAATCGAATCTAATACTTAGAAGCCAATATTTGAACATAGAGTGCTCCTGGGAAGTAATCTCTCCAGAACTCTATGAATATATAAACTGAGTGGTACGTAATAACTATTTGTAAGATGTGCGCCCCGAAAACATAAGAACTTTTGCTAAAAAGTAGTTATTCAACCGACCCATGATGATGGTAATTATGCAGAGACTGATGTTGCTGTTTTACATCCAGCCTTTACAGAATTGATCACTACTCAAGGACACGACACGCAAATTTCTAAGTAATAACCGATTCCTGTTCCTTTCATATTGTCGAAGATCAGAATCTTCATGACTTTTTCACTTTACGAAACACGACGATATTATATTCATTCCCAAAGAATAATACAATTGGGTTTCATGGAAATTGTTAATTTCAAAAAAATAATGATTGCAACCGATGGCTTAGATTGCTCCAGGATGGTTGCCGGAAAAAGGATAGAGCTTGCTCGATTGAGTGAAGAAACTGTTTATGCAGTCTGTGTGGTGTCATGCAAAATTTTAGATGATAACGAAGGCATGAATATATCATTAGCACCAAAGTATTTAAATTTTTAATATGTAAATTTGTCTTTACTAATCCGGTATACTAATCCGGTATTTTGATTATTTACACCTTATAACCTTTGATCCAAGTCAGGTACAAGCTTATCAAAATATCTGGTCACAACACAGGACTCCGTGCATTTTCCGCACCTAATACAGGCTTCGCTTACAAGCGGCGTTTTTCCTTCAAGAGAAGCTGCTCCAACAGGACAGGCTTTTACACAAATCCCGCAGCCAGTACATTGAGAAAGCCTTGTAAGTTGTTTTGCAGCTTCCTTAAAAAGTGAGATTGCTTTTTCTTTTGTTTCTGAACTTGCAAGCAGGTTCCCGTTTGAAAAAAACTTTACGGTTCCAGTTTCAGTTTTAACCAGCAGCATCCCCAGGTTTTCTGCGTATACCATATTCCCGAGTACATTGAAAAAACCAGCAGCTTCTTTTTCTTTGATGCCTTTAATTCCTGCTTCTACTGAAAAGCCGCCTGCTCGGCAGGGAGAAATTCCTGATACGACTTCAATTTCAAAATATTCAATGTTTTTTCTGGCAACAATAGAAATTTCTAATTCTTCGGCTAACTTTAGCATCTTAGGAGGCAATTCTTTCCAGCGCCAGAAGCCATGCTCTACAAATTTTTCAGAAAGCCCTCTGGACTTTGCCCATTTTAGAAGGAAAGAATTCCATTTAGCATACATTTCAGGGTGCAGGTCTTTTACCCTGGAATACTCGGCAGCAAGAGCAGATGGACAAAGCCAGCAGCCCACCCTTTCAAAACCAAGGTCATAGAGAGGGTTATAGGAAAGTTTTCTCCAGTAAATATAAAGCCACACCTCAATTGCCTTCCAATCTTTTATAGGAAAAATATTGAGCTGGGCAGGAACGAAAGGATTTGTTTCGCTTGCTGCAATCCTTGCCCTGGAGAAAGATTCGTGTTTTCTCTTACCGTCAATTGTCAGATAAGCCACTTCAATGTTTCCTTTACTAGATGAGGCTTTGTTTCCTGTATCAAAGTCTTCTGCCGATGCCAGCTTGCAAACTTTGCAGCACCAGCGAAAGTCCTTTGCAGGAGGGCCGAATTTTCCTACCTGCTCCCTGAAAGCTGAACCTGCACTTGCTTCATTGAGATATATTTCCCTTTCCTGGCAAAAGTTTCGTACAAACTCGATGGTTTCTGGAAACTCAATCCCTGTGTTCAGGAAGAAAGCTTTAAGTTCCCTTTTCTGAAGAGAAGACTGTGCCAAATCAAGTACTACAAGACTGTCTTTTCCACCGCTGAAGGAAACATAGACAGGCAGATTTTGATATTCTTTCTTGGAAATAATTCCGCGAATAGTATTGATTGCATTTTTTCCAAGCAATTGGAGGTGTTTTTTGTTTGCCTCTATGCATGCTGCAAGATCTGGGGTTTCAGGACGAAGCGAAGCTTCACTACTATCAATTTTTCTAATTCGGAGAGCCTTTATCTCGGATTTTTGCGAGGATTCCATTTTTAGTAAGTATTCTGTTTTTGGCGAAAATTCTGGTTCAGAGTCGTTTTCGGCAACTTTCTCACTAACCTCTCCAGTAGCTTGATCATTCCACTTGGATGGATTTTCTCTCAGGTCTTTTTCAAAAAAGCTTGCATCAATTAAAGAAATTCCATAACCTGTAAGGCTGCCTGCAGTCACAAGGACAAAATCTCCTGCTTTTATACTGCTATCAAACGCCTCAATAGATCCTGCTGAAATGCTTTTTCCATTAAGATGCCTATTTATTTTCTTGAGTTCGATTTTCCTGTCTTCGGCAGATTTTAGGAGAATTTTTGCTCCTTGCAGGGAAGGTTCAAAAGTGTAATCCATTTTTGAAAGCTCAAATCGGAGAATTCCAAAAATAAATCCGTCTACAATTACTTCATCTGTTTTATCCTCACCAGGAATTTTATTTAGAAGAGTGAGCTTTTTACCCAGAGGATTACATCCAAAAGATGAATAAAGCTGCTTATTAAGGACTTCTCTCTCGTAAGGAGAACAAAAACGGACATCTGCAGGCTGAGATAGTTGAATTATTTCTCCTTTGCTGCCGCATTTTCCGCATTTTGTTCCTATTAGTGGCAGGTTGCATTTTTCGCACCAGAATATATGGTCATCTTCATATTCGAAACGTCCAATATTTTTTTTCTTTGAGGATACCAGATCTGAATCTTTTTTAAAGCCAAGGCTCTTGCTGAAAGCCTGTTTATTCTCAGGAAGCTTTCCTTTAAAATCTTTGGATTTGCTTCCAACCTTGTTTTTTTGGGTATGAAAATCTTTTAGATTTGAGCTCCTAGAAGCTTTGTTACTTGAAGCCTGGAAAGTTTTATCATCCTTAATTTTAGAACTTTTTTTATCCAAAGGTCGGACTTTTTCTCTACTACGGTTACTTTTCTCTGTTTTCTGAGAGTTCGATACTTGGAATTTTTCTTTTTTCTGGTGCATGGAAAATCCTGGTAATGATTCTAAGAAATCGTTAAATACCTGATCTTTCAGTTTTATGTTTTAATCTCACGCTGAATTTATGTATCAGTATATCAAGATTATGAAGTATTGAAAGCTTCTGATTGTGTATAAGCCCAGAAAGCTTATGATACTTATGAAGTTCGGAAAGCTTCTGATACTCGGAAAGCTTCTGATAACTAAAAAATTGAATCAATGAAACACAACTGGACCATCAAATAATTATTATTATCAATAAAAAGACCCCTTTAATATATAACTCTGTAATATATAACAGGTTACTCTGTTATGAAGGTCACATCAACATTTTATCACTTTGTTGAGATATAAACTTTGTTATATTAACTGTATTTATTAAAAGAATATATTAAGTTTCCTGCTATGGAAAAGACTTATTTTCAAGGTAATAGGCATGAAGTATGATGTCGTTGTGGTTGGAGCCGGACCTGTGGGGTCTACTGCAGCTCGCTATGCAGCCCAGAATGGAGCAAAAGTTCTCTTGCTTGAGGAACATGCTTCTATAGGGTCACCTGTAGGCTGTACTGGACTTTTGAGCACCAGAGCAGTTGCAGAATGCGATCTCAAGCCTTCGGACGAGTTTGTGTTCAACTCTGTACGCGGGGCTTTTGTATATGCTCCTGATGGGCAGTGCCTGCCAATAGATGGAAAAAAGACCAAAGCATATGTTGTCTCAAGGAAAAACTTCGACCAAACTCTTGCAGTAATGGCTGTTGAAGAAGGTGTAGATCTTTCTCTCAAAACCAGGGCTGTAGGATTAGAAAATAGCACAGAAACCGGTAAGGAAGGAAAAGAAAGTTCGCAGGTAAAGCTCAGGATACTCAAAAATGGCAAACCTGAAACAATATGCACTCCTGTTGTGATAGGAGCCGATGGCGTAAAAAGCCGGATAGCCAGTTATGCAGGACTTGAAAAACCCGCCCGTGTACTTCCGGGTATGCAGATTGAAGCTCCATATGCCTCGGATGACAGTGATTTTGTTGAACTTTTTCCCGGTACTACTGCTCCCGGTTTTTTTGCCTGGACCGTACCAGTTAATGAAAAAGTCTCAAGAATCGCACTTGCCATTAAACCTGAACTTGCCTGGAAAAGTGGTCAAGAAGATTGTTCTCCTCTTTCTTACCTTGAGAAGTTCCTTCACTCCAATCCTCATGTAAAAGCAAGATATTCAGGAGGTATGCTTGATTTCGTAGTTGGGGGAATTCCAATAGGTCCTCAGGAAAGAACTGTATCTAATGGAGTTCTGCTGGTTGGCGATGCAGCAGGACAGGCAAAACCGACCTCAGGAGGAGGAATTTATACTGGAGCTTTTTCGGCAAAAATCGCTGGAAAGGTTGCAGCAAAGGCAGCCCTTGAAGGAGATAACTCCGCAAAAAAGCTTTCTGAATATGATCAACTCTGGCGGAAAGGCATTGGAAAAGAGCTTGACATCGGCATGAAGATTCATGATTATGTGGGGAAGCTGGAAGATAAGCAGTTAAATGATCTTATAGGTTCTCTGAATACCCCTTCAATTTTAAACACTATTACCGAGTACGGAGATATGGATCATCCTTCTATCCTTATGAGAAAGCTCATGTTTTCAGGAAGTTCCTTCAGACTTATGAAAACTTTTGGAACATTCTTAAGGGCGCTCTTTTGATATTGCCAAAATCTTTTTAGCTGTTATTATTTCAGTTTAATTCCCTGCAGTTTGCTGTGGAACTCAAAAATTTCCCCAGCTTTTTGTTAAATAATAGATTTATATTTTATTTTATACTGTGTGATAAATTAATATATGAGCTCATCCCAAAACCAATTTTAGACTCAGATCAATAAATTTTTAGAATTGTTTTTCGTGATCTGAGACTCGATTGGTTATCCGGAATATAGGATTCAGATAAGCAATATTGAGTTTTGGGATAGGCTCATATGAATACTATAATCTATGGTAATAAAAATCCACGCAGTTTTTTGTGTAAAAGATCATAAAAATCTTCTATTGAATCTAAAATTTATAAATTCAGCAGTATTTTTTCGAAAAGAAAATTTATTTCAGCTGAATACCCTGTTTCTTATAGCGAAGTGTGACAATGTAAATTTTACCATTTTAAACAAGCTATTCTTCTTCTTTTCGTTTGCTAACGTCCCACGGAAAATAACTGTATTTTGTCCAGTCACAAAAACCACAATACGATGCAGGTTTCATTGTATAATTAATAATATCCTTCCCATTAATATTTTCATGGATATTAATTCCATCAATTGATTTTACATTTGGAAGTGGGATAGGTGAAGTCTCACATAGTTCTTTTAACATTGTCATATGTGCACATAAATATATATGCCCTTCATGAAGGAAAGGACAATAGAAATGTGTACGACATATATCTAATGACTTTTTAGTATTGCAATCGCCATTAAAATTTTTTGATATTTTATAGAAACTTGTTGGAAAATAAATGTTTAGTTTTATATCATATTTCTTTGCAGAAGCTTTTATAACATCTACTTTTACAGGTACTTTAGGATACGCAGTAACATCAATAGTGACTTTAGGATCTGCTATTGTTTTCCAAAATAAAGGAGTCATTTTCGGGAGCAACAGTCCATTGGTCACTAGATGGATATCAGATGTCGGTAATTTTTCTCTTGAAAATAATATACATTTAAGTATTTCTGGGTGTAATAAAGATTCTCCACCTAGTAATCGAAACATCTTTATTTTTTTAAAAATTTCCGATAATCTGGTGATATCTCTAGAAAACTGATTAAAATCTGTGAACTTTGGTGGGCATAATGGACTAAAATGAAGACAACCTTTACAGTTCAAATTACAATGGTCTACTAAATGAGTTTCAAGATAATAGAGAACATTGTAATGAGAAAGTAGTTTTATTTTGTACTTAACTCTTCTTGAATTTATTCTAAATAGCCAGGGATATTTTTCGTATTCTAATTGCATAATATTAAAATAATTTATAAATACAAACTATTTTAATATGTGGTTATTTTATAATAGTTATCTCTAATAACACTGGCAAAGGAGCAATTAAACTGTTGACTATTATGCTGAATATGCATGAAGGAAAAAGAAAAGATTTAGTAAAAAAGCCTGAAAAATTGAAGATATCGTAGAGGAATTAAATGGTATTGTGAAGTCGAAAGGTTTCAGGCAAGGAAGAATACATGTAGAGTACATACCATGATACTACTAATAGAATTTTTCATTTTTAAAAGCCACGAATAAAAAAGAATTAAATGATTCAAAATAATTTAGAGTTACAAGAGACGTTATAACTTAATCTCTCAGAAATTCTGTAATTAATTATAAAATAAAATACTCGAAAGGTACACTACAAAGCAGACCAATTTGTAGTCTCATATAAATGAAAGGTGTGCATAAAAATCACATTTCCAGCAAATATTTATCTTTCGTAAGCTCATTATTTTAAGGGAGGTAATTTCAGAGATTTCTCTATGAGCCTATCCCAAAACTTAGAGTTATGTCACCATATCTGGAATTTGAAATAATCAATAAACCTTATGATGCGGAAAATGGTTTTGAAATTATTGTTGATGTTGAATAAAAACTACTTTTGGGATGAGCTCTATAACTAAAAATAGAAAATGTGTAAATACCTCAACTTAAAACGCAAAAAAATTTTGAAAATTTTAAAAAAACTAAAAACAGTTTCTCTAGTTACTGAATCAGCTCTTCAAGTTTATTCTTCGTTCATCTTATTTCTTTCAAAGTTCAGAATTTTTCTGATGATTAATTTTTTGGGACCTACCCATAGTTCTTCATTTTCAGGGTAATGTTCCTTTACGTATTCAAAAAGCTCAGGTATAGTCATATAATCAAGTTTTCTCTTGAGTAGATTAAGATCGTCCATTAAAATACATTCCTCACAGTTTTAAGCTTTAATCTTGATTTCAATACTTGTTTTTATATTATTTGGATGTTTTTATTATATATTTCTTTTAAATATGTTAGTATGTGTGCCACTATTAAACATAACATTTTCAGGATATTGCTGTAGATTTTGATAGAATAGTAAATTGATAAATGCTAGAATTATTATAAACGCAGGAAAAATAATTCTATGTGTAAATTGGACTTTTATTTAAAAACATACACAATTTATTCCTAAGTGATTATCATAATATTAATATGTTATAAGGATTTACAGATAAAAGACAACTAGCACTTAAAATATATATCATATTCAAATTATTATATATAGTCTAAACTTTTTGTATAAACTCTAATATTGATAAACAACTTATTCATATGAGTTTATAAAATAAGGGACGGGGGTCCTGGTATAAATCGAAATGACAATCTGGGCGAGGGAACAGAAGATAACTGGATGGGAGAATTTCTGTTAAATAGCCCTGGCCCTATCCTGAAAATCGGAACAGAAGGAATGATTCTTTACGCAAATAGGGCAGGAAAATCATTACTTGAAGCTCTTAAAATCAATATTGGAGATAAAGCACCTGATGAAATCCGAAAGACTGCTTGGCAAGCAATAACCCGAAAGAAACCCTTACAGACTGAACTGAAAACAGGCGAGAAAATTTATTCACTAGTTTTCACTCCTTTACTTACCTGCAAAAGCGTAGCTGTATCTGCATTTGAGGTCACTTCTCTCAAAAAAACTGAAAAAAAACTACTTTTAAGAAAAAGAGAACATGAATCACTTTCTCAAATTTCAAATCTGTTTCTCAAATCCTCCGATTTTCAGACTTTGTTTGATCAGACTCTTCATTTAGTTGCATCCATGCTTGGTGTAGAATATTGCAGCATTCTAAAACTTTTGCCTGATGGAAACTTTATCTTTGAGGCAGGAATTGGCTGGAAACCAGAAAATACAGGCAGAATCATTAAAAAAGATTCGGCTTCAAGAGCAGGATATACTGTACTTTCAAGCCGACCTATTTTTATAGAAAAGCTGAATAGGAAAAATACTCTCAAGGCAATGGGTTTTGAAGAGTCCCAGGATATAATTAGTGGAATAAGTGTACTCATTGGAAATATCGAAAAGCCGTATGGAGTGCTGACAGTTCACAGTACAAAAAAGGAAAGGTTTACCAATGAAGATGCTTGTTTCCTGAATGCTACTGCATTAATTCTCTCATTTGTAATTCAACGAAATGACGTGGAAACCGCACTTTTAGACAAAGTTCATTTCATGAGAACACTGCTGGATACTATTCCAGCTCCTGTATTTTACAAAAATCGGGAAGGTATTTATCAGGGCTGTAATGAGCTTTTTGCAAAAATGATTATTGGAAGTTCAAAAGAAAAAATAATCGGACGTTCAACATACGATCTTTACGAAGAAAGCTCTTCAGAACTTGAGGAAATTTATGAAAGAATGGACAAGCAGTTATTCCAAAAGGGAGGAAGTCATACTTACGAAGCAAAAGTAATGTGTTCTGACGGGATCAAAAGGGATTTCATTTTCAATAAAGCCGTATACAACAGTTTTTGTGGGACTGTAGAAGGGCTCATAGGAGTTATGCTTGATATTACAGGGCGCAAAAATATAGAAGATCAGTTACAAAAAAGCGAAGAGAGATATCGGATTATTGCAGAACAAACAGGGCAGCTGATATATGATATTGACATGAAAAACGGTAATGTAGAATGGGCGGGGGCAGTCACAGAGCTTACTGGTTACAATAATAACGAAATTAAAAAACTGGATTATTACGACTGGCTTGAACATATTCATCCTGAAGATTATAAAAGAGTGCAGCAGACATTGAAAAATTGCTGGAATACAGGAGAAAAGTTCAATGAAGAATTCAGGTTCAAGCGAAAGGATGGAAGATATTTTTGTGTAAAAAATAAAGGAGTATATCTGCGGGACGAAGAAGACTGTATGTGCAGAGCTCTTGGGGTAATGGAAGACGTTACCGAAATTAAACAGTCTTCAGAAAAACTGAGGGAAAGCGAAGAACTCTACAGGTCATTTTTACAGAATTTCAAAGGAATTTCATTTAAGCTGAAGAGTGATTTTAGCCCACTGTTAATGGAAGGAGCTGTCGAGGAAATAACAGGGTATTCCGAAGACGACTTTACCTCAGGCCGAATAAAATTATATAGTCTTATTGATCCTGAAGATATGCATATGCTTGAGAAATGTATGGAAAAAATGAATTCGTCGTCAAACTCGATCATGGAGCATGAATACAGGCTCAGGCGGAAAGGATGGAAGTGTAAGATGGATCCATGAATTAATCCACAATGTTTGCAATGCTTCAGGAGAAACCGATATTTATCCAGGGATATGCCTATGAAATTACCCAGAGAAAAAAAGTTGAGGAAACCCTTGAGAAAGCCGAGAAAATTGGCATGAGAGAAATCCACCATCGGATAAAGAATAACCTTCAGATAGTGTCATCCCTGCTCAGCCTTCAGGCTGACAAGTTCGATGATAAAGGAGTTGTTGAAGCGTTTCGGGAAAGCGAAAACCGTGTAATTTCCATGTCCATTATTCATGAAGAGCTTTATAAGTCAGAGGATGCGTCAAGTATTGATTTTGCAGCATACCTTAAGAAATTGACTGCGGACATCCTGAATTCTTATAAAACCGGAGATGAGAAGATCAGGCTTATCCTTGAAGTTGACAGTACGCTTCTTGGAATTGATACAGCAGTTCCACTGGGAATTATAATTAATGAACTTTTCTCAAATTCCCTTAAATATGCTTTTTCAAAAGGTACTGAAGGAATGATCCGAATTTCCCTTTGTCAAAATGAAGCAGAATGCCAAAAAATAGGTGAAACTTCAGAAAAAGAGCTTACAGAGCTACCTTCAAGTTTTACTCTTGACCTACTCGGATAACGGTGCTCATTTTCCTCAAAAAGTAGATTTCAAAAATTCAGAAACTCTGGGCTTGCAACTTGTAAATGCTCTCGTTGAACAAATTAAAGGAACAATCGAGCTTGAAAAGGAGAACGAAACAAAATACACTATCAGATTCGAAGATAAAAGGTAATATTTAAAAAGTAAAAACTATTTTTATACTTACGATTATCAATATTACCGTCAAAACTAAGATTCAGTGTGCTTTTATTTTACTTTTTTTCAGTTGGCTTTTTTTCGTAGATATATTTTCGGCTTTGATACTTAAACATAGTTATATACTATTAGAAAGTATATTTCTTCATGAACTGCCCCAGATGCAATAGTTCCAGTCACAAAAAGAACGGTATAGTTGGCGGGCGTCAACGGTACAAATGCTCTGATTGTGGCTATAACTATACAGTAGAGCTAAAATCAACTGCTTTTTCCGCTTTTGTAAAAAGACAGGCTTTACAACTCTATCTTGAAGGATTGGGCTTTCGTTCAATAGGACGATTTTTAGGGGTGAGTCATGTTTCTGTCCAAAGATGGATAAAGAAATTTGGTCAGGAGTTAGAGGACCTAAAAAGTGAAAATGAGATATCTATTGTTGAAATGGATGAAATGCACACTTACATCGGTAACAAAAAAAATATTGCTGGATCTGGATTGCTGTTGATAGAGTTGGGAAAAAGTTCATCAACTGCTCTTTTGGTAGCAGAGGAACAGAAACTGGAAAACTACTCTGGGAAAAAGTGAAGAAAAAAGAGATTGGAGAAGTAATGACAGATCACTGGAGAGCATATGCAGAGTTTCTTCCAGAAAAGAGTCATACTCAATCAAAAGCAGAAACATTTACAGTTGAGGGATATAACAGCATATTGAGGCATTTTCTAGCAAGATTGAGAAGAAAGACAAAGTGTTATACAAAAAGTCTTGAAATGCTAAAGTACTCGGTTATTCTATTGATGAAATACAGAAATAAAGAGTTAACTATGTTTAATTAACAATGCCATATTTTCTTTTCACTTGTCTGAAATTTTTTTACCTACGGGCTTTAAAGCACAAAATCTCTCCTATTTTTCAAAAAAATTATTTTTTATTTATGGAAACATGTTGAAAAGTATGTACATTATAATTTTAATACGTAGAATTTTCAAAATATTTTTAAGTTGGAATACAAGATCTTTCTCGTAGAACTTTTTCATATATAATTCAATACATATTTATATTAGGTATTGATACTTAAATATAGGTATTTATTATGAGAACCTATATTTCTGCATGAACTGCCCCAGATGCAAAAGTTCCAATTCATAAAAATAATGGTATAGTTGGCGGGCGTCAACGGTACAAATGCTCTGATTGTGGCTATAACTATACGGTAGAGCTAAAATCAACTGCTTTTTCCGCTTCTGTAAAAAGACAGGCTTTACAACTTTACCTTGAAGGATTGGGCTTTCGTTCAATAGGAAGATTTTTAGGGGTGAATCATGTTTCTGTCCAAAGATGGATAAAGAAATTTGGTCAGGAGTTAGAGGACCTAAAAAGTGAAAATGAGATATCTATTGTTGAAATGGATGAAATGCACACGTACATCGGTAACAAAAAAAGTATTGCTGGATCTGGATTGCTGTTGATAGAGTTGGGAAAAAGTTCATCAACTGCTCTTTTGGTAGCAGAGGAACGGAAACTGGAAAACTACTCTGGGAAAAATTGAAGAAAAAAGAGATTGGAGAAGTGATGACAGATCACTGGAGAGCATATGCAGAGTTTATTCCAAAAAAGATCCATACTCAATCAAAAGCAGAAACGTATACTGTTGAAGGATATAACAGCATATTGAGGCACTTTCTGGCAAGATTGAGAAGAAAGAGACAAAGTGTTATACGAAGATATTGAAATGCTAAAGTACTCGGTTATTCTATTGATGAAATACAGAAATAAAAAGTTAACTATGTTTAGTTAACAATACCTTTAATATATATATACCATAAATAAGAAAAATATTTTATATTTAACTAATATTATTAATAGTTCAAATAGTTTTCAATAAAAATATATCTACAACGAAAATTAACTTTAAAATCCAATTTTTGATTAAATTTCCCTTTTTGTAACCACCAAGAATTTACGAACAATTCAACAAATTACGCGTTAAGTAAAAACTCAGTTTTTAAAATTTTGGCTCTGTAGAAATCCTCTGATACGAAAAGTTTTCATTAATTTTAACTGAATTAACTAATGGATCTGTAGAAAAACTCTCAAATCCACTGTTAGTAGATTGAAACCAACAAATCTATACAACAAGTGAGAGTACTCTTTGAATTATTGTTAACTTTGATTTTTGCCTGAATATTAAGATTTCTACAGAGCCGATAGAAGTGTTTATCAGGGTAAACGTATAGAATATTATATGCCAATGATATCCCTCAAACAGCCTGCTTATTTTATAGTCCGGTTAACCAACTGAATGTTATCATGGTTTTAGTATCCTTTCTACCGATTTTTACCATGTGACCATTTATTTTCTATTTCTCTGAGCACTTACTTGTTATCTATATATACAAGCTCTGCCGATACAATGCCCCATGAGACTGGATGCATACCTTGTAGATATGGGTTATTTCAAATCAAGAGGGAGAGCTAAAACGGCTATTCTTGACGGAAACGTTAAGGTTAACGGCACGACAGTAACAAAGGTATCGAGAGATGTTTCTACTGAAGATGTTATTGAAGTTACTGAGGGTCTGGACCAACCTCAGGGTTATTTCAAACTCAAACGAATTCAGGATGAAACTGAGATCCTTAAACCGGGGGATAATGTGCTTGACCTTGGATCCAGCGCGGGAGGTTTTCTTATTTTTGCCGCGGAAATTGTAGGCCATATAAAAGGTATTGAATTTAGCAAGGACTTCAGAAGCGAACTTGGAAAAATTGCATATGAAAAAGAAAACGTTGAGATTATGTTTGGAGACGTTTTTACTATTCCTCTGAATTCACTTTTTGAAGAGCCTGTAGATGTTATTCTTTCAGATATGACACTGGAGCCTGAGGATTCAATCAAAGCTCTCTCGAGAGTTCTGCCTCTGCTGAAACCCGGGGGAAAGCTTCTTCAGGTTATTAAAATACCAACAAAGAAGAATCCTAAACCCATCCTGAGCAAAATAGAAAATCTCGGGCTTGAAATTCAGCAGGTTATCAATCCCAAGAAGCAGGAAATCTATGTGGTCACCAGAAAACCTCTGCTTGAAGAAGAACCTCTCAAAGAAGCTCAGCCCGAAGAATAAGAGGTCTGAGGTATTAAAACAGATGAACAATGACGATATAGAGAATTCAAGAAATTCTTTTTCCCGAAGCCATGAATGCATAGAAAAGCTTCAAGAATTACAACCTGATGCCTGGATGAAAGTTTACGGTAGTGGAAAGCCAGTCAGACTCTTTGTTGCAGGTCTTCACGGGGACGAATGGCAAGATACGACTGGACTTCTGAGTGGCATAAAGCCACCAGAAACCGGGACTCTGGCTTTAATTCCACTTGTAGACCGGGGAAAGTATATTTCAACCTTGAATCCTGGGTACTATCTTAGAATCGGAAAAAAGATTATCAAGGCTATTGAAGAGTTAAAGCCCAATATATATATTGAACTTCATTCCTATTTCAGCGAAAACCTTGAAAAACTGGCAGGAAAGGATAGATTCGAACTCATAGGGGTACCAGCTTATAGTATCTTAAAAGACGGAGTACTTCTTGGCTCAGTTTCTCCCTGGATTCGAAGAAAGTACTTTCCTAAAGAAGCTCTTTGCCTCTCTTTTGAACTCCGTAAAGGAAGTATGGAATCAAAAAAATTTGCTGCCCGTATGCTTGAAGTCCTCAAGGATATTCAATCAAGGGACGAATTCATTGAATATATGAAAAAAGAATTTCCTGCCCAGGCGAAAAAAGCAATTGAAGATTACAGGCAGTTTTACGGAGAAATTTAATCAGGCATGAATATTCCATTTAAAACGTAAAAATATTAAAAATAAGGCTGCTGAACAGAGTTTGCAGCCTGCCTTTTTGAGATCTTTATTACTAACTAACTACTTTATCTAAGGTTTTATCTGTGCATGTTGAGACCAGGAGCTGCCATGCCGTCGTAGGTACTTGCCATATGCTCAGGTTTGACATCCTGCATGGAGGAACTCTGGGCACGGAGTATATCGTCCACACGGAGCACCATTACTGCAGCTTCGGAACCGGCTTTGACGGAGTTGACCTTAACCCTGAGGGGATCAACTATACCTTTTTCAAGCATATCCTCAGCAGCACCTGTATTAATGTTCAGGCCTGCATTTTTGTTTTCAGCGTGCTTTGCTCTGAGATTCACTATTGTGTCAATAGTGTCAAGACCTGCATTTCTGGCAATTGTCCTCGGAATTTCTTCAAGGGCATCTGCAAAAATCCTGATTGCCATCTGTTCGCGTCCACCTACGCTGGGAGCGTATGCCCGAAGCTCTTGTGCAACTTCTATCTCGGAAGCTCCACCACCAGCAACAAGCTTGCCGTCTTCTACTACACATTTTACAACTCTGAGGGCGTCGTCAATTGCACGCTCAAGATTGTCAACTACATGTTCAGTACCACCTCTAAGAACAAGGGATACGGATTTTGCACCTTTGCAGTCTCTAAGGTAGGTTTTACCCTGGTCACCGTCACGATCTTGTTCGAGGAGCCCGGCATCTCCGAGTTCTTTCTGGGTCAGTTCCTTAATATTGCGAATAGGCCTTCCACCTGTGGCATCTGCAAGGTGCTGCATATCCTCATTCTTAACCCTGCGGGTGGCATAAATTCCCCTGTTTTGGAGGTAAGCCGCGATCTTGTCATCCATACCCTTGGAACAGAAAACCGCATTTGCGCCTGCCCTGATAATGTAATCTGCCATTTCTAACAAGACTGTTTCTTCTTGCTTTACATAATTCTCAAGCTCGCCATATTCGCTGATCTGCAATTTTGCTTTGTTTGTAGTCTTAGCAATTTCCATAGGAGTATCGATCAAGGCGATTCTGGGATTCTTGATTTTGAGGGAGAATTCTTTGTCAAGAGCAACCTTATTTAGTACAATACCCTCTACGAATTCGGTATCTTCAATCTTGCCGCCTACATCTTTTGTGATAATTACATCTTTAAGGTCAGCTATGCCTCTTTCGCGAACAGCAAGTACGGCAGCCACGCAGAGTTCCGCAATCAAACGGTTGTATTTCTCGGAAGCCTTGCCCGTGATCGAAGTTTTTGCAACTTTTATGAGCAGCTCCTTTTCGTTCTCGCCAGTTGAAATTGCCAGATTCTCAAAAAACTCAACAGCTTTCTCAGCTGCAAGTCTGTATCCCTTAACAACAATTGTCGGGTGGACTCCACTCTCAATAAGACTCTCTGCCTTTTCCAGCAGGCTACCTGTGAACACAACAGCACTTGTAGTTCCATCACCAACTGAGCTTTCAAGTGATGCTGCAACTTCCGCTACCATCTTGGCTGCCGGGTGCTCAATGGACATGTCATGTAAAATGGTTGCACCGTCATTTGTAATTGTAATATCTCCGATAGGATTGACAAGCATCTTGTCCATTCCTCTCGGACCTAGCGTGCTCTTGACTATGCTGGCTACTGCTTTTGCAGCCGCAATATTCATACTGAGCGCTTCTTTTCCCTTTGTCTGCTCTTTTCTAGGATCTATTATTATAATTGGCTGGTTACTACCTGTTTCCATTGAACCAAAACCTCCTTAAAATGTGAAGCATTGTGTCGAAGATTTTTACTCGATAATTTGAAGTTTTCCTGGATTATAGTTACTTTTAGCCCGAGATCAGTCTGAAAATACAAATTATTAGTTGCTTCTCTAAAGCAGTATTTGATCAGGAATTACTGATAATACTTCTATAAAAACATACCGGCTATACATCAATTCCTAAGGGTGAAACTGTGTTTTCACATAGGAAATAAAACAAACTCAGAAAGATAGCCCTCTGCTATACATACTATGTTCCTCAATATTTTTCAGAATTTTCATTAAGAACGATGAAAATCTGAAAAAACACTTGAAGCCCTTATTTTGTTCCATGACAACTTTGAAAAGTTCTATTTCTCATGAATTCTTCAGGACTATCTCCACTGATCCGTCTTTTTTTCCTATATAGAGTTCATCCACATTGGAAAAAATTCCATGTTCAACTACTCCAGGAATTGAAGATAATTGGAGAGCCAGGCTTTCAGGGTCATTTATTACTCCAAAGTTTACATCAAGTACGAAATTCCCATTGTCAGTAATTACAGGTCCGTCTTTTTTCAGAGCAGACCTCAATTCTGGTTTTCCACCCAGTTCCTCAATTCTTTTAATTACAAGAGTTTTTGCAAAGGGGAGAACTTCGATCGGCACGACCTTATCAAGCTGGGTACTTATCTTTGATTCATCGGCTACAACCAAAAAACGTTTTGCTGATGATGATACTATCTTTTCCCGTGTATGTGCAGCTCCTCCACCCTTGATTGCATACAGCTTTGAATCAATCTGGTCTGCTCCGTCAATAGCAATGTCCAATTCAGGATACTGGGCAAGAGTTACTAGAGGAATGCCAGCTTCTATGGCAAGCATTTCAGACTGGTATGAAGTTACAACGCCGAGTATTTCGAGTCCTTCTTCTCTTACCCGCCTGCCAAGTTCTTTTATCGTATATGCAACAGTTGAGCCCGTTCCGAGCCCTACTACCATTCCTGATTCTACCAGTCGGGATGCAGCAATGCCAGATGCACGTTTTTCCGGAGAATCTGTGGATGTATTCCTTTCAGTCATTTATTTTCCCTTCCGGTTGAACCCTGAATAAAATCATTAGATTTTAATTTAGATAAACCGAAAATTTTGAAACTTCAAAATAAAAGGAGTTTAAGGAGAAAGTCTTCTCCTATCCCTGGGGAAGAGTACGGTATCTCTTATGTTTTCGGTTCCAAGCATTGTCATGATGAAACGTTCACAACCCATACCCCAGCCTGCATGTGGAGGCATTCCGTATTCGAAAGCTTTAAGGTAGAACTCAAACCCGTCAGGGTTCAGACCCTGTGATTCTATCCGGCTCTTAAGCAAATCAAGAAGATGAATACGCTGAGCTCCAGACGAGAGTTCCATTGTTCGGTGCATCATGTCAAAGGACTTGCTGAATTCCGGCCTGTCTTCATAAGGCATGGCATAGAAAGGTTTAATCTCAGTTGGCCAATCGATGATAAAATAATGAGATTCTCTTGTTGTCTCGTATACGTAGTTGCCCACGATATGCTCTCCGAGAGTACCAAGATCATCTCCCCAATGCATTTTTTCTTCCGAACGAGCGTTTATTATCTCGATTACTTCGTCATAGGTAAGCTTCAGGAAAGGAGTTTTTGGAACTTTTAGCTCAATTCCGAGTGTTTCAAGGGAAGACTTACACTTTTCAATAACCTGAGAGTAGGCATAAGCCACAAGGTTTTCGAGAATCTCCATTACATCGAAATGGTCTGCAAAACTTACCTCAACATCGATCGAAGTAGCTTCATTCAAATGCCTGCGGGTGTCGTGCTCTTCTGCCCTGAAAATAGGACCTATCTCAAAAACCCTGTCAAAACCGCCACTCATAAGGATTTGCTTGAAGAGCTGAGGGCTCTGGTTCAAAAAAGCTTCTCTGTCAAAGTAAGTAATAGGGAAAAGTGCGGTACCGCCCTCGGTTGCAGTCGCTACGATCTTGGGTGTTGCGGTTTCGATAAATCCGTTTTCTACAAAGTATTCCCTGATCGCCTGGAGAGCCTGGTGCCTTATTTTAAAAACTGCAGTAGTCTCAGCCCGCCTGAGGTCAATAAATCGTGAATCTAGCTTTGTATCCAGTTCAGCTTCCACCTTACCTGTAGTATCCATTGGCAATGGAGAATCTGCAATATTCAGGACAGTGATCTCTTCAGGAAGCAATTCGTATCCGTTTGGAGCTTTCTCTTCAAATTTAACGGAGCCAGTTACTGTGATTACAGATTCACGGATAAGCCTTCTTGCAGCATCAAAAAGCTCTTTATCAATTTTTTTAGTTATAAGAGTGACCTGAGCTTTTCCTTCACGATCTCGAAGTACTACAAAACAGATCCCTCCGAGGTCTCTTACCTCATGGACCCAGCCTGCCAAAGTAATTTTCTGACCGTTGTCAACTTTTTCAGGCTTGACATCGACTGTATAATGTGTTCTAAGTTTTGCTAATGACATAAATTCACCTTGATTAAAGTAAATTAAATGAAAAATATAAGAATGAAGCTGAAACGTAGGTGAATAGTCATAACTCATTATTAATTTATTTGTTGCCCGAGTCCCATCACCCGAGTCCCGTCTCGGGAGGACGGCCCAAATTGTTCTTAGGGATTACAGAAAATCTCCGATTTTCTGGGAGTTGCGATGTAGTCGCGACAGCACGAAGCCTTTTTCGCTTCGTTCAAGAGGGCTGATTTATATAGTAAATTTACTGTTCGTCGACATGATAAATCGGCGCAATGACTTTGGTCAGGCAGCTCAATGTTTGTGCTCTAACGAACCATTTTTCTAAAAATCATGTCTTTTTCTCAAATTTTACTTCTCAAATTTTAATTTGGAATTCGTATGAAAAAGTTTTCTGCGCGCTCAACTACTGGTATCTAATACCAAAGTGGGCAGCTTAAATATCCAGAAAGTTAAATTTGAAATTTATATAGATTCTATCATGAATAAATATTAGATATATATTTATAGTGAATGAGACCGGATTTGAGATTTAAACTTCATTTTTTAATGAATTATAATTAGATATTTGTAAATATGAGAATTTTGTGAGGTAACTATATATAATAGCACAGAAATCCTATGTTCGGAGTATAACAAAAAAGAGAAATATTAATATTTATATAAAGAGGAATAAAAAATTATACAAATCGTACATCTTTCCGATATTCATTATTCAGATGCATATTTTGTTCAAGAAGTTGCAGATTCTATGGTTAACAGCATAAATAGGCTGAATCCTGATCTTGTTGTGATTACTGGTGACCTTACTGAGAATGGGTTTTCAGCAGAATATGATGGAGTAAAGCAATTTATTGATAAGATTGAATGTAAGGATAAAATCCTTGTTCCGGGCAATCATGATTCCAAAAATGCAGGGTACGTGCACTTTGAAGACATGTTCAAAAACCGGTACTTTTCGAGAAATATTAAGGATATTACAGTTGTAGGAGCTGATTCTTCACAGCCCGATATTGATGAAGGTCATCTTGGCAGGGAAAACTATGGCTGGATTAAAGAAGCTTTTTCCAGGGAAAATTTCAAGGTTTTTGCCATGCACCACCATCTTGTTCCCATACCTCTGGCTGGCAGAGAAAACACAGTTCTTGTAGATGCAGGCGATGTACTTGAACTTCTAAACCGCTGCAAGGTGAATCTTGTCCTTTGCGGGCATTGTCATATTCCTTGGGTATGGAACCTTAACAACATGCTTGTGGTAAATGCAGGTACTTTCTGTTCTTCAAAAACCAGGGGAAAGACCAAGCAATGTTATAATCTCATTCAAGCCAACAAAGATAATTTAGATGGAAAATGGAAAGTAAGGGTTTCCAGAGTCTTTTCAAATGGAAATCCTGAACTGGTCGCTGAAAATTAATGTAAGAAGCCTTAAGCATTTCAAAATTCTATTTTTCTCTTTTTTATTTATTTCATATTATTAGATATTTCAGAATGTTTCACTAGAACTTCGCTTCAATATTAAAAAAATCACTGAATTATGTATAAAATCACTGAATTATGTATATAGTCTGAAGTTTTAATTACCACATCATGGAAATTTAATAACAATTAGTATTTATGATAACTGATTTATGATAACTGAATGCAAGTCGTAGTAACATTCAATTCTAGAACGTTTGTGCAACCGCACATAATTTGTTATTTACATACAATTTGTGATTTATAACCTTAATATAACAGAAGTTTTTAATTTATAAAGTTTATTATTACAAAAACACCTTACTTCGGCATAGAATTTATTGGAAAAATGAAAATATAAAAAAATCAAAGAACATAGTATCTAAATTATAATTGTAGAGAAAAACATAAGCGTATGGCGGAGTTATTCATATTAATATTTAAGCTTCTGTCACATTTGGGTTATAATTCAGTTTTCCATTCTTGATTTAGAGAGTTTTTTTGCATAATCAAAAAATTAGTTTTTCTATACGGATGCTGTGTATTCGACTTCCTGTTTGTATGTGTAATAAACAATTATATCTAATATTTTTTATCAGGTAGTGTAATTTTGATCTTCATTACTAGAAAATTTTATTTTCATTACTGGAAAACTAGTTATAATATGAAGTAGTCAACCGGATTTTAACTTCCGGTGTAAAGGTGGAGCATGAAAATAATATATTGAAAAATCTGAGTAAATTGAAAAAAATATATTCAAAATAATAACTGGAGATAAAAATGGAGGGTATTGTTAACTAAACATATTTAACTCTTTATTTCTGTATTTCATCAATAGAATAACCGAGTACTTTAGCATTTCAAGACTTTTTGTATAACACTTTGTCTTTCTTCTCAATCTTGCTAGAAAATGCCTCAATATGCTGTTATATCCCTCAACTGTAAATGTTTCTGCTTTTGATTGAGTATGACTCTTTTCAGGAAGAAACTCTGCATATGCTCTCCAGTGATCTGTCATCACTTCTCCAATCTCTTTTTTCTTCAATTTTTCCCAGAGTAGTTTTCCAGCTTCTGTTCCTCTGCTACCAAAAGAGCAGTTGATGAACTTTTTCCCAACTCTATCAACAGCAATCCAGATCCAGCAATATTTTTTTTGTTACCGATGTAAGTGTGCATTTTATCCATTTCAACAATAGATATCTCATTTTCACTTTTTAGGTCCTCTAACTCCTGACCAAATTTCTTGATCCATCTTTGGACAGAAACATGACTCACCCCTAAAAATCTTCCTATTGAACGAAAGCCTAATCCTTCAAGGTAAAGTTGTAAAGCCTGTCTTTTTACAGAAGCGGAAAAAGCAGTTGATTTTAGCTCTACCGTATAGTTATAGCCACAATCAGAGCATTTGTACCGTTGACGCCCGCCAACTATACCATTCTTTTTGTAATTAGAACTATTGCATCTGGGGCAGTTAATGAAGAAATATATGTTATAAGCATATATATCTATTTTTAATTACCAATGCCAAATGGAGATATTCTCAAAGAATCAGGTAGGGGAAACGATGATCGAATTTAAATCTAAAACTCCAATATTTGAAGTTCCGCGTAGATACGGGATGCCAGTAATCAATTTATACTTTTACATTGGATTGATTTCTGCCATACTATTAAGAAGCATAGTTATAGCTAACCATTGCAGTGTTTTCTGGGGAAAAGCAATCTGGTATATTGGAGTCGTTGGTTACCTCTGGTTTTTCACGCACAGATACCATATTGCAAAGAGACGGATTGGCGTTGTCAAAAACCTGGATCTGCTGGAAAAAGTCAAAAATCGACAAAAACTTTCTGAGAATGACTTTGAAGGACTGGAATATTTGCTGTGCAGTCTTTCGGTGTCAAAAGAGCGTGCAAATTACCTGATCATTTCAGTGCTTTCAATTGTTGCAATAATTATATCCCTAAGTCTCGATATGGGAATTTTAAAGCTATAATTTCTGTCTGAGAATTTCAAAGCTTTAATCTCTATCTGGTGATTTCAGAGCTCTAATAAGAGCTCTATAGAAATCACATGAAGTCATAAACTCCATTAACTTAAACAAGCAGCCTGATGCATTGTTATTTATAATTTCAGGCTCTTGAAACTGATTTAGAGTGGTTTCCATAACTTTGCAGCCTCATATATGGATGGTATATTTGAATTTATTGTTACTAACAAATTCTTCATCTATTGAAGTCTCAACTTCAATTATCCTTATTTTGAAATCTTTATATCAATTTTCTGATATCAATTTTCGAGCTGTTTTACTTTTGGGGTACTGGAAGGTACAGTTGTATAATTAATTGTGGCTAATTATTTTGTATTTGGACTTTTAAATTTAACATATGCCCTTTTGATACATAGTTTTCAAATTTGAGCCAAAATATTTAAACATAAAGAAATTCTCTATGGCATTGGTGATTCACTATGAGGGATCGTTTTTGTTGAAAAAGAAACTCTGAACGATATAAATTATGAAAAACTTGAAAAACTACCTCCGTCAGCAAAGCTGGTATTCAAAACACTTGAGGCAAAGGGGCAGATGACACAGAAGGACATAATTCGTGAAACAATACTTCCTCCGCGTACAGTGAGATATGCAATAAGCAGGCTAAAGAAAGAAAATGTTCTTACGGAACGTTTTTATTTTCTTGATTCACGCCAAAGCCTTTATGATATAAAAAGGCACGTAAATCAGATCCACTCTATATAAACAATGTCACTAAGTAAAAGTGTTCTCTGTGCAAAAAAATATTTTGTATAATCATGTTTGAAAAACACGATTTTTTGCATGAATCAATTTTTAATATAAATCAAGATTTTTGAGGTATTATCTCATAGATTTTTTTGAATGTTTTTGTTTTTATAGTTCATTTGTTAATGAAGTTTTATTTATGTATCAATACTAATAAAAGTTTATTGCAACGAAAATCAGGCTTTTTTGCACAAAAAATATCTAGTTTTTCTAGAAGTTAACACAAATCAACAAAAAAGCTGGGTCAAAATGAAATATTCATAAAATGAGAAAGACTGGTAAGAATATGAAGAGAGGGGAAAGGGTTGTAAAACCCCTCACATCTCGTCGAATGAAAGAAGCCAATTTTGGCTCTTTATATAAGACCAGTAATCCAGCCTGATTACCGGCTTTAAAATTTGTTCTGGTATTTTTTGTTTATACCTACTATATAATGTTAGACTTTGTGTTATTAAAAAATGTATGTTAACATACCACATGCTAACACGATAAATTATAACGAAATGTCCCAAAATATACTTATTATGGTTCCGTTGCAAAAAATCTTAGAATAAGCCTGTAAATCTATGAATAATGAATAAAAGTTAAAATATTCAAAAAGATATGTCAATATTATAGAACTATTCCAAATAATTGATTAATATATTTAGCTTCATTAAAGCCAGAGTAATTTAAGTTCTTGATTTGTCCTTTTTTAATCATATTCATAGCTTCAATTTCTTTTAAAGTTTTAATGGCTGTATGAAAAGACTGAAATCCTAACATTGGATTAACTATTCGTTTAATGGATCTATGATCTTGTTCTATAATGTTATTCAAATATTTGATTTGTCGAATGCCTACGTTTATAGGTAGTATTTTATCATTTTTCAGTTTATCTATAGCAGGTGGATAAGCTGGATTTTTGTCAACTGTGATTACTCTTGGAATTTGATTATGATTAGAGTTCAAAGCTTTCTTAAAGAAACGTTTTGCTGCTTTTTTATTTCGTTTTGCACTTAACATGAAATCGATTGTATCTCCATTTGAGTCAACTGCTCGGTAAAAATATTTTCATTCACCTTTTACTTTAATATAAGTTTCATCAATTCTCCATGAATTGTTTGTTTGTCTTAAATGTCCTCTTATCCTCTTTTTTATTTCAGGGGAATATTGATGTACCCATCTCATAATGGTTGTATGGTTGACTATTATCCCTCTTTCTGCCATCATTTCCTTTAAATTTCTATAACTAAGTGGGTATTTTAAGTACCATCTAACATTCAATAAAATAATTTCACCAACAAAGTGCTTCCATTTAAAGGAATTAGATAGCATATCACTATCTTTGATTTCATTTTTATTTTAATTATATCCTTAGCAGATATTTTTTGCAACGGAACCCCAAAAATTATCCTAAACTTGTGATCGAATTTATTTTGAGTTTTCTTTTTTGTTCGAAAGCTCTATAATACGTTGCATCTCATCAACCGTATTTATATTCACAAAAATCCTCAGTTCAGGATCAATTTCTTGAATTTCTGAAACCTCAACAAAAACTACATCCTTCATTTCAAGAACCGATGTCAGTACTGAACGTTTTCCGTTCTTAAAGGCTTTTTCAATTTCAGAAATCATTTTTTTTGAATAAACTGCATGTAGAGGCTCAAATTTTCCATCTTCCCATTTTGGAAGGGCAGCATCGTGTCCGATTGCTTTTTCAAAAAGCAGATCTACAACCCTTAAATTTACAAAAGGCATATCGCCTGCGCAGACAAAAGAATATTCGGATCTGGATTCAAGAAGTCCAGCCCTGATTCCTTCAAGAGGACCGACATCTTCCAGAGTATCGAAACAGAAACGGATTTCACGGGTGGGAAACTTTTCAAGCACAGGTCTGAACTTTTCTTCCTGATTTTTGTCCCGAAACGAGACAATAACCTCATCCACAACCTGAAAAAGGCTTTCCAGCAGACGCTCAAGAATCGTTTTTCCTTCGAATTCAAGAAGGACTTTTTCGACCGTGCCCATCCGTTTGCCTCTGCCGCCTGCCAGTACGATGGCGCTTCTTAATTTTTTTTGCTCTTTCGCAGGCTTTGGGTTTTTAAATTCTGATTCTTTAAATTCGGTTTCTTTGAGGTCTGTTTTTTCACCCATTAAATCATTTCCGGGATTTTTCTCTAATTTCGGTTTCTTTTCTGCTTTGATTCATTTTTTTAATTTTCAGGATGTTCCCTATCGTGGACCCAAAATTCTTCTTTTTCCGTGAATTCCTTCTTCCAGATTGGAGCTTCGGCTTTTATGCGTTCTATTGCTTCGCTTAAGACAGGGAAAAGCTCTGTCCTGTGAGCGGCTGCGATAACGATGTATACTATGTCTTCTCCGGTTTTGATCACGCCTGTTTTGTGGTGGATCAGGACTTCAAGGATGCCTTCTTTTCGTTTGAGTTCTTCTCGGATCTGGTCAAGAACTTTTGAAGCTTCTGGTTCGTATTTTTCAAATTCAAGCCTGGAAGTTTTCTCTTCTCCATCAAGCTCACGGACTATGCCAGTAAAAGTGCCAATTGCACCTGCTTTTCTGATTATAGGATTTTTTCTGGCTTTCTTTACAAGGGCTTCCAGAGTGTACCGGTCAGGCTGGGCGAGGGCTACTCCTACAAGAGAAGCTGTAAGTTCCTCATGCATGTCAATATCTACCGGTATCCTGAAAATGATGTTTGAAACGCCAAGAAGGTCTCCAATTACAATTTTTGGAAGATTGCTTTTCTTAAATCCCTCAACCACAGCAAAATCAAACCCCTGGTCGCAAAGCATATCAAGAGCGTCTTCAAGGTTCAAGTCTCTGGAAAAGCTGACAAGTTCAGTACCTGTTGTTTCCGTACCTGTTATTCCTATTACCATGTCAGCCCCAGCATCAAAATGCCTGCCTGTATCGGTCTCTTCTGGATTGAGTCTCTGCTCACCCATATGTTTTATAGTGCCTACGGTCCCAAACCCTGAAAGATTTCGGACAAGGGCTGAAACTACGGATGTTTTACCCGATTTTTTATACCCAACAACTGAAATGACTTTCATTAAAGATCGTTATGCACTTTCCGGTATAAGTAAGGGTCGGCTTTTTTATTCATCTTAACATTTTATCTAAAGCTTTGTGAAGATTCAAATATTGAAACTTTGATAGTATTTATCAAGGGTTTAAATGACTTCTCTGAATAACTTCTCTGAATAACTTCTCTGAATAACTTCTCTGAATAACTTCTTTGGGTTCCGTTGCAAAAAATCTTAGAATAAGCCTGTAAATCTATGAATAATGAATAAAAGTTAAAATATTCAAAAAGATATGTCAATATTATAGAACTATTCCAAATAATTGATTAATATATTTAGCTTCATTAAAGCCAGAGTAATTTAAGTTCTTGATTTGTCCTTTTTTAATCATATTCATCGCTTCAATTCCTTTTAAAGTTTTAATGGCTGTATGAAAAGACTGAAATCCTAACATTGGATTAACTATTCGTTTAATGGATCTATGATCCTGTTCTATAATGTTATTCAAATATTTGATTTGTCGAATGCCTACGTTTATAGGTAGTATTTTATCATTTTTCAGTTTATCTATAGCAGGTGGATAAGCTGGATTTTTGTCAACTGTGATTACTCTTGGAATTTGATTATGATTAGAGTTCAAAGCTTTTTTGAAGAATCTGTTCGCTGTTTTTTTATTTCGTTTTGCACTTAACATGAAATCAATTGTATCTCCATTTGAGTCAACTGCTCGGTAAAAATATTTCCATTCACCTTTAACTCTGATATAAGTTTCATCAACTCTCCAAGAGTCGTTTGTTGGTCTTAAATGCCTTCTGACCTTCTTTTCGATTTCAGGTGAATATTGATGTACCCATCTCATAATGGTTGTATGGTTGACTATTATCCCTCTTTCTGCCATCATTTCCTTTAAATTTCTATAACTAAGTGGGTATTTTAAGTACCATCTAACATTCAATAAAATAATTTCACCTACAAAGTGCTTCCATTTAAAGGAATTAGATAGCATATCACTATCTTTGATTTCATTTTTATTTTAATTATATCCTTAGCAGATATTTTTTGCAACGGAACCCTTTGCCTGGCCTGTAGCCGATGTCGTACTGATAGTACGCCCATGAAAACTTTGATCCATAGAAATGATATCAGGTCTGCCTGTTACTTTTCGAGCAAGTTTAATGGCAGCATCGTTTGCTTCAGCTCCACTATTTGTGAAAAATACTCTTGTAAGATTAGAAGGCAGAATTTCTGTCAGCAAGGACAATAGACGTGCACGTGCAGGAGAATATGTAAGTCCTGAATTGGGATTTTGGATTATCTTTCTTCCCTGATCAATAAGAGCATCAGTGATTACCGGGTTTGCATGACCAATACATGTCACACCCCAACCTGCTGTGAAATCAATATACTTTTTCCCTTCTTCGTCCCATACATAAATTCCTTCTCCTTTTTCAATAGAGACTTTCTGCTTTACGAAGAAAGGAGGAAGACACTTGTCTTCTATTTCGAATGTTGTCTTGCTTGACATTATAAATCATTTCCTATAAATCTAGCCAAAAAATAGAGGTTGCAATTAAACACTGCTTATCTCAGACCAACTGTTTGGTATCGCTGAACTCAATTGAAGCTATTCCACTTAATCAATCTGTTGATCTGTGAAAAATCAAACTTATATTACTATTGTGTACTTCAAATATTTTACAGGACCATGAACTTAATTCGGAAACTATTGGATATTCAGATAATATATATTATAAAGAAGAATACGTGTAATATATAATTTTGATAGCATACTTTGAGATTAACATTACTCTCTCTTGAGGTAAAAAGATGAATGAAAAGTTCACAGCTTGGTGTGGTTTATGTTGCGTCGATTGCATCCCTTCTAACAAGGATTTTTTTGATCTCGTTCATAAGCTTGAAGAAATGCTTTCCGATCTTCAGTTTGATGAGTATGCAAAGCTTAAAGCTGAGAAAAATCCTGTATTTGAAGAATATCCGGTATTTATCAAAGTACTTAAGGAAATCAAATCATTAAAATGCCCTGTACCTTGCAGAGAAGGAGGTGGGAAACCTGTCTGCGAGATTAGGAAGTGTGCTCAAAGTAAAAGATACCTCGGGTGCTGGGAGTGCAGTGATCGCTATAGCTGTAATAAACTTGATTATTTGAGATCCGTGCATCCGAATCTAGATTACCACTTAGACTTAATTGGCAAATATGGTTCAGAAAAATGGCTTTCAAAACGAGGAATTCACTATAGGTGGCAAAAATAAAGTGCTAAAATTTGAAATTGTAGTCAGGATGAAGATTAATCACATCTCCGATTAGGTTCTATGATGAATTTTTTTGATTAAACCTTACTTTTTCTTATTCTAGAATTATTCATTCTATCAATTCAATATCAATATCTTTTTTTAGTGTCGTTTCCACATTCAGTAATCTATTTGTATAGTATTTTACATCCAAAAAATACTTTCATTTTAAAAACAGCCGATATAACCATAAATATATATCAGAGTTATTCAAAATAGCCTTCTGTGACCTATGGAGAAACTGTACGGGCGGAAATACTTGTATCCGGAAGGGTACAAGGCGTAGGTTTTCGAAAATTTGCAAGAACTGCAGCCCAGCGTCTGGGTGTAGAATCTAACCCCAGAAATTTAAGAGATGGCAGGGTTTTTGTCATTGCCGAAGGCAGACCTGAAGCTGTGGAACTTTATATAGATGAACTCAGGAAAGGACCTATGTTTGCTCATGTGGAAAATGTTGATGTTACTTTAAAGGAAGCCCGTGGAAATGTATACGATTTATAACAAGCCTTTTGAAAAAAGGCTTGAGCGAAAACATCATTGTCGACATGATAAACCGGCTCAACGGTTTCTATTTTCAGCTTTTTTTCAGAATTTTTGCGATCATCACAAAACCCACAAGATTGACCATTCCTATTACAAAATATCCAAGAAAATGTTTTAAATTTGAACTTGAAGGTTCAGAGTTACCTTTAACAAGACCTGCCGTAAAAGTTGAGTTTTTGTCAGAAGATGACGACAATTCTATGTTTTCTTTGTTTTTCTGTTCTTTTTCAGTAAATTCCATTACTGAGTCGGTTTCAAGAGTGAGCTTTTTTTCCTGTTCTTCAAGGCTGGTTCCGGAATCAAGTGCAGACCTGACTGTATAAGTACTTCCAGTTTTAAGTCCAAGGAAAAGGAACTGATCATCATTTTTCAGGGAAGCTATAACATTTCCATCCTGTCTGAGTTCTGCAGAGCCCTTTTCTGGAAATTTTACCATAAGATTTACGTGATCTGTCAGGAGGATTTGTTTTCCTTCTACAAACCTTGGTCTGTCTGGAATATCAAGAATTCCAAGCAGCGTTGGAGCAAAATCTTCCTGACTACATTTACTCTTGAGGATCTCGTTCTTGACGTCCTGAGTATGTACTATCAGGGGAATCATCTGTGCTTCATCAGTTTTCGTGAATTTTTCGGATTGATGCCCACCTTTGGAATTGTTTTTAGAAAAACCCATTCCATGGTCTGCTGTCAGTACAAAAGCAAGATTATTTTTCTTGCAGAGATCATAAAGTGGAGAAATATCAGAATCAAGACATTCAATGCAGTCTATATACCCATAATTATCTCTGTGGTGTCCACTTGAATCTACAGCTCCTACATTGACAGTCAGCAAATACTTATGATCTGGATTGTTTTTAGTCATATACTTGATAACATCGCAAGCAGTTTCGATTCCCCATCTGTCGTATCCACTATATTTTTCACGCGTCTCTTTTGAATTCACATATTCTGGAGCCTCATTGGCTGCGTTTTTTAGAATATCTACAAGTCCATCAGGTATTCTGATATCAGGCGAATTTGCATGTTGCTCAAGAACTATTTTCATGTTGTTTATCGAGTTGTTTTCGTCTTTAAGGATAATATCCTGCTCAGCACACATTGACCCAAAATCGCCTTTTTCCATAACCGCAATACAGAGATAGCCGTTTTTGTGTAGAACATCGAAAATTGTTGCGTCTTTGAAGCTTACAAGCTCACTGTCTGCACCGGGATTCCCCGTGACAAGAACTGAATGTCCTCCTTCGGTAAAAGTTTGAAGAGCACGAAATTCCAGAACTCTAACACTTTCTTTAGCTATTTTTGGTATATTTTCAAGTTCTGCTTTTTCAAGGGGCGTTCCATCAAGAGCATGCGGTGTGAGCTCTGGATAGATAAAAGGAGCGCTCAGACCATCTACGATCAATACGACTGCTCCTTGAGGTGTATTAACAGGAGTTACTTCCGCTTCTGTCAATCCAGAAGAAGGTACTGGAAAAATAAAAAAGATAAAAAGAACTGAAAGAAAAAACAGAACTGAAAAAGACCTTAATTCTTGGACTATAGTAAACATTGTAAATTAATTTAGGTTAGAATTATAAAGAATTTGCCTTATGAGAAAAATATTCTTCCAAAAATCTCTTTTCCCTGTTGATTTTCTCAGTTAAGATTTTTGGTATTGATACTTAAACATAGTTATATACTATTAGAAAGTATATTTCTGGTTCCGTTGCAAAAAATATCTGCTAAGGATATAATTAAAATAAAAATGAAATCAAAGATAGTGATATGCTATCTAATTCCTTTAAATGGAAGCACTTTGTAGGTGAAATTATTTTATTGAATGTTAGATGGTACTTAAAATACCCACTTAGTTATAGAAGTTTAAAGGAAATGATGGCAGAAAGAGGGATAATAGTCAACCATACAACCATTATGAGATGGGTACATCAATATTCACCTGAAATCGAAAAGAAGGTCAGAAGGCATTTAAGACCAACAAACGACTCTTGGAGAGTTGATGAAACTTATATCAGAGTTAAAGGTGAATGGAAATATTTTTACCGAGCAGTTGACTCAAATGGAGATACAATTGATTTCATGTTAAGTGCAAAACGAAATAAAAAAACAGCGAACAGATTCTTCAAAAAAGCTTTGAACTCTAATCATAATCAAATTCCAAGAGTAATCACAGTTGACAAAAATCCAGCTTATCCACCTGCTATAGATAAACTGAAAAATGATAAAATACTACCTATAAACGTAGGCATTCGACAAATCAAATATTTGAATAACATTATAGAACAGGATCATAGATCCATTAAACGAATAGTTAATCCAATGTTAGGATTTCAGTCTTTTCATACAGCCATTAAAACTTTAAAAGGAATTGAAGCGATGAATATGATTAAAAAAGGACAAATCAAGAACTTAAATTACTCTGGCTTTAATGAAGCTAAATATATTAATCAATTATTTGGAATAGTTCTATAATATTGACATATCTTTTTGAATATTTTAACTTTTATTCATTATTCATAGATTTACAGGCTTATTCTAAGATTTTTTGCAACGGAACCGATGAGCCTACTACTTTTCCACCAGTAGCAATAGGTTTGACAAATACATTAGGAGATGGATTAGGAACTTGATCACCAAAATATTGTAACCAATCATCATTTCGAGTTAGGGATCTTACTTCATTTAAAATATTAGCATTCGGCAACATTAGTTGAGGTCGTGGTTCAAAGCTTTTATCAGCTTTTCCCGACTCATATCCATAAACTTTACTAGCAACTACCACATCACCAAGTTTTACATCATTTTTAACTCCACCAGCTACTCCTACAAAAAGTATAATACTTGGATTGAAATATCGAATTGCTCTTTCTCCTTCCAAAGCTGCCTGTTCACTGCCTTCGCCAATCTGAGCGATCACAATTTCCATGGATTGACCTTTAAAGGAAAATACTCCTCTTTCATAGATAGTTCCATAAATGTCAGATTCTTTCTTCACATTTACTAAGTGTTTACGAACTTCATTGTATTCATCTGGAAGAGCAGTGAGAATAACTGCAAAGGTTTTCTTTAGGAACCACTGACATATTATCACTTATTCGGTTTAAAAAATTAATTAAATTCGATGATAGTGACTATTTGAATATCATATTATTGATTATGATACAAGTCTTACTCTTAAATATTGCTATTTGAGTTTATGATACTAAAGGATCTTAAATTAGCTTTTAAAATTCCTAATCTAGTTTGATGCTCACTTCTTTAAAAATATATCCCGAATGAATTCTGATTTCCAATTTTATTTTGTATTTCTGTCAACACCAGTAGTTGATATGCCATGCATTTGTATTCGGTTAAGGAAAAAAACATCAAAAAGTGCTATTTTTCATGCCGAAATCGTAACATTCAAGCTGGAAAATCACTATATGTGGTATTCAAAATTTTGTATAAAATTCCTTAACCGAATACAAATGATATGCTATGAAACTCAATAGAGAGTAGAGTTTTCTACTCTGATTTCTGATTATTCTAATATCGAATTTTACTGTACACTTAATATGTCCATGTATTTTTCACATTCAGCTCTCTTTTTATACTGGTCATCAAAAGCCTCATCTTTGATTTTTCTGGTTTCTCAGGTACATTTCTACCTGTTCTTTTCTTCCAATCTCATAGAGAAATTTGAGTTTGTTTTCCATTGGTGCATGAACATCGCCACCGATTTTCCATTTTTTATTTACCCAGTGATTGATTCTTTCCTCTTCACCTTCTTGATTGATTACGGCATTTGAAGCGTAGGAGATGATCGGTTTTGCAGCTAGGTGATACCAAATGTTAGAATGATTAAGGAATGAATCATAGCCTCCATCTGCAGAATACAATTTGAGATTAGCATTCATATTTTTTAGAGCTTTAATATGGTTGATAAGTTTGGAAGAGTCACCAGCAACTCCTTTTGTATGAGTCATAAAAACAGGGTGAGTTCCAACCATTGTAATATGTGCCTTATCCATTTTGTATTCATAATGAGGATCGTAATCAGCATGTTTATCGTATCTTGAAGCTTCAAGTGGAGTGGAATCGATCTTAGCTTCCTTTTCCACAGAAAGTTTGAGAATTTTCTCACCTGAAAGCATAATTATTTCATTGATTCCTTCCTCTCCAAACCTATACTTCATAAAATGATGAAGAGTTCCACCTGAAGGAAGTTTGATCTGATCATTTTCATCAAAAAAAGAGAGTAGGATAGCCTCTTCATCGGTTAAGAAAGAAACGGTTTTATCATATGAAAATTTCCTGAAAAATTTCACAACAAAGAGGTTTATCATAGAAGAAACGGTTCCGTTGCAAAAAATATCTGCTAGGAATATAATAAAATAAAAAGGAACTCAAAGATCGTGACATGTTATCTAATTCCTTTAAATGGAAACACTTTATACAAAATGTTGCTTTTGCAAGATATATAGTTCATACGTTATATATAAATAGATAAATATATAAATATATATACATTTAACAATTGATATTATTGTGTATCTTATTATCTTCGTGAGTTCCTATGGAATTATTGTTTTTCTGCTACGGGCGCGGTTGCACTTAAAAAACGAAATTTTATTCATATATTTTTCAGCAGGTTACAGGAATCGTTAGCGGTAACTCTATTTATTTATCAATTAGATTTATATACTCATATAAACATATTTATATATAAATAAAAATTTTTGAGTGATCATATGCAAGATTTAGTCGTGAAAAATGCTGTTAAAGCGAACTCAATAGGTACTATGAGTCTAATGTTACCCTCACGAATGACTAAAAAATTGAACATTACACATGAGACACAACTCACAATAAA
The DNA here is from genome assembly GCA_963727895.1 of uncultured Methanosarcinaceae archaeon. Taxonomy (GTDB): domain Archaea; phylum Halobacteriota; class Methanosarcinia; order Methanosarcinales; family Methanosarcinaceae; genus Methanosarcina. The sequence goes on along the minus strand of CAVSHT010000008.1, from coordinate 16,122 downwards.
ATTAGAATGTAATTCACTTATAATATCAAAATTTGTAGGGTGATAAAATGTATGTAGTAATGATTGAAAAAAATGAGTGTAGTGAGGATCACAAGCTTCCATTGGAAAAAGCAATCCTTGACGACATGAATTGGCACGAAGGAGATACTCTTCAGGTAACGAAAACAAGGCATTCGATTCATTTAACAAAAATTGTGGAGGATATTTAAGATGACAACCAAATTTGAATTACTTCAAACTATTCGAAAACACTGTTTAAACTGTTGCTCAAACTCTTATTCTGATGTAGAGCACTGTGCAGCTGGACCTTGGGCAAAAGATTCAAAATGTGTTTTGTGGGCGTTTAGGCTTGGAAAAGACCCAAGTGAAGCAAGTGAAGCCATGAGGGAGAAAGGAAGAAAAATAGCCGAAGTTAGAAAAATGAAGGGTAAGTTGCTCAGGACAACAAAGAACGCTGAAATTAGAGCCTAAACTACACGTCATAGAATATTGTAAGGTGAAGGAAATGAGACAATTCAACTGGGATTTGAGGTCGTATGAGGAGATTAAAAAAGAGTTTCCCGAATTTTCACGCATAGATCTTAGCAGGAAAGAAAACTTAAAAAAGATAATTAAAGCATATGGTTTGAAGGAATCAGAGTATAACAGGATCCTCAAAGAGGAGATAAATGTTGCAATAGCAGACGCCGAGTATGAGAAGTACTTAGACATATGTGATGGGCAGGGACATGAACTCAACGAAAACGAAAAACAGGACGCAACAGCCATAGGTGTTATCAAAGCAGCTTATAGGATTGTGTTTTGTGTAGACAACATAGAAAACCAACTTTTTTGTGCACATGAATGGGGAGAGAAAAAGAATCGACCTATACTATTTAAAAGAATGGGAAACCATAAGTTAGATCCATTTTCAATAGATGAAGAAACTGTCTACTCTTTCATACAAATGGTTACAGGCGGAGGGTATGTAACAAAAACCATTAACGGTAAATCATTTAAATGCTTCAATGCCTGCACACCTGTTGAGGAGCAGTATGGAATCCGAACGGGGGAGCGTGTGAGAGTGCGTTTTATGGACCCCTACGATTGCCGTATTGATTTTGAATGAAAATCAAGTAAGGCAGACAAAACAGACAAAACACAAAAACATACAAAATGAGGTAGACAACTTCCTAAAGTCTCCCCCTCTTGAAAAACGAAAAATTTCCCTTTTTCCTTATAATTAACTAGTTACGTGCGAGAGACAGCAAGCAGACAGACAAACAAAAACGCTTTTTTGACTTTTATTAGTTAAACAAAAGTATAATAGCACTTCATTCTTGTCGCCGGAAGGAGATTGCCGGCGACAAGATTATTGTTTTCGCTAGCGGTGGAAGGGTTGGATTTTTAAGGAGATTTTTCAAAAGAGTTGTAAAAGACCTTATGGTTGGTCGTGAGACTGTTAAGAAATCAAGACTTTACCTAAAAACCATCAGCGAGCCTTAATAGTTGGTTTTTTTGTTTCTCTCTTTATATTTAGATATACGTGCAAGGCACGGGGACAAATCCACCAGCCAGTCTAGAGAGGTTTGCCGAAATAGTATAGAGTCTGCGAATGTTTATATATAAATATTTATAGATAGTATGGCATAATACCTATTATACCTCTTTAAGTATCTAGCAAAACGAGGTGTGTGAGTTTTTGGATTTTCTGCGCACACCTCCTCCTGATGAACGCCGGTTTCTTGCGGCACTCTCTGAGCGTTGGGGTTTCTAGGAATTTCCCCAACATTCACTCCTTTTTTTCCACACTATTTTTGGGAGAGCACAGGCTATCTTTCTATATAAGGTGCTAACAGGTTCAGAAAAGATGGTTAATGATTTGCCTTAGCCTTCAAAGTTTTGGGCTTGGCGGGCAAATTTGAAGCCTTGGTTTCATCTTCAAAAAGATCCTTGTACGAAAACATCCATGACCTCACAACTCTTATGAAAAACCGATGTATTGCCAATAAATATAAATTAGACATTAATGTATCATAAAATGCGCGAACAAAAAAAGAAAAATTTATAACGCTTTGCCTTGATACAAAAAACCAGATCATTGAAGAGGAAGTCGTATCTATCGGTAGCTTGAATGCGAGTATTGTTCATCCACGTGAAGTTTTCAAGTCCGCTCTTATGGAGTCATCGGCATCAGTAATCATGGTTCATAACCATCCTTCTGGAGACCCAAGTCCTAGCCGAGAATATATAATGGTCACTGAGAAAATGGTAGAAGGAGGAAAACTCCTTGGAATTGACGTCCTTGACCATATTATTATCGGGGAAGGCAGATATGTGAGCCTTAAAGATGAAGGCTTTGTAAGATAATATGACTTTATGACTTTAAAATAGAAATTCTCAATTTAAGAACTCTCAATATAGAAAAACTCAATTTAGAGACTCTTAATATTGAAAAATTTGATGTTCACAATAGAAGTTTAACATAAAAACTTTCAGTAGTCGCTTATAGTAACTTACCGTAATTGGAAATCAGAATAAAATAACAGGTAAAAATAACATCTTGAGAAATACGAAAAAGTAGTTGAAGAACATGAAAGTTATAGGTATTAATGGAAGCCCACGAAAAGACGGCAATACTGCAATTCTGATTCAAACCGTATTTGAGGAACTAGAAAAAGAGGGCATTGAAACCGAACTTATTCAACTATCTGGTAAAAAAGTAGAAGGATGTAAAGCTTGCTGGACTTGCCATAAAAACAAAAATAAGCAATGTATTATTACAGATGATTTTTTTAATGAATGTTTTGCAAAAATGGTAGCTTCAGACGGAATTATTCTTGGGTCTCCAGTATATTCAGCTGGTGTGACTTCTTAAATGAAAGCCTTAATTGACAGAGCAAGCATGGTACTTGCAGGAAATAGAGGGCTTTTCAAATATAAAGTCGGAGCTTCAGTTGTTGCTGCTCGTCGGGGCGGTGCTATAAGTGCCTTTAATACCCTGAACAATTTTTTACATAGCAAGGAAATGTTTCTGGTAGGGTCAAGTTACTGGAATATGGCTTACGGGAATGCTATCGGAGAAGTAGAACAGGATCAAGAAGGCATTGACAATATGAAAAATCTTGGCCAAAATATGGCATGGATACTGAAAAAAAGTCATAGTGATTAAGCTTTTTCAGTGAATCAAATTAGGTTTCAAGGTCTCCTTCAAATTTCCGTAAAAAGAAGTCAGCAAACCTACCGATAAAAAGATAAATAGTTGTTTTATAAAGGTTACCTCACATGAGCGCGAATGATTTATAAAATTAGAACCTGTGGATGTCGGTTCTCATAGGTATAAGTCAAATACCAAGACTATGTTGTTTACACAAAATCTGTCATTCGGCCATCCGTATTATTGGATTTTATCTATCGAACTGCTATAATTACGATATCTATATATATCTATAAACGGTGAGCATTTCGATTAAATAAATTTCCCTCCCAGTTTATTATTCTCTTAAAAAGGAGGTTTTCTGAATTACAAAACATATAAACGCCTGTGTACTGGACAGCAGGGGTATTAAGGAAGTAATCCTGGAAGATCCTTATACTGTGCCTTATAAAGGCATTTATGCTATCTGTGATGCAGCAAATGAGTATGCAGAGATAATTGAACACTCTAATTGTTATAGCGGGGCCTGTTGGTCCCTTTATCATTATGCAAAAGCTCCTCTTGTCCTGAAAGTCCGTTCGACAGGAAATATGATCCGTTATTTCATGAAAATCGGAACTTCAAAGCTCGAACTCAAACCTTCGATTGCAGCTGCAGGTATTGAATCTGTAATAGTACAGGGAGATGAAGTAGAAATCACCTATGCTGGATTAGGAGGCGGAGGCGTGGGCGCAACTCGTTGCAGAGCGTTTGCAGATGGAGTTCTTCGCTATGATATATCTCAATCCGGGGGCGAAAAATGCGCAAGGGGAAAACTTGTAGTTCCTCGCAGAGACCGTGTCCTTATAGGTATAGATGATACTGACTCAAAAGAAATAGGTGCCACCTGGACTCTTACTCATAATATTGCAAGGGAACTGGACTGTCATGAAGCTGTTTATCTCTCACATTCTCTTGTCCAGCTTTTCCCTGTTCCGGAAAAGACCCAGAACTGCATGTCTACAGTTACTTGAATTCGGTTGTGTGGATGAGAAAGCGAAATCAAGGCTGGTAGATGCTTTCAAAAAAGCGCTTAAGAAATACACTGCTTCAGCCCGAAACCGGAATGGTGGTTCTTTCGGATTTCTATGCAAAAGGGTTATGTAATTACAGCAATCGCTGTCGGACTGAAAGAATCTTGAAATCCGAGGCTTTGCAATGCGCCAGAGAAAACGGCGTGGAAATCATGCTTGACGGCAACGGAGTAATAGGTGCACTTGCCTCTCTTCCCTGGTTCGGAAGACCTGAAGAATCCATAGTTCCTGGTACTGAGATCAAGCCTCTTGCCATCGAGAAGACTTAAAAATAACTGAGAACGAAGAGATTAATAAAGCAAGCAGAAATTAATAAAGCAAGAACTCAAAATAGAAGTCTCAAATAAAAATAAAATTGTTGATATTTAATTAATATTATAATTATACAGAATTTGAGTTCTGCATTCTTTAAATTCCAGCAGCGTGGGGTCAGTTTGAAAGAAGAAAAAGAAGAACCAGAATGTACCGGATTTGAAGCGCTTTACCTTGCAGCCCTTGACAGTGATGTCAGCTTCATAACAGGTGTTCCCGGTTACCCCGTTACTTCCCTTATGGAACTTTTTTTAAGAAAACTCTGGGAAAACAGAACTTTTAGATGCTTTAGAAGCAAAGGATCTTATCTCCGGTGTAGCAGCTTCCAAGCGAGTGCGAAATTATAGTGCCAGGTGGCTCACAAATGAGAAGGTTGCCCTTGAAATTGCTCTCGGAGCATCGGTTTCAGGCAGAAGAGCACTTGTGCTTGTAAAACATGTGGGGATGAATCTTCTTTCAGACCCTCTTATTACCTCGGTTACACATACCATAGGAGCCGGTCTTGTCATAATTGCAGGAGATGATCCTGGAGCGAAGGGATCTCAGAATGAACAGGACTCCCGCTGGTATGGTCGAATTGCAGAAGTAGCTGTTTTTGATCCGGCTGACTCTGATACTGCATATCGAGCTTTAAGACGAGCTTATGAACTTTCTGAAGAAACAAAGACGCCTGTTATTTTGAGGGTTACTGCAGGCCTTGAAGGAAGTAAGGGTATGATAAAAAGACTGCCTGAGTCTTCACCTCTTCATCCTGAGTTTGACCGTGCAATATGGAAAAGTCGGATGGCTGAAAAACACCAGCTTTTTCACTCCAAAACATACCCTTTGCTAGAAAAAGAATCTGAAAACACTGACTTTAATGAGATAAGAGAAAGAACAGTAGAAAAAGCAGCAGAAAAAAAGGAGCAGACAACTGAAAATTTACAATGCAGCTCAGATTTCAGGCAGGGAAAAATAGGGATTATTTCTTCAGGTTTCGTATCTTCGATCGTTGAGGAAGTGTTGAGGAAGAAAAAGTTTCATGCTGGAGTTTTCCATTCAGAAATCTCTCACCTATCCCTTAGTCTTGTAAATCCTCTTCCCCTCGAAAAAATAAAGGCATTTTTGAGAAGTAACCAGAAGGTACTTGTTGCCGAAGAGTCCGAACCTTTCATAGAAGAACAAATCAGGATCATAGACAACGTTTATGGGAAAAAAACGGAACATCTTCCATACGGGCAGATTCGACCTGAAGATATAGAGTTTGCATTCACTCATATAGTTGAAGAAGCTCCAAAACAAGCAGTAAATGCCGCTCTGCCCAAAATCGCAAAAAAAAGCAGGACCGAAGTCTGTACCGATTGCGTGTATCTTCCCCTTTACCGCTTTCTCAGTACGCTTGACGTGCGGATTGCCGGGGACATGGGCTGTTCCGTCAGGAGCGCACCCGAACCCCTTGCAACAGTTGATGTTAGTTTTGCTCTTGGCTCAGCAATCTCTGTTGCATGTGGTTTTGATAAAAAAGGCATCGCTGTAATCGGAGATTTCTCCCTGGCTCACTCAGGCATTCTAGGGCTTATAAGTGCCGCAACTACAGGCTGCAACGTGCTTGTGCTTGTACTCCAGAATGAGGTGGCAGCCATGACCGGTGGGCAAGTAGTCCTTGATCTTAGAAAAGTGGTTGAGGCAATAACCCCTGATGTTTCTATTTTCGATCTTGATGCAAATGGAGAAGTATCGGGTATAACTGAGAATGCGACATATCAAATCGAGGATGAAAAGGAAGCAGAGTATGAAATCAAAACGAAAATTTTGAACTCTAAACTATCTGAACTGATTCAGGAAAAACTTCCTATTCCCGGACTTTCTGTAATATTCATAAAAGGAAAGTGTAGGATATATTGAAACTAGAGTATTTTTTGGTTTTATCTTTTAATATTTGAGCTATATAGCTTTAATTTACTTTAACCCCGCCTTAAACATCTTAAACTAAATTTTACTTTTTCACTGAATTATTTTTTGTTTTTGTTAATTTATTTCGTTTCAGATTAATTTTATGATCATTTTACTTCATATGATTAAATTTTTCTTTTTATATTTCCAGGCGTTTGCTATTTTTAGCATACAAATTCAAAAATTTTAGATTTCAAAACTTCTGAAACTTATAACATAATTGTTCTGTAAAAAAGTAGATAATGAAGAAGAATCAATTAGAAATAGGGAAAAATTGCTGGTTGTTTTTTAAGCGCCTGATCGATACTTAAGAATTGATCATTCAAGTCGGAAGCGAGGGGAATATATTGGAGAGAAAATTTCAGATATTACTAACAATTGGGGCTTTACTGCTGGTAGTTGGTGTGCTCCTGAGTCTCACCAAAGATCCACTTTTATTAGGGACAGGAACTGTAACTGCATTATTCATGATTTTGCTTTTCAGAATGGATCCTTTGAGTCCAAATGAGTAAAGAAATAAAGTTATTATGGTTCCGTTGCAAAAAATCTTAGAATAAGCCTGTAAATCTATGAATAATGAATAAAAGTTAAAATATTCAAAAAGATATGTCAATATTATAGAACTATTCCAAATAATTGATTAATATATTTAGCTTCATTAAAGCCAGAGTAATTTAAGTTCTTGATTTGTCCTTTTTTAATCATATTCATAGCTTCAATTCCTTTTAAAGTTTTAATGGCTGTATGAAAAGACTGAAATCCTAACATTGGATTAACTATTCGTTTAATGGATCTATGATCCTGTTCTATAATGTTATTCAAATATTTGATTTGTCGAATGCCTACGTTTATAGGTAGTATTTTATCATTTTTCAGTTTATCTATAGCAGGTGGATAAGCTGGATTTTTGTCAACTGTGATTACTCTTGGAATTTGATTATGATTAGAGTTCAAAGCTTTCTTAAAGAAACGTTTTGCTGCTTTTTTATTTCGTTTTGCACTTAACATGAAATCAATTGTATCTCCATTTGAGTCAACTGCTCGGTAAAAATATTTCCATTCACCTTTAACTCTGATATAAGTTTCATCAACTCTCCAAGAGTCGTTTGTTGGTCTTAAATGCCTTCTGACCTTCTTTTCGATTTCAGGTGAATATTGATGTACCCATCTCATAATGGTTGTATGGTTGACTATTATCCCTCTTTCTGCCATCATTTCCTTTAAATTTCTATAACTAAGTGGGTATTTTAAGTACCATCTAACATTCAATAAAATAATTTCACCTACAAAGTGCTTCCATTTAAAGGAATTAGATAGCATATCACTATCTTTGATTTCATTTTTATTTTAATTATATCCTTAGCAGATATTTTTTGCAACGGAACCAAAAATACCTTATTGAAGAAAAATAAAGTAATTATAATTAAGTAGAATCTAAGCAATTGAAATGAAAATTCAATATTATTCAATTGTATAAGATATTGATCAATTCACAATGCTAAAAGCGTTTATTTTTTATTAAGTGGATAAATATATCAAAAAAAGTTTTAAATACTCTAAATATTCTGTCTTCTCTGCGTACTGACTGAAAATATTTTCAAAAAAACATATAGTCCCATATAATAGGCTTCTAGATGATAAAAATGAAACTCAGAACTAAAATTATTTTGACACTAGTTTTAGTGATAATATTTTTAGCCATAAAATACGAAACTCCATTAAAAAACAGTGATAATAATACTAGTAATGAATATAATACAACATCTGCTTATAATAAAATAAAAACATCTTATAATAATACTACATCTGTATCCAATAATTTATCAGTATCGTATCACAATTTAACAAAAGCTGTTAATAATACAGCATCTATTTATCAAAACATGTCAGCAACTTACGATAACCTTTCAAAAATATATAATACTACAACTACTGCATACGATAATGTATCAATGGACAACCCAACAAAAATATATAAGACTACAATTACTGCTTATAATAATGTATCCTCAGATATTAAAAATGTAACAACAAACATTAAAAATGCAACATCAACGTTTAATAATACCACGCATCTAATATAAAGACCATTTAAAAAGACCATTTAAAATTGTACTATTACCAAAAAATAAGTTTTCTTCTATTTCTTCTATTAATCTACTCTTCTAGAGAGTAATGAACTTAACTTTTTTAAGATAATATAAAGCAACTGGAAGCAGAACAATAATTCCTATAATTCCTTCTCCTCCACCTATCAGGTGATTGTAATTTGGATATATGAGAATCCAAATCCCATGATCCTGCGCATTAATAACAGCATGCATATATGAAGCCAGAAGTGTACTTTTATTTTCAAGAGTCAAAGTTCCAATATAAATCCCAAGCAAAGTGAGCAAGACAGTAAATATTATACATCCTGCTATTTTATTTGGATAACTTCCATAGTTGATAAGTAAAAGAAAAGGCAAATGCCAGAGACCCCATATTATACCGGAAATTATAAGCGCTTTATCTTTCCCAAGAGGAAGTAATTTCGGAAGTAAATAACCCCTCCATCCAAATTCTTCTCCAAAGGCTGGAATGAAGTTAATAATAGGAACAATTAAAATCGTGAAAATAAAAAACACAAAAATAAACAAAGAAGGCTCAACAGGTATTTCCTTAATTCCCCACTGAGCCATAAAAGTATTCAGTGTGAAATCTGGAGGATAAAACAGACCAGTAATTGCATAAATTATGGTGTATAAAAGTGGAATAAATAAAGAAACCTGTAGATAAGGTTTTAAAGAGCCAAATTTCATCATTGAATTCGTTGATTCTTCTTTATTAATGAATTTTCTAACTAAAAAAGCCGCTGTTCCCGGAAAGAACATAACTGTTAACATAAATAAATTATAATAAATTGTCTTTTTGTCAGTGGGGATCTCTTTAATGCTGCTTAATATAATAAGCAATACAACAGGTGGAAAGAAAGCAAGTACAAGAAACAAAGCAATTCCTTTTTTATCAACTGTCTCATTATTCATTTTTTCACCATCTTTCTTTTTTGTGCTCCTCAGTTAATTAGTTGACGTTTTTGGGACCTCTATATTTTAACCACTCTGTAAATATCCATTTTCGAGTAGTAATTTCACATTCTTGTGCAGGTGTTATGTAGACAGTATTTTTGCATTACCGGTAGCTGGTGTAGAAAACTGAGTTTGCTATTGATTCAACCGGATTTAGAGCGACTTCTTTTAACGCATACGAGGGCGAGAAATATGGCAGAAAAAAGGAACACAAGTGGTTGAAAGCTCATATGTGTATAGGAATCAAATCCAATATAGTAGCTGCTGTTACCATTACAGATGGATATGATAATGATTCCCCACAGTTTGACCCATTGATTTAACAAACCGCCGCAATCTTTGAAATCAATGAGATTTATGAGGACATGGCGTACTCATCTAAGTAAAATCTTGAATTGGTAAATTCTATTGGTGCAGTTTTTGCAGTGTAATTGTTGACTTTGTTTTCTGTGTTGATTGTACAGGTGTATGTACCATCACCGTTGGCAGTACCATTCATATAGGCACCAGGTACATAGATACCCATGGTTTCATAATCAGTGGTTTCAGGGTTGGAACAATATCCGGTTCCGTTGCAAAAAATATCTGCTAAGGATATAATTAAAATAAAAATGAAATCAAAGATAGTGATATGCTATCTAATTCCTTTAAATGGAAGCACTTTGTTGGTGAAATTATTTTATTGAATGTTAGATGGTACTTAAAATACCCACTTAGTTATAGAAATTTAAAGGAAATGATGGCAGAAAGAGGGATAATAGTCAACCATACAACCATTATGAGATGGGTACATCAATATTCACCTGAAATCGAAAAGAAGGTCAGAAGGCATTTAAGACCAACAAACGACTCTTGGAGAGTTGATGAAACTTATATCAGAGTTAAAGGTGAATGGAAATATTTTTACCGAGCAGTTGACTCAAATGGAGATACAATTGATTTCATGTTAAGTGCAAAACGAAATAAAAAAGCAGCAAAACGTTTCTTTAAGAAAGCTTTGAACTCTAATCATAATCAAATTCCAAGAGTAATCACAGTTGACAAAAATCCAGCTTATCCACCTGCTATAGATAAACTGAAAAATGATAAAATACTACCTATAAACGTAGGCATTCGACAAATCAAATATTTGAATAACATTATAGAACAGGATCATAGATCCATTAAACGAATAGTTAATCCAATGTTAGGATTTCAGTCTTTTCATACAGCCATTAAAACTTTAAAAGGAATTGAAGCTATGAATATGATTAAAAAAGGACAAATCAAGAACTTAAATTACTCTGGCTTTAATGAAGCTAAATATATTAATCAATTATTTGGAATAGTTCTATAATATTGACATATCTTTTTGAATATTTTAACTTTTATTCATTATTCATAGATTTACAGGCTTATTCTAAGATTTTTTGCAACGGAACCATAATAACTCTTGCAGCTTCAAGTATAGGCATGCTGGCAGGAGGCCCTTTCGGAAACGCAGCAGCAACTTATCGGTGGGTAAGAAAATATGGGGTCAGCGCTGAAGGTGCTGGACTTGCAAGCACCCTGCCCACAATTTTTAACAATATAATTTTAATAATATTAGCTGTAGCCGGTATTTTACACCTTTTATTAGCTCACAGTCTTTCTTATGTACAGTTTTTTGCCTTTGCTCTAATCCTCACCTTACTTTTCTCTGGCTTTGCAGCAATAAACTGGGGGTTAAAAAACCGAGCAAATTTCACACATATTATTATCAGAATCTCAGTTTATTTTGCTCGACGACTGCATAAAACTTATATACCTGCTACAACCCAGGCTTCAGTAAACCGGTTTTTTGCAGCTCTTGAAATGTTAGATAATGGAGGCTGGAAAAACCCTCTTTTTGGGGCTTTGATTTATACCATTTTTGACATGTCAACTCTTTATTTTTTCTTCATAGCTGCAGGTTTTCCTGTAGAACCAGAAATTCTGCTCGTAGGTTATGGACTTCCTCTTCTATTAGGAAAAATAGCCTTTATTCTACCCGGAGGAATAGGAGTTGTGGAAAGTACTATGGCTGCCCTCTATACGAGTCTGGGAATGCCTAGTTCAATTGCGGTTGTTGTTGTACTCAGCTACAGAGTATTTTCGTTCTGGATTCCAACTTTGATTGGATTCCCAATAGCATTTTATCTTCAGAGAACTTGAAATTAAGAGACTGACATTATAGATATTAGTAACTAGTGTCATGGCAATTTAATTATTGAGCATGATCTTTAGTAGCTTCTTGTCAGCGCACAATGATTCTGAGCTTTAGATGACCAATAAATAAATTTTCTTGACACTAGGTATAGTTAACAAGTAAAGTTAGCTCCAGTTTGACAAATTGTCTGGTCTGGACTAAACTTGCTGGTTACCACTGCATAAAGATGAACATCTGCTTTAGATGAATATTAATTTGCTTTTTTACTGCTTCTCTGTACTGCTTTTCTTTAATAGAGGAATTATCCTGTGAACTCTTTTTTGATATTCACGATACTCATCACCAAACTGAGCTACCAGTCTTGTTTCCCAGTGAAAGGAACCAAGAAACAGATATACTGTAATCAAAAGATATATGAGAAGCAGATTGATGGTCATAATAGGAGTGAGCCACATTATAATCAGACCTGAAAAAAGGAAAGGGTCCCGTATCCATCGGTAAACGCCACGGACATTAAGAGAGCCAGCTTCTGGAGTACCTGGGGCAGAGAGCTGTGAACTTATTTTGAATCTGTGCGGAGCATCATTATAAGCCTTGGGGGCAATAAGTGAAGCAATTAACTGCCCCCCGACCATCAGCCAGCGCCAGGGAGAAGGTATTTTGTAGAGAACCCGCCCTGGATTTTTGTAGAGCTGATAAATAAGAGGCAATATGGTCAGCACTGCAATTAGGCTATATGCTGGCATATATAACCTGTATGCCCTGGAACCAAAACCACGCACAAGAATACGTTTGAATGGCAGGCTCGCAGTCAGGCTATGAATAGCTGCAAATACTATCAGAGAAAAAACAGGAGTAATTTTGGAAGAAACCAATTTTTGTAGCCCCCTTATTTTATATAAAAGCCTATATCTCCACACCGATATGAAAAGTTTACTTCTAGGACGTGACAAATATTGAAAGTTTAAGCAATATAAATCTAAAGGCACAGAAATAGAAGTTTAAAAATTTACTAATTTATACTCTCTAGACCTCTGAAATATATGACAAAAAATGGAATAACACAAAGCAAAAGGTGAGGTTAACACCTTAGAATCTGTGTTATTGCCTGGATTGCAGTTTAATAGATTCTTTTTATGGATAATTATTTAGAACAATTTATTAAACAACTCAGGAGTCAAAGTTTTGCTTATTAATTCTCTTTATTACTCATCAAGATAAGGAGCAAGTGAAGATAGAGCTTCAGTTTTTTGAGACTCAGACATGATTCCGGAAGCTAAATCAAGAGCTTTTTTAAGAAGTTCTTCTTTTTTAGCTTCATCCAGATGCGGGAGAATATATGAGAGAGCCTCAGGTCTCATATCTTTATCTTTAAGACCAAAAGCTAAATCAAAAATTTGTTCTATGGTCTCTTCTTTTCTTTGTCCCTTCATGTATGGAATAAGAAACGAAAGAGCCTGTAATTTCTGATAGTCTGAGAAAATGACGTCTATGAGTTCAAGAGCCTTTTCAATAGCGACTTCATTTTTTAATCCGTAAAGATGCGGAACAAGCGAAGAAAGTATCTGAAATTTTGTATCTCCATATTTGAGATGGTGAGAAACGCAAAATAGATCTTCAATAAGTTCTTCTTTACCTGATCCTCTCAGATGAGGAAGAAGGGAGGAAAGAACAAGGGCTCTTTCGTTCTCATCCTGAATATACGAAGCAGATTCAAGAGCTTTCTCAATATATTTGACTTTTTTTGGCCCGTCCAAGTACAGGACAGCCAGAGAAAGTGTCTGTGACCTTAAATCTCCATAATGGATCCTGGAAGCAAAATCAAGGGCTTCCTCTAGAATCTCTTCTTTTTCTGGCTTTTCAAGACAAGAGATAATCGATAAAAGATTCTGTGCCTTTTGAAATTCATTTTGAATTTCAACATTGACATTATCAGCATTAGTTTTTGTAAAATCGGCTTTTTTGACTTGTTTTATTTCTGCAATTTGCTCTATTCGTAAGTCACTAGCAGTCTTTTCACCAATTTTTAGACCAGGAGCAGATTTTTCAGCATTCTTTTCTGATAGTTCTGGACCCTGAGAAATGACCTTCTTCGCTATGAATGCTTCAAGTAGTCTATTAAACTCTTCAAGTACCTGGATTCTATCAATTAAAATTTGATTTAAATCCTGTTTTAAGGTTTTTTTTACAATTCTGGCCGACCTATCTTTGGTTAGAATTTCCTGTGCAGTTTTATAATCTATAAAAGATGAAATTTCCTGAACTAAATCAGGTTTGTTTTCAAGCAATTTTAAAATATTCTGAATCAAAAATTGCTTTACATCCGAATTAGAGGGAGCAATAATCAAGTCTGCTGCAGCTTCTTTTAATTCAACACAATTTGTTGAACATAACTTTTCCCATAGCTTTCTTTTAGTCTCCCATACTTCAGCCCCCACTTGTTTGCAAGCTTCTTCAGCCGCTTTTTTAGAACCAACAATCAGATAAGGGATAACAAGTTCGATAAAATCTGCTATTTTTTGTGCCAGCTGTTTATTTATTACGTCCTGTTGCTGCATCGTTCACGCCTTCTATTTAACACACACTTTATTTTGTTTTCTCGTCTTTCTTTTTCTTTAGCCTCTTTCTCGTTTAGCTTTAATAGAAAACTAATAGAGTAAGGCTTGAAATTTTATTGAGTTATATAACAAGATTACATAGATCCCAAATTCAGCAACGATCTACGTCCAGTGTCAAAAATTTAGGACTAACTAAATTAATTTTTACTCCTAAAAATAAATACTATAATACAATACTCACAGAAATAAACAATAATATAATACAATAAATACAATGCGATTTATCTTTAATTGAAAATTTTTGTGATAATCCAAAATTAAATGTATATCAGCAAAAACTTATCCTTACTTTTTGCCTTAAAGAATCTTATTAAGCTGTTTATACTTTTTTCCAGTTGATTTCCAGTTGATTTTTACTATAATATTGTAATTAAATTCTAAAAAGTAGCAGTCAATTTTCGTTCTTAAATTTTATAATTATTATCGATAACCACAAAAATCTAAAATCAATAATTATATGAGTAAACCTGTCAGATAGAAATATTCGAAATAAAGGATTAAAATCTAAAGGTATTAAAGCAAAGTTGGTGGGAATTTTTGAGTGAGCAGCCAGAGATACATAATAAAACTTTCAGTCAGATATCAGATGAAAGAATAAAGGCTGCAAAACAGATATAAGTTTTTTTGAGGTTTTGCCTGACAGAAAACAGGCTTTTGAAGATCTTTTAAAGCTTTGTTCGGATGAAGATGACACAGTTAGAGTGGAAGCTATTAATTCCCTTATAACGATTTTTCCAAATATACCTGATAGAAAGCTTGCCTGGGATAAGTTTATCAATTTAACAGTATATCCGGCAGAATCGGTAATGACAGCCGCAGCTAATGCTCTGGTCAGTGTTTTTTCTCTCATGACAGACAAAAATGAGGCATGGAAAAATCTTGCCGGACTGATAAACTCAAGATCAAGCATGGAAGACGTAGCTACAGTAATCGTCAACTCTCTTCCTTATTTAATAAAGGAAATTACCGATAAACAGCAGTTATGGAAAAATCTTCTTGAGATGGGATCTTCAGAATATTCTTATGTGAGACAGAAATCGGCTTTGATTTTAAGTCTGGTTTTTCCAGAACTGGCAGATGAAGAAAAAAGAGAAGCATGGGATGAGATCTTCAGGCTTACAGAAAACGAAAATGAGAACATTCAAGGACAGGCTATAGATTCACTGGTTTCTATTTTCCCTGAGATGCCCGACAAGAAAAAAATATGGGATGATTTCTTGACTCTTGCAAGAGCCAGAAATGACTATGTTCGGAATGAGGCTGCTAATGTACTTGTATCTTCATTTTCAGATATGGACAATAAAGACTTACTCTGGAAAGAGCTTATTGATTTTTTCTCGGATAAAGATGAGAACATGAGAGATAAAGTATATGAAATTCTCATGAAAGTTTTTCCATATACTTCCAACAGGAAAGAAGCATATTTAGAGCTTATACACCTGAATGAAACGAATAATTTTGTATTCCAAAAGGTTATAGATGAGCTTGGCTCTGCTTATCCGGAAATGTATAATACTAATACTAATACTAATACTAATACTAATACTAATACTAATACTAATACTAATACTAATACTAATACTAATATCAGTGAAAGGAAATGGGAAGAAATAGAAAACAGAATTCCAGAGAGCTGGATCAAACCTGGAAGCAGCATAAATACGAAAAAAATAGCAAATATGAAGAATATAGAGAGTCGGAAGAAAATGAAAAATTTGAAGAATACAAGAAAACAGGTAATTTACAGACTCGAAAAAACGATGATATAAGTTCTATTTTTTGTATTCTTAATAATCCTACCAATGATCTCTCCACT
>CAVSHT010000007.1:0-163151 GCA_963727895.1 uncultured Methanosarcinaceae archaeon | reverse complement strand
CTGTTCCTGCGGTACCGTTGAGCGTGATTGTCACACCCGCCGCAGAGTTGGCGTAACTGACCGTGTCTGTGCCGAATCCGCCGTCGATGAAGTTTGCATTGCTGTCGGCGACAATCGTGTCGTTGCCGCTGCCGCCCGTGACGTTCTCGATTCCGCGCAGCGTGTCGGAGAATCCTATACCGGTTACGCTGCCGTCAGCAGCACCCATCAGGGTAACAGTGACTGCAGCAGTCTGTGCACTGTAGTCGGCGGTGTCGCTGCCGGTGCCCCCGTCGAGCAGGTTGATGCCGGCTCCGCCGATCAGCGTGTCGTTGCCGGCCCCGCCCAACAGGGTGTCGTTGCCGCCCGCGCCATTGAGGAGGTCGTCTCCCGCGCCGCCATCCAGGACGTTGATGCCGCTGTCACCTGTAAGAGCATCGTTGCCGGCACTGCCGCTCAGGTTCTCGACATTGACCAGCACGTCACCTGCCGCGTCCCCACCTGCTCCTGCAATGCTGTTGGAGGCACCGTTGAGCGTCAGCGTCACTCCGGTCGTTGAGTTGGCGTAACTGACCGTGTCTGTGCCGAATCCGCCGTCGATGAAGTTTGCATTGCTGTCGGCGACAATCGTGTCGTTGCCGCTGCCGCCCGTGACGTTCTCGATTCCGCGCAGCGTGTCGGAAAATCCTATACCGGTCGCGCTGCCGTCAGCAGCACCCATCAGGGTAACGGTGACTGCAGTAGTTTGTGCACTGTAGTCGGCCGTGTCGCTGCCGGTGCCCCCGTCGAGCAGGTTGATGCCGGCTCCGCCGATCAGCGTGTCGTTGCCGGCACCACCATAGAGGGCATCATTACCGAGACCACCGTCAAGAGTATCGTTACCCACACCGCCATAGACCGTATCGTCTCCGGCTCCGGCCAACACATAGTTCGGCACTCCCTGAGCAGGCAGGACGGTCACTAGCTGACCGCTAGCATCGACATAGCTTAAGTCAGCCGGGTTCACTGCATCAGCCACCGCCAGATGCAACGTGTGACTGATGCTTGAGGAACCCGCAGCATCCGTAATGCTTACCGCAAACTGGACGTCCACAGGGCCGACATGCACAGGGTTCGCCGGATTCTCGTCATAAGTCGCATACATCAGTTTGATGTCGAAACCATTTGACGTTACTAAACCATTCAGGGGTAAAGTACCAAGTTCCATTACCAAGGTCGGTAGCACCCTCAATAGACCATCCCGCCGGCACATTACTGACGGTGAGTTTATCCAATGAAGTGATGTTACCTATAGCTTGGAAATGAATAATTTTGGCAAACCCGCTCCCCAAATATTGAGTAGCATCGGAATAGATCACGTCCCCGCCGGCGGTGCCGAGCAAGGTTTCCGCCTTCATCTGTGCGCCGGAACTGGATTCACCGGCGGTAGCCGGATCGCCACCGCCACCGTAAATGGTGTTGCCGCTCTGCCCCTGCTGTGTCACATTGAATATGTCGACACGCAATACCGGCGGAGACGATGGCGGCGGTGTCGGTGGCGAGGAGTTTTCCCCAAGGCTCACTGCCGCGCAGAATGCGCGCGGGGCGCCCGGCGAGTGTAAACGGCGAGGTCATGCGATCGGCGACAATGCCGGCGCCGGGCAGGCGCGGTTCGTCCAGGTAACTGTAAAAGAGGTAGTCGGCGCCGCTGGCAGGATCGAGGAAGATGTGCCCGTCGATCGCCCATCCCGTCGTTACCGGTGCGCCGGAGTCGACGAAAGGCCCGCGTGGGCTGTCGCGAACTGCCACGCCAACGCGGCGCGCCATCTCCTCGATCCGCCAATCGCTGGCCGAACGCCGCGTGGCGGAGTAGTGCATGTAGAACTTCCCGTTGCGGTAAACCACTTCGGGGCGCCCAGACGTCGGTCTGGTTCCAGGCGTCGCGGCCCGGATCGACTGTCAGGACCGGCCCGATCAGCGTCCAGTGGGCGAGGTCGGTGAAGAAACGACGGACCTGGAGACGCACCAGCTAATGAACTTAAATATAATATTACCGGGGTAAATGAAACTTACAGCGGGGAAATATCGGTATCTGCACTTTCCGCAGGGAACAGTACAAAAAGCACATTTTCCTGGACTCCTGGAAATGAAGGACAAATAGAGATTAAAGTAATGGTGGATGCCGACAGCACCGTACCTGAAGTTGAAGAAACTAACAATGAACTCAAAAAAACTGCAATCGTCTCTAAAGAAACAGATTCCAGCAGTAGTGAGAGTAGCGGAAGTTCGAGTTCCTCAAGCAGTGGAAGTTCAAGTTCTTCCAGTAGCGGAAGTTCAGGTTCCTCTAGCGGCAGTGCAGGAAGCAGCACTATTTCAAAAGAACCATCAAGTAATGTAGAGTCAAAAGAAGTTTCCACCAATAACATTGCAAATGGATATCACGTTAAGTTTGATTTTACAGAAAATGCGGCATGCATTACATATATAGAGTTTGACCGAAAGAAGACATTCAAGAGGACAACGACAACTGTAGAAATACTAAAAAATAAATCGATTTTTGTCTCAGAAATTCCTTCTGGCAAAATATATAAGTATGTAAATATCTGGGTAGGAGATAAAGGAGCAGTCCTTCCGGCTTATCTAGAAAATGGATTAGTAGGATTTAAAATTGAAAAATCATGGATTAAAGAGAATAATATAAATCAGTCCCTGATAACTCTTCAATGGTATGACAAAGGCTGGCAGCTTCTAGACACTGAAAAAATAAAAGAAGACAAAAATTACGTTTATTTTAAATCGAAAACGCCTGGTTTCTCCTGCTTTGCGATAACTGAATGTAAAGTAGATGAAAAAAGAAACCTGGAACTCAGTGGACAAATGGAAACACAGGGAACTTTGAAAAACTGGCAAGGTGAAGTAGTAACAAGTGTCTTCAATGAAAGCGCAGACAAAGACAGTAAAAACGAAAATCCCATGAAGAATGCCAAAATCCTCGTGGCAATTTCACTTCCCCTGTCCATGATTTTTGTGGAATACTTTATTTTAAAGAAAAAAATCTAAAAAATTTTCATTATAATTTTATTTTCGTTTTGGATTCAGGATTAATCCAGATTAAGAAACGTAATTTTGAGTTTTAATGACAGTTTATGATGATT
The DNA here is from genome assembly GCA_963727895.1 of uncultured Methanosarcinaceae archaeon. Lineage (GTDB taxonomy): Archaea > Halobacteriota > Methanosarcinia > Methanosarcinales > Methanosarcinaceae > Methanosarcina. The sequence goes on along the minus strand of CAVSHT010000007.1, from coordinate 160,038 downwards.
AAATTGTCCTTTTTTCATTTAGAACAGCCCCAATTACAGCAAGTGAAGACATTTTTCGTACTGTTGTGAGTATGTCAGTCGACAAAAGTTCTGTTCATTCTACTTCAAAACATTATTCTGCTGTTGCTTGTGAAACATCTCTACGGTACCATCTTAAGAAACTAAACATGGATGAATTGATCATATCCAATGAAAATATTCTCCTTCAAAATCCTCTAAAAACATTAAAAACTTATAAGGGCTATGAATTTGCTGTAGATCTCACCAACGATCCTTATTATGGAAAAACAGATTCATCTAACGAGAAATATGTAATCCGTAGCCAGGCTAAAAAATCAACAAACTCTTTTTACTCTTACATTTCCCTCTACATCACTAACAAGAACGAAAGGTTTACTGTATCTGTTCTTCCTGTAGAAAAAAACAAAACAATGGTTGAATACCTTTCCTATTTTATTGACCTCATCAAAAGACTGAATTTTAAAATCAAGGTTCTCTGCCTTGATAGAGAGTTTTATTCCATAGATGTGTTTGAATTCTTACAAAATAATGATGTTCCGCACATAGTTCCTGTTGTTAAGAAAGGAGAGCAGATGAAGCAGATTCTGAGTGGGAATAAGGCTCGAAGTACTCAATATGTCATGAAGAACTCCAGAAAAAAGATTTTTTTGGACATTATCATTGATGTCAAGTATCTGAAAGGAAAAAGAGGTAAAAAGGGATGTGAGAACCTTGGTTTTGTGGTTTTTGGAGTCAAGTGGTCTCCAAGAAAGGTCAGTACAGTTTATAGAAGAAGGTTTGCTATTGAATCGTCATACAGAATGAGGAATGTGGTAAAACCAAAAACATCATCTAAAAACGCAACTATCAGGTACTTTTTTGCACTGATATCTTTCCTCCTAAAAAATATATGGCTCTACCTTCAGAAAAAACATTTTACAATCGTCAAGAGAGGGCCTCAAGTTATAGATGAGGATAAGTTCAGATTTGAAATATTTGTACTTTTCATTGAGGAATGGCTGAGACGAAAACTAAGAGTTAGAACAGTAATAGAGTGTCTGAGATAAATGGAGGTAGATTAAAAGTGGAGGAAAGATTTTAGCCAATTATACCTATCACAGCGGTATGAGCTACGACAATCATTGTAATTATAAAAGTAGAAACGGCTACGAGTCCTCCTAGAACAGGAATATCTCGAAGTATCGACCCAAGAATGCCTCCAAGAAAAAAACCCGGAATAATCATGAAAACAGTCATGAGAACCCCCGTTTTAAGCCCACTTTCAGTACCTCCATCAGCATAATACCCTCCTAAAAGACCACCTAGTAAAGGAGCTATAGAGTGTACTAACGGAATAAAATAGAAAATAAGAGTACAGACCATACCAATAAGTGCACCACCCAAAACTCTAGCTATTGCTTCCACCCCTAGATAAAGTAAGTATAAATCTATAATAAAATTGAGTTAATTATTATTAAGGATTATCGAGATACATAAGTATTCAAAGTAAAAGTATTTAAATTGAAAATAATTAATTAAATAGATTATTTTCGAGAGGAAACATAATCATTTGCAAGTTTTACGGATTTCTACTGAAATTAAGATTAAAACCTGAACAATCGTTTTTAAGCTTGAACCCCAGCAGTGAGAAAGCAAGTAAGAACGAAATACTGTTTGCAATTATCAGGGCAGGATCATTTATCAGGATACCATGGAGAGTCCAGAGAAGCATACCTGAAGTAGAGCAAATTAGCATCATAAAAGACACATCTTTTGTGGAATTCGTTGTCAAAGCTTTTAGAAGCTGTGGAGCAAAAGCTATGGTTGTTAATGCACCTGCTATATAACCGATCATGTAATTTCCTCCTCACAAGCCTTTTAAAAAGGCTTGATCACAAATGTTTCTGAAAAAGATGTTAGCAAAATACTCCATCGACAGTGTGATCAAACAGCGTACCGTTTATAGATCAGCATTTGAATCTTACTTTTGAATTTTGATGGAATAAAGGATACAAACTGTAATAAATTTTTTGATTGTAAATAGAAGTTGCGAAAGAAACAAAACCCTGATATAAGCGTATTTCCTAAAAATCTATGGAGATATGGTTATAATGGAAGATTGTATTTTGTGCAAAATAATAGCTGAGAGAGTTCCTTCATATAAAGTATACGAAGATGACACAGTTTTTGCATTTCTAGATGTCTACCCAGCAAGTGAAGGACATACCCTGGTAGCTCCTAAAAAACATTTTAGCAGGTTCACGGATATGGATGCAGAAAGCATTGCTTTGCTTTTTGAAGCTGCAAGAAAGATTACAGCTGCGATAGAAAAAGCGTTTTCAGCCGAAGGATCAAATATAGGAATCAATAATGGGAAAGTTGCTGGACAGGAAATTTCTCATGTACATGTACATGTTATTCCTAGAAAAAAAGGAGATGGTGGAAGAGGAATAAAATCAATAGTATGGACTGAACCTGATACTACCAATTTGGAAGAAATTGCAGAAAAGATCAGAATAGGGCTTTGAAAAGAGAAAAAATGCCCAGAATAAGAATAGTTCTCAAAAAGAATTTTCCAGAGAGAATATTTAATACGAAATGATAATATATTTTTTATAATATAATAAACAGAGAAAAACAATAATAAGAACTGTTTTTAGAATTTTTTAATTTCTTTTACTTTGGGGGTCAATAATGGCAGAAGTGGAAATTGATGTTCGAGGACAAACCTGTCCGGTTCCATTGGTAGAATGCAGAAAGGCATTAAAGAAAGCCTCTCCAAGAGACCTTGTTATTGTGAAAAGGACACATCCAGCGTCAAAGAAAGAAATTCCTATGGCCTGCGAAGCAATGGGACTTAAAGTGCTGGATATTCAAGATAAATAAGAAGGGAAAGAGTGGGAGATAAAGATCCAGAAATAAAGCGGAAGAGGGGCGAAATGGGGGAAAAGACAGTAATTGTCCTGCACAGTGGATATATGGATAAAATATATAGCGCACTTATAATTGCAAACGGTGCTCTGGCAATGGGCATGGAAGCCTCTATATATTTTACTTTCTGGGGGCTAATGCGCTTGAAAAAAGGAGAACTTGATAAGGGACCGCTTTCCAGGATGAATATGCTAGAAATTGGAAGGCAGATGATCAAGAAAAGAATGAACAAAGCCAATGCTGCTTCTCTTGAAAAATTGATGATGATTTCAAGGAACTCAGTGGAAAAATAATCTCCTGCGAGATGACCATGGAAATCATGGGCTTAATTAAAGAGGAACTCCGAACAGAATGGATAGGCGAATGGGGAGCTGTGAGTTCTTATAATCAGGAAGCAAGGGATGTAAACATAACTCTCTTTATATAAAAGCCTGAAGAAGCTTTAGAATTAAATTATTATATTGATGAAAATTTTTGCGGTTTGCCTGTTTAAACTCTTTCATACTTTGCTAATAATGAGTAAAATTACAATTCAGGAAATATTTCGGATTAAAAAGCCCTAATATTGAAAAATCCGGGATTTAATGGTAAAAACTCAAAATTTTATTATTTTGAAGGGGAGGGAGAAAAAATATTTGAGAATATAATATATCTTGATAATGCCGCGTGTACACGATTGGATGAGCGAGTACTTGAAGCAATGACACCTTATTTTTTTGATACCTATGCAGTAGCAACTTCAGAGTTTGGCTATTCTATGGGCATAGACGCAAAAGAAGCACTTGCAAAATCCCGCGAAAGCATAGCTTCAAGACTTGATGCAAACTCTGAAGAGATTATCTTTACATCAGGATCCACTGAATCAAGCAATACTGCGCTTAAAGGAGTGGCTTCAGCTCTTAAAGAAAAAAAAGGAAAGAATATTATTGTTTCAAAGATTGAAGAGTTTTCCGTGCTTAATACAGCAAAAACTCTTGAAAGACAGGGTTTTAGTGTTACTTTCCTTGATGTAGACAGCGAAGGATTTGTAGATATTGAAGGGCTTAAAAATTCAATCACAAAGGAAACGATTCTTGTCTCAATCCAGCAAGGGAATCAGGAAATAGGAACAACGCAGAACTTGAAGACTATTTCAGAAATATGCGAAGAAAAAGATGTGCTCCTGCACACTGATGCTACTCATAGCTTTACACGGTTACCTCTCAGTGTAAAAGAGCTGCCAGTTGATCTTATAACTATTTCCGCTCACACTATTCATGGTCCAAGAGGAATAGGTGCTCTTTACATCCGGAAAGATACACCAATAACAAAATTAATGGATGGAGGTTTTCAAGAGTTTAACCTGAGGGCAGGAGTAGAAAACATTCCATCCGTTGTAGGCTTTGCAAAAGCTGTAGATCTCGTAACTGAGGAAGAAAATACGAAACTCAAAGCCATGAGAGATCGAGTAATTGAAAAAGCCCTCTCTGAGATTCCGGAAGTTACTCTTAACGGAAGCAGGGAAAAACGCTTGCCTCAGAACGCAAATCTGACTTTTCATTATGTGGAAGGCGAATCAGTAACTTTGCATATGGATATGAAGGGTTTTGCAGTAAGTACTGGTTCAGCCTGTTTTAGCCGTTCCCTCGAAGCCAGCCACGTAATTAGAGGTATAGGAGGAGACCATGAGAGAGCCCACGGTTCAGTACGCTTTACCTTCGGGCGCTATAACAAAATTGAAGACGCTAACGCTGCAATTGATGCAATGAGTGAGATAGTAATGAGGCTAAGGGAAATAAGCCCCCTTGCAAAGAAATGACTGGAGAAGTCAAAACCGAATATTTAAAGAGAATCATAAAACAGCAGCAAGAAAATTAAAGAAAGGTGAGACAATGAAATTTCCTTACAGTCAAAAAGTGCTGGAACATTTCAGGAACCCACACAATGTTGGAAAGATAGAGAATCCTGACGGAAAAGGCCTTGAAGGAAGTCCGGCTTGTGGAGATATGGTTGCAGTTTATATAAAAGTTAATCCTGATACCAAGATTATTGAAGATATAAAATTCGAATCATACGGCTGTGCATCAAATATTGCTACAGGCTCAGTTATTACAGACCTTGCACATGGAAAGACCCTTGATGAAGCAAAGAAAATAACGTGGAAACAAGCCTCAGAAGAACTTGGGGGGCTTCCCCCGATTAAAGCCCATTGTTCAGTGCTTGCAGTTGAAGGCCTGCGTGCTGCAATCACAGATTATGAGGAAAAACACGGGCTTGTAACTGAAAAAGAGCCTACCACCGAAGAAGTAATTAGAAAAAGGCTAAAACATGTTATGAACCCCTTGGCAGGTCTTGATATAATTCGAACAAACTTAATTCTTAAAACAACCGTTGAAGATGGAATAGTAAGAGTAGTCGTCGATTTACCTGCAAACCACCAGTTTGCTCCAGCGATAAAAGAGGATATTGTGGAAAAACTGAGTTCTTTATGGGATGTAGAAAGGGTTGATGTGGTGTTTACAACCTGAGAGAAACGTAATTCATATCTGGATTCCAGAAAAGTTAAACAATTGAATAAGAGAAGAGTTACATGAAGTGATGACAGGTATTATATAAAAAGAATCCAAAAATAGGAATGGAATCAAGTAAGAGACCAGAACTTCCTTTTAATAAACTGCAACCTTCGGAAATAGAAAAAATACGATCTTTTGATACGTAAAAAAGAATATATTAAATATTCCTTATTTGATCTGAAGAAGGTACTGGATCCAGAATGCAATCGATCTCAATTACGAGAAGATCCAGATAGACACACATATTTTAATTAATAAAAATATACACAGAAATTCCATTTTGAATCCCTGTGAGGGCGTATTTTTGAATATGGGAATCTTAAAGAAAGCCATAGCTACACTTATATTGCTTACAGTGGGAGTATTTCTTATCCACATATACTGGAAGGATATTGCACCTGCTGTATTAGATAGCTCGAAAATTCTCGCTGAAACACGGATTCGATACGTTATTCTAGCATTTTTAGTTTACCTGTTAAGTGTGTACTTATTTGCAATTCGCTGGCAGCAAGTGCTTTCCTGCGTTGATTATAAGCTTAGACCCAAAGACCTTTTTCCCATTCTTTTCGGGGCAATTTTTGTGAACAACGTAACTCCAGCGAACCGGACAGGAGGAGAACCCTTGCGAATATTCTGGGCTAACAAGCGTTTTGGGATAAGCTATACTGACGAGTTCATAACCGTACTCTTTGAAAGAGTTGTTGAAGTAATTCCCATTGTCCTGCTATTATTCTATGTACTGTATTTCTTTACCTCTTTAGAGATTAAATTCCTGCCCCAGAAAAGTATCCCAACTTTAAGCTCAACATACCTGTTACTCTTGATCGTCCCAGCAATTGCAGTGATAATATTATGGATTTTCCGGGAACGATTTATTGTCCTTCTCAAGGAGATACAGCAAAACTGGAAAAAGCTTCACAAATCTTTTATTCCGGCTCTCCTATTATCCTGTGGAGTCTGGGTCCTTGATATAATGCGATTAAAATTAATTGCCTTAGCTCTCAATCTCCCTCTATCTCTGTATATTATTGCAGCAGTTTCAATATTGTACCTTCTACTCGGACTTCTGCCAATAACTCCTGGGGGAATAGGAATAGTCGAAGGAGGGCTAACTTCCCTGCTTCTATATTTTGGGTTACCTCTCGCCTCTGCAGGCAGTTTCGTTTTCTTGGAACGCTTTATTTCCTATGGGCTTAGCAGCCTTATAGGATTTCTTTACCTCTTTTATTATGGAGGGTTTAAAATATGGAAAAACATAAAATTGCACTGATCAGTGACTGGTATTTCCCAAAGGTTGGCGGAATAGAGTATTCCATGCATACACTTGCTAAAACCCTTAGCACACATGGAAATGATGTCAGTGTTATTACAAGAAGCTATCCAGGTTTACCTAAATACAGTAAAAGAAATGGGGTATTAGTAGTAAGAGTAGAAGGTAAACCTTTACACGGACAAAAACGATTTCTTGCACCAAGCGCATATAAAGAATTATATAATATTTTAAAAAACGGAAATTACGATATCGTCAATTCTCATGGATTAGATTCCCCTCTTAGTATGGGTGCTCTTCTCGCATCTAGAAAACTTGGAATTCCTGTTGTTGTTACTAATCATTCTCTTGTAGGAAACACACCATATCGACTTTTTTTATACCTTACAGGCAAATTTCTCTTAAAAAATGCAGACGCTATAATCGCAGTCAGCTCAGCCGTTGAAAAAGACTCTAAGATAATGACAAAAAAACCAATTTATCGAATTTTTAACGGGGTTGATTCTGGAGATAAAATCATAAAAGTTCCAATTCCTGTTGATACCAAAGGAAATATCGTAATAGTTACAGTTGCACGCATGACAAAGAAAAAAGGTGTTCAGCATATTGTGAATCTTGCCCCTTCCCTTCTGCAGAAGCACAAAAATTTACTATTTGTAATGATAGGAGACGGCGAACTAAAATGTAGACTGGAAAAAAATGTAAAAGATTCCGGTTTATCCAGAAATTTTTATTTTACAGGAGAAGTACCCAGAGAAAAAGTACTGGGATATCTCGAACAGGCAGATATCTTTGCTCTCCCCTCAAGTAATGAGGCATTTGGAATTTCGATCCTGGAAGCAATGTCAAAAGAAGTTCCTGTTGTCGCAATGAATAATAGTGGGGTATCAGATATTATCACAAATGGTGTAAACGGCTACCTCGCAGACAACCTCACAGAGTTTGCTTCTGCTTTAGAGAACCTTATAGAAGATCCAACCCTGAGAACTTCTTTTGCCAAAGAAGCTATCAGTGGACTTTCAAATTATGATTGGAACCGAATATGTGAGCAAACATGCATGGTATATAGAAGTGTAATCCATGAAAAATATCACAATAACCGTTGATGTGGAAGAAGACTGTCCTCCAATGCTTACAAGCACTAGAGGCATGGAAGAAGGACTTCCTGAGTTGCTTGATCTTTTCAAAAAAGAAAATATAAAAGCAACGTTTTTTGTTACCGGAATGATGGCTAAGCAGTATCCTGACCTTATCCACAGAATTCCTGACGAAGGACATGAACTTGGATGTCACGGATATACTCACACACGTTTTGACCGGATGGAAAAGGAAGAAGCAAAAATTGCTCTTCAGCAAGCTGGGAAAGTTTTGAGGCAATTTGAAAAGAACCTCGTATCTTTTAGAGCCCCAAATTTGCAGTTCCCGAAAAATTATCTAAAACTTCTGGAAGAAGAAGGTTTCCTTTACGATTCTTCTGTCGCAGCATACAAGCCCCCATTTTTTCAGAGTAAAACCGAAAGTAAAATAATAAGGGTTCCTGCCACTATTACCTCTTCTTTTCTAAGGATTCCTCCAAAAATATTTCTCCCATTCATTAAGCATTCAAAAGCTCCTGTAATCTTTTTCCATCCCTGGGAATTTGTGGATATGTCAGACACACCTATACGCCTGGACTGTAAGTTCAATACTGGAGAAAAAGCACTTAAGAACCTTAAAATCTTGATTCGTACTTTAAAAGCTGAAATATACAGTTTTCTAACTTTTCAAGAAAGAGCAAAACTTGAAAAAAGATAAATTTCTACTTGTACTCGCTAGAAGTAGAAAGATCACAATAAGTAAAAACTTTAGTTTAACTGACATCAAAATGGAGATGAAAATTCTTAAATTAAGACCTTTCAACTCCAATAGAGATGATACCTCAAAAAACCAATTGTGTGAAAAACAGCTTCAAAGATCAGTGAATTCGATGCTTAAGCTGCCTGCTTTTTTCGCTAGAGATTTTGCCAGGAAGCCGCTCTCCAGTCTGCAGAGGTTGAGTACTGCACAGGGTACAAGACAATTTGAGCAGCACTTAGCTTCCTGTGCTCTATCAATCACGTAATTGTTTTTAATGTCCATAATTTCCATCATAGGAACTTCCATATGAGAAAACTTCTTTATCTTTTCACAAGGAGTTTCGATGTCAACGATTATTTTGCTTCCTTTATTATTTCCACTGACTTTGTGAACAAATCCACATATATTGGAATTTACGGTAATTTCGGTCAATAGGTCACCTTTTAAATTTTATAATATATTATTTATTAAGCTGATAATAAAACTCAAAACTACTGATCTAAATATCGGATTTAAAAAAAACCGCAACAACAGCAGAAGTTGCGCCTTGCTTAAGTAAAGTAGCAGCCACTAGGTATGAGATAAAACCAGGTATTAGAGTAATTGTAGAAAGATGGCAATTATACATATTTTCATTAGCATTAATATTTATTAAATCAAGAACTATTCGGTTAAGTGCAAAACCCTGCAGTTCTCTTATGAGATACCTAAAATTTAGTTGAGTCCGAGATTACTCGGACTGTAGGATCTCAAGAGTTTTTTCTAGAGCTTCTGAGATTTCATTATCCTTGAGGGATTTATCTTTAGTCTTTTTGATTCCTAACTCAGAAATTACAATATGGCAATCTATAGTCACCACTTTAAATAATGCGACATTTTATGTTTAAATGTATGTTTCTCCCAAAATTCATTCATTTCTTCCTTTAATGCTTCAATATTTTTAAATGATTTTATTGACGTTAAGTTTTCTCTTGTCACTTTCCAACAGTATTCTGTTGGGTTCCTATCTGGAGTAGCTGGAGGGAAAAATACTATTTTCAACCAATGCTTATTATTTTGATAAAATTCCTTTGCCTTTGCTGATCTATGCCATGTAGCTCTGTCCAGTAAAAGAAATATCCTTGCCCCTATATCTCTTTGAAACTTGATTAATGATTTTAAGTAAGAGTCTGTATTCTGTGTAATTCCTAAATCATACCAATAAAACTCTCCATTTTCAGTGTAGAATCCTCCAATATTGATTTTTGCTTTTGAACCACTTGTAAATTTAATAGGTTTTGAGCCCTTTATTGCCCAACATCTTGATCTATTTGAATCCACACAAAAATTACTTTCATCATGGGTAACGAATAAATGATTAGGGTTTAGTAATCTGTTTTTTGGACTTCTCTTATGAATTATTTTTTAAGCACCTCATTTCTTCTTTTAGATTGAGGTCGACATGTGATTTTTCTCAACCCTAAATTTTTTAAAATTTGTCTCATTCTTGATTTGGAATAAGATACTCCAAATTTTTCCTTGACAAATTGAACTGCATCTTTTGTTTACCAACCACGAGAATAAACATCATCTGTTGGTATAGGTTCTAAAAATGCCTCTCTTAACTCAGATAATTGTTCTGCAGTTAAAAAAGACTTGATTCCTCGACCAGGTTTACATTTAAGGCTAAACAAACCGTCGGTTTCAGCTCGTTTTATCCAGCGATGAACAGTTGAACGGTGAACTGAAAAATCGTCGGCAACTTTAGCGGGACTCAAACCATTTTTGACCAATAATAAGGCTTGAAGTTTAATCTGCTCGTTTTTGTTACAGGAATTTATGATAGCTGTAGAAATATCAAAAGTTGTAACCATTTCCGAACTTATATATAAAATTATATACTAATTTCAGGTATAATAATGTTGCAGTAAATACAGAGGTGACTATACTTTAAAACCTGCAAGTTCTAGAGTTTTGCTTGCACAGTTAACCGGACAACCGTCAATCGCAATTATTCCATATGAAGTCTCGTCTGTTATTTAGAAAGCCATTTTAGAACTTCTTTTCCATCCGGAACCTTGCCTACTGTTTTCAGGTCTCCATCAACTACAACTGCTGGAGTGACCATAACACCGTAGTTCAAAATTTTTTCAATATCTTCTACTTTAACAACTTCAGCTTCAACACCAGTTTCCGTTAATACTTTTTCAATAACTTCTTTTGTTTTCTTACATTTTGGACAACCGGTACCAAGAATTTCAATTTTCATATTTTTAACCTCAAATGATTTTTATTGTTTTGATTTATATTGTTTTTGTTTTAGTATTTTTTTGTTTTTCAGGTTTCAGAAAACTTTACTCTCATAGAATAATATTAAACAAATATCCTGTGAAAATAATTGATATAGTCATAATTAAAACAAAAGCCACTATCAACTCATTTTTGAGCACTTTTTTCAGGATTATTATTTCGGGAAGAGAAATTCCATTGACAGCCATAAGGAAGGCTAGAGCAGTCCCTACTGGAAGCCCTTTGCCAATCAAGCTTTCTACTATTGGAATCATAGCCATAACATTTGAGTAGAGAGGAACCCCTATAACGACCGCAATTGGGACAGCAAGTGGATTGTCCTTACCTGCATATGTTGCCAAGATACCCTCAGGTGCGTATCCATGGAAGATTCCTCCGAGAGTAACTCCAATAATTACATAGATCCAGACTTTTCCCACGATATCTTTAACACTGTCATAGGCAATAGCAGCCCGTTCCTTTATGTTGAGTTCTTCAGGCTTTTTGGACTGATCTCCCACTTTAACCTTATAAACGAAATCAGCTACATATTTTTCCATTTTCAGGATACCTATAATATACCCACCAAAAACGCCAAGTAAAACACCTGATACTACATAGAGCAGGGTTGCTTTAAGACCAATGGTGGCCCACAGCGCAGCAACTGCTGCTTCGTTTACTAAGGGAGAAGTAATAAGGAAAGAGAAAGTTACTCCAAGAGGAACTCCAGCTTCCACAAACCCTATGAAGATCGGAACTGATGAACAGGAACAGAAAGGTGTAACTGTTCCTATCAGGGAGGCAAGAAGATGGTAGTGAAGTCCTTTTTTTCCTCCGAGAATTTTTCGTGTTTTTTCAGGAGTAATGTAGGTTCTGAGGTAGGATATGAAAAAAATCATCACAGCCAGCAGGATGAAGATTTTCATAACATCGTAAATAATAAAGTTGACACTTGCTCCAAGGTGTGTATCAGGTGCGATCCTGAATACCTCATATGTCAGTTTGTCAGCAATCCATTGAAGAGGATAGAATATGTCAACCATTTTGAGATCCCTCTTTTAGAAATTATATTTGTTAGTATTTCACGCCTCAATAACTAATTATATCAATATATGTTGATACTAGGTGTTACTATATTAAGTTGTCTGTCGAGCCTGAAACATGAAACTTTTCGAACTCCACAAGCTTTTGTTTGGGCATCAAAATATTTTTTAGTATGTTTTTGGAAAAACAAGTATGTAAATTCCCTAAATAGTCGAGAAAACTATAAAACAAAGTGAAAAAACATTATTGAAAAAATTGTAGATATACGTAAATGAGCTATTTGCGAAAAAGAAAGTTATCTTCATTAGAAAATCATTCATAAGTTAGAACAGGGAAGATTTCATTATAGTATGAAGAAAAAGCAAAGCAAAAAACTTATTCCCCTTGAAGGAGAACGTTTTCAGGTCGAATAACTATTGAGTTTTTATTGTATTAGTGGTAAAAAATCACTCTTCAATAACTTTTAGAATTTTCCTGATTTTATCGTTTTCTATAGAGTAGAGCCTCATTTTTCCTTCTTTTCTTACTTTAATTATCCCCCAGTCTTGTAACTTTGCAAGGTGCATCGAGGTATTGGACTGAGTTCTTCCGATGAGTTCTGGAATCTCACAGGCGCATAATTCTCCTTTACAGCCAGATTTATCTTTGCATTTGCGTTCGGCTTCGAGAAGAGCTTTTATGATTCTATACCTTGTATCTTCACTCAGTGCCTTAAAAAGCTGGATATTTTCCTCATCAATCATATCAATATACATTGAATGAAAAGAGTATATACTTTTCTAAACATAAAAGGAAAATTAAATATTTGGTATTGGTAATCAAAAATAGATATATATGCTTATAACATATATTTCTTCATGAACTGCCCCAGATGCAATAGTTCCAGTCACAAAAATAATGGTATAGTTGGCGGGCGTCAACGGTACAAATGCTCTGATTGTGGCTATAACTATACAGTAGAGCTAAAATCAACTGCTTTTTCCGCTTCTGTAGAAGAAATAGTAGAGTTAAGAAGAAATGTGACTTAGTAGAGTTAGTAGAGTTAAGAAGAAATGTGACTTTTAATTGATAATTCTATTTTTTTAAAAAGTAGTAATCGTGCCAGTATCAGCATAATTACTACATTTTTTAATATTATCCTCAATTTTTTGATGGTCTAGATAAAAAAGAACTTGAAGAACTTGTAGATTATTATAAGGCTTTGCTAATTAACTATAGTTATTTATTATGAGAACCTCTATTTCTGCATGAACTGCCCCAGATGCAATAGTTCCAGTCACAAAAAGAACGGTATAGTTGGTGGGCGTCAACGGTACAAATGCTCTGATTGTGGCTATAACTATACAGTAGAGCTAAAATCAACTGCTTTTTCCGCTTCTGTAAAAAGACAGGCTTTACAACTCTATCTTGAAGGATTGGGCTTTCGTTCAATAGGAAGAGTTTTAGGGATAAGTCATGTTTCTGTCCAAAAATGGATAAAGAAATTTGGTCAGGAGTTAGAGGACCTAAAAAGCGAAAATGAGATATCTATTGTTGAAATGGATGAAATGCACACGTACATCGGTAACAAAAAAAATATTGCTGGATCTGGATTGCTGTTGATAGAGTTGGGAAAAAGTTCATCAACTGCTCTTTTGGCATCAGAGGAACGGAAACTGGAAAACTACTCTGGGAAAAATTGAAGAAAAAAGAGATTGGAGAAGTGATGACAGATCACTGGAGAGCATATGCAGAGTTTCTTCCAGAAAAGATTCATACTCAATCAAAAGCAGAAACATTTACAGTTGAGGGATATAACAGCATATTGAGGCATTTTTTAGCAAGATTGAGAAGAAAGACAAAGTGTTATACGAAGAGTCTTGAAATGCTAAAGTACTCGGTTATTCTATTGATGAAATAAAGAAATAAAGAACTAGATATATTTAAGTAACAATGCCATATTTTTATTGCAAAACTTCATGGTAGCAAGATTTATGATAAATTATATTCTGGAATTTACGGAAAGTTAAGATCAGAGATTTCATTCGATACTACAAGAACACTAAAATACAAAGTCACAAGATGCTCTCGTTTATCTCCTTGTAAATTATTTCCAGTCGCAGACACTATTTTAGATTTTGGAGTAAATGAATATACAATAGATTTAATGAAATATTCAGAGATTCACAAGTTATGTGAAGCTGTTTCTATACCATTAATTCACTATAAAGAACAGCCGAGGCAAACTGGATCACTTTACATTTGTAGTCTTATACCAATGGTTAAATGTACATATCAAATCTCGATAGATATAAAAACAGATGATCCTCAAAGCTTTGTTGAGCTTAATAGTCCAGGTTCAAAATTGATTATTCAGAAAACAAATAACAATATTATATTAAAAAGTTATTTTAACGATTTTTATAAAGAGATTAAATGTGAAAGTATATGCATTGGGAACGCGGAAGAAAAACCAAATTTTGAGATTACCTTTGATGGATACAATAAAACAAACACTATTTTCACAAAGGATGGTAACTCTATTGTAACTCCCTTTTATAACATAGACAAGCAGAGCTTACCATACACAGATTTTTCAAACGGATACCTAAAGTTCACCTCTTTTTTAATGGGAAAAGGAACTCATATCGATGTTGAAATATACAGTATAAACCAGATAGTAGATAGACAACTCATAACTCCAATTGGAAGTAATAAAATTTTGGCTTTTGGAATTGATGGACCTCATGTTAGAAATACAACAGAACAAGGAATAAGCTATCTTAATAGCAAAAGAAACAAAGGAACTATATGGTTTGACATAGAGCTCCTTGAGCAGTGCAACGAAACCGATATCGAGTACCTGCGTAATCTGATCATCAATGAATCATGGGAAGTGGGAGTTCATTATTCTAAAGAATTGAATAGTTTTCCACTTGAACAGGCATATAAAGTAATGGATGAAGGATATTTATATGTTTATATAAAGATTGGGGAAAAACCAACAAGTTGGTGCTCGATGAGAAACAAAGATACGATTGAACATGCCATCTATGCATATCAAAATTTAGGAATGTTCTGGAGAAATGGAGACTCGGGAATTCATACGGAGAAAGACATTGGCAATCTGGATGATGACACGTGGGAGTGGTGGGAAATTGCATCCAGAGCAAGTATGATACATCCTGTTTTTACTCACGAACTTGATCAAGATCCAGCCATAAAATATTCCATTAGTAGATCAAAGTTTCAAAACTGGGTGGACAATTATAATTCAAATAGTATATCCATGGTTTCTTTTTATGATTATAGTCAAATAAGTCGAAACACTTACGACGCAAGTTTTGAAAATCTCAAGTATACTGACCACTCTATCATGTTTGATGCACATACAAATGGTTCTATTGCTCTTGTAAATATCAGTATAGAAGCTGAAAAGAGTACACAGATTTACGACAATACATCCGAGAAATTCCTTAGTTATAATATAGAACAGGATAATTCGATTACTTTCTGGGTTAAGAATAACCATACTTATTATATATATGGCAATTTCAAATCTTTATAAAATTAAAGATTTTTTGTAGATTTTAGGGTCTAGATTTCATATTTAATTATCGTTCTCATAGAAACTTTTATAAAAATTAAACAATAAAAGAGTGATAACATGAGTTCTCTTTTAAGTTTATCAAATAGTAATATACATTTTTCCCAATTTAACCAAAAAGTTGGATTACTTTAAAATTATTTGAATTCATAGTTAAGTAATAAAATTATCATAGTAGAGGTCGATTAACAACCTGAAACAACGTTGACAAAAAGGAGTCATAGAGATGAGAATGCTGGAAGAATTTTTCCCTGAATTTACCCAGAAGCTGGATGAAATTGATCAGCTTTATGCCGAAAAAAAGATGATTGAAGAAAAGACCTATCAGTTCATTTGCTTTGCCCTTTCTATCAAAGCGAGGTCAAAACCCTGCGTCTTGAAACATTTTAAAGGTGCACTCGAAGTAGGGGCTACCGTCAAGGAACTTTCATATATTTTTGCCCTGGTCATGCGAGAAGCCGCAGGTGCTGATGACTGCTGGACTCATGATGTAATTGGAGACTGGAAAGAAATCCTGAAAGGTAATATTTCCTGCAGTTGTGCAGGAGATGAAAAGTAAGCCTATTCAATAACCAATTCAGAAATAATTGAAAATTAAACCATTAAGATTAAAATCTGAGTTTTGAAAACTAATGACCGATTTTCGATCTTGAGAAGTCCAATAACCAGTTAAAAATTTAAAACCTGAATCGGAAAAATCCAAATTTTGGTTTATCTTTTCTTCCAGTCTCTTTTCTTCCATTCTGTTTTTTCCATTCTCTATTTCTTCCTATTCTAATTTGCTTTATGGAAAAAAATTAAGAAAGCCTAAGAAATTTTCCAGCAAAAATGTTACGGTGTTCATATAGGATTCTGGAAAAATCAATAATCTTCGCCCGAAAGTACCACTTAGTTTCTTGTAATTTGATAAATGGTAGAATATATATCTTTTAATATGTTAGAGAAAAAACCGAAAAATGGCGATGCATTGAGTCTGTTTTCATCGCCTCCATTACTGAAAGGGTATATGTATGGAGCAGAGGAAGCACGTAAAGCCCGAAACTTAAACAAACTTTTGGCTATACGTCTTGAAACAAATAAATCCTGCAATCTTCACTGTCGCTACTGCTATGCACAAAGTGGAGAAGATTCAGCAAAAATAGTCGATATCAAGAATCTTAAGAATATAATTTTGGAAGCAAAAGAACTCGGGACAAAATCTGTTGTCGTAATTGGAGGAGGAGAACCGACTTTACACCCAAATTTCAGAAATTTAATCGACTATATCGATTCCCTGGGAATAATCCCAGTGATTTTTACAAATACGGTTTTAATGACAAAAGAACTTGCAGGGTTCCTGTACAACCATAATGCCTCAGTAATGGGAAAATTAGATTCCTTTAAACCTGAAATTCAGGATTACCTGGCAGGAAGAGAAGGAGCCTCTGAAGAGATCAGAAAGGGGCTTGAACACCTTCAAAAAGCAGGCTTTTCAAAGCCTGAAAGACCTGGAGAACTTCGTCTGGGAGTTTCTTTTGTCAGTAATAAAATGAATCTGGAAGAAATTGAAAGTATCTGGCACTTTTGCAGGCAGAACAATATCTTTCCCAATATGGAAATTCTAACGCCGACTGGAAGGGCAAATGACGAACTTAAGGATCAACTGCTAACGGCTGAGGAAATAAAAGAATACAAATTAAAACTCCTGGAAATTGACAGAAAATATTACGGATACGATTGGTTACCTTATACACCGATTACTGCAAGTGGTTGCCTTCAGCACCTTTATAGTCTGTATATCAATATCGAAGGAAATGTCCGTCCCTGTGCGCCTACAAAGCTGGACGAACATCCTGCACTTAGAGTTGACGGAGAATATCCCTATAATGTAAATAAAATGAGCCTTAGGGAAATTTATGATTCAGATCTTTTCACATACGTCCGAAACATCGATAAAATGCTGGAGGGAAAATGCAGGAACTGTGAACATACAGAAGAGTGTATAGGTTGTAGGGGATATGCTTACAGCGTAGGAGTAAACAATGGTATTGATCCGCTAAAAGCCCTCCGAATGGAGTGCCAGCAGTGCTTTAAATAACTGGAAAAAGGATAAGCAAAAATCTGGAAAAAATAGAAAAAACATAATTAAGATATGTGCTGTTGAATATTTCGAAGAAAGGGGAGTGAGAAATTGAACAGTACAGGACGAGTGGAGTTTGGACAGGTTTCGGAAAATAAAGAAAAGATAGTAATCATCAGTCAGAAGGACATCGAAAGAAAACTCTATGAATGTTTGAAAAAACATGAACTGCCTGATTATCTTCTATATACGGGCATAGGCGGAGCAAAAAATTGGCTGAAACTTGATGGGATTGAGGAGTTTCCGGTAGCAAGAAAACTTAAAATCCTTCTTGACAGAAATCTTGACTCAATCGTGAGATTCATTCCGACAGGCATGAGTCTTGTAAGTATGGGAGTGGGAAATGGAGATAAGGAAAGAATATTTCTCGAAGCGCTCGTAAAAAAGAATCTGGCTGAAAACCCAATCTCCAGAAAAGTAGCAATGCGCTATTATCCTATAGATATAAACAGCGAGTTTGTAGACATCGCCCTTAAAAAAGTCAATAACTTACCTGTTGAAAAGAAAGGAATAGTTGGCTTTCTGGAAGATATGGCAATTCTTAAAAAAAGTTGGCGTCTCCCGATTCTTTTTTGCATTTTAGGAAATACTTTTTGCAACTATGAACCAGAATTTATTCTTCAACTTGTCCGTGAAAATCTTGAGCAGGGAGATCTGTTTTTCTTCGATGCCGACATCTCCCTGAAGACAGCAAAGAGGCGCAATCTGCAAAGAGGTCTGTACTCGGTACATATGCATCAAGAGAAAATGCCCTCTTCAATATGTATCCTCTCCTTCAGTATGGGATGTTCCCTGAAGATTTCGATTTTGAGCTTTTGCTTGCACATATAAACTCAAGAATAGGAACAGTATACAAAACCAAAAAGAGCCTGTATATCCTGAGGAATACTGAACTCAAGATAGGGACAGAAACTATAGAATTCAGGGAAGGAGATGTCATACATATGGGTTTTACTTACAAGTATACATATGACCAGCTTATAAATTTCCTGGACATTTGTGGATTTGAAATATTAAAGTCTTTCCTGAGTGATGACCGCACAAACGCTTTAATTCTTGCAAAAATACGCACAGAAAAATGACAATAATCAAAAGGGAGGTTGAGGGTATGGATTGTCGTAGCGAAGACTGGAATAGAGAAAAAAAGGCAGACCTTGGCATCGATTATGGATGCGAGGAACTTGGGAAACTGAAAAGCGTACTAATACATACACCGGGAGAAGAACTTTCCCTTATTAAGGAATCGAACTGTAAATACTGGCTTTATGACAAGGTTCCGGATATTTGCGGATATATAAGAGAACACAGAAGTTATCAGGAATTGTTGGAATCAAATGGCGTTAGAGTCTATGAACTTGAAGATTATGTGGACGAAAATATAGACCTAATAAAGAGAATGCCAAATTTAACATTTCTGCATGACACTGCAGTTATTTCAAGAAAAGGAGCTATTATCTCAAGAATGCGTCCGCCTGCAAGGGAAAAAGAAGAAGTTGTTGTGAAAGAAGCCCTGAATAACCTGGGAATTCCCATTCTCACCGAATTCGATGAGGGAAAGGGTTTCTTTGAAGGTTGTCTCCTGCTCTCAAAAGAAACAGTCTTTGTAGCCGACACGGAAAGACACACTTATTCCTTTATTCGGAAATTTATTTCGGATATTCTGGAAGAGTTTGATGAGGTTATTTATGTCCGAGTTCCAAAAGCCAGGAGATACATGCATCCTGATACGGTCTTCAACAGGATAAAAGAAGATCTCGCCCTTGCTTATCTACCTGCTTTTAAGGAAACTTGCCTGTTTACTAAAGATTTTAAAGAAAAAATTAATTTTAGAGCTTTTATGCAAGAAAAAGGAATGAAAATTATTCCTATATCCGACTCCGAGCAAAGTTGTCTTGCCTGTTCTTTTGTTCCTCTCGACAATGAAACTATTTTTCATTATGATACTTCCCTTGATCAAAACACAATCAAAACTCTCAAAAAAGAAGGTGTTGAAATAATCCCTTTTCATCCTGATGCTTTGCTTTCAGGAAGAGGGAGTCTGCGCTGCCATACATTGAGGCTCTGCAGAAGGAAAAATTGAGTATCCATGTAAGGAAAAAAGAATAATCTGAAAATCTGTTAAACAGTAACATTTTTTAGATTCAGTATATAAAGTCAAGAATAATCGAAACAGTATAGATAATCAGAGTTCCGTGGAAAATAGGAAGTACCTTCAAGCCAGCTGCAGGACTTTTTTCTTTCCAGAGATAGATGTTTGAACCTGCAAGAAGTAGAAATCCAACTAGAAATCCGCAAAGGGAGATAGTTTCAAGCTTTCTGAGAAAGAAAGTAGCTGTAAGGAAATGCAAAACCGTAAAACCTGTAATCCAGTACATTGTTCCTTTTTCACCATAAAGCACAGTTATTGATTTCATTCCTCTTGCCAGATCATTTTTCAGGTCTATAAAGTCGTTCAACCCCAGGTGAGCCATTGTCCAGGGATAAAAGAAAACAATATAGAAAAACATTGTCATGTCAGGTTGCCCGTGGCAGAGATAACCTGCCGCCGGAAACAGTGTAAAATCTGTCCTTCCTAGAAGTTGGGCAATTGGAGTACTTTTGGTCTCTTTTTTTCACCTGATAAAAGACTTCTATGCCATATGAGTATAGCATTATTGCAAAGACATAGAAAGAATTTGGAGAGGGAAGCGTGAAAATAAGGGCAGAGGTAATTCCTGCAAGCAGGATGAATAGTAATAATACAGATTTTGAAGAAATCTGCCCAGAAGGAATGGGACGGCTTTTAAAGGGTCTCCAGTATCTGGTAAGCATGAACTCAACATCAAGCTTGTCCCTGTTTCTATCCACGTAGTCATTAAGTACAAAACCTGCTTCAAAACCAAACAGGCCTATGAGAGCAGCTTTAATAGTTAACAACAAGGAAAACCCGCCGTAATTTGCAAAAGCGAGCACCAGCCCGGAACAGAAAGTTAGAGGCCAGGCCGGAAGAAAATGGACTCGTAAAAGGTTAAGGTAGGCTTTGGGGGTTTCTATCATTTTTTAGCCTCAATAACAATAGCAGGAATTAAGAGAAAACTATTATAAAAACTATGAAAACATAATACTATTATATAGGGATATAGGGAACTAAAGATGAATATCATTTTTGGGAATATAATTATTAAAATAGATAAATATTCTCACTGAGAACAGTAATAAAAACCGAATAGATTATAAAGAATATTCAGAAAAATTTATGAGATCTGATTATAAAACTAGAGCTACGCTTTATGGAGTAGAGTTAAAAAACTAAAATTGTAGCCCTTTAAAAAGGCTACTTGAAGAATTCTTTTTTATATTGAGAATAAGAGAAAACTATTATAAAAACTATGAAAACATAATACTATTATATAGGGATATAGGGAACTAAAGATGAATATCATTTTTGGGAATATAATTATTAAAATAGATAAATATTCTCACTGAGAACAGTAATAAAAACCGAATAGATTATAAAGAATATTCAGAAAAATTTATGAGATCTGATTATAAAACTAGAGCTACGCTTTATGGAGTAGAGTTAAAAAACTAAAATTGTAGCCCTTTAAAAAGGCTACTTGAAGAATTCTTTTTTATATTGAGAAATTAAACTGTTGTATTGTTAGTTTCATTTGTAGAGTTATCATCAACTACAGTAACGTTAGTTGTAGAGTTGTCTACTGAAACATTGTCAGTGGAGTTGTCTACTGAAACATTGTCAGTGGAGTTGTCTACTGAAACATTGTCAGTGGAGTTGTCTACTGAAACATTGTCAGTGGAGTTATCTACTGAAACATTGTCAGTGGAGTTGTCTGCTGAAACGTTAGCTGCAACTGTATTATTACCAGTTCCATTATTTGCTACTGCGCCTTGATTCGTCACTTCTTGAGCAGCTTCCTGATTTGTATCACTGCCGCTATTCTTGCTGGCACAACCAGCTGCAAAGACAACAGCACCAATAACAAGGAGCATTGCCATAATCTTTAACATTTTTTTCATTAATAATACCTCTAAAGTTCTCTTCCTTTATTACACCCAGCTCATATAAAATTATGGGTTTTCATATGAGATATTTATCCATGACCAACCAATAAGATTAAAACTTTTCGATTTGGTAAAAAAATGATAGAACGAAATAGTATGCTATTGTGAAAATAAGTATGTGGAGTGGACTATTTAGAATAATATATGACATATAAAAGTGTTAGTAATAAATATTTCAGGTATTATTTGAAATAAATTGGAGAATGCAAATCGATGAACAAAGAACTAAAAAGAACAACAGTCTGGCAAAAGAAAAATATATAAATATGGATTAAGATTTCTCTGTTGAAAAATTAAAAACCTTTAAACACTCTTTTTGGAAAAATATATCAAATTTAGAGAGGATAAAATACTGAAAAGTTACAATACTCTTAACTGCTGCGGTAAAGTTCAAAAAGAATTCAAACATTCTCTGTTCATAGGTTACGCCAGACCTGCAGACCATGAAGAGGAAGCAAAAGCTTTCATAAAAAAGATAAAAGAACTACACAAAGACGCAAATCATAATGTTTCAGCTTATTATATAAAAGAAAAAAATTCTTTTGTTCTCAAATACGACGATGATGGAGAGCCTGCTGGGAGTTCAGGAAAACCTGTTTTTAAAATACTAGAATCAAAAGAAATCCTAAATGCTGTTGTGGTCGTAACCCGATATTTTGGGGGAATAAAACTGGGTTTTGGAGGACTGTCGAGAGCATATCGGGATACGGCGCTTTCTGCTGTTGAAGAAGCTGAAGTTATCGAAGTATTCGAGCAGGTAAGATTAAAACTACGCCTGGGATATGCGGAAAGCCAGAAAGTAAAAAATATAATAGAAAAATATGGAACAATCCAGAAAGAAACATACTCGGATACAGTGGAGTTCACCATCTTTGTGAGAAAAGATCTTGAAGATGAATTCATTAAAAAAGTGAAAGATCAGACAAAGAACAAAGTAAAGCTTGAAAAGCTTTAATTGAACCAACAAAAAGTGAATCTCTAATTTAAAGAAAAGACAATAAGAGATGGCAAAACTTCCATATTTCTGGAGATGTGACGTTAAACAAATAGAGATCCTCGAAACCTGTTTATCTGCGTATTGCGCTATATTTATTGGAATATCGAACAGAATAACCACAATTATGGATCATTTTCTAATAACTGTTATTGAGAAGAAAATGTTACTGAAAATAGAGAAAACTCAAAAAATAAATAGGAAGTAAAAGTACAATAATACATGAGAAAAAGCGATAAGGAGATTAAAGGGCTGAACATTTGGAAAATGACAGGAAAAGATGTTGAATTCGTAATTGGAATGACAGCTGAAGAAGGATGGAATCCTGGCATTCATGATGGGGAAATATTTTATGAAACATACCCCGATGGTTTTTTTATTGCAGAAATTGAAGGAAAAGGAGGAGGAAAAGTTCCAGAAGGACTTGTTAAAATAACAGATGTCTCTTTTGAAAACTTAGTGGAGTACGATAGAGAAATGTTTCCTGCTCCAAGATCTGCCTTTCTGGAAAAATGGATTAAACAACCTGATTCCCATTCTTTTGCAGCCATTGAAGCAGGAAAGCTGAAAGGATATGGAGTTATAAGAAAATGTCAGATAGGATATTAAAATAGGTCTTCTTTTCGCAAATGACCGGATAACAGCAGAAAACCTCTTTCTGGCTCTCAAAGCTTCTGTACCAGATGAGATCGTATATCTGGATATTCCTGAACCAAATAAAAAAGCAATGGAAATTGCAAAAAAATATAATATGACTGTAATGTTTAAAACTATCCGTATGTATAACCAGCAAGAACCAGAAATAAAACTTGAAAATGTTTACGGCGTCACAAGCTTTGAACTTGGATGAAAACAAATAGATGTAGAATAAGATTGCAAATCAAGTTATGTGGTTACAGCTTGATGTCTCTTATGTGATGTTCATATTGTTCTTCCCAGGAAGGAGCAGTTATGCAGACCTGTTTGAGATTTCCTCTAAACCAGAATCTTTTTCCTGCAGGCACAATGACCACATCTCCAGCTTGAACTTCAAAAACTCTGTCTTCAACTATCCAGACACCACTACCTTCCAGAATATAATAAATATGTATTGTTAATTAAATATATCTAGTTCTTTATTTCTGTATTTCATCAATAGAATAACCGAGTACTTTAGCATTTCAAGACTTTTTTTATAACACTTTGTCTTTCTTCTCAACCTTGCCAGGAAATGCCTCAATATGCTGTTATATCCTTCAACAGTATACGTTTCTGCTTTTGATTGAGTATGACTCTTTTCTGGAAGAGACTCTGCATATGCCCTCCAGTGATCTGTCATCACTTCTCCAATCTCTTTTTTCTTCAATTTTGCCCAGAGTAGTTTTCCAGTTTCCGTTCCTCTGCTACCAAAAGAGCAGTTGATGAACTTTTTCCCAACTCTATCAACAGCAATCCAGATCCAGCAATATTTTTTTTTGTTGCCGATGTACGTGTGCATTTCATCCATTTCAACAATAGATATCTCATTTTCACTTTTTAGGGCCTCTAATTCCTGACCAAATTTCTTTATCCATTTTTGGACAGAAACATGACTTACCCCTAAAACTCTTCCTATTGAGCGAAAGCCCAATCCTTCAAGATAGAGTTGTAAAGCCTGTCTTTTTACAGAAGCGGAAAAAGCAGTTGATTTTAGCTCTACTGTATAGTTATAGCCACAATCAGAGCATTTGTACCGTTGACGTCCGCCAACTATACCATTATTTTTGTGACTGGAACTATTACATTTTGGGCAGTTCATGAAGAAATATATATTATAAGCATATATACCTATTTTTGATTACCAATGCCAATAAATAAAATCACTTTTTTCGTGCATGAATTCTTCTGCATGCCCTTTCTGCGTTTCTTGATAGAGTACAGCAGCATTTCTGGATTCAGCTTTCGTGGTATAGATTTTCATCATTACCCCGTGTTTCTCAATTACCGCCGCATCCTCAGGCTTGAAAACTATATTCTTGAACTCTGTAGAGTCTACAGGATATAACCTATCATGAAAGCTTTCTTCAAGCGAATTAACAAGGATAAGATTTTCTTCAAATCCACCCTTTTCCAGTTTTTTCCGTTCCCTTATTTCCTCAAGTTCAGCTTTTAAAGAGCCTCTAAGTCCTGCTATTCTGTAAATTACCTCAAGCAAGTCTGCAAGCTCCTCAAGTTCCTTGCTGTCAAGATACTCCTTAAGTTATTCTTCGAGCTTTTTTTCAAGTTCAGGAAGAAAATCAGAGTCTGAAAGCTTACTGATCATGCACTTCCTGCCTGAAAGTTTGATAATTTCAGGTATAAGATCCCTAACTGCTTTTGAATTGTTTTCTATCATAGTTTTACCCTGATCACAGAAATTTTAGAATTAGATCAGCTGATAATTAATCAGACCCTAAATGAAAACTCTCAGTCTTCAGACTTTATTCTGTGACTTATTCAGCATTTATATAGATATCATAATTATAGGCAGATTTGTTGCAAGTATTCAATAGAAAACCTGTTATTAAAGAGATATACCAGAAGGTCTCAACCACGATTCACTGCAAAAAGTAATCATCTCTTGCCTTAACAAGTGTCTTTATATTTTCAAGTGGAGTGTGAGGTGCCAGCCCGCAGCCTGGAGCAAGAATATCAATTCCATCTTCAAGGCAGGCAGTAGCTTCAATAAAAACTGCTTCAGACCCTTTTGTCAGTAGAGTATCCGATGGAGAAACATTTCTTATAAGTCGTACTCTATCGCCTATAATCCCTTTTGCAAAACTTACATCTACTTTTTCTTCAATGCTTACTCCATCAAAGCCTGCATTGGCAAGTGGATCAAGGACGAAAGTAGCGTCGCCACACATATGAATAATATTCAACCCTTTAACATTTTTGCAAAACTTTCTGTAGAGTGGAAAGACCGATGTTTCAAACATTTGAGGAGAAATAATGTCAGGCCCTGCTTCGGAATCTATGAGTGTAATGGCATCTGCGCCTCTTTCAAGAAGACCATTGGCATACTCAATGCAGGCATCGGTAAGAACTCCCATGAGTTCTTCAATAACTTCAGGATTTGTTACAAACCACATAAGATAATTTTTCATTCCAGCAAGCATAGATGCAAGTCCGGCTGGACCTACAACCCCAGCAACTACAGGTACATTTTCTCCCATTATTTTGTTCAAAATTTCAACTGCATCGAGTACTACCGAAGTTCTCCTGTTCTCAAGAAGCGAATCCGGAACCGTTATATCCTTGACATCTTTTTTTTCCTTGCATGGAAAATCAGTTACATAGGGCTGTATATCTATACTTCCTTCATCTACAGTACAACCTAGCGTTTCGGCTAGTACTGTGGTGGAGAAAGGGCAGCGCACATTCTCGAATCCTGCAATCTCATACCCTGCAAGTGCTAATGCAGCCATATTTTCTGCATTGTAATTTGCCTGAGGCCAGTATGCTCCAGTCATCTCCATAAGTTCAACAGTTCCAGTTTGAGTTACTGAACAAACAGGAACAATGTCTAAAGCTTCACCTTTGAGTGCCTTTTCAAATCTCTCTTTCAGGGTAAATTTACTCATTTTTGTCACCAAGAGATGTCATCGGTTTAATGAATGTTTTTAGAAATCTTTTAGGCTTAAAGTATTAAAGAGACGACGGTAAGAAGAAGAAAATAAAAAAACTTATGTAGTTAACGACAAAGAATTGCTGTGAATCAAAATGTGGTTCAAAAATAAGGACTATAAAAAAATAGAAAGGGATATTATGAAAAAAGTAGAAAGAGATTTTATGAAAAAATTCTTTTTAACCTGAACTTAAGATGCTAATATTCTGAAGTTATTATTGAGAAGGATTTTCTCGCCAGTTCCCAGGAGGCACTGTAATTTCGAATGTTGCACCTGTTCCCTCAAGTCCGATTTCCTTTATCTCCAGACCTGTTATAGCAAGAATATCCCTTACAAGGAAAAGTCCCAACCCTGTATTATTCCCAACTGATTTTTCAAAAACCAACTCTTTCATCGTAGAAGATACTCCTTTACCATCATCTTTTATTTCTATTATAATACTCTCTTCAACCCTGCGAGAACTAACACTGATTTTAGTTACATGTTCCCCATGTGCTCTTGAATTGTCAAAAAGATTGTAAAAAGCTTTTTTAAGTAAAGGATCAGCGTATACCTCTATTTGACTTTCTTCGATGTAAAATTTAAAGCTCTGACCTGAGAATGGAAAAGCTGCTTCTTTTGCTGTATCGCTTATGGATTGCCATATAGGGGAAACCACTCCGAGTTCCTGATAGTCTTTTGTGAAAAGAATCTGGCTGTGGATTGTCTCAATACCTTTATTGAGATTCTTCAAATATTTTCCTATTCGAGGATCATTTTTAATAGTTTCAGGAAGAGTTTCTGAAATTAGCGCCGTATATCCGGAAATTACATTCACCTGATTGAGAATATCGTGTCTGGTAATATTGCTCATCAGGTTGATCTTCTTATTAGCCTGTTTTAAAGCTTCTTGATATTGATAAATTTCAGAGATATCATGAATTAGTAATACCTTGCCCTCGGAATGATCTTTTGCCATAATGAGACTGATGCTGAGATTAAAGAACTTTGTCTCCAGACCTTTCTTCAAATAAATTTCTTTGCTGTAAATACCCTCATAAGCTTTACTTCGAGAAATTTCGACTTCATCCCCAAAAAATTCATTTAAATCTTTCCCGATAACGTCCTTTTTTCATATTCAATCAGTTCAAGAGCAGCTTTATTAATATCTACAATTGAACACGTTGGATCCACTACAATATATCCATCACTCATAGACTCAATTACATTTTCTCTCGCAACTGAAATAATATTGAGGAATTCATGTTGCATGATGCCCCAGAAAAGAATTATACCCGTGATTGTAAATGTAAATGGAGTAGGATCAAAGAGTGCAAAAGGACCGATATCTGAGATATGTAAAATATTTCCCACTACAGGAACACAGGCTGCAAGAAGAGCTATTGCTGCATGGGTCCTGTAAGGTGCAGTTAGATGGATAAATTGATTGAAGAATAAAAAGATCCCAAGTATAATCAAGATAAAAGAGTAGATATAAAAAGCCCAGAAAAAAGGCCCATGTACGAGTACAAGAAGAGGAAACTCTCCTGAGTTGTCCAAGTAATAGCTTGTAAAATACATTTTATGAAAATTATTTGTAAATACTGAAAAGATTGCCAGTAATGGAATTATGAAAAATGTTTTCTTATATTTTCGGACAAATTTAGTACTCGTCCCTGAGTATTCAGCTGCAAACAGAAACCACGCTACTGGAGCAAAGGCAATTCCAATATATTCTAGACGAGCAAAGAAATACTTGAGCTCAATATCCGAAAGTCCGATCTCAAAGGCATAAGTTACAGACCAGAGAGACATACTTAACATAATAACTATGAAACATTTTAATAAATATTTCCTGCAGTAACTGAAGGCTTTATATGCTTTAATTGCAAGCAAAGTAGAAATAAGCCCCGAAAAGATTAGTGCTCCCATATAGGGAAACGCAACAGCATTGATTTGCAGGATGATGAAATTACCTTCTTAGTATGAATAAATATTACATAAATAAACATAGTTAGGAGAATGTATTAAAAACATAATAACCTTGAAACATAGATGCAAGTATAATATATCTAAATTTATGTATTAAGTGGAGAAGTATAGATAACTTTCTTCTATACATGATAAAACAGATTTTATTAAGTGCAAGAAAAAAGTAGAAAAAAACATTTAGTTACTTAGCAAAAAAGTTAACACATCGAGTTCTAATAATAATCTTTTCAAGGATTTATAAAATAGATCAATTTCAACTAATTGGTGGTAAAATACTCTCAGGGAAACCATTTTAAAAATATTGGAGTATTAAGGAGGAAATGACTGACTGAATATATATTCAAACTCCCACATCATAGAGCTCAAAACTTATTCATTAAAGCAGCAAAGTAGCTTTCAATATCTTAACTATTATATTGGAGAACTAAGTTTTCTGCTCTGAGAGAATTTCTTACCAACTAGAGTGTGGATGGGTAAAATATATCAACGTATTAATATATATGAAAATATCATATAAAAGTAAATAAAATTTTTAACGTATAGGTAAAAAACATACTATTCAAACAATCCATCGTTCAGAAGGATAAAAAATTAAAAGGATTTTTTAGAACCCTTCACTGTTCTTATGGAAATTGAGACTTTCGGGTAAGCCCATATTAAACTTGCATTTCTCAGAATTTGAAGCTTCAAGAAGTTTCTGTTTTATATAATACAACGCATTCAGAAGACCATCCTTATCTTCAGAATTACCATCTTCAGAATTCATATCTCCTGCAAAAGAGTGGATATTTTCTTCAAGAGCATCCAGAAGTCTTGGATCAATGTCATTTACGAAGTAAGTATCCAGAACCAGAAGATTAGAGATCTGCTCATAGAAACCTGTAAGCTCCCTAAGACCATCCGGAGCTCCATAATCCCTTGCATACTTTTCTCTGTTAAGGAATGCAAGATAACTGGAAATAGTGTTTATGAGATCTTCAGTTAACCTGTTATCTGGAAACAAGATTGGAAAACGCTTCATCACTGCCGGAGCTATGTAGCTCGAATACGTCATTTCAGACCTGCAGACTGAAGGGAAGAGCCTGGCAATCGAACTATTCAGAACGGCAGTAACATAAGCATACTTACCTGGGTCTTTGAGAACAATACCACACCCATTATCAAATACATGGTTTCCGGCAGCATCATATGCAGCCTGTAGATGATAGCCTTCAGTCGCAATAATTTTAGGAGTGTTAAAGTATTCCAGAAACTTTTTTCCTCTTATACTGTAATCTGAAGATTTAAGTGGAGAGTTATCGTGAAGGAAATTTCTTTTGAATTCCGTTATCCTCCCATAAGCCATAGGGAATCTGGCTTCAAGTTCTTCAGGAGGAATTATATTGTACTCTGCCTTTTTTCCCTTACTGGACAATTCATAAGGCAGAATGAAACGATAAGGTGATGGACGAAAAGCAAATTTTTCGGAAGAGGCTCCTGAAACATACGGATAAACAAGTTCAGGTTCTAGGAATACAGGTTCGCACAGACCTTCACAAAGGAAATACGAATCAGAACCGCCTTCTTCAGGAAGGTATAGCCTGTGAAGCAGACCGTTTTTTGTGTTTATACCCCCAAAGATGCTCTCGGAAACATCTTCAAGTGTAACCGGGATTTCACAAATCTTTTCTACAATTTTGTTTTGTTTAATAAACATTTATTTTTCACTTCTGCAAAGTACATTGAGAATTATATTCTCTTGTGCTTTTAATTTTCAGGCCACACTTATCTGGACGGAACATATCACTTGCATGACCATCCTTGAATTTGGACTTTCAGACCCCTATAAATTATCAAGTCCTGCCTGAAATCTGGGTAAATGGATCTCACTTGTATAGGTAATAATACAACAGCATAAGTATATAAATATAATCTCACTGAAAATAAATTATAAATATAAATCATGATAAATAAGAAGCCCAGATATGGAAGGATTTTACAAAATTCGTACTATAACTTATTAAGAGAGTTTAAATATCTCTCCAGTCTAATAAAAAAGACATGCAAGAAAGAGATAAGATAAAAACTCTTGTTATAAGAGAAGCCACACAGAAAGATACCGAGGAAATGCTTGAAATTTTTAATTACTATATTGAAAATAGTTTTGCAGCTTATCTTGAAACTCCTGTTGGACCAGAATTTTTTCGTAATTCCCATGAAGAAAATGAACCGAATAACATTGAGCAATTTCCCTTTTATGTAATGGAAGAAAACAACAGAGTAATAGGTTTTGGAGCTCTAAAGCCATTTCTTCCATTCCGGAATTTTCAGCATACAGGAGTAATCTCATATTTTATACGTCCAGAGTATGCAAGAAAAGGTTTGGGAACAAAGTTGCTGGACGCTTTATGCCAAGATGCTAAAAAGAAGAATGTGAAAAGCCTCCTTGCAAATGTTTCCTCTAAAAACCAGACGAGCCTTAATTTCCATCTTAAACATGGATTTGTGAAATGTGGCGAGTTTAAAGCTGCAGGAACGAAATTTGGAACCTATTTTGATATTGTATGGCTTCAGAAATTCCTGGAAGAAACCGTTTAACCCCCAAATTCCTAAAAAACCGTACAGCTCCTTATCAACTTCTAAGAAGCTGCACAACTTTGATATTGTCTTACCAGAAATCTCCTGTATTCATCTAGTTGATAATGGATTCAGGACAATTATCATTAGACAGTGATCAGTTAGGACAGTTTTTAGTCAAGACAGTTATATTTGTATCACGAAAGATTTGTTTGTAGCATTAAAATCTGCAAGAGGCAGATAATCAATACCCTCTTGATTCACGATATAAACTACATCGCAAATGCCGTCACTATTTTCATCTGCATGAGTCTGGCTGAAGCCGTCTTTTTTTGGAGTAGCCCAGAAATTTCCACCAAGGAAAGGCCCATCGATAATATTTTTTGTATCATTTAGAGTTGTATTCAGACTCGTACCTGCGTTTGACCCTTCAAGATAAATATTTCTTGTGTTGTTGAAATAATTATTATAAATAGAGCTATTTCCAGAATTAAGGAGGAAAAGTCCATATTCAGAATTTGAGAGAATCCTGTTACTATTTAAGATATTACCACTGGAAAACCCTAGATAGATCCCATACCTTAAATTTGAGTTAACCTTGTTATCTGACAGCCTGTTATCGCCAGAATTTTTCAAATAAAGCCCAAATTTATTATTCGATGCATCATTATTGCTCAAATTATTGTTACTGGACAAAGCAACCCACATTCCGTAACTGCTGCCAGAAACTGTGTTATTGAAAAACGTATTTTTACTTGCGTTCTGCAAAAAAACAGAAACATAATTGTTTGAAACCACATTGTTAATTAATGTGTTTTCGATCGAATTCCATACATTAATTCCAGATCCGCTGCTATTTAGTGCGGTATTGCCAGTCAGAACATTTCCACTAGATGTCTTAACGTAGATACCAATCCTGTTATTTAATGCCGTATTGCTATTCAGTTGATTATTATTGCTTGAAGAGTACAGCCAGAGACCATAGTCGCTATCAGAAATCCTATTGTTGTTAAGCAGGTTTGCGCTGGAATTCTTCAGAACAACAGAGATAGTGTTTTTCGAGGCTGTGGAATTGCTTAATATATTTCCTGCAGAATCCCAGAGATTGATACCAGAGCCTGTATTGTTTGATACAGTACTGTCGTTGAGAATATTTTCACTGGAAGTTTTCAGGTAGGCACCGATATTGTTGTTTGATAGATTGTTTCCATTCAGCACATTATTACTGGAAGAATCCACCCATATTCCATACTTGCTGCCTAATGCAGAATTGTTAATAAGTGTATTTTCTATGGAGTTACGCAAAAGAATTGAGATCCTGTTCCCAGTTATAGTATTATTATTGGTATTGTTACTTAACTATATCTAGTTCTTTATTTCTTTATTTCATCAATAGAATAACCGAGTACTTTAGCATTTCAAGACTCTTCGTATAACACTTTGTCTTTCTTCTCAACCTTGCCAAAAAGTGCCTCAATATGCTGTTATATCCTTCAACAGTATACGTTTCTGCTTTGGATTGAGTATGGATCTTTTCTGGAAGAAACTCTGCATATGCTCTCCAGTGATCTGTCATCACTTCTCCAATCTCTTTTTTCTTCAATTTTTCCCAGAGTAGTTTTCCAGTTTCCGTCCCTCTGCTACCAAAAGAGCAGTTGATGAACTTTTTCCCAACTCTATCAACAGCAATCCAGATCCAGCAATATTTTTTTTGTTACCAATGTAAGTGTGCATCTCATCCATTTCAACAATAGATATCTCATTTTCACTTTTTAGGTTCTCTAACTCCTGACCAAATTTCTTTATCTATTTTTGGACAGAAACATGACTCACCCCTAAAACTCTTCCTATTGAACGAAAGCCCAATCCTTCAAGGGCATAGTTATATCCACAATCATGGCATTTGTAGCGTTGACGCCCACCAACTATACCGTTCTTATTGTGACTGGAACTATTACATTTTGGGCAGTTCATGAAGAAATATATGTTATAAGCATACATATCCATTTTTGTTTACCAATGCATTATTATTTAAAATATTACTGCTGGAAGAATCAAGGCGAATTCCAAGTCCTGCATCTGAACTTGAATTATTGAGAGTGAAGGAACTGGTCCCAGAGGAAATATTTAGAATAGGTCGCTGTAATTGTTAGATAGCTGATTATTTTCGATATTACAATACTTAACTCCATTAAGACGTATGCCTGCATATGGGAAGTCTACAGGCCCCGTTATATTCAGCCCTTGAATTGTCACTCCGTCCGCAGTAATGTAGAAAACATCATCCTGACTGCTGGCTGCCTTGACAATTGTATCCCCATTGCTGGCAGATTCGGAGGTAAGGGTTAAGTTCTGTTACATATACATCAACATTTTCTTCATAGATACCCGGGAAAATAAGGATCGTGTCACCAGGAGATGCATTGTCTATTGCAGCCTGGATAGAGGTAAAATCCGCAGCTTTCCCTGTACTGTTATTTACAGTAAGCATTACTTGCTTGGATTCCTTGAGGGGGAGATAATCTATGAACTGGCTGCCCTCAATATTATACTGAGAATCAAGAATTCCGTCAAGGTCAACATCCCTTGACTCTTCAGGATATATAGTCCCATCAGGTCTTGCCCAGAGATTGCCTCCGAGGTAAGGGCCACCAGCTATGTTAATACCCTTGGTTTTAGTCGTGTTCCAGATATTTGTATCCGAAATCGACTTCGGACTTTACATTTACCGTGTTATTGAAATGATTGTTATAAATCCAGATTGTTTGAAGTTTCGTATATATGCAGTCCTAGTTCTTCATTGAAGATTACAGTATTATTTATCAGCGTATTATCGTTTGACTCGCCTGCAAGAGAGATGCCTTCGATATTTTCTGAGATTGTATTGTTCTCCAGGAAATTATTAGACGAATCAAAGAGTGAAATTCCGCTACTGCAGTTTGAGATTAAATTATTACTCAAATTATTGTACAAGCTGCCACCAAGACTGATACCGGTTGGACAGTCTGAAATTTCATTATTTTCAAGCCTGTTGCCTGAACTCATCATGTACAGATCGATACCACAGTTGTTATTGAACAATTTATTGTTTTCAATATGGCAGTCACTAACTCCAAGAAGATGAATTCCAGCGGAATTGGATCCACTTATGCCAAAACCTTTAATGCTTACACCGTTTGCCAGATACTGAAAATATCTTGAGAACTATCGGCTGCCTGGACAATAGTATCGGAGAAATTTCCAGATTCGGAAACAATAGATACGTTCTTGTCAATAACAATATTCTCCTCATAAATACCGGGTTTGACAACTATTTCATCTCCTGGATTTGCAGCAGCTACAGCAGCCTGGATAGATGGTGAAATTTGCACTCCTGACCTGTACCGTTATTTACAGAAATTACAGTAGCTGCTGCACTTCCTGCAGTCATCAGGTGAAGAGTGAAAATTGACAAAAAATAATTTTCGAGATTTCTTTTACATACATCATGGTAAGCCCCGTAGTAAAATTTTAGATGAAGTCGCAAGGTTTTGTTTTTGCAGCAATTATCAGCGTAAATAACCGGCTGTGGAGAACCTGGCGTAGTATACAGATGTCACAAAACCCAAGAAACTGATATTAATTAATCAGCTGGATCGATTAGATAAGATCAGATAGGACCATATCGAATCTTCACAATAACCTGTAAATTACATTCTTTGAGGCAAGTCCTTAAAAAAGAAGAAAAAAACTCAACACTCAAAATAATATTCCCATTTAATTTTTATCCGGTTTTGTCGCCCTGATAGTATAGCTGTTATAGCATAGGAAGACAGCATTTTCTAGGGGATACTGTCCAAATTTCTAAATGTTACACATACTTAAAAAAATTATAGTGTTATATAAGTTTAACTAAGGACTAGAAACTACATAATCAAAGAGAAAACTTTAGGATAACAAAATTTATTACACAAAACGAAGAAAAACAGAATAAAATAATAGAAATAGAAATGTTTGTTGATATGATTTTATTTTTCAGAGGATAATTAATGAAAATTGATTTATAGAAATATTAATATATTTAAAATTGAATTATAATGCAGGTACTTGACTGAAAATGAAGTTTTTTGGAAAGCATTTTTAAGATTGATATTTTCTGAGCATCCGATATTCCATGTGGGGGGAGAAAAATATTAGAACAACAAAAAAATCAAGGAGTCTTATACCGCTTTATATAGTCATTACTTTATATTATATAATCGCTGCCTTTCAAGGAGGTGAAAATCATGTCCTATTGGAAGCAGTATCCAAGGAATCGGATTTTCAAGTTAACCTCGCTGAAGGTGCAAAATATAAATTCTGGATTGATAATCCCAATGGCCCCGAGAAAATAAATGTGACAATAAGTAAAGATTCATACATTGCGTTCTCCAAAACACATTCGTATTGACACAGCCAAAAAGAGGTTATCTTCCTGAAAATCCCGAGTTTACTGTAAAAGAAAGCGGAATTTATCATGTACATGCCAAACCACTTAATCCAGGGAAAGTCTATATGGAAATAGAAAAACTCAAAAATTAATATAAAAAGCTTGACATACAATTTAAGCAATGAATACAGGGGGATGCTATGGATAAAACAAATAATTACAGAATAAAACATGTTGGAACAAATCTGGAACAGTTTGAGATTAGTTCAAAAAAAGTTTCTGATACTAATCTGGATTTCCCTGAAGAAGAAATAAATTATCGTTATCGTTCAACAGATTATAGAAAAATTTGGGATTATTTAGGGTTGTTGTTTTCTATGTTACTGGATTCATTTAAAGGAAAATATACGCTTCCAAAGAAAACAACATTAGTGCTGATACTTGCCTTTCTTTATTTAATAAGTCCAGTTGACATCTTTCCAGATGTATTACCTGTAATCGGACTTGTGGATGATGTTGCTGTCATGGCTTTTGCATTTAGCTTTATTAAAGATGACCTGGAAGACTATAGAATTTGGAAAATGAGTACTGATAGCAACTTTGCTAATCTGTGATCTTAATTAACCTGATTCAAGTAATCTGACTATTTAATTCTGAAACGGGTTACTGGATAGAAAAGTTCTTACTGCAACGATTAATTTTGGAGAAATAAGAATTATAAGAAAATAGAATTCTGTGTAATTTATATATTTATCTATTAATTAGTTATGTGCATATAGACACCGAACCATTAAAATTTAGATTTGTTAGTCAAAAATGAATTGGGTTTTCTTTTCTACTTGGCTGGTTGATTACAGCTTTTGTGTGCTGAAAATATAAATATGTATTTTGAAAATTCGATTAAATTTCAAAGAATACGCAAAAAGAAATGTGTAACCAGAATTATGTGTAACCAGAATTATGTGTAATCAGAATTACTTGAAAATTGTTGATATGGGAGGTGAAAAGATGGTAAGAGCAAGGTATGGAATAATATTTTTAATAATATTTTTAGTTCTGGCAATGCTTCCAACAGCTTTATGTGCTAAACCTGATACAACAAGTCAAAATAAGATTATTACTGAAGTTGACAACGGAAATACCATACATATTAAAGAAGGACACACTTTTTACCTGAAACTTAAAGAAAACCCAAGTACTGGTTATTCATGGCAACTCAGCCTGAGCAGCGGACTTAACCAGCTTTCAGACAAATACTACTCTCCTGAAACTTCCAAAAAAGAGGGAAGATCTGTTATTGGTGCAGCAGGATATCGTTTATGGGAAATTAAGGCCACGGAAAAAGGAAGCCAGCAGGTAAATGCAATATACAAAAGATCCTGGGAAACTGAAACAGGCAATGAACAGACATTCAAACTTAATATTGTGGTTGTTTGAACCACGTCTTAAAAACAAAGTTCTTAATTTTTCACCTTTTCTTTCCAACCTTTTTTCCACTTTTTTCCAACCTTTTACCTTTCTTTCCTCTTTTACGTGTAACTCTAATACTTGCTTAATGAGGATCAATAGAAGATTTAAGAATAAATGAAAAAGTGAAAGATTTAAAAAGTTAAATACCAAACAAAAAATTGTTTTCACAAAAAACCAGGTTTTTTATAAATATTCTCTGCTTCAAAAAAAATAAATTTATTTTATTCCTGCTAACCTGGAAGCATTCTCAAGATGAGCTGTACCGGAATCTTGAAGTGTTCTGGCTTTTTGTAAATTTTCAATTCCTCCAGTGCCATTTTTCGCCTCATTTGCCCCCTGCAACAAAAACTTGCCTGCAGAGTTATAGTCCTGAAGAGCA
This sequence comes from uncultured Methanosarcinaceae archaeon, assembly GCA_963727895.1. Classification (GTDB taxonomy): domain Archaea; phylum Halobacteriota; class Methanosarcinia; order Methanosarcinales; family Methanosarcinaceae; genus Methanosarcina. The sequence continues at coordinate 122,966 of CAVSHT010000007.1, read as the reverse complement.
GCTCTCCATTCTTTTTGCGCACCCTGGAGTTTGGAAGATACGGTATATTGATCGTTTTCCTGAATGGTATTCTGAGTATCATTTACTATTTTTTCTGCATAAACCGCGAGCGTGGCATAATCAGAATTGCTTGAAGCATTGGATACACTATCCAAATCTGCATTAAGTATCCTCAAATGTTTCTGGACGTTATTTCCCCATGCAACATCCTGGTAAGCTGATTTTATAGGGTTTTGCTGAGATTTTGATTGATTCTGAGAGGCATTTTTATCGTTTTGTGATCCTACAAAAACCCCGACAACCACTGCCACCAGCAAAATAAACAATATGAAGTAGATGTATTTTTTCATATACAATCGCCTAAAATTCCATTTTTGGCTATATGAATTCAGAAGAGATGTATTGTATTATAAGGTTTCCATTGCGTTTTTGTATTTATGTAAAGTATTGAAAATAGTTTCAATTAAGGATATGACTGAGATAAACAGAGTCATTCTTTTTCATGCAGAGATCACTTTTGCTTCTTTTTTGATTCCGTCAATGAGATATGGACTTATTGATTTCTCAGTAAGTAAATCGACTTTTACCCCAAGAAACTCAGATAGCTCCCTTTCAATCCTGACAAGGGTAAGCAAGCTTTTTGTTTCTGAAAATTCTACAAGAATATCTATATCGCTTTCCGGCTTTTCCTCCCCCCGAGAATAAGAGCCAAACACTGCTATCTTAGTTGCTCCTTCTTTTTCAAGGAATGAAGAGATTTTTTCGAACAACTCTTTGTGCCGGACAACTTCCCCCATGTGGTATAATTTCATTTGTTATCATTTAAACGTATGCTAGAGTGAAATGATGGCAAGAAAAGAAGATAATAGATCTGGTAAAGAGGATTTCGGAGAGATATAACCTTTTATTATATTTCCGCCCCAGCCCCCCTAAAATTTTTCGACCGAAAATCTTCGATTGCGCCGCTGTTTTGAAGTTTATTGAGCATCACAAAATCCAGAGTTTTTGACCACTAAAGCATTTGAGAAATACCTCATTCAACTCCCTAATCAGACACAAATGGATCATCATGCTCCAAGTCGTCATCCCAATAATTACATCTGTAGCGCAAAAAATGTTCAATACCATCAAAATCAGGAGTTATTTGGTGGCATTCTAGTCCTAGAAGTTTCAGTGTTGATATCATATTTACTTTAAGAGATATTTGAATATTTTCCATTGTAAACTCAGAAATTGGGATCTCCGGATCAAACTCATCTTCAGACTTGGATAAACAAATATTAAATAACTTGTTAATTTCAGCTTTATTCATAAACGGTTTGATTTGTAAATTCATACGATAATTAACAGTTATCATACAGATGGCAGCTAAAATATGCCAATCCAGCCAACCTTCTAAACGTAGTTTACTCAACATCGATATAAGTTGCTGATTTTTTGATAATCTTCCTAATGTGAATTTAATAGGAGGAATAACGTTTGAATACCTATCATGAAGGTATTTTTCAGCTATTTTTTTACTATACCCAGAAATAGGACCATCAAACCATGGAAGCTTTTCATCATATTTTGATCTGAATGGATGGAGAGAATGAGGAACCTGTAAGCCACTTAACCGAGTTTCATTAAAAAATTTTTCATCAATAAAATAACAATATAAAAATTCGTATGTTTGGCCCACAAATAGCTTCATCGAAAGACCATTCTTAAAGGAGCTTTCAATTACTTAATTAAACTTAGCTTCAGGCAATAAAGAGACTTCAAACAAAATACGAGAAGCAGCAGAAACAACGTAAAGTTCGAGTTTTTCATAAGTAATCATACTTTCGGTAGGATTTAGAGGCAATGTTATTTCCCAATATCGTATTGAATTTGACACTCTGGGCTTAACACTTGGAGAAGGAACCTTATCAAAAATGATAAAAATATTAACTTCAGTTTTCATCAAACATAAATCAGTTTCTGCCAAATCTGCAAGTAAAATTTGTAAAACTGCAATAAATTGCTCACAGATCGATGTTGTACAGTAACTATTATTCCACTTTACTTTCCATATAATTCCAAGTTCAGACCAAGTAACTTCACGAAGATTACCAACATCTCCAAAGGGCATTCCTAATAAATTATAGTTAAGAGTTCCCCAAACTTCAGATAGACTTTTCTCCGACCAGAATTTTTGTGAGATAGAAATATTTTCTTCGAGATAGTCTTCAATATTCCACTTTGCCACAAATTCCATTACATAGTCAAACAATTGAGAATCTATTTGTTTTGTTATCGAAATGAGTGTGGTTGTATGGAATAAAAACCTTTCAAAAACTTTATCCTTTTCCAGATTTCCTACATCAGGAGAAAAAGTACAATGACTACTAAAACCTATATCCGATAAATGTAAATAACCTAACCATGAGCCCTGTAAATAGTCACATTCAGCAGCTTGAACTAAAGCTTTTGGCAAATAGGAAAGAATGAGAGGGTCAGAAGAATTAGATGAGATAAAAGCAGCTGCTAAAGCGTAATATTTAGCAGCAAATGCGAGATTTAATTCTTTATACCACTCTGAAATCAGCAAAATTGAAAGAATTGACCCTCTTAGTGTTTCTTCTGAAAACCATTTAACTTTTGATTGATGAAGTTGATTTATTGCTTTTGTAATATTTTTATTTTTGTAAAATTGTATGGCCCTGTCTCTACATTTTTCAGCTGCAACAAAATTTCCATATCTTTCAGACAGAACTGTATCTATTTTTTCAGAAATTTTACCATATCTTGTACTGCATCCTATTAAATATATTAGATCCGTTAGACGGTCAGCAAATCTCCTCAATGGGAATAAAGGAGCATTTTTTACATTATCAGCGAATTGCATCCACCATTCAATTGCAGTTTCAACATCAAGCGGCGTAAGTGGATTTTATGTAACTGAATTGATGATATAAAGAGAGATACATCCTCTGATGTCTAAAAGCGAGCATTTATACCCAGGTTTTGTAGTACTAGATAATAGCTCATCAACTCTTTGGGTTAATTCATTATGCCAACTATCAGGTTCTTCAGGCTTCAACCTGACTAAATTCTGGAAATATGCCGCAATACAGTAAGTTAGTAGGCTATTGGCATCTTCCAAATCAACAGATTTATTTAAGTTTGAGATCTCACAAAAATACTCCCGAATATAGTCTTCTTCTTGTTCTAACGTTCCAAGACCCCTTAGTTTAGCTACAGAAATCTCATAAACAGTTTTCCTCAATAACTCCAGAAATTTATTCTTCCTGAATTTTTCCAAAATGCCTATCCAGAAAAGTATGTCTTGATTTGCATCTCTTGAAAATATAGCGTGGCGTGCAGCGGATTTCACTTCATGAAAATCCGCAAAGTTATAATTAGGAGAATCAAGAGACTTCCATTTATTTAGTGACTTCTGATGCCAATCCTTCTCATTGAATGCCCTAGGAAAAATTTCACTGGGAATACCTAGATATTGTTCTGCAATCCAGAATATTTTTCTGTCTGCAAGTAATTCAGAAATAGCTTGACCATCAATAATTTCTGAAGAAATTAAGTATTTTTCCTTTGTCCAGTCCTTTAATTTATGGTTTAGAGATATTGGAACTCCAGAAGTTAAGAAAAAATAAATTGATTCAACTTGGGTTCCAGAACCCACAATTTTTTTAATATCTGATTTGATTTTACTCAAGATATTTTCTTTTTGCATCGAACATGCAAAAACTATCGGTTTCTCGGAAATTAATCCAACAAATGTTGTTCCTTCAGATAAATTTCGAGGGTATTGTTAACTAAACATAGTTAACTCTTTATTTCTGTATTTCATCAATATAATAACCGAGTACTTTAGCATTTCAAGACTCTTCGTATAACACTTTGTCTTTCTTCTCAACCTTGCTAAAAAATGCCTCAATATGCTGTTATATCCTTCAACAGTATACGTTTCTGCTTTGGATTGAGTATGACTCTTTTCTGGAAGAAACTCTGCATATGCCCTCCAGTGATAGGTCATCACTTCTCCAATCTCTTTTTTCTTCAATTTTTCCCAGAGTAGTTTTCCAGTTTCCGTTCCTCTGCTACCAAAAGAGCAGTTGATAAACTTTTTCCCAACTCTATCAACAGCAATCCAGATCCAGCAATATTTTTTTTTGTTACCGATGTAAGTGTGCATCTCATCCATTTCAACAATAGATATCTCACTTTCACTTTTTAGGTTCTCTCACTCTTGACCAAATTTCTTTATCCATCTTTGGACAGAAACATGACTAACCCCTAAAACTCTTCCTATTGAACGAAAGCCCAATCCTTCAAGGCAAAGTTGTAAAGCCTGTTTTTAACAGAGGTGGAAAAAGCAGTTGATTTTAGCTCTACTGTATAGTTATATCCACAATCATGGCATTTGTAGCGTTGACGACCACCAACTATACCATTCTTTTTGTGACTGGAACTATTACATTTTGGGCAGTTCATGAAGAAATATATGTTATAAGCATATATATCTATTTTTGATTACCAATGCCCAAAATTGAAAAAATACTGAAAAATGCGAATCATGACGATCTTGTTTTCATTTACTTCTCAGGCCATGGGAAAAAACATCTCGACAATGGACTGCGTTTGCTATTCAAGGATTTTAGAGAAGATTGTCCTCTGGCAACCTCGTTAAATTTTGATTACATTAACAGGTGCATGAAATATCCAACACTTAAGTCTGTTATTATCGTTCTTGATTGTTGCTATAGTGGTGTCGCCGGAATTAGAGATGTTTCCATTTGTATTCGGTTAAGGAATCTGTTAACGTTATAATGACTACTGCAATAATCTATGCATCTCGATTTACATTTATAGGTTTACAGAAATGGCAACAAATATAACACATTTTTTATAGATCGTATCTTAACCGAATACAAATGGAGATGTTTCTGATGTGATGGAAGCTTTGAAAAAACATTCCGGTTCAGGAACAATCATTCTTACTTCAACCGGATTGACTGGTTCTCCAACTGCAAAAGAAGAGGAAAAGTTAGGACATGGAATCTTCACTTACTATTTGATAGAAGGATTGGAGAAAGGTCAAGCTGGTAAAAGAGGTGAAGGTAAAATCTCTATTGACGATTTGTACGACTATGCTTTTGAAAAGACAACTGAGAGTTGTTCCCAGTCTCCAAAAAAGGAAGGAAGCATAGAAGGACCATTTTTCATTGGAAAAAACCCTCTTTAAATTAGAGAAAACGAATATGCTTTTAAAAAGAGAGATTTATTCGAGAAATACCTTAAATACAAATTTTCTCCCTCAATACTTAATGAGTCCCAGACAGTCCTGAGAAAATATTATGAGGCTCAAAGTACCCTTGAGCCTGTTGATGAAACTGTACATGGTTTACTTACTTCTTTTCTGAAAGGAGACCTTTCTCACGAAAACTACATTGAATCTATACAGCAACTTAAAGGAATATACGTAAGTTCTGGAAGTCAACATGAAAAGGAAAATGTTAATATTTATAATTTAAGGAACTCGAAATATGAGACTATCGAGATTCCTGAAGACACCAACAAACACGAAATTCCAAAAACCTTCATCAGCCCTTCTACAGATATGGAATTCGTACTTATCCCAGCCGGAGAAATTTATGATGGGGTCGCTTTTGGAAAAGCAGGGATGGTCCCATGAAGACGAAGGTCCAGTTCACAAAGTAAAAATAAGAAACTCTTTCTATATTAGTAAATATCCATTCACTCAAAAACAGTGGGAGAAGGTTACGGAAAATAATCCTTCAAATTTCAAAGGCGAGTCTCTACCTGTAGAATATATTTCTTGGAATCAAATCCAAGAATTCCTCAAAATGATCAATGAAATGGAAGGCAACGACAAGTACCGTCTTCCTTCTGAAGCTGAATGGGAGTATTCATGTCGTGCAGGAACAACTACAAATTATTATTTTAGTGACGATATATGTATTGAGGATTACGCATATTGAGATACAAACTCAGGTGGTAGAACTCATCCAGTTGACCCGAAAAACCAAATCGCTTGGGTCTTTTTGACATGCATGGTAATGTTTAGGAATGGGTTCAGGACAGGTGGCATGATAATTATAAAAAAGGAGCTCCTTTTGATGGTCGTGCTTGGGAAGATGGAAACAGCTCCTTCCGTGTGGTTAGGGGTGGCAGTTGTGGCAATAGTGCCGGATACTGCCGGTCGGCTTTTCGCGTTGGACGCGGCGTCGGCGATCGAGACAGCTACGTTGGTTTCCGTCTATTGAAGGAACTGTAACCACTTTTTATTTTACCACTTACATTGTATATAGAAAATAGCCATGATGAAGCTCGAAGCGTGCGGAGCCTCCAAACATGAGTACTGAGCCGCTTCACTTTACATCTAATTTCATTAAATTCTTCAGTAATGCTTATACCAAAAGCCTCTATTATATCCACTTCATGAAACAGGATATGTCGAGCGCCGACGTTGCTGCAGTTGTTGCCGAGCTGTCAGCAGGGCCAAAATCCATAATTGATGCGAAGATAGGGAAGATATATCAGCCCGCGAACGAGGAGATTCGCATCAACCTTTACGTTTTTCACCAGGGCAGGGACAACCTGGTTATTGAGGCTGGGAAGCGCATTCATTTAAGTAAATATCTAAGGGCAAGCCCAACGCTCCCCCAGGCTTTTCCAATGCTGCTTAGAAAATACCTGCTGGGGGGAAGGATCACATTTGTGGAGCAGCACGATTTTGACAGGATAGTAAAGATAGGGATTGAGAGAGGGGGAGTGAAGAGTACTCTTATTGTGGAGCTTTTCGCCCCTGGGAATATACTTATTGTAGATTCGGAAAACAGGATTATCCTGCCTATGAATCCTGTAACCATGAGAGACAGGCGGCTTCGGAGTGGAGAAATTTACGAACTTCCTGAGGCACAGATCAGTCCTCTTAAAGTTCAAGTTTGGGACCTTATGAAAGAGTTTTCTATATCTACAGCTGATATTGTGCGGACTGTAGCCACAAGGTTCAATCTGGGTGGAGTTCTGGCAGAAGAAATCTGTGCCAGGGCAGGAATTGACAAATCAAAGCCTTCAAAGGAAGCAACTGAAGAGGATGCATCAAGACTTTGTAATGCCATGCACGATCTTTTTTCCCCGCTTTTGATGGCAGAAGCCGGTGAAAAAGGTTCCTCAGAAGTAGAAGAAGTAGAAAAAGAAGCAAAAGCCGAAACTGGAATTAAACCTGAAACTGAAATTAAAACTGCAACCGAGGCTAAACTTGAACCTGAACTTAAACCAGAAATAGAAGTTGAAGGCGAGACTCCTAAGTTCAAGCCCCAGCATGTGAAAAAGGAAATTAATGGAAAGCTGGAAACCTTCGATGTATTACCTTTTGATCTTATTCGCTATTCAGAATTTGAAAAAGAATATTTTGATTCATTTAACACGGCACTTGATGAGTTTTTTGGGAAAAAATCGCTTGAAAAGGTTGAAGAAGTAAAAGCGGCTCAGAAAAAAGAAAAAACTCTTGGAGTCTACGAAAGACGACTTCTCCAGCAGGAAGAAAGCCTTTCAAAGTTCGAAAAAGAAATCCAAAAAAATAACACCCTTGCCGAAACAGTTTACGCAAATTATCAGGTTATTGAAGAACTTCTTTCCGTACTCAATGGTGCAAGGGCTAAAGGATATTCCTGGGACGAGATCCGGTCCATTCTGAAGCAGGCTAAGAAGACTATGCCTGATGCACAAAAGATCACAAACATCGACCCTAAAACCGGAACTATAACTGTAGATATTGAAGGAAAGAGGGTTAATATTGACATCCGAAAAACAGTACCTCAGAATGCTCAGGAATATTATGAAAAAGTGAAAAAATTTAGTAAGAAAAAAGACGGCGCTATCAAAGCTATCGAAGATACCAGAAAAGCTATGGAAAAAAAAGCTGTGGCAAAGGCTTCAAAGGCAGGAAAGAAGCTTCATGCATCCCGGAAAAAGCACTGGTATGATAGATTCAGGTGGTTTGTATCCTCAGATGACTTCTTTGTTGTAGGAGGCAGGGATGCAGACACAAATGAGGAGATTTTCAAAAAATATATGGAAAAGAGAGATCTGGTCTTCCATACTCAGACTCCAGGAGCCCCTCTCACAGTTATCAAAACCGGAGGAAAAGACGTTCCTGAATCTACCTTACAGGAAGCTGCACAATTTGCAGTTTCTTATTCAAGCCTCTGGAAAGCCGGGCATTTCAGCGGAGACTGTTACTGGGTCAAATCTGAGCAGGTCAGTAAGACCCCTGAATCAGGAGAGTATGTGAAAAAAGGTGCTTTCATTATCCGTGGAGAACGCAATTACTTTAAGGATATTCCTCTTGGCATTGCGGTTGGGCTTGAACTCAAAGGTGAAACAAGAGTTATAGGCGGACCAGCATCTGCTGTTAGGAAGCATGGAGATTATATTCTCGAAATAGTACCTGGAGCTTTTAATCAGAACGACATTTCAAAAAAGATCTACAGAATTTATGCTGATGAACTCAGTGACCCACGTTTCGTAAAGCAGATTGCATCTCCTGATCAAATAGCTATGATGATTCCACCAGGTGAATCAGACTTAAAGGACCAGAAGCCAAAACGAAAGGGAGAGAATATTGAAGAACACGAGGGTGAGGAACACGAAAGTGAGGAGCATGAGGTTCTAGAAATCGAGAACGAACCTGAAGATAACGAAGAAATTGAAAATGAATATAGAAGTAAGTAAAGAAGAAATTGAAATGAACGGAAGGAAAAAGGCATGAGAGTTACAAATCGTTCCCTTAAAGGAAGAGAGGGAGAAATTTCAGTAACTGCCGAAACCCTCGACGATCTCTGGCACCTTAAATATATAGTCGAAAAAGGGGATCTGATTTTTTCAGTTACCAAAAGAAAAGCTGATAGTGCAAGTGATAAAATCCGCCCTGAAAAAGTTGAGAAAGTAAAGGTTAGATTAGGAATAAGAGTTGACGATATTGAATTTCATAAATTTGCTAACCGGCTACGGATACATGGAATGATAGAACACGGAATGGATGTGGGTTCTTTTCATACTCTCAATGTAGAAATCGGAACCAATATATCTATCATTAAAGAACACTGGAAAAATGACCAGTTCCAGCGAATTAAGGATGCTGAAGAAGCTTCAAAACGCCCAAAAGTCGTTATGGTCGCAATAGAGGAAGGAGATGCAGATATTGGTTTTGTGCATCACTACGGAATAGAGATATATTCTCATATCCGACAATCCTCAGGAAAGCGAGAAACTGGCTTGAGAAATGAGTTTTTCAGAGAAGTTGTAGAACAGCTCAAACATGCAGTTCCTGAAGAAGCGTCTATAGTTATTGCAGGACCTGGATTTACTAAAGAAGATTTTGTGAAATATTTTCAGGAACTCGAACCGGCTATGGCTTCAAAAGCTCTGATCGAAGATACCTCCATGATAGGAATGTCCGGTTTTCAAGAAGTTCTGCGAAGAGGTGCAGTGGACAGGATTATGCAGGAATCTCGTATAGCCCGCGAATCATCCTTGATGGAGGACTTAATTCGTGAGATTTCAATGGACGGAAAGGCTGCCTATGGTCTTGCAGATGTTAAGAATGCTCTCAATTTCGGGGCTGTCGAAACCCTGCTTGTTGCCGACGAAACATTGCGTGAAGGACGGGAAAAAGGAGAGGATATTGATAAACTCCTCATGGAAGTCGAGCAAGCTCAGGGGAAGGTTGTTGTTTTCAGCACGGACTTTGAACCCGGAGAAAAGCTCCATAAGTTGGGTGGAGTCGCAGCACTGCTACGGTTCAAAGTAAGAGGATAATTTTTAGGTCAAGCACAACCGTTGCGCCGGTTGATCACGCCGATAGGGTTTGGGGATAAGATTATTAAATCCAAACGTTGCCAGGGTTTTCGATCAAACCTTTTCTCAAAAGGTTTGCGGTCAAGCCTTTTCTCAAAAGGTTTGCGGTCAAGCCTTTTCTCAAAAGGTTTGTGGCCAAGTCTTTTTGGAAAAGGGTTGCAGATCTGCTTCGGTTCAGGGTGAAAGGTTAATCCTAATTGAGCCTATATTTTCAATCTACAAACTTTTTTATTGATTTTTACCTTTATTCCTAATTTCCAATTCTTGTTGGCTCTGGTTGATAAGCTGATAATTTTTTATATTCTAGTTTTATGTAAAAGATCTTATTATTTTTGCTTTTTAATTCAAATTAGTAAAACTTATTAACTATTTGGATTTATGTGTTGTTACATTTTAATTTATAAATTATAATATTTATTCATATATTTCATTATATCATGTTTGTATGTGCGATATCAAATACAAATAAGTGATACTTTGTATGAAACCCAATAATCACAAAACTTTACTTTTACTGTTTGCTTCGCTCACAGTTTGTCTGATGCTAGTACCATATGGATTTGCAGCTCCAGGTTCAGCTCCAGCTATTTCTGGAATTTCCTTCGACACTAATGAAACTTCACCTGATGGTTTTAGCTGGAACGCTACTACTTTTGGTGGCTTTTTTTATCCTGTAAACCAGAATAAAAACATCATAGCTTCTGAAAACTGGACTGGGGAACGCCTTCAATATGTAGAAAAAGATGGGCAAGATGAACTTGGAAAAGAACATCCTGGAAACCATGTAATAGGCGAAGATGAGCTCGTATATTCTACCCTTCCTTTATCCTTCAAATATGAACTTATTTCCGATCTTGAACTAAATCCCAAAACAACTCCTTCAAAACTTGGAGAAATGTTCTACTATAAACTTGGATGGTTCGGAAAACCATATATCGCAGTTGGAGGCGATGCTACTCAGCTTACAAACCTGGTGATCTCTCAAGTTTCCGGAGAGAAAAAAGTATTAAAGACCGGAGAATCTTGGGATCTTGGTAAAAACTATTCTCTTACAGTTCATCAGGTTGATGTAGATGGTAAAAAGGTCTGGTTCTCACTGTATAAAAACGGAAAAGAATATGAATCTGCAATTGTTGATGCGAATGGGACAGTTAATGATAAAACGTTTGCTGCAACTGCAGACATTGGTGATAAAACAGACCAGATTTACTTTACTACATACGTTGACTCTGTATTCACGAGTGCTAATGAGTCTTTTGCAGTTTTCAAGTACACCTGGCTAATTGACAAAGATAACGTGATGAAGATAAAAACCGGTGACGATTATCAGGGTTTTGAGGTAAAAGAAGCTTCAGAAAATGAAATTGTCCTGAAAAACTCAAAATCTATTACTTTAGATCTTGATAAAGATGTTAAGAATTACTTTACCGATTCATGGTATTTCCAGACCTCAGATGAAGGAAAAGGCAGCACTTCTCCAGAAGGCTATGTTATATACCCAGCAACCGATATTACAATAGGAAACATACATAGGAGATAATTCTATTATAGGAGCCACTGAAATAAGACCCTTGAAAAAGAAACAAATGTAACAAAAATGGCACTTAATAATACTAATTCTAAGGTTGAAGATTCCAAAGACAATAACACTATTCCTAAAGGAGAAGCTGGAACCAAAACTTCCGCAAAAACTCCTGGTTTCGAGATACTTACAGGAATTTTTGGGGTTGTTTTATGCCAGATTCTTTTAAAAAAAGGGATTAAGAAAATAACCCTCAAGAAGTAAGATTAAAAAAGAATAATCACTTTAAACCTCTTTTTTCTCTTCCTTTTTTCTTTTTTAGTTCTGTTTCTGTGTTTTGAATCTTCTAATCGCTTTTCCTATTTTTTTATATCAAAAGGAGAGCAATGAACCCACTTAAAAATATTCCATCAAAAGTTCCGGCTCCTCCTATGCTTGCAACAGGTGCTCCCAGATTCTTTATTTTTCCCAGATTAAGAAGATCGGCTCCTATAAGAGTACCAAGTACCCCTCCTGCATAGGCAGTGACGACACGGCACTGGTCAACTGGACAGCCTGGGATATGAATTATTGAAGTTAACAAAATCGCAGCAAGGGCAGCTGTAAGGGGTGGAACTAGAGCGGGAGTTGCAATACCTATCCCACGAATAGGCTTCGCTACGGAATGAGTTATGATTGCAACTATTAAGACGCCAGCTCCTGCAAGCATGAGAGCAGAAGGGAATTTTGTAAGAAGGTAAACTGAAATCAGAACCGGAATAACTGCGCCTCCTACATTGACAGCAATTGTCGTTTCGTTTCTTGTAATTTGCCGAACTGGAATCCTGTAAGATACACCAAAGACTCGGATGTAATTTTCTCGAACTACCGGAATATCAGATTTGAGAGTTGCTAGAGGAATGTTTATGCTGCTTCCTACAAGGGACATTACAAGGATCAGAAGTGCATTTTCCAGAGAAAAACCGATTTTCGTAAAAGCTGAAACAATTACTCCAAAAAAGAGAAAACTAAGCCCGAAAATTAGAACAAAGACTAAAAGAAGAAGGAATGTAAGGCTAAACGGAATGTAAAAAAGTTGTCTTCTCATAAAATTCCCTCACTTTCTTTATTTCGTCTCATATTTCTAAATATATTTTCATTGTTTATGAGCCTATGCACTGTCCTTATTCCTTAAAGGCTCAGTTGAAAGATTGATATTTAGAAGGCTTCAATTAGATACTTTTGCGTGCAATTAAAAATCTTCGAATCTGAAAAAAAGTTTTCAATGATTATAATTAGACGTCTCAGAATTCAAAAATATCTTACTGCAGGACTCATTGATTCAATGCAAATTGTCTCCTTTGCATCTTTATATACTCTGAGAACTCCCCCAGACTCCGATACTGTAACTGCGATTGCAACAGTATCTCTACTAATTGCTGCTGCCGAAACATGCCTTCCTCCAAGTCCTTTCTCGATATCCACATTTTTTCCATCGACATCAAGGTAGCGGCCTGCGGCACGAATAATGCCATTTTCGTCCACTACAAAAACACCATCAAGCTGGGAAAATTCCTTTATAGATTCCCAGTTTCTCTTATCAAGGACGTTACGGTAAATTTCATCGTGACCCTCATATGGATTCAATATTAGCTGATGAGAGCGTTTCAGAACTTCTTCCGAATCACCTATGATGAAGGCAGCTCCCATTTTCCTTCCTTCTCTGCCTGTCAGGATAATATCAAAAGAAATTTTCATAATTGCACTCATTACTTCCGGCTTTATCCTTTCCTGACATTCTTTCATGGCTTTTACAAGAGGATTTTCATCAAGGCTATGTACAATAATTGAACTGGAACCACGTGTTTCGACTACACCTACAATAATTCCATTTTCCAGTTCTCCGAGCACGTATTCTATGGCAACAACCTGTTGAAGGTGATCCGAATTCCCTGAGGCTTCGCGGTTTATCTGGTCACCAAGCTCCTTTAAAGGATTTTTCCCATCCTTTCCAGTGGAAACCAAATGGTCTATTATGCTTTTTGGACGCATGGATATGTAATATACCGGAATCCCCCCTGTATCAATCCCTTCAAAACTCAATTCCCCAGAAACCATAATTGCGGCAGCATCTAGTTCTTTGGAAATCCGGGCTGCAGTTTCTGCAATTATACGTGCTCTATCCATATGATCCACCGCTTTTTCTTTTTGCAGCAATTTATTTTCGATTTAAATATTAGTGAAGTTATTTAGTGAAGTTAATTATTCCTTTGAATTAATACTATTTTTTAAGTTATGTTTATTAAATTTTTTTCACTTAGAGTTCTGAATTAAAATGAACGTTATCAAGTTAACATTGAACCCAACTTTATAAATACTTAAGCTTATTTATCTTTCTTTACTTATCTTATCTATTTTATAATTATCCTGTGATCAGTCGATCTTTCTTATTTTATTTTTACTTTTTTGCACTTTTTATATAACATATTTTTATCAAATATCTTCATGAAGGTTTACAATTCTTAAAAACGACATATTAAAACTTATTTTTTTCAGAGTATTTTACAGGAAGATTTTTCTGGTTAGCTTTTCAATTAAGATTGGTGAATTCTTTGATCAGGACATTTATAGCAGTGGAATTGGACCCTGGCTTTAAGGAGAAGATTCAGAATCTTCAGGATAGATTCTCGGATTTTGATCTGAAGTTTGTTGATCCTGAACTAGTTCACATTACTTTGAAGTTTCTAGGAAACGTGGAAGAATCAAAAATTCCTTCTCTTTCTGTCACTCTCGATTCTATAACATGCGAACCTTTTGAATCAATAATAAAGGGGATTGGAGTTTTTCCAAAGCCTTCAAATCCCAAAGTCCTCTGGCTGGGGGCAACTGGAAATTTCAAGGCGTTACATGAAGAGGTAGAGCATTTATTGGAACCTTTTAAATTTGAAAAAGATGAAAGGGAATTTACTGCCCACGCTACTCTTGCCAGGGTAAAGTTTCTGAAAAAAGATAAAAGAAACGCTTTCATAAACACTTTAAAGGAGTTACAGGATACCAAAATCGGTACTATGTGGGTAAATAGAGTATTTTTAAAGAAAAGCACACTTACTCCAAAAGGACCTATTTATGAAACTCTGCATACAGTGTATTTGGATTAAATTTATTGCCTTTTCTTTATCTCCATTACTTTCTTATTACTATATCTACTGTAATATTGGCTTGTTTTGTTAGAGAATTTTTACTCTGAAACCAGCCTTTCTTGTTCATTGTGTGTTCAGGACAGCGTACTTTAAAAATTTTTAGTTTTATGTAAGAGAATGATTATATATTTAATTGGACAGTGTAACATAAGTTATGTAAAATTACAAATTTTAAAAAGTTTTTGAGCCAACAATTCCATATCCGAAGATCAATTTTCCCTACTGTATACAAAAAATTAACTTAGAATTTACAGCAAATTCGCGACACTGCCTTTAATCCGAATGTACTATTTAATAAAAGGTACTAGTTAATAAAAAATGCAGCTATGAGAGTTCTACTTCTGAATGAATAACTTTCTATGTCTTAGAAATCACAAACATTCAAAAGTTTAAATATCATATTCTTCAAATACGGTTCAAGCATTAATGGAGGACTTTACGATTAAAGAAGAGATCTGGATCGAAAAATATAGGCCTACTAGACTGGATCAGGTAACAGGACAGGAAGAAACAATCGAACGCCTGAAATCTTATGTTGCAACGAAAAATCTTCCTCATCTTCTATTTTCCGGCCCGCCAGGAGTTGGGAAAACGGCTTCTGCAGTATCGATTGCAAGAGAAATCTTCGGGGAAGATCTCTGGCGTGAAAACTTTACTGAACTCAATGCTTCTGATGAAAGGGGTATTGATGTTGTCAGGACAAAAATTAAAAACTTTGCAAAAACTGCTCCTATAGGTGGAGCTGGATTCAAGATCATCTTTTTGGATGAAGCTGATGCGCTGACCTCGGATGCCCAATCTGCACTAAGGCGAACAATGGAACGTTTCAGCAATAACTGCAGATTTATTTTATCCTGCAATTATTCTTCCAGAATTATTGAACCTATCCAATCTCGCTGTGCAGTCTTCAGGTTCAGACGTCTTTCAAATGAAGCTATCAGAAAACGCCTTGAGTACATAGCTAAAGATCAGGTTTTATCCATCACTGACGACGGATATGAAGCTCTTACTTACGTATCTCAGGGAGACATGAGGAAAGCTGTGAACTCTCTTCAGGCTGCTGCTTTTATAGATCCGGAAAAACCTATATCCAGGGAAACCATTTACAGAACTACTGCAACCGCAAATCCCGAAGATATCAGAGACATGATCGAAACTGCCCTTGGTGGAAATTTTAGGGCTGCAAGAAAAGAGCTGAACAGATTGCTCTATGAAGAAGGTCTCTCTGGAGAAGATATAATTGGGCAGATTTACAGGGCAATCTCTGAAATGGATAACCAGATGATTCTGGATCTCGGGCTTTCTGAAAAGCGTATTGTTGAACTTGTAGATATAATAGGCGAGATTGATTTCAGGCTAACTGAAGGAGCTACTGAAAAGATCCAGCTCGAAGCTTTGCTCGCGCATTTTGCGCTTTCTAATACAGATTAATATTTGATGAATGGAAGATGTATGTTTTACACTCCATATCTCTAAAAAGAGATTAAAAGGGCTTAAATCCTGTTTCTCTTTATTTAAAAACATAGAATTAATATACTGATTACCATGTCTGTTGAAATAACATTAGTAGAACTGTTGGGATCTGTTCCCCACTGGCTTGCTGTTTTGATTCTGGGAGCTCTACCGGTCTCCGAACTGAGAGGGGCAATTCCTGTTGCGATGGGCATTTATGGAATGGGACCTTATGAGGCGTTTTTCTTATCGGTGCTCGGAAACCTTCTTCCTGTAATTCCTCTACTGCTCTTTCTTGAGCCTGTATCAAATTATCTCAGACGCTACACTATCTTTGACAATTTTTTCACATGGCTATTCTCAAGAACTCGCAAAAACAGTACCGAGAGTTTTGAAAAATATGGACTCCTTGCATTGACTATCTTTGTAGCCATACCCCTACCAGCTACAGGAGCCTGGTCAGGATGTGCAGCAGCATTTGTTTTTGGAGTTAAATTCAGACAGGCGTTATTGGCAATTTTCGCAGGGGTTCTAATAGCGGGAATTGTGGTAACTACTGTTACTGTAACAGGTATAAGTCTCGCTGGTTTAATTCTGGGAGCATAATTTCCTGTGATTAAATCATTGAGCGAATTGATCACATAGATAATTTTATTTCAGGATCTAAAGATCAAAGGTTTCCCTATTTAGGGTAAACCTTTTAAAAAAGCTGCTTTGAAGGTAGTTATACTGATTAAATCTACATCACTAATGGAGCCTGCTTAAAAATTGCCCTCTGGAACCTCTAACCATAGTGATTCCAGAGTTTACTACTATACATAGTACAACATATAAGATAACTGAATCTAAACAATAAATAAGAAAATGCTGAGAATCAGCATTTTATCTAAACCCCTAAAAAATATTAATAGAAATAACTTTTAAGGGATATTCAGTATTTAACTTACAGCATTTCTTTTGCTAATTTTATATCTTCAGCTTTTACGGTTTTTCGGCCTGCGTGTTCTGCAAGTTTAATTGCTTCTCTAGAAATCTCAAGTCCGTATTCTTCTAGAATTTCCGTAAGAGCCATTCCTGCACTTTCACTTACTCTATGAGCACCTGCTGTTCTTATTAAACGCTCAATTGGCGCAAATGGTATTACTTTTGCCATATTATCCTCCAATCTACTTTTTTTGCTAATAAATATCCTTTTAACACCTGTTTTTGTAAACAGATTCTATAAATACCTTTGCTTAAATTGGAGTTTTACTTCCAATTCAGATATTAATATCTTTTTTTCGAAATCTTGATATGAGATTATCAGAATCTAGACAGATATGCTTTTACAGGAACTCCTTGGCATTGATGAAGAAATCTATTTTGTAGAAGAAAGCTATCTAGCCCAGAGGACTATTGAACGTACGCTTGACTATCTTAACGGGGTTCGAAGGTTTGCAGAGAATCAGCAGATGCGGTTTATTAGAGTTAGACAAGGAGAGCATACGCTTGGGTTACTGGTTTTCAATTCTGCAGACAAGGAAGTCCCTGTAGATTTCTGTTCAGTATTCACAGGGGCTCTTGCGGTAACTCACTCAAAAAAGGATTTTGAGGTTCTTACAGACTCTCTTCTTGCTTTAAATCTTCCTGAAAAAGACATTGAAATTTCTTCGGAAAACTGGAGGGATGCCGTTAATGAATATTATTCGCTCATGCTTTTAAATAGAAATCTTTGCCAGAACTGCAATGTCAAACCCGAATCTTATAAGAACGTTTTTTCTGAAAACCGTGTTCGAAAAGTTACGGAAATCTTCAACATTCTCCAAGAAAAAGGATTTTATCCTGAAGGAAAACTTCTTGAAGTCTGCTGTGGAAACGGGATGTCCACTCTTGCTCTCTACAGACTTGGATTTAATCCGCTAGCTGTAGAAATTAATAAATGTGCAGTCTGTCAAGGACTTGAGCAGGGAGTTTTGAACCCTCAAAAAACAGTTGTAATGGATGCAACAACTCTTTCCCGATATTTTGAGCCTGATAGTTTTGATGCAGTAATGGGATTCATGTTGGGACTCGTATATGACTTCAACAAAAATCTTTGGATAAACATTATAAGAGAAGCAGTCTCAGTAGCAAATGAAGGTGCGTTAATTCTGTTTACGGTTAGCAGCAAGCCTGAAATTGAAATTCTCTACAAGGCTCTGCTCATGGAAGGAGTTAAAGGTGAGATTGTGGATAACACTGACTCTGAAGGAACTTATGATCAGTGGTTCTTTATGGGAAGAAAACAAAAAAATTAACTTACAACAATCAGATGTCAAAAATTATTCATTTTATGAAATGTCAAATGAATATGTTTTTCTTCTGTATTTTTCATTCTTTAGTTCAGAGTCTGTAATTGTTTAGATTTCTTGCCTTACATTATTAACTTTAATTTGTTTCACTTCAGAACAATTAATTAGGATAAGTTTTTAATTCAAGGTAAGTTTTGTATTCATAAAAAACAGAAAGTTTTATTCTTAAAGATCGATCTTGCTTCTTAATTTTATACTTTATCTAAAAACGATTTTTTTAATGTTAACAGGCGAAAAGTATATACTTGTTAACAATTGTATTTTAAAGAATTCTTGGCAACTTGTCAACACAGATTTGTCAAGTAATGTGTTTGGCTCTATAAAATTGATTTACTCTGACTGTGGTTCCGGAAAGTAAGTTAAATTTGTCTACAAAGAACTCTTTCTTCGGGAAAGCTGCAGGAAATTGCATCAAAATAGCAATTTGAGGATTTATACACTTTATTCAATCTGAATCAAAACTTTACCCGAATAATTCCGGTACACAAAACTAAACCCACCGGAAAAAATAGTAGAAGTGTGCTATATAAAATAGTATATCAGGTTTTTTGATTCGATTTTAAGAGGTTCATCCATGAGTGTAAAAATTACCGAAACTATCCTTCGGGATGCACATCAATCTCTCCTGGCAACCAGAATGCGGACAAGAGATATGCTCGAAGTGGTTGAACAACTGGATCAGATAGGGTATTTCTCCCTTGAAATGTGGGGAGGCGCCACCTTTGACAGCTGTATCCGCTACCTGAATGAGGACCCCTGGCAGCGCCTGCGGGATATCAAAAAAGAAATGAATAACACCTATGCTCAGATGTTACTTCGAGGTCAAAACCTTGTAGGTTACAGACACTATTCTGATGACGTAGTCGAAAAATTCGTTACTAAGTCTTATCAGAATGGGATTGACATTTTCCGGATTTTTGATGCAGTCAATGATGTTCGGAACATGGAATTTTCTATTAAAGTGGCAAAAAAGCTCGGTGCTCACGTACAGGGTACTGTCTGCTACACCATAAGTCCTGTGCACACTGTTGAGAAATATATTGAGCTCGCAAAACAGCTTGAGGAACTTGATTGCGATTCTATTTGTATCAAAGATATGGCAGGCCTTCTTTCCCCTAATAACGCTACCCATATAATCAGTGCCATGAAAAAAGAAATTTCCATTCCGATTTCTCTGCACTGCCACTGTACCTCCGGAATGGCCCCTATGACCTATATGGCAGCCTGTGAGGCAGGAATCGATATTCTGGATACTGCACTTTCGCCCCTGTCATGGGGAACTTCTCAGCCTCCAACTGAATCAGTTATAGCCGCTCTTAAAGGCACTCCTTATGATACTGGTCTGGAGCTTGAGGCTTTTGAAGAGGTTGTCGCATATTTCAAAGGTCTTAAAGAGAAATATCGGGGAATACTTGACCCTATTACCGAGCAGATAGATACTAACGTCCTTATCTATCAGATTCCAGGAGGAATGCTCTCAAACCTCGTTTCTCAACTAAAGGAACAGAATGCTCTTGACAAGTATGATGCCGTACTCAGTGAAATGCCCAGGGTTCGCGAGGAGCTTGGATATCCGCCTCTTGTAACCCCAACAAGCCAGATAGTTGGTACACAGGCAGTACTTAACGTGCTTATGGGCGAGAGGTACAAGGTTATCCCTAAAGAAGTAAAAGATTATGTTCGCGGTCTTTATGGACGATCTCCTGCTCCGATAAGCCCAGAAATAATAGGTAAGATAATTGGAGACGAAGAACCTATTCATTGCCGTCCTGCTGATCTCCTTAAGCCTGAATATGAGAAAAGGAAAAAGGAAGCTGAGGAAATGGGAATTGCTAAATCTGAAGAAGACATACTTACCTATATTCTCTATCCAGCTATCGCCCCGAAGTTCTTGAAAGGAGAAATGGAAGAAGAAGCTCTTGCAGTAGTTGCTTCTGCTCCAGCTCTGCAGAAGGAATGTGTAATTCCAACTCATTTCAAGGTAGAAGTGGACGATGAAATCTATGAGGTTAAGATTGAGCCTATCGGCGGTGGAATTTCCGTATCTGAAGCATCTCCCAAAAAACCAAGCTCTGATTCTGTTAAAGGAGCAGTTTGCAGCTCAATGCAGGGTATGGTCCTTTCTCTTAAGGTCAAGGTCGAGGACACTGTTGCAGAAGGCGATACTATAGCTGTAATCGAAGCCATGAAAATGGAAAACGCTATCCATGCTTCTCATTCAGGCGTTGTAAGAGAAATCTTTGTTTCCGAAGGGGACACAGTATCTCCTGGTGATATAATAATGTCAATTGAATAAATGTAACGAGGTTGAAGGTATCATGTTCAAAAAAGTACTCGTTGCAAATCGTGGTGAGATTGCGATCAGGGTCATGCGTGCCTGCCGAGAGCTTGGAATTTCCACGGTCGCGGTTTGTTCAGAGGCTGATAAAAATGCCCTCTTTGCCAAATATGCAGATGAAGCCTATCTTATAGGCCCAGCCCCTTCAAGCCAGAGTTATCTGAATATGGAAGCTATCCTTACAGTTGCAAAAAGTACAGGAGCTGAAGCAATTCATCCGGGCTACGGTTTCCTGTCTGAAAATCCTGTCTTTGCAAAACGCTGTGAAAAAGAAGGAATTGTTTTCATAGGGCCTCCCAGCCATGTTATTGCTGAGATGGGGAGCAAAATAAGAGCTCGAAACCTTATGATGAAAGCTGGTGTGCCTGTTGTACCTGGGACAAAAGATGCAGTTGAGGATCCGGTCGAAGCTATAAAAATCGCGGAAGAAATTGGCTATCCTGTTTTGATTAAAGCCTCTGCAGGAGGCGGCGGAATTGGGATGAAAATAGTTAATTCCAGCGATGAACTCGCCAATGCACTCAATTCTACCAGACAAATGGCTGGCTCAGCTTTTGGAGATTCTTCGGTTTTCATTGAAAAATATGTGGAAGAACCCAGACACATCGAGATTCAGATTCTAGCAGACGGATTTGGAAATACAGTTTATCTCTCAGATAGAGAATGTTCCATCCAGAGAAGGCATCAGAAGCTTATTGAAGAAGCTCCTTCTCCTATCATGACCCCTGAACTCAGGGCACAGATGGGAGAAGCTGCAGTCAGGGTAGCAAAGACAATTGGTTATGTAAATGCCGGAACAGTGGAATTTCTTTATTCAAAGGGTAACTTCTACTTCCTTGAAGTCAATACTCGCTTGCAGGTTGAACATGGGATAACTGAAATGGTCACAGGTATTGATATTGTAAGGGAGCAGCTAAGAGTAGCCTGGGGAGAAAAGCTTGAATTTAATCAGGAAGATATTGTTATTGATGGGCATTCCATTGAATGCAGGATCAACGCAGAAGATCCATTAAATGATTTTGCTCCATCTCCTGGAAAGATTCGAGGATACCGGTCTGCAGGCGGACCTGGTGTCAGGGTGGATAGTGGAGTACATACAGGTTATACAATTTCTCCATACTACGATTCAATGATTTCGAAACTTTGCGTATGGGCAAAAACAAGAGATGTAGCGATTGCCAGAATGGAAAGAGCTCTTTATGAGTATGTGGTAGTTGGAGTAAAAACCAATATCCCCTTCCATAAAGCTGTTATGCGCAGTCCAGCTTTTCGCAGAGGCGATCTTACAACGGCCTTTATCGAAGATAATAATATTATGGAAGCTGTTGAAGATGTTGTCAAAGCAGACGCTGAAAAAGGGGCTACTCTGGCTTCAGCTCTTCAAGCAAAAGACAAAAAAATTGCAGCTATTACAGCTGCCGTACATGCTTATGTTAGAATGGCACAGGAAACACAACGGTGAAAGACGTGCCATCTAATAAACAGCAGTAGGATTCAGATCTATGTTACATGGATCTGTATAAACTAAAAAATTATATACGGTGGAACGTATACAATTATATGGGGTGCACGGATGGGAGATAAAAGATCTCGAATTATAAAAGCACTTAAAGATGCACAGAAAAGCCCTGTTTCAGGAGAGGAATTGGGGCTCAAACTAGGGATCTCAAGGACAATGGTCTGGAAATATATCAAATCCCTTCAGACTGATGGTTATGAAATAGAATCATCTCCTAAAAAGGGATATGTCCTGAAATCAGTACCTCAACTCCTGTACCCGGAAGAAATACAGATGGGTCTCAAAACAACTCTTCTGGGGAAAAAAATTCATTATTTCGAAGAAGTAACTTCTACAAATAGTGTTGCAAAAGAAATAGCAGCTTCACAAGAAGAAGGAACGCTTGTAATTGCCGAAGTGCAGAAAGGAGGAAGAGGCAGGATGGGCAGAGAATGGGTTTCTCCTCACGGTGGAATCTGGATGTCTGTGATCCTGAAACCTGGAATTCCTCTAAGGCACGCCTCAAGACTTACTCTGGTTGCAGGGCTTGCAGTTGCAAATGTTATTCGTGATATAGGACTTGACGCCAGGATAAAATGGCCAAACGACATTCGCATTCATGGAAAAAAGGTTTGTGGAATTCTTACCGAGGCAAAGGCTGAAGTGGATAGAGTGGACTATGTTGTGCTGGGAATAGGGATTAATGTAAACATGGATTTAAAGGATATCCCGGAGTCTTTCCGTGAAGGTTCGACTACTTTGAAAGTC
This sequence comes from uncultured Methanosarcinaceae archaeon, assembly GCA_963727895.1. GTDB lineage: Archaea > Halobacteriota > Methanosarcinia > Methanosarcinales > Methanosarcinaceae > Methanosarcina. The sequence goes on along the minus strand of CAVSHT010000007.1, from coordinate 100,012 downwards.
GAACTTGGAAGACATATAAAAAGGGTGTTATTCCTTCAAGATTTCCTGTTCGAGCTTGAACAGCAATACATAAATTTCAAGACCCAGCCTTTTTCACATATTCTTAATGACTGGCTCGCTATTTCCGATACTATTGGAAGAGAAGTAAAAGTCACTACGCCTTCAAGAATTATAGAAGGTAAAGCAATAGGAGTAACTCCTGACGGAGCTTTAGTAATAAGAAAAGCTGACGATACAAAAGAAGAAATTATTGCAGGCAGATGCATTTATGCGCGTCCTAAGTGAACAAAGAATAAAGGAAAATACAGAAACAAGATTCATCTCTTTATTTTCCTTCATCATCATTATCTCATTATGTTCTTCAATGTTCTTTTATTTCATATCACCAGCTTTAGCCTCTGATGATAAAGAAAAACTCCCCGTTCTTCTTGAAGATGGAGGCGAGATTTATCTAAGGTCAGGATATACCCACAATCTTTTCCAGGATTATCAACTTCATATAAAAGGCACAGATACTGAAGGCAAAAGAATCTGGATCGAACTTAGCAGAAAAGGAGTTCCTCTACAGGATTCCATTGTCACTGAAGGTTCTCAGTTTGTATATTCTCAGAATTCTACCGAAATCCTTAATCTTACAGTGGACACGATATACGAAGGAGCTGATGGAGTACTGGTAAAGTTTTCACCTGTATATCAGTACCTTGATCCCAAATTCCCGATTTCTCAAACGCCAATAGAGTCAGTTGCCAACACTTCGAACAACACATATCCATCTCATTTTGAACTTGAAACTCAGTCCAATGGTTTTGATATGCCTCTCGTTTTCCTTAGTATGGGAGCCATAATTCTGGTGATAAGTTTCTTTGCAGGAAAAAGGAAAAAAAAGTAAAAGTTTAGTGTTTTAATTCAAAGGGAAAATCACTTTATTGTAGAATATTTATTCATTGGAGAATTTAACGTCTCCTTTCTCAATAAGAAGCTTTAGATCTTCCAGGCTCAAACGAGCATTTTTCTGAAGCTTTTCGCGGGCATCGTTGTGTTTCTGATTTACTTTAATCTCGTCTTTGGTAATTTGAAGGTCTTTCAACCTGTCAAGGTATAAAGAGAGATCTTTTCGGTTATTAGAAATGCTGGTTTTAAGCGGGTCAATTTTTTCTTTGATTGCGTTTATATTTGTGACTTTATCTGTAAGCTGGGCATGGTATGTATTTGCTTCTTTTCGAATCTCATCAGCAGCTTTGAAGTTTTCGAGCATTTCGATATGACAGGCCTGAGATTCATTTGAGAGGGCCTGGATTTGTTCATGGAATTCGTCTCCTTTTTTATGAATTCCTTTTGATTCTTTGTAACTTTCCTGAATTTGCGCATGCAGTTCATTTGCTTTCTTTGCAGCTTGCAGACGTTTACTGAGGTCATTTAATTTCTGGAATATTTTTATTTCCACTGTAAGTGGCAGTTCTTTATTGAGAAAAGAATCAAGTTCGGCTTCATAAGCTTTAGTGAGAGATTCCACACTTCCATGAGACTGTTTATTACACTCGTCCCGCTGTTCCTTGAATCCAGCAATTCCTGAAAACAGTTCCTGCGTCTTTGAGTTTACATCACTTCTTTTTCCTTTGTATTCACTGATTGTTTTGTTAATCTCATCCCGTTTGTTTCTAAGTTCCTGTGCTTTTGCAACTTTTTCCTTAACCTGATGGTTCAGAGAATCTCTCTTTTCTCTCAGTTCGTCGATATTGGTCCTGTTAATATTCAGTTCCTTAAAAATCGAAGCCAACTGCCTTTCGCTTTTCTCTATCTTGCTCCTGAACTCGTTTACCTTGCCTTTCAGCTCACGTTCGTTAAGGTTTGAAAGGTCGGCCGTTGCAATTTCTGTAGTTGAAACGTCATTGGTCATGTACTATCACCCGCGTGTTTTCAAAAAAGGGTTATATTTTCAATTTTCCCCAGTAATTCAAAGCTTCTTCATGTTTTTTTATTCTTTCACTAAGCCATTTATGCTGGGATTTGCCTTTAGAAATCTCTTCACTCTTGCTACCATCATCATTTACAAACTGCTTTTCAGACTGCACTATCTCTTTTAGTTCCAGATTTGAGTTTCTGGCTCCCTCCATTTTGGAATCAGTTTGCTGGAGAAGATTTTCACTAAGTCCTGTTACTTGAATAATTTCCTGGAGTTTTTCCATAAACGAATTTTTAATCTTCTGTTCTTCTTCGGGGTCAATTTGTCCTTTTAGTTTTTTAATCTCTTCTTTGAGTTTGTTAGTAGTAATCAGATCTAACTTAGAGAATACATCTTTTTCAAGGAGATTTTCGGCCTGGTGATAAAATTGCTGGCGTTTCTCCTTGAGTACCTCTTTTCTCTCTTCCATTTGGATTCTGGAATTCTTCGCATTTTTTACATATTCTTCTACTTGGCTCAGCTTGCTGTCCAGTTCTCCAAATTCTTTCCGATTTTCTTCCAGAAACCGTTTGTGTTTTTCCACAACTGCGGAGACCAGTTCCTCTTCTGTCATCACTTTGATTCCAATGTTTTCAGTCATTGTATCACGATCTGAATTTTTATTTACACTTATGTTGACCCTATACCTATATGCTCAGCCCTAAAAACCAGTTTTTGGCTTCCCACTGATTTAATCTATCGATTTTATTTGGCAATATATAATTCTAATTAAATCCTGAAAATCTGAGCATGAGGCACATTATCGATAATTATCACGGAATCCGAATCAAGTAACCCAAATTTTATGGCACATTTGATCGTTTTTTCCCCAAAGAGATTTGCAGTCGTAGCTTCTTCAAGAGCTTTCTGTAGCTCTTCTTCGGAAACGCATTCTCCTTCGTAAAAGGCCCTGCTGATCTCCAATACATTATTACCATGCTTCAGGGTCTTTCCGAGCACTTCTTTATCACAGGCTGCAACAAGAATATGCCCCCCATTTTTATATATCTTTATATACATACTCTCCCTTTTAAATATTATTTGCCCTTTTATTATTTACAGCTTAGCCGTATGCACTTTATTTGTAATTGACTTATTAAATAATATAGTTTGTATATTATTTAATTACTTTTATATGAGATAAGTTTGGTTTAAAGAGGTCTCCTTTGGTTACCATCTTTTTAATTAAATCTTCTGCATGAGCTTTATCGATACCATTTTCGTTTTCAGCTTCTGTATATACTTCTTCTAACGGGGCTCCTTCATTTCCGGGATGCCTTTCACATATCTTTTTAATTAAATCTCTCAGGATTTTTATTTTGTTTCTCTGACTCATACTTGTGCCAGATGCAAGTATATCTGCATCAAGGACTCCAGTATCGGGGTCAACGCCTACATTTTTCAGGCAATTCATAACGATTCTGATAGTTCTTTTTGCATCTTCAAGCTTGACTGTATTGCTTAACCGGACTCTTGAGCTTGCTTCAGAGAGACGAACAAGTGCTTCGAGTTGCCTGGCAGTTACGGGCACTGGGGTGTTTTTACTCTCTCCGGTTTTTCGTAAATTTGTGTAGAAATTTATAAGGTAAGCTCTTGCATCTTCCTCCATAATAGGAAATACATTTTTCCGGGCATATGCAACGTATTTTCTCATGATTTCTGGCTGTATGACAGGTTCTATCACTTCCATTTCAGCTTCGACAAACTCTTCCGTAATATGTGATCCCGGAAGCTTTTCCCGCTGCTCAAAGAGTTCTCCTGCATAATGAGACTGTAGAATATGGTTAGCAATTTTAGTGTCCAGATTATGGTCAGGTGTGTCAAGCAAAACGAATATAAGGTCAAAACGGGAAAGTAAGGCAGGTGGCATATTTATTTGTTCTGCAAGGCCTTCATACCGGTCAAAACGCCCATATTTCAGGATTTGCAGCCCCTAAAAGAGCACAGCGGGATTTAAGCGTAGCAATAATCCCAGCCTTGGCAATACTTATGGTCTGCTGCTCCATTGCCTCGTGAAGGGCGCTTTTATCTTCCGTTTTCATTTTGTCCATTTCATCAACTGCAGCGACTCCCATATCAGCCATGACAAGGGCTCCTCCCTCGATTGTCCATCTACCATCGTTAAGGTCGTCTTTTACAGCAGCCGCAGTCAAACCGCTTGCAGATGCACTACGCCCTGAAGTAAAAACACCTCTGGGAGAAAGTTTTACTACATAGCGAAGGAGCTGGGATTTTGCAATTCCAGGGTCTCCTACAAGCATAATATGAATATCTCCCCTAATTCTGGAACCGTCAGGAAGATTTTTTACAACGCCAGAAAACAATTGAAGAGCAAGGGCTTCTTTTATGTCTTCATACCCATAGATAGACGGCGCAACCGAACCGATAATTTTGTTGTAGATTTCAGGGTCATGGGAAAGCTCAAGAATCTGTTCTTCGTCTTCAGCAGTTATTTCAAGTTCGTCGTAATCTTTGTCCAGTTGCTCTATAGAATTTGCTTCAAGCACAAGGTCATAGAAGGTCGATTTCCCGTCTTTCAGGGTGCGCTGTCTTGACCTAAGGATTCCGTTAATTATGACTCGATCTCCAGGGGTAATATTCCCTGCTAGATCGTCTTCTGAATCGACCTCAAGGCTCTGGGGCTGTGAACCTCCTTTGAGGTTTTCGGGTGATTCCTGAATCTGAAGCTTCTGGGCATCTGTAAAGGTGGATTCCTCAATGATCACTTTGAAAGGTCCCTTCTTCCCACAGGTTTCTTCTTCACAGCCTGCAAAGGGTTCTTCAAATTTGAAGCTGTTTTGCTCAACAATGGTCACATGCCCGCACCTGAGGCACTGAAAAGCAGCTTTAGTGATTCTTGGTCTTACTTCAGTCGCTTTCCGTATCATACCTTCTAATGCAATAAACTTAGTAAGATGCTTGCTTCTGAGTTCCCTTATGGATATTCTGTTCGGGATTTTAATTATCCTTACATGAGCTTGATCAAGACTTTTCTCAACAGGAAGGTCGATTTCTTTCAGGGCAATTTCGGCAGCCGGGATAAGTTCTCCAGGGTGATCCAGAAACTCTCTTGAAAGCTCTCTGTCAAATTTCTCTATATCCGTAAAATCCACACAAAGGCTTCGCTGATCTGGATATTCATTTGCAAGCTGAAGAATTTCGTTCCAGTAATAATCTTTAAAAAACCTTTTTAGCTTTTCATCCCACTTGCTTTCGGTTTCAGTCATATCATTCTCTATCTAGTTATATGCAAAATTTTTATATTTCTTTACAAAAATTCGGTTTAAATAATATTTTAAAAAAGTTAAAAAACATGTATCCGTAAGTTCTGATGTAAAATCAGATTTATTCTCATATGAACTTTTCCATGCTCTCAGGAGTTTTCAGTTTCTGATCATCGGAATCCTTTATTGCATATCCCATTTTTCTCTCGGTTTTTCTTATTATGCCCCTCAAAGTCTGGACTTCTCTAGGAGTTAGTCCTGCTCTTCCTAAGATTCTCCGCAACATCAGAGATGTTTTGTCTTTTTTATGAGGGGGATACTCAATTTCCTCAAGTAGTTCATCAAGATGCTCATATAAAAGCTGGAGATCAAACCCGTCGGCAAGAGGACTGTTTCCTCCTTCCAGTTCCGAAAGCTCGTAAAGCACAACTGCAACGGCATGTGAAAGATTCATAATAGGATAAATTTCAGAAGTTGGAACCGCAACAAGCATATCAAAACTTTTGAGTTCATCATTTCGGAAACCTGCGTCTTCACGCCCAAAAAGAATTGCAATTGTTCCACTACAATCTTTAAGTTTCTCTTTGATCTCTTTGGGGGTATAAAGAGGAAGACGAATATGTTCTCCGGTTTTCAGACTTGCGACTCCCGTAGTCCCTATTGTTAAGTTTGCTCCTTTTACAGCTTCATCAAGCGTTGAGGTAATTTTTGCTCCTTCAAGCACGTCTCTTGCATGAGACGACATAGCTCTTGCCTCTCCTTCGAGTTTACAGGGATTTACAAGCACTAAATCAGTATATCCGAAGTTTTTCATTGCTCTTGCAACAGATCCGACATTCCCCTGATACATTGGTTCCACAAGTATTATACGAATTTCAAGTGACAAATTTCTCAGTCCTTTTTTAAAATTAGTTTTCAGGCGTGATTTACATATTTCATCTAGATAATCACACATATTCTGCAACCCGATTACTAAAAATGTTCCATTAAAATGCAGCCTTTTTCCGTGGTTTTTCCTCCATTGAGTAATAACTCCAGTGAAACTTTTTGAGCAGGCAACTTTTATTTACCACAGCCTGTACATTTCTTCTCATCAATATATATTTTCATACAGATTTTTTTCCGTATGTTTCGATTTCATTGTGGTGTTCTTCGAGATATTAATGGTTTATTTCGGTTTTACCGTCACTATTTTTCTGATTTCAGTCCATTTTTGTTCTTAAACATGGCTAAACCTTAAATTCAAAGACTGCTGTATGTTTAAACTATAAATAAGACTATATTAAAAAAGAAATGGTGATAGGATGACTCTTGAAGAAATTCTAAAAAACACTTTTAAAGGAGAGACTACTGAAGTTGGCTGGTATCTCGCAATGTCAAAAATTGCTGAGCGGGAAGGATTTCCAGATGTTGCGGTTTACCTCCGTCAGGTTGCTATGGACGAAGCCTGGCATGCTACCGAAGTAGCTGAAATACTAGGACTCGTTAAAGAGACAACTCTTGAAAATCTTGAGATGATGTTTGAAGGAGAAAGTAAAGCCGAAATTGAGAAAGCTGAAGCCGCAGAAATAGCCAAGAAAGAAGGAAATAAAAAAGCTGTTCTTTTCTTTGAGAAAGCATCCTTAGATGAAGCCAGGCATAAAGCAGGATTGAAAGGATTTCTCGACAAAATGAAAAAACAGTAAAGGAAAAAAGGATCATTTGATCCTTTTCTATATTTAAAATTTTTAACTGTAATTATTTTTACTAACTATTTTGCCATCAGATTTCTTATTTTTCCGATCGGCATAATTCTAGAAGTATATAATATATATTAAATAGTATAAAATAAGTGTTATTTTATTACTTTCACTTTTTTCTTGCTTACTACGATAACTTCCATTCATCTCATTTTTGCAACTCAGTGAGCTTTTCGAGGTATTGTTTAATAAAGATAACGTTTAAATATAATAGATACAAAGACTAACAAACTACCTAAACCTTATGCTGAAAGTCGCTACGGTTTATTATTCTATCTTTATTATTATGATGTTCTGTACATGACAATTGTAAAATTAAGAATCCCAAATTTTTTATCCACACATAGGAGGAATAAACTATCAGTGAAATGTTGTATTTCTCTGGGCTCTCGGATACACTACGAATGACGTTTGTCCAGGTAATGATAATGGCTATACTAGCCGTTGTGATATTCTTATATGGTCTAATAGTTAACCTACAGAAATGGGGAACAGGAGTTACGGGTTACAACCTTGAACCTCAGCCAGGAAAGAAAGGAAGTGCAATAACATTCTTGAAAACCTGGTGGAAACAGGTAACAGCAAAATCTCATCATGGACATGGTATCTTAGAAGTTCTTATTCTTGATATTATCTTCCAGAGAAGAATTCTCCAGAGAAGTCCTTTCCGCTGGATCATGCACTTATGTATTTTTGGAGGCTGGGTGACCCTCTTTGCCTTGTCAGGGTTGATGTTTTCAGTCGAAATGATAGAGAAGATCGGAATTGAACTCCCGTTTACTCCTGACGTATTTAGAGATTGGCTCTCCATTCCGAACTATATCTTCGGGTACATCCTGCTTATTGGAGTTCTTATAGCATTAGTAAGAAGACTGTTTGTCTCTGAAGTCAGGGAAGCTTCCATTAAGTATGATTGGATTTTAATTGGAATACTTTTCATAGTTACTATTTCCGGTTTCCTCGCCGATGGAATACGAACAGGACTTATATGGAGCTTTGGGCTTGCCCCGTCAGCAGCACCACCGGCAGCTCTCTTCCATTCCATATTTGCCCTGATCTTCTGTATCGCATTTATTCCATACAGCAAATATATACATGTAATCGCCATACCGCTTGCACTTCTTGCAAATAAAGGAGGCGAATAAAAAGATGGCAAAACGTACCCCTTCAATTGATACGAAGAATCTTACTGCAGTCCAGCTCATGGAACTTGATTCCTGCGTTCGCTGTGGTGAGTGTGTAAAATGGTGTCCGACTTATGCCGCTTCCGGCGGGAAACCAGGATTAGCCCCCAGGGATAAAATCTTGCGCTGGAAGCAGTTCATGAACAAGTCCTACGGGTTTAAAGCAAAAATTTTTGGTCCACAGGAAATTCCTCAATCAGAGCTTGAAGAATTCAAAGACGATATATATGGTTGTACTACATGTGGTGTCTGTGGAACCGTTTGTGAAGCAGGTATTAACACTGTGGAACTCTGGGAAGCCCTGAGGACAAACCTTGTCAAGAAAGGAATCGGACCTTATGGAAAGCTGGGCGCTATCCCTAAGATGATAAAGCAATACCATAACGCCTACATGCTTGACCAGAAAGACAGACTTGCATGGGTTCCTGCAGATGTGAAAATCGCAGACAAAGCAGACATCGTCTATTTCACTGGCTGTACTGCAGGATACAAGCAGCTTTCTCTGGCTTTTGCGACCTCGCGTGTACTTAACAAGCTGGGCGTTAAATTTGCCATGCTTGGAGAAGATGAGTGGTGTTGTGGTTCAAATCCTATCAGAACAGGTCAGATAGGTTACGAGCAGGTAGCCCATGAAGCTGCAAGACACAATGTCGAAGCCCTTAAGAAGAAAGGTGCCAAAAAAGTTCTCTTTGCATGTGCAGGCTGTTTCCGTGCTGCAAAGATCGACTGGCCCAGGCTTCTCGGGCAGGAACTGCCTTTTGAGGTTATTCATATCACACAGTTCCTTGCAGACCTTATAAAGGAGGACAAAATCAAATGGGAGAAGTCTATTAACAAGACGGTTACCTATCACGATCCCTGTCACCTTGGCCGCCACGTCGGCGTCTTTAATGCTCCCAGGTTTGTGCTTTCCCATATTCCAGGCGTTAAGTTCGTCGAAATGGAAAGGTCAAAAGAATTCCAGCGCTGCTGTGGAGCTGGCGGTGGTGTAAAAGCAGGAATGGGTGATCTTGCTGTGGCAATTGGAGAAGCCAGAGTTAAGGACGCTCTTGAAACCAATGCAGACATTCTTTCCAGTGCGTGCCCCTTCTGTAAGAGGAACCTCTCGGACGGCCGTGATTCCCTCAAAGCTCACATAGATGTAGAAGACGTCATCGAGCTGGTTGCAGAGGCACTGGGCCTGAGCACTACGTAAGCGTGAAGATGAAGGCTGGTTTCCTCCAGCTTTCTTTGTTCTATTTTCTTGATTCTTTTTGTTTTAGAGTAAAACTTAAATACCGATATACACCTCCCCTTGAACATGAATATCCCTTATGAATTTCTAGGTGAAATATTTATATACTTAGTAATTTTTGTTATCGCAGGAACCGTTATCGCCCTGCTCATAGGGGCATATTCCTTTAAAAATCACAGAATTGTTTTTCCGGGATTTGTACTGTTTACACTTTATCTATTTTATTCTCCTGCAAAATGGATCTGCAAGGTTTTCAGGATAAGAGAAACACTTGTTGACGATATCCTTATTGATATCCGAAACGCCTTAATGTTGGATCGCTTTGTTCACACAAAAGAGAATAGGGTTGTATTCCTACCTCAGTGTATGAGGCACCCGGAATGCAGGGCTAGATGTGACCCTATTCATGGCTACGAATGCAAACGCTGTGGGAAATGTGACATTTCAAAAATATATGAAGCTGCAGATAAGTACAATTTTAAGGTTTTTATAATTCCTGGAAGCAGCTTTGTCAAAAAGATCTTCAAGGAGTACAGTCCTCAATCTTGCGTGGGTGTAGCTTGTTACAATGAGCTTGCAGAAGATATGCAGGAAGTATCTTTTATCCCTGTGCAAGGAGTTCTTCTTCTTCGAGATGGTTGTTTCAATACCAAAGCTGATGTGGAAGAAATTATCCGAAAAATGGAGATATGCGATGTATAGTTTTATAGGAAAAGCTCTGTTTTTTACCATCATTTTTTCGGTTTTGATATCGATATCTGCTCTCTTAGTGAGTCGAATAAGCCTGAAAAGAAACGTATGGCTTGCAGGTTTCTTTTCAAATATACTTGACTTTTTTTATTTACCTATAAAATATTTCTTCTGTAAATTTTCAGATCCACGAATTTTGGATAAATGGATAGTGTCTTTGAAAAACATAGCTCATGCATCAGATTTTTCAAAAACCAAAAATCGCATAATTGTTGTTCCGCATTGTGTGCGTTCACTCGATTGCCCTGCTTTGTCAACAATTTTAGGGATTCAATGTCGAGACTGCGGGAAGTGCATTGTAACTCAATTAAGAAAAGATGCCAAAAAGTATGGATACGATTTATATATATTCACCGGTTCCTCGGCCCTCGTCAATATCCTTAAATATAAACCTGCAGACGGGCTACTTGGAATAGCATGTGATTACGAAATAAACAAAGGAATGTGCGCTTTAAATGGAAAAAAAGTTGTGACGTATGGTGTTCCTCTGTTGAACGATGGTTGTTATAACACGAAAGTGGATTATAAGAAAGTAATTGAAACAATAGAACATTTTGATAAAAATTAGATTTCCTCTGATTATTCAGCTCTGTAAAAATAATGTGTTTAATTTTGGTAAAATTTGCTCTATACCCCTCTCTTCGTCTTCCTCTTCTTTACTTTCCAGTTGTTCTAAATAACTTATTCTTTATAGTATCAATCAGTATTAAGACTAATCGCAATATTGATTTCTATCTGAATTTTTAGTAAAATTTTTGTAAGATTAATAACCATTATATTCAAATTTCCATTTTTATAATGATCTATATGAAAAAATATGATGTTGTTATTATTGGAGCAGGACCTGCGGGCTCATCTGCAGCGTATACATTAGCCAGATCAAAAGTTAATGTGCTTGTTATTGATAAACATGTTTTTCCACGTTACAAACCCTGTGCTGGAGGGTTAACAGTAAAAACTTTCAAGTCTTTTGATTTTCCTATTTCTAAAGAAGTAAAATATAGTGCAAATTCTGTTGTAGCCTCATACAAAAATAAGATATTTCATAAGATCTCAGGTGACAAAACACTTACTAAAATGGTCGAAAGAACAGAGTTCGATAACTTTATGGTTAAAAAAGCTGTTGAGTCAGGAGCAACCTTTCTTGATGGAATAAAGGTGACTGAAGTCAGTTGGGAAAATGGAGAATTTAGTGTCAAAACAGAGGAGCAGTCGTTCCGTTGTAATTACTTAATCGGGGCTGATGGTACTAACAGCATTGTCAATAGGAAATTTAATATTATTAAAAGAAGTATTTACGGTTTTGCAATAGAAATTAACTGTCCCCTAAGTAAGGAAAATATTGGAAAATTTAATATGACTTTTGATTTTGGGACAGTTCCAAATGGTTATCTGTGGATTTTTCCAAAAGATAAATACGTTTGCGTTGGGGCTTATACAACAAATAAAAAAATGAAGAATATCCAAAAATATCTTTCTGATTACATTGAACAGCTTGGGCTTGTACCTGAGTCTAAAGAATTTAAAGGACACATTATTCCTTATTATGGAATTTACTACAAGCAACCAGATTTTCCATGTATCCTTGTTGGAGATGCTGCAGGCTTTGGAGAGTATTGGACTGGAGAAGGCATCTATTATGCAGTAAAAAGTGGGACCATTGCTGCAGATGTGATTTATTCAAGCATAAAATCAGGAGTTTTTGATTCTCAGTCACTACAAAAAAGATATCAAAGAGAAATTATTAGAGGCTTGAGGTTTGCATATCATACAGGAAAATTCTTTTATGGACATCTTCCCCGCTCATTTACTCTCGGGATGTCTTATTTTGCAAATATAATGTATGAATCTGCATCCCTAGGACACACATTTGACCAAATGTTTTTGAAGTTTCATACTATATTATTAAACTTGATGTTAAAAAAGTCTCACATATATAATAAAAGGTATTACAAATAAGTTTAAACAATGAACTGTCATATCAAAAGACAGTTTTAAACATAGATTTTGAAAATTTTTTAAAATTGAAAAAACGATAATTACATAATAAATTTTTAGGTATGGATACAAAAATCAGGTATTGTTAACTAAACATGGTTAACTCTTTATTTCTGTATTTCATCAATAGGGCATTGTTATCTAAACATAGTTAACTCTTTATTTTTTTATTTCATCAATAGAATAACCGAGTACTTTAGCATTTCAAGACTTTTTTTATAACACTTTGTCTTTCTTCTCAATCTTGCCAGGAAATGCCTCAATATGCTGTTATATCCCTCAACTGTAAATGTTTCTGCTTTTGATTGAGTATGACTCTTTTCTGGAATTAACTCTGCATATGCTCTCCAGTGATCTGTCATCACTTCTCCAATCTCTTTTTTCTTCACTTTTTCCCAGAGTAGTTTTCCAGTTTCTGTTCCTCTGCTACCAAAAGAGCAGTTGATAAACTTTTTCCCAACTCTATCAACAGCAATCCAGATCCAGCAATATTTTTTTTGTTACCGATGTAAGTGTGCATTTCATCCATTTCAACAATAGATATCTCATTTTCACTTTTTAGGGCCTCTAACTCCTGACCAAATTTCTTTATCCATTTTTGGACGGAAACATGACTCACCCCTAAAACTCTTCCTATTGAGCGAAAGCCCAATCCTTCAAGGTAAAGTTGTAAAGCCTGTTTTTAACAGAGGCGGAAAAAGCAGTTGATTTTAGCTCTACTGTATAGTTATAGCCACAATCAGAGCATTTGTAGCGTTGACGACCACCAACTATACCGTTCTTTTTGTAATTAGAACTATTGCATCTGGGCAGTTCATGAAGAAATATATGTTATAAGCATATATATCTATTTTTAAATACCAATGCCAAACAAATTATTTTTTTATTTTGCAGGTTTTAAGTGCAAATATCTTATAAAATATATCTGTCCATGAATTATTCCTAAAAAAGCTGTGTAAAGATCAACGGATAAAGTGGTCAAAAAGAAAGTGAATATGAAGAATTTAATCATTGAGGATGATCATACTACTCTGCACAAGAACGATCTATCTTCTGGATGTCTTCAAGTTTATTATGATAACCTATTCCGAAACTCAAATTTAATTCCTCATTCTTATATTCGAAACAGTTAATCGAATATCTGAAAAGCGAGATTATCCTGAATAAACTGCTGATTTAGAACAAAAAAGATTTTGGAATAGGTTAAATTATAAATTTTTAATTTATATTTTTAATAAATATTATTCTAGTTTAGAATATCTAATTGATTATTTTTTTCCGTTCTGTTTTTCATGATATCGATCTTTAGCTTCCTGAAGTATGTTGACTGCTGTTTCAAGGTCTCTCCAACCGAGAACCCTCACGCGTTTTTCCTCTAAATTCTTGTAAGTTTGGAAGAAATGAGTAATTTCCTTAAATAGATGAGGTGGAACTTGGTCAACTGTTTCAATATAATTCCACATAGGGTCACTCTTTGGAACACAGAGTATTTTTTCATCTCTGCCTTTATCATCTTCCATGTCAAACAATGCTACAAGATGTACATCTATCATACAACCTGGAAAGGTAGGTTCCCATGTTAATACCATGGCATCTAAAGGATCGCCGTCAAGGGCTAAGGTCTCGGGGAAAAAGCCATAATCTGAGGGATATACCATTGAAGAAGAAAGCATTCTGTCGTATTTAAGCACTTTTTTTTCTTTGTCGTATTCATATTTGTTACGGCTTCCTTTCGGAATTTCGATAAATACACTTTCAACCTGTCGTTCGGTCGTACATTCACTTCCTGTATATTGCTGTTTATTAACTAATTGCTTTTTGGCTCTGTAGAAATGCTCTGATATGAAAAGCCTTCATTAATTTGAACTGAATGGGATGATATATTTTTGCGAATTGAGTCTCAGCCTACTGCAACTGACTTATATAGGTTTTTTACAGAGCCTGCTTTTTAATGAGTGTAACTATTTTACGAGCTATAGATCATGTTCCCTCACATGGTCATACTATTAAAATATGACCTTATGTGCTTAATGTTCTTTATCTGAAAGGATATATTTAAAAACAGATTTAAATTAATTTTTCAATAAATTTTATAAAAATTACACAGGAATAAAATGAAATTTCCTTATCAAGAGAAATATTGCTTTCTTTAAATTTTTGAAGATTTCACAGATTATGCTGATCCCCAACTGATATCATGTTAACTATTTCTTTCATAAGATAGGAAACACAAATTCACAAGGAATATTCAAATTTCCAGTTATTCGTTATATTAAATATTTCTAAATGAAGGAGATATTTCTCTTTTAATTATTGAGAAGTTTTAAGTTTAGCTTCTTTAAGATCCGTTTTATAATGTTGGTCCCTGAATATATCTCCTTAAAGATTTTCCCCTTTAATGCCCATTGCAATAATGGGCTCTGAATATAATAAATATTACTATAAACCTGTTTCAAAACTGCTTCCACTGCTTCTGGATCAAGATCTCTTAGTCGATAAATCAAGGTCAACAGAACTAAATTGGATATCTGGTTTTGGTCTAAAACATGAATGGTCGAAATTTTGAAATCAGCTTGATATAATATATTTCAAGCAAATTTTTCCTATTAATAGCTCAACTATCTAATTATAATAATTAATAAATAGTTTTTATGGAATGCCAAAATCAGGGTCATTTGCTACTTACCCGATATTTTACTTTTTGAACTATTTTACTTAACTTCTTTTAATAAATAATTATCTCTCACTATAAGTTAAAACTTATTTTAAAAATTCACAAATTTGTGCTTTACATACCATCTTTCACTTGGATTGGATTTCGATTTTTTTGTATACGGACAAGCTTAGAAAAGATCGCACTTGAAAAAGTGGTTTTTAAATGAAATATCAACCAACTAATAAAAAATTAGTTGCATCAACAACTATATATGACGTTGGTGCATATAACGCAAATAATCTAGTTGTATATGCAACTAATTTGATTGGACAATCTGGTGGATAATAAAAATGAATGGAGACTTCACTGGAAGCGTACATGCTCAAGGAACATGTGAGAAGGAATTCATTGGAAAGCTCATCTCATTTCTCTACAGATATGAACAAATCTACATTGGGAAACAAATTGAGCCATATGGTTTTGGAAGCGGACAGTTTCCTTTTCTGATGAGGTTGTATCAAGAAGATGGGATCAATCAGGAAACTCTTTCTGAACATCAAAAACTAGATAAGGGCACTACTACACGCGCCATACAGAAACTTGTTGATGAAGGCTATGTTTTCCGAGAAAGGGATGAGAAAGACAAGCGATCATACAGGATTTTTCTCACTGAGAAAGGAAAAAAAGTAAAACCTGATATGAAAAAGATAGCTTCAGATTGGGAAAACATTATTTTCTCCAATTTTGATGACAGTCAAAAAAAAGAAATTATGAAGTTACTTAGAATTATGTTTGAGAATGTAGCTCAAAATAATGTGAAATAAAGAGATAAAGATCATGAAATTCAAAAACATTCACCTTCTAATGCTTTGTATTACTGCATTTTTTGCAATGGCTGGAGGTGCTATTTTAGCACCAGCATTACCAGATATGGTGAAACCCCTTCAGACAACATTCCAGGAAGTAGCATTGTTGATATCGGGGTACACTATCTCAACGGCTATTTTTACTCTGATGATTGGAAATTTCATAGACCGTATGAACCGTAAGAAGCTACTTGTTCCCTGCCTTGTGATTTACGGTCTAATGGGACTTGTAAGTTATTTCACTTCTAGTCTGAAGTTACTTATTATCTTGAGGTTAATACAGGGTATTGGAGCAGCAGGAATGCTGTCTTTGACTATGCTGGTCATAAGGGATGTATACAATGATCATGAAAGATTAAGTGCCACAAGCAAGATTAGTACGGCTCTTGCTATTGGCTCAATATTTGGTCCTCTTATATAGTTACCTCTGTATTTACTGCAACATTCTTATACCTGAAATTAGTATATAATTTTATATATGAGTTTGGAAATGTTTACAACTTTTGATATTTCTACAGCTATCATAAATTCCTGTAACAAAAACGAGCAGATTAAACTTCAAGCCTTATTATTGGTCAAAAATGGTTTGAGTCCCGCTAAAGTTGCCGACGATTTTTCAGTTCACCGTTCAACTGTTCATCGCTGGATAAAACGAGCTGAAACCGACGGTTTGTTTAGCCTTAAATGTAAACCTGGTCGAGGAATCAAGTCTTTTTTAACTGCAGAACAATTATCTGAGTTAAGAGAGACATTTTTAGAACCTATACCAACAGATGATGTTTATTCTCGTGGTTGGCAAACAAAAGATGCAGTTCAATTTGTCAAGGAAAAATTTGGAGTATCTTATTCCAAATCAAGAATGAGACAAATTTTAAAAAATTTAGGGTTGAGAAAAATCACATGTCGACCTCAATCTAAAAGAAGAAATGAGGTGCTTAAAAAATAATTCATAAGAGAAGTCCAAAAAACAGATTACTAAACCCTAATCATTTATTCGTTACCCATGATGAAAGTAATTTTTGTGTGGATTCAAATAGATCAAGATGTTGGGCAATAAAGGGCTCAAAACCTATTAAATTTACAAGTGGTTCAAAAGCAAAAATCAATATTGGAGGATTCTACACTGAAAATGGAGAGTTTTATTGGTATGATTTAGGAATTACACAGAATACAGACTCTTACTTAAAATCATTAATCAAGTTTCAAAGAGATATAGGGGCAAGGATATTTCTTTTACTGGACAGAGCTACATGGCATAGATCAGCAAAGGCAAAGGAATTTTATCAAAATAATAAGCATTGGTTGAAAATAATATTTTTCCCTCCAGCTACTCCAGATAGGAACCCAACAGAATACTGTTGGAAAGTGACAAGAGAAAACTTAACGTCAATAAAATCATTTAAAAATATTGAAGCATTAAAGGAAGAAATGAATGAATTTTGGGAGAAACATACATTTAAACATAAAATGTCGCATTATTTAAAGTGGTGACTATAGGTGGGGGACTGGCAAGTTTTAAATGGAACTGTCCATTCCTTTTCTATGTATTATCTCTACCATTTGCTTTTGTTGTGATCTTTTTCTTTCCAGAGACAAGGGTTGTTAAGAACGAAAACGATGAACACGACGGAATACTTAATGCTTTTAAAGCACTCAAGGATTTGCGAGTAATGTACACTGTATTCCTGAGTTTTACTATCTACTTTTTATTATTTTCAGTAGTTGTTTACTTGCCCTTTATGCTTGAAGGTGTATTTGGTTATACTGCAAGGGAAGCAGGACTTATATTGGCTTTGGAGGGAATAGCTGTCATCGTTACTATATCCTGCGTGAAGAATCTGGTTAGTAAGCATTCAAGCATGTTAATTATTGCTATTGGTTTTGCAATTGTCGGACTGGCAATAATAGCTATCTCATTTGCGTATTCAATTTACATGATTATCCTCTTAATATTACTGTTCGGAGCTGGTTATGGGCTTGCTCAACCATTAATAGACACACAAATAATTCATGTAGCTCCTGCAGAATCTACAGGGGGTGTGTCTATCTATTCACAATGCTATGAGAAATGTAGGTCAGAGTCTTGCACCCATAGTACTTGGTATAGTCCTATTACATTTTGATCTTAACACAGTCTTTATAGTATCAGGTTCTTTTGGGTTACTTGTTGCTTTGATGACATATTTGATGAAGAATTTTTTTGAAAATTCAGGTGACAAACATATAAATGAGACAAAAATATCATTGTCACATTATAAATTTGTTGAGTCGTTAGATGATGTATTGTAGGAGTTTATCCAAAAACTTCATCTAACCTCATTATTGCTTCTAACATTACAACTTCAGGGTATAATCATTTTTTGATCTTATATCCTGAAAATATTTTTTACGTAATTCAATAAAGCTTGTGTCTATTCTTCGCTAAATTCCGTTAAAGGGAATAATAGCCCTATAAAAAATGATGGTATCGGTAATCAAAAATAGATATATATGCTTATAACATATATTTCTTCATGAACTGCCCCAAATGCAATAGTTCCAGTCACAAAAAGAACGGTATAGTTGGTGGGCGTCAACGCTACAAATGCCATGATTGTGGCTATAACTATACAGTAGAGCTAAAATCAACTGATTTTTCCGCCTCTGTTAAAAAACAGGCTTTACAACTTTACCTTGAAGGATTGGGCTTTCGTTCAATAGGAAGATTTTTAGGGGTGAGTCATGTTTCTGCCCAAAGATGGATCAAGAAATTTGGTCAGGAGTTAGAAGACCTAAAAAGTGAAAATGAGATATCTATTGTTGAAATGGATAAAATGCACACTTACATCGGTAACAAAAAAAATATTGCTGGATCTGGATTGCTGTTGATAGAGTTGGGAAAAAGTTCATCAACTGCTCTTTTGGTAGTAGAGGAACGGAAACTGGAAAACTACTCTGGGAAAAATTGAAGAAAAAAGAGATTGGAGAAGTGATGACAGATCACTGGAGGGCATATGCAGAGTTTATTCCAGAAAAGAGTCATACTCAATCAAAAGCAGAAACATTTACAGTTGAGGGATATAACAGCATATTGAGGCATTTTCTAGCAAGATTGAGAAGAAAGACAAAGTGTTATACGAAGAGTATTGAAATGCTAAAGTACTCGGTTATTCTATTGATGAAATAAAGAAATAAAGAGTTAACTATGTTTAGATAACAATACCGAATATTTTAATAACCCCCTATACACATTAAATTAATTTTAATAGTTAATAAGTTGCCAAAAACGATGTGCTAAGACCCAACTGCGTTACTCCTATATTGATGAAATACAGAAATAAAGAGTTAACTATGTTTAGTTAACAATATCACTTGTTTTTATGTAGAAGATATGACATTTAAGGATTCCAATAAGTATCTATTATCTTTTTTAAGGTTTGTTAAGACTTAAAAGAATATATAAAGCTTCTTTTTAAAATTAAATCGAGTTAAATCCTTTGTATTGAGAAGTAAATATATATTTTTTCCAGTTCATGTTACGGATGTCAACAGTTGATTTTCTGAAGACAAAAAGAAAAACGAAAAAATAGACTAAATAAAGTATTAGAAAAACTAGGCAGAGGAAAGACCGAGAAACAATAAAAACTGAAAAAATTTGTAAAAAACAAAAGATCCCTCTAAAATGAAATAAAAGAAAAAAACAGAAATAAAAATCAGGAAAGGAAGAAACCATGAGAATAAAAACAACAGTATTAAACTCAATTTGCCGATTTGCAGTGGTAATGGTAGTATTATGCATTATTTTACCTTCAGGAGCTTTTGCTTCGGAAAACAAACCTGTATTCGCTCCTGGAGAGAACATAACTAACGAAAATTTTGCGACTATTCAGAAAGAAATGCTGAATTTAATTAATGAACAAATTACTGACCTTCAGGGTTTCTATGGCAATGTAAGCGAAGCTTCCAATGCCTCCGAACTCCATAAAGTTCTGGCCAATCAGAGATGTGCAGACATACCTCATGGGATAAATATGGGGGCAGGTAAAATGTCCGGATTATGTGACATATCTAAGGTTGAAAACGTAACTGATGATAATTACACTGATGTCCAGGAAGAAATGGTCAGTAACATTGGGAATATGACTGAAATGCTTAATGGTCAGCTGAATAACACAACTGATGAAAATATGACTACGATACTCAATGAAAAAATAACTAACCTTGAAAACTTCTCCAGTAAAATAAGTTCAGCTTCCAGCGCAGAAGAACTAAAGAATGTTGTATTCACCCAAATACAAACCCAGGCTACTGATTCAATCGAAATGGAAATAGAGCATCTTGAAAAAATGGGAAACGAGACAGAAAGCACTACCAATGAAAACATGAGTGAAAACCTTAGTAGTAGGACCACAGAACTCAAGAATCTATTAGAAGATGTCAAAGGAGCAAATTCACTAGAAGATCTTAAGAAAGTAATGTCTTCTTCCCATATAATGTTCGGAATGGGAGATGGAGATATGATGCATCATGTAGGCAATTGTCCAATGGATCCAGGAAATATGCCTAAAAACAATGCAGAGAACAGCACTGAAGCATAAACTTTGACAGAGGGAGTATGTAGGAACTCTCTACCATTTCTTTTCAAATAACCACCGATAAATCCAAAAAAGAAGGAGCTGATATTAAATATTTACCGACCTCTTTCCAAATAATAGTTGATAAATCCCAATAGCTGATAAAACCCAATAGCTGATAAACCCAATAGCTGATAAACCCAATAACTAATAAAACCCAAAAAAATTACAGTTAAATTATGCAGAATTCTAATTGAGTATAAAATTATGCCTCTGGCATATGGTTCAGCCATAAACACAGAAGAGATTCTCGATAATCTATTAAGAAAATCTATAATGGCTGAACCACTTAATACATACCACTTAATATACTGAAATTTTTTAAAAACTTCTGTGACACCTATGACCTTTAGAACTCTTATATTTTTTTAAAGAACAGGAGGTTGTTAAATGTTATTGAAAAAATGTCCTAAGTGTACCTCAGAACTTGAAAACGATACCTATATGGATTATCAGTACTGCCCTGTATGTGGGTACTGGACAAAGAAAGAAACTGCAAAGCTTGAACCGTTAATAATCATGGAGTAAAAAATATGCTCGAATTATCTATAGAGTGTACTCGATGTGGAACACTCCTCAAAAAACAGGTAATCGGATCAAACAAGTTTTATTATTGTAAAAAATGTGGGGGTATATCCTCATTTACAGCTGTAAATGTACCTGTTCAGTATGCAAATGAGCAGATTAATATTGAAAGTAAGTTTGCTGTACCAAGGCAATAAGCTAAACTAACTTATTTTTCTGATTCATTAGACAATGTTCTCTATTTAATTAAAATTAATTTTTATGAGTGTAGTTGTTTTTAAATTGAAATGTGCATAAAAACACATTTAATCCAATGTACAGGAAAAAATAAACCGACATAAAATGGCGATAAAAAATTAACTGTTTTACTATTAACGGATGTGTTCTTAATTTTGCTGTAAGAGGTAGGAGAATTCATCATTTTTTCTCAGAAATCAAACAGAGGTGAATGTAAGTTCTAAATTTAGATAATCAATGAAAAATATATATACATTTTAAAAGGAAAAAATGTGAAGAATATAAGTATTGTAAATATTATAGTGAGTTTTTTGTAAAAAAGTCTGGTTAGAAATTATGATTAAAATCCTTTCAATATTTAGTTTTCTGCTAGTATTATAATATATAATTATAATATATATAATAATTATTTTATTGCGTATGTTTGAAATCACTTCTGTTGGCAAATTCCGTCACATAAAATGAGAATAAAAACAATGAGGATAAAAAAATACTGCTGTTATCATTCTCATCAAAAGTAAGCATTGAACTAATTTATTGATAGAATAAACATATCAATGAGGATAAAAAATACTGCTGTTATCATTCTCATCAAAAGTAAGCATTGAGCTAATTTATTGATAGAATGAACATGTCTGCCAACACTGCGTGAAGAAAAATATAACATCCGTAAATTCATGAAGTGAGTATAAACGGGGGAATCAACAAATGAGTATGAAAAAAGCAATAACCGTCTTGCTGTTAGTCGTCTTTGTAGTTTCATTAACAGCTGCAGTAGCAACAGCAAACCAACAAGAATATAACAAAGGATTTAAAGACGGTTGTAGAGACGGCTATAAGGATGGATTTAGAGAAGGAAAGGCCGACAGCAAGAAGCCTTATGGTGCGGTTATGAGGAAACCAGTCACTAAAACTGATTATGGTAGAGGTTACGAAAGAGGATATAGTGACTGCTTCCCAAGAGGCTATCAGGCAGACCTGAAAATTAAACAATAAAATAAGCTCGTAATTGATTTTGCAAAATTTTATTTTTTCTCTGGCATGAAAGTGCTTTCAAGTACTTTCATTTATTTGTTCCTGTAATTGGAAGAATATCATGTGCATTTCTTAAAAACCGGATCTTACTATTGAGTTATTGATCCATCTACATGCAAAAGATTATAAAAAATAGACGTGGGAGAAACTTGAACCCCCTGCCTGCTGATAATGAATCAACCGTTATACCGCTAAGTTAATACAATGCAATTTTGACATAATTTTTGCAAACAGATGCCAAGATATTTTTATAGTTAATTTTGAATTTATAGATTGTCTAGCTCCGTAGACTTGACAGGATCACCACACAATATGTTAATAAAATATTCATTAAAAAATAGGAAGGGAGTTATCCCTTTATTACTTTACAGTTACACTCTTGCAGAGAGACTTACAAGTGCCTGCGGAATTGCATGCAGTCAAGCAAACTTTATAGGTTCCTGCCTTTTTATATGTGTGAGTTGGATTTTTTGAAGTTGATTTTGAACCGTCACCGAAATTCCAGGTTCTTGTTGTTTCTCCTATAGATGAGTCTGTGAAAGTTACTTTCTTACCAGATACTGCACATGCAAAACGTGGAGTGAGTGTTGGAGCCTTTATCGTAACGGCTGATTTATGAAGTTGTGTTACAGAACAGCTTCCAGTACCATATGCAGTTACTTTTACATTATAAGTTCCAGCCTGTTTTATAGTAAGAGAACAAGTACAGATATGTTTTTTCGTGCAGTGTACACAGTAGGAACTGCAGGAAGCAACTACTTTTCCAGTTTTATCCAATACCTGGTATGTAACACGTGTAACAGTACCTGACATATAAGTTGTAAATCCAATTTTAGCCGGTGCTGTACCAGTTGCAGGATGTACTATAAACTTGACAATTTTTACATTACACGCAGTACTAGATGAAGCACCTGCGGTGGCAGTACATAACGTTAAAATTAATAAAATTAATAGAATAAAAGTTCCTGTTCGTTTCATCATTGTACTTCCTTTTTTTAACTAACGTCATTACAAATTTTTTACATAGTCTTGCACTTTCATAGTCTTGCACTTTAAATGTGTAATTTTGGAATGGGATCGTTTGGCTCTAATCAAAGGGGATTCAAAATAAAAATTAGGAAATCCCGTTCGAGTTTCCATAAATGTCGTTAATTTTCCTCATTTTAAGATTGTTAATCAAGTGGTATATAGGATCGAAATTAATTGGGAAATATTAGTGTATAAACATACTTATTTTCAAAAATGCAAATAAAAATCAGAAATGGAGTTTAAAGCTTTATAAAACTTTATTAATAAACTTAAAAAATGATGAGGCCAAAAAACACTCTATTTGTATTATATTTATCACTTAAAACTGAATTAAAGGGATTTAAAAACATTTTAGTTTTCTATACCTTATTACAGTTCTTCATATTCAATTTGTAATAGAAATATAATTTTTCCTGTAAATATAGATTATTGAGATTTTTTTATTTTTTTAATGAAATAAATAGGTAGTATTTAATGAAAAAACCTTCAAAAAAATAAAAATTTACAAAATTCAGAATTAATTTTTGATTAACTAGATATATCTGAACGTCTTAATATCTAAAAGTTTCAATAAATTCAAACATTTCTTAGTATTCAGTTTATATATCGATGCTTTCATTTACTCACAATTACGGAAAATGGGCTTTGAACCAAAAATAATACAGAGCCGCCGGAGGAACTTGAACCCTCGGCCTGCTGATTACGAATCAGCCGCTATACCGCTAAGCCACGACGGCACGATTTTGCGCTTCAGGCGGATTAAATTCAACTGTTTAATTCCGTATCTCATGGAGTGGCGTGAGATGGATAATGATTCCTATAACTTGAATCTCAATAAAAGATTGGGCATTGGTAATAAAAAATAGATATATATGCTTATAACATATATTTCTTCATTAACTGCCCCAGATGCAATAGTTCCAGTCACAAAAAGAATGGTATAGTTGGTGGTCGTCAACGCTACAAATGCCATGATTGTGGATATAACTATACAGTAGAGCTAAAATCAACTGCTTTTTCCACCTCTGTTAAAAACAGGCTTTACAACTCTATCTTGAAGGATTGGGCTTTCGCTTAATAGGACGATTTTTAGGGGTAAGTCATGTTTCTGTCCAAAGATGGATAAAGAAATTTGGTCAGGAGTTAGAGGACCTAAAAAGTGAAAATGAGATATCTATTGTTGAAATGGATGAAATGCACACGTACATCGGTAACAAAAAAAGTATTGCTGGATCTGGATTGCTGTTGATAGAGTTGGGAAAAAGTTCATCAACTGCTCTTTTGGCATCAGAGGAACGGAAACTGGAAAATTACTCTGGGAAAAATTGAAGAAAAAAGAGATTGGAGAAGTGATGACAGATCACTGGAGAGCATATGCAGAGTTTCTTCCAGAAAAGATCCATACTCAATCAAAAGCAGAAACGTATACTGTTGAAGGATATAACAGCATATTGAGGCACTTTTTGGCAAGGTTGAGAAGAAAGACAAAGTGTTATACGAAGAGTCTTGAAATGCTAAAGTACTCGGTTATTCTATTGATGAAATACAGAAATAAAGAACTAGATATAGTTAAGTAACAATGCCAAATAAATACTAAATCAATTTAATTTTTTAAGCTATTAACTCAAAGATTAGCGCCCAGGGCAGGATTTGAACCTGCGCTCTCCCAAAGAAGAAACGGTTTTCGAGACCGTCGCCTTACCACTAGACTACCTGGGCATTTTGTTCAAAAGTGTGAAAAATTTTCGTATATTGTCGGACTTTTTTGATGTAACGTATCGTATAATTAGATCGAGAGTTAATAAATATACTTTCTTTCTTATATATCTTATTATTCCCAAACTCTGAATTTTAAAAATCGAAAAGTGAACTCTGACCTTCACTGTTGACTAATTCTTCCTTTTTTTCTGTATCCTTTCGAGGTCTTTTTTCACTCTTTTTTTCGAGTCCACTTTTTTTTTGGGGCTTTATCTTTTCAAGGTCTGCAAATGAAAGCTGTCCATTGTCTCGGTTTTCGGCATCATTCAGGTTTTCAGGCAGCTCAATCCAGCCATACTGACCTCCTCCACCTGGATGAATTATAACATTACCTTTTCTGAAAGCCAGGATTGCGTTTACTATCCTGTCATCACCCACAATTTTCAGGTCTTCAGGATCAGAATAAATAAGAGCTTCAACCTCGTTTCCAAAACGTTCTATCAGTTTATTCCAGGCAATTTGCACACCTTTCGTCTGAACACTTGAATGGCCAAGTGTCATCTGGATGATTTCAGCTAGAGGAATCAGGTGAAGGTAAGGAGGACGGTGTTCAGGGTGCTTTGGTTCATTAAAATCTGCAAGCTCATTGATAAGGTCAAAAACACCTTTTTTTATGAGACCGTTGCAGATCGGACAGCGCCATTTATAATTAATGGCTTCTGTAAGTGTATATTGTGCAAAACACTTAATACAGGCTGACCGGTTGTATTTTCCTTCTTCTGGAAAAAAACCTACATTCAGAGTAGCTTTGTATCCCTGTTCTCTAAGAATAGCCTTTTTTAAGCCATCAAAGGTAAGATCAGGAACATCAAACTGCGTGAATTCTCTTGCCAGTTTATTGGTAGAAGGAGAATGAGCATCGGAATTCGAAAGAAAAGTCAGACGGTGCAGATCTTCTATTCGGTCAGCGTAATCACTGTCTGCACTAAGACCGAGCTCCAGAACAGAAATATAGTCTGTCATATCTCCATAACAACTTTTCAGACTGTCATGATAACCATAAAGTGCTGTCCACGGGGTAAAGGCATGGCAGGGGCCAATTAACGCTCCGAGATCCTTTGCAATTTCTGCAATTTCACTGCCATCCAGTCTGATACTAGGACGTCCATCGGCTTCAAGGTTGCCGAAAGGAGCGATGCGTTCAGCCAGCTCTTCAGCTTTTGAGATTGAAGGTAAAATAAGCAGATGATGTACACGTTTTATATCTTCGATCTCGGTAGTAGGAATGAAATAAATGTCGTCTATACGGATTTCTTCATCAGAAACAGCTACTTTTTTGATTTCTTCAATCCACTTTGGGTGAGTGCAGTCGGCAGTACCGATCAATTCCATCCCTTTTTTTGAAGCCTCCCTGGCAATCATAGGCAGTTCCATTTTTCTGGAAGATGCCATAGAATATTTTGAATGGAGATGGAGATCTGTATTGACTTTCATTTCATTCCCTTTATTAGAAGCTCTTCTAATTTTAGAGCTTCGTTTTTAATAATCCAGTTATTATCTATTATCCGATATAGCGTAGATCTTCTTCGGTAGGTTTGATTTCCGGGATTGCGCGCTGCTGCTCTTCTTTTTCTTTTATCTTTTCCAGAATGCTCTCCATTTCCTCAGCTTTTTTCTCAAGGGACTCGGTATTCACGTCGATATCAAAAATATTGCAGAATATTTTTAAAAGGGATTGAGCACTTTTTGGGTCCATTATATATCCCGGAGTCATACCCATAAGGCAGACAGCATCAATACCTCGCATCTTGCTAAAAGCTACAAGCAAACCCGAAGCTCCAACTATTCCTCCACTGGGCTCGGATTCTCTGAATTCTACTCCATATTCTTTGATTTCTTCGATAAGTTCCATACTATTAGCGACCCCCAGAACTGTTTCATCATAAGTAAGTTTGCCTGTAGGATATCCTCCAAGCGTGTAAATTCTAGTTACTCCGAATTCTTCTGCAATGTCAAGATAAAGCGAACAGAGTTCGTAATGTCCCTGCGAAGTTGTACTCTGATGATCTCCTACAAGGAAAAGAATATCATTATCCTTTGCTTTCCCGTAGTATATTATATTGCTTACTGGTCGGACCGTACAGTCCTTATTGACCATTACCTGAGGAGGAAAATATGGCGAATAAATTTCCATGATTTTCTCAGCCCCAAGCTCGTCTACTAGATGCTCGGCTACTAGCTTGCCTACAAGTCCGACTCCTGGAAGTCCAACTACAAGTATAGGTTTTTTTAGCTCAAGATTTTCTTTCAGACGGACAAGTGTATTTTGCTGCATAACAATTCCTTATCCTTTCTTTGCCATTCTGCGGTATTTTCCATAAGGGTCATGAGGAGAAAAGCGAGCCGGATGTGGCGAGAAAGCTTTTTCCCCACATACCGGGCAAATTTCCCTTAAAGTGTACCTGCCACAATTTTTGCATTTGCGGATCTTTTGTCCCAAAGGGTATCACGCCTTTGCTGATTCGATATGCCGCTTAAAGATCCCATGTCCACCAAGTTTAGCAATTGTATCGACTGCTGTCTGAGCGGATTTTTTCAGGACTGATTCGGCTTTCTTATAATCTGGGGCAATTACCTTAATCCGATATCTTGGCGCCCCAGTATAACTTATTTCGAGCCTGATATCTTTTCCATCAACTTCATCCATAGAATTTGCAGCACTGAGAGCCTGCCTTATAACTTCTATACCGTTTGGAAGGTTACAGGTCAGATCTACATAGCCTGCGATGTCTACAAAAGGCAGTTTGATATTTTCGCCTGCGATTTTGATTATGCTCTTTAAGTACTTTTTATTGACTTTAATCCCTTTGAAGGGTTTCTCCCCTTCAATAGCAGCTTCTTCAAAGGCGGAATATGCACTTCCAAACTCTTCAACGAGTTTTTCGTGTAAATCTTGCAGGTCACTTTCATCGGCATTCGTTTCTTCAGCCACGAACTGGAGCCACTTGGTAGCCTTTTGCTCATTTTTCCAGTCCTGGATTTTAGCGCGCCGCTGGTGATCGTTTACGTCTTTCAATGAAAGGTCTATGTGGCCGCGGGAAGGGTCCACATTAAGAACCTTGCAGACTATTTTCTGCCCTTCCCTTACGTAGTCCCTGACGTACTTGACCCAGCCTGCTTTAATTTCGGATATGTGGATAAAACCTTCCCTTCCTCCGAATTCCTCAAGCTCGACATAGGCTCCGAAATCCGTCACGGTCTTTACAGTACATACAACAAACTCTCCGACTTCGGGCCAGTTATCGTTTCCCATTCGCACCACTTCTTAATATTACTTTTTTATTTCTTATTACTCTAATGCTGTAAAGTGCTCTTAACAATCCGATTATTGAAGCACTTCCAGAATGTGAGTAGTAATTGTTGATTTTCCGCCGGTAGGTTCGGCAAGGGTCCTTCCACAGACAACGCAGGTGATTTTGCGGCTTGCGCTTCCAAATATAACCTGTTCGTTTTCACAGTCGTTGCACTTTACGCGAAGGAACCTGCTTTTTGGTCTCTGAGTATAATCTTCCATTATATATTACTCCTTAAACTCGAATTTCTTTGCCCTGAAACAAGGTTTCTGGTGAGCTTTTTTACATACTGTGCAGCGATACCTGAGCCAGATACGTTTTGTGGGTTTGTCTCCACCAGGCACTTTGGAGAACTTTCCACTGTTTCCTATGCCCTGCTGTCTATTTTTCTGTCTTGTAATGTGAGCCATTGATGAAGCTTGCCCTTTCTTAACTCTCTCTACAACTATTTCCTGATGAGTTTTACAGTAAGGGCAATAAGTCCTGAATTTTTTTGGGATCTTCATTCTTTACACCTTTTTAATGGTTATTTGTATTGCAATTTTACCTTATCTCGCCTTTGCGAAAGATACTATTGCTTACTTTAAATCATAACATTTTACATATATAAGTAATGTATGGCGTTTTGATCCTGGGAAGATCATATTTGGAAAGCCTTTGATTTGATGAACTTGAGATTTCTTACCTCTTAATATTTCGATATCATGATTTGTATCCTTCTATCGAGGTCAAAGATTAGATTATCAGTTTTTGCTCAAGCTTTTTTAAAAAGCTTGCGCACATTAACAAGGTAAGCTACACAGATATAGTTACAAATATATATACTCATACTATTAACTGATACGCTTTCTCGCCTTAGTTCGTATTTATTGTGTTCCTAAAAATCTGCCTTCTTTTTTTCAAGCTAAAATAAGCCGTAAATCTCAGGAAATTAATTAAGCTATTAATTTTTTTCGGGAAATGAGTCTTTTCCGGATTCCTGTTCTGCAATAAGTTTAGTTGCGTTTCGTTTTACCAGCCCTGTAGCATTAAGCTGCGGCAAAACAACGACGTCTTCGGCACTAACGGTATAATTTCGACCATCTGCGCCTGTGAAGGTCGGCAGATCCTTCAGTATTCGAACAACAACGTATTCCTCATTTATATGCTTTTTGTCCAACTCTACTTTTGATTCCGCTCCATTTGTAATAAAGGGAATCCCAGATTCTTTAGCCTCAGTTTCTTTTCTTGAATCAGCAAAACCCTTTTCCGCTGTTGCAATTTCAGGCCAGACTGCAATATTTTTGGAATCCGGATATAGAATAGGACCTAATAATTCTGTTTTTGCGGCTTTAATTCCTTCCAATACAAGGTCATAAAGTTTTTTTTCAGCAGGAAGCAGCTTTTCGATATCCTTTGAAATAGGTTTATCCGCATGAGACTGAAATGTTGCCATTTCAATAACTTTTCCTATCCGCTTCATGAAGATGGTTTCAAGGGCTGAAAGAGCTCCTTCATGCTCGTCACGGAGAATCTTAAATTCAGTAGAACGGGAATTGTTGATTTTCTTTATATCCTCTTCAAGCTCCCGGATATATTTTTCAGATTCTTGATAAAAATCAGCTGGAATCGTCTTTAATTTCTGTTTTTCTTCCTTAAGCAATATTTGGCTGATTTTTTCTATATCCATACTCCGCAACACCTCTGCAAATTAGATACACTGCCGCATACTCAGAAACTTCCTGTATGCCTTCTTCTACACTTAAATCCTTGCCCTTTAATTGTATCGAAAAAGGTTTTGAGACTGTTATTTTTACTGACCTTTCACCAAAGACAACGGCATCAGTAAGCGGATCAAACTTTTCTAATTCAGATAAAGCAAGTTTCTTAACCATCATTCCTGATCCGCCATGCAATGAACCCGGTACTCTTATCAAGCGTTTAATGTCTGCAGTTACAGGTTCGTCAACACTGGCTCCAAAGTTGATACCGGATTTTTCAATGGATTGTCTCATAATATATTCAGAAACCCTCTTAAAATCTTTTCCGGGAAAATCTAAGCGTCCTCGTGTCAATATATCATTTAAGGCATTTTCATTGGATGCTAATTTTATCAATGTTTTTATCGAACTACTGCCCAATTCTAAATCTATCTTTAATTCGTTAAACATATCTTTTTTGTACTTTTTAGTAAAAATCTCTGTTTTTAGATATTCAACTAAGTAATTTGCAAATCTTTTTCCCCATCCACTATCGAAATCCCTGATTTCCCATTTTAGTGGAACGTTCCTTACTTTATCATAAAAACCAGTAGAACCCGTCCCTACATCTCCACTCATGGGAACTTTTTTGAATAGATACTTAACTTCCATATCTCTTCCGCTGATATAATTTACGATTTCTCTTCTTTCGGCGCTCCCAAGTGCCAAAACTTTTGGATTATGAATATGAAAATGATATCCTCTTCCCCCGGAAAACACCAGTTCGATTTCTTGCTCCAAGAATCCAAAATCATCTAACAGAAAATCCATTAGTTTGAAAGCCTCTTTTTTTACAAGCTCAAGCATATCTGCATAATTCTTCGGAGCATCTGGAAGGTGATCGGCATCCAGGTCAAAAATCAATTCTGCTCCAAGCCAGTTCTTCTCATTCATCTTTCTAGCATCAGGATATTCATAATAAGCAGTTGAATTATAAACGTGAGCAGGAGCCATGCCGTAAAGGTAATCAAGAGCTTCTCCGGGTGAGCCAAAGGCCTTGTGCCTATGCATCATTTTTTCAGGCATATCGTCATAGAAAATAAAAGCCCATTCTCTGTTAGGCAGATGGTCAGGGAGACCTATTTCGGCATTTTTGTAATATTTTTGGAAGCGACTTTTCAAAAAACGGGCGGTTCGATTGTCCATGGATATAGGGCTTTTGAAGTTTTGGATCTTAATTTAGAAATTTGATTGAATTTCAACAAAAGTATTCTAATAGGAACTTATTTTGATCGAGTTTCAGTTTAATGATTTAAATCGTGATCTATTATAACGACTTTTATCTTGGATTTAGTTTAGTAACTTAAATCAGGATTTTGGTATTATGGATTGATCATATTTTGATTCACTGATTTTGATCTAATGATTTAAATCGTGATCTATTATAACGACTTTTATCTTGGATTTAGTTTAGTAACTTAAATCAGGATTTTGGTATTATGGATTGATCATATTTTGATTCACTGATTTTGATCAGTGATTGAGTATGAGGTTTGGTTATTTTCCTAAGATAAATCAATCTCATATTTTACTTTTGGTTATATGAGTTTTTTTAAAAACGTATAACAATTAGTTTGAGTTCAAGTAATTCTTTTTATGACATTGATACTTAAACATAGTTATATACTATTAGAAAGTATATTTCTTCATGAACCGCCCCAGATGCAATAGTTCCAGTCACAAAAAGAACGGTATAGTTGGTGGGCGTCAACGCTACAAATGCCATGATCCATGATTGTGGCTATAACTATACAGTAGAGCTAAAATCAACTGCTTTTTCCGCTTCTGTTAAAAGACAGGCTTTACAACTCTATCTTGAAGGATTGGGCTTTCGCTCAATAGGGCGGTTTTTAGGGGTAAGTCACGTTTCTGTCCAAAAATGGATAAAGAAATTTGGTCAAGAGTTAGAGGCTCTAAAAAGCGAAAATGAGATATCTATTGTTGAAATGGATGAGATGCACACTTACATCGGTAACAAAAAAAATATTGCTGGATCTGGATTGCTGTTGATAGAGTTGGAAAAAAGTTCATCAACTGCTCTTTTGGCATCAGAGGAACGGAAACTGGAAAACTACTCTGGGAAAAATTGAAGAAAAAAGAGATTGGAGAAGTGATGACAGACCACTGGAGAGCATATGCAGAGTTTCTTCCAGAAAAGATCCATACTCAATCCAAAGCAAAAACGTATACTGTTAAGGGATATAACAGCATATTGAGGCACTTTTTAGCAAGATTGAGAAGAAAGACAAAGTGTTATACGAAGAGTCTTGAAATGCTAAAGTACTCGTTATTCTATTGATGAAATACAGAAATAAAGAACTAGATCTAGTTAAGTAACAATGCCCTTTTTATTACAATGAAATAGATACTTATTGTCAAGGTCTTTTATTGCAGTAAAGTTTAATTTTAACTGAACAACGATAAATGCTATAGAGTTATAGATTCTTAATAAAACTGGAACCAAAAATTACAAGTAAGGATTGAAAATAAAATTTTACATATACTGTCTAAATATAATAAGTGATATGTCTAAACTAGGAGACAATTATAATATCTTAGGGGTGGGGCTTTTGGGAAATAAATTTGGCATTAAGAGTTATATTAATACAATTCGATACTACCTGAAAAAAGAAGAAACTGAAGAGTCATCTATTATTTCAATGGATGATAATCCTGACGATATTGAAACGTTTACTAGTCCTTTTACAGGTATGAAATTTGTACTTATTCCTGCTGGGAAATTTGAGATGGGATCACCTTCTGAAGAGATGGACAGATCAGATGCTGAATTTCCGGTCCACAATGTAACAATTCAAAACTATTTTTATCTAGGCAGATCAGCTGTCACGCAAAGACAGTGGAAAAAGATAATGGGTAACAATCCTTCGTATTGCAAAGGTGAAGATCACCCTGTTGAGATGATTTCCTGGAAAGATGTTCAGGAGTTTATCACAAAGTTGAATGAGAAAGAAGGAACTGACAAATACCGCTTACCTTCCGAAGCTGAATGGGAATACGCCTGCCGGGCAGGCACACAAACAAGATGTTTCTTTGGTGAGGACACGTCAAAACTCAATGACTACGTCTGGCATGCTGGAAATTCAGGTGATGAAACTCACGTAATTGGCTGTAAGAAACCAAATCCCTGGGGACTTTATGACATTCATGGAAATGTATGGGAATGGGTACAAGATGTGTGGCATAACAACTACAATGGAGCTCCTTTGGATGGGAGTGCATGGGATGAAGGAAATAGCTTCTATCGGATTTCTCGTGGATGTAGCTGGCTCTGCGATATGGAATTCTGCCGTTCAGCTAGTCGCTTTAAGCGTGAATCTGGAAGTTGTTTCGCCAACCTTGGATTTCGCTTATTAAGGGAACTGTAATTAAAGGAATCGTAATTTCCTTCTTTTTTAAGCTTTTATTAGTAGCTAGTTGATATTTTGTCTTGAATATTTTTGTTTAGTAAATAAAGATTTAATAAATATCGTAAACCATATATTCTCTCAAGAAATATAAGTTTTCGATAGTGTAATTTTCGATTGTAAAATCGTTGGTGGTAGTATACAGCAAGTTCTTGATAAGTCTAATTTTTCTATTGTACTTACGTCTGGAGACATTGATGTTTCTTCGGAACACTGGCAGGAACAGTGCTGTCAGTTTTACGGTTCAATTTGCAAGAATCTACCTGATGGTTGGATAGAACCTTTAACGTCTAATTCTTCTGAAGAAGAAAGATCCGATATATCAACTGTTTTCAGTACACTTGCAGTTTTTGGCATCACAGGAAAAGTTTTTGCAGAGATAATTATTGAAGCAATGAAAACATGGCTCGAATACAGGCCAACTGCTGAAATTGAAATGAAATGCTCTGACGGAAGCACGATTGAGATTTCTAAACTGTCTCTTACAAAATTGTCTGAATTCTTTGAAGAAAACCCGCAGTTATCAATCTGTGAAGGCTTGAATTCTTTCATGCATTCTGAAAAATAATACAATATATTAACATCATGACTGATAAAAGAGTCGGGCTCGTTATTGGAAATAATTATCCAAATTCTGATAAAGAACTGAGGTTTGCAGTAGATGATGCTCTCGCAATGAAGGAAGTTCTGTTAAATAAGGATATCTGTGGATTTGATGAAGTTGAAGAATCAATAGACGATACTTTTCTAGACGCAAGGATCAAAATTGGTATTGTTAACTAAACATAATTAACTCTTTATTTCTGTATTTCATCAATAGAATAACCGAGTACTTTAGCATTTCAAGACTCTTCGTATAACACTTTGTCTTTCTTCTCAATCTTGCTAAAAAGTGCCTCAATATGCTGTTATATCCCTTAACAGTATACGTTTTTGCTTTGGATTGAGTATGGATCTTTTCTGGAAGAAACTCTGCATATGCTCTCCAGTGGTCTGTCATCACTTCTCCAATCTCTTTTTTCTTCAATTTTTCCCAGAGTAGTTTTCCAGTTTCCGTTCCTCTGATGCCAAAAGAGCAGTTGATGAACTTTTTTCCAACTCTATCAACAGCAATCCAGATCCAGCAATATTTTTTTTGTTACCGATGTAAGTGTGCATCTCATCCATTTCAACAATAGATATCTCATTTTCGCTTTTTAGAGCCTCTAACTCTTGACCAAATTTCTTGATCCATTTTTGGACAGAAACGTGACTTACCCCTGAAACCGCCCTATTGAGCGAAAGCCCAATCCTTCAAGGTAAAGTTGTAAAGCCTGTCTTTTTACAGAAGCGGAAAAAGCAGTTGATTTTAGCTCTACCGTATAGTTATAGCCACAATCAGAGCATTTGTACCGTTGACGCCCGCCAACTATACCATTCTTTTTGTGACTGGAACTATTGCATCTGGGGCAGTTCATGCAGAAATATACTTTCTAATAGTATATAACTATATTTAAGTATCAATACCATTTATTTTTCTTTTTTCCAATTTGACTATCAATCATCAGATAATGTTTTTATTATTTACACAATCGTTTTCTACTTCCATTTTCTCGATTTTCTTCCCGCAGGAAAATTTCCAGTGGCGATATATTTGGGACTGAGAGATCCTTACCTGCCTGATAGCCGTAAAGTTCCTGAAATTCTACGGCAAAAGAATGCATAAAAAGAGCATTTGGGATCTCCATTGGACAGAGTTCTTCGCATTGTCCGCAGTTGATACAGGAATCTGCAACAAGAGAATAACGTAGTGCATGAAAGGCAAAGGAAGGAGGAATTTTTCCCGGGGTGTCTACAGTAAAATCTGATACTTTTGCCCCGGACAGGGCAGGACATACTTCAATACAGCTATAGCACTTAATACAGCGTGAAGTCTCGTTTATTAGCTGTCTCAGGCGGTTTTTTCCTTCCCCTAAAGACTGAAAATCTTTAGTTCTTCCATTCTCGGAAAGGTTTAGCATTGACTTTTCGATCTTCCCTCTGATCTCCAGTCCTTTCGGGACAGGGATAAATGTCTCAACCACGCCTGCGGCCTTTGCCTGCTCAAGTATTTCTGCACCTTTTGCACTGCATACTTCTACAAAGGTTGCTTCTGTGCCCATTACACCCCATTCCCCGCAGGCAAGGTCAGCCTGTCGAGGGATTTTCAGCTTGCAGCGCCTGCAGTTGCTTCTTCTTCCTAAGTTTTCCTCTTCCAGCTTGTCTATGGGAATAGAAAACTCTCCTTCAGAAGTTTCAACGATAAACTTTCCTTTAGCAATCCTTTCCTTTTTAACCAGATCAGGATTAACTTCAAATTTTTCTACAATCATTTTCCTTGCCATCTCGGAACTGATTGTACCTCCACAGTTTAACCCAATCATGAGAATATTTTCCAGCTTGACTTCTCCCCGCTTTGCAAGTTCATAAAGCCCCATGACATCGCATCCCTTCAGAGCAACTGCAATTTTTAAGTTCTCTACTCCCTCAAGGTACCTACTGAAAAGCCTGGATAAAAGAAGAGTCCCAAAATGTAAGGAACCTGAAATTTCCGAAATTTCTGCCGGATCCGTAATTAGTACCGGTACAACATCATAAATATCAGCTCCTTTTTTGACACCAAGTACTGCATCTACATTTCCGCTTTCCAGTGCAAACTTAAGTAGGGCTGAAATAGCACCACCTGACTCTCCTTTTTCCAGTAGCTCCTGATCACAAGCCTGGACATAAAACATGTTTTCTTCAGAAGGTTTCAAAGTTTTCCCTCCAAAGGTTACCTTCTTGAGGTTCTATCTTCTCAATTTTTACCGCACATGCCTTGTACTCTGGAATCTTTGCTACGAGGTCAAGAGCTCCATTGGTCAGCAGATTAGCTGCACACTCCTTAAAATGAAAAGGAATGAAGACAACTCCAGGTTTTATATCTTCTGTAACCATTGAAGGAATTTCGATACTCCCTCTCCGGGAAACTACGCGAATTTTTTCTCGATTGCTGACTCCCAGCTTTTTAGCATCGTCGGGATGAAGTTCCACCCAACCAGTTCTGACTTCGGAGGCTAGAGTTTTCGACCTGCGAGTCATGGTCCCTGTATGCCAGTGCCAGATATTCCTTTCTGTAGTAAGAATTAAAGGATATTCTGCATCAGGGACTTCTGCTGGAGGTTTCCATTCAATACCAGAAAACTTCGCCAGTCCATCTGGAGTGGAAAATTTTTTGGTATGCAATATTGGCGTTCCAGGATGAGTTTTATCAGGACAGGGCCACTGAAGAGAATCAGGATTTTTAAGACGCTCGTAGCTCATGCCTCCGTATTGAGGAGTAACCTTTGCAATTTCTTCAAAAATTTCTGCTTCATTCAAGTAGGAAAACTGCTTCCCATATCCCATACGCTCGGCAAGTTCGCAGATTATGCGCCAGTCTGCCTTAGCATCTCCCGGCGGGTCTACGGCTTTCCTGATCCTCTGAACCCGACGTTCGGTATTAGTCTGTGTCCCATTCTTTTCTGCATAACAGGCTGCAGGTAATACAACATCAGCAATATTTGCAGTCTCGCTCAAAAAAAGGTCTTGCACAACCAGAAAGTCCAGATTATTCATGGCTTTTCTTACTTTGTTTAGATCAGGGTCCGAGAGCATGAAATTTTCTCCCATAACATACATGCATTTCACAGTCGATGTTCCTTCCGCAAGCTGTTCCATCAGCTCTGTAACCGTGAACCCTGGAGTTTTCGGAAGTCCACTCACTCCCCAGATAGATTCCATTTTTCTGTAATTCTCCGGGTCTGCAATTTTATGGTAACCTGGATATACTTCCGGTAAACAGCCCATGTCACATGCTCCCTGAACATTGTTTTGTCCTCTCAGTGGGTTGACTCCACCTCCCGGAACTCCAAGGTTTCCAGTTAGGAGTATTAAGTTTGCAGTGGACCTTACATTGTCCACTCCACTGTATGTTGGGTAATTCCCATTGAATAAAGGAGAGCCGATGGTTTTGATTGAGCAATCCATTCGGCTGTGGTTTTTAAGTCCTCCACTGGTATCCCTGTAATTTTTGAGACATGTGATAGGGAATAGATATCTTGCATGACCACAGCTTTCAGTTCATCAAAATTTTTTGTCATTTTTGAGATAAATGCTGAATCTTCCCAGCCATTTCCTATAATGTGATGCATGAGTCCATTTAAGAGAGCCACATCCGTGCCTGAATACATGGAAAGATGAGTATCTGCCTGTTTTGCTGTAGGAGTGAAACGGGGGTCTGCACAGATAATTTTAGCCCCTTTCTTCTTTGCAAGAATCAACCTCCTTCCAATTAGTGGGTGTTGCTCGAGGGTATTGCTGCCGATAATGAAAATGCATTTAGATTTTTCAAGGTCCGAGATTGAATTAGTCATGGCTCCCGAGCCAAAAACTGCGGCAAGGCCAGTAACTGTGGAAGAATGGCAGAGCCTTGCACAGTGATCAATGTTGGACGTCTTAAGGACAGCTCGGGCAAATTTCTGCATAAGGTAGTTTTCTTCGTTTGAGGTTCTTGCTGAGGAGAGACAGGCAATTTCTTCAGGAAGAATAGTCATGAATTTTTCTGCTATGAGGTTCAAGGCTTCATCCCAACTTACCTCTACAAGCTTTCCTTTTTTCCTGATCAGCGGTTTTACAAGTCTGTCCTTGCTATGGATAAACTCATAAGCGTATCTGCCCTTTTGACAGAGTTTTCCTGCATTAACGGGAGCTCGATGCCATGGCTCAATACCGACAGCTGTTCCATCTTTTTCCACAATGTTAAATCCGCATCCTGTCCCACAGTAGGGACAGGTTGTAGGCACATATTTTAATTCCATTTTCCCGTTTTCTCCTAAGCACGTTGGTATATTCTTATAAGCTGATAATGAAACAATAGCTATGTGATATTATGATGGATTTGGGAACAAAATTGATTTTGGGATGAGGTGTTTAAACAAAAAAAGTTGATTTTATTGAAATTTGGAAAAAGATCTTGGATTCTAAATAAAGATTAGGTTAACACAAGATAGAAATAACCAAAACTTGTTCATATGTTTTCATTTTCATTTTCATTTTCTCTATATTCCTTTGTAAGTTCCGCATATTCTTCAGCATTTTTTGAGATAGCTTCGATATCTGCATCTTCAAGTTCTCTTTTTACTTTTCCCGGAATTCCAATTATTAAACTTCGTTCTGGAAATTTTTTCCCTTCAGGAACCAGTGCATTTGCACCAACTATAGAATTTTTTCCTATCTCAGCCCCATTCAAGACTGTAGAATTCATTCCTATAATTACATTATTTTTAATTTTACAACCATGTAGTACAGCTCCGTGTCCTACACTAACATTATCCCCTATTTGAACCTCATTAGTATTATCTACGTGAATTACCACATTATCCTGAATGCTCGTCCGATTTCCAATTTTTATTTTATTTTGGTCTCCCCGGATCGTAGCATTAAACCATATGCTTGAATAATCCCGTATTTCTACATCCCCAATGATATCTGCAGAGTCTGCAACGAAAACTGTGTTTGAGATTTTCGGATTTTTGTCTTTATAATTTTTTATCATCATATTCCTCTTAATCTTCATCAGGGAAATTAATTTATATATATTTCATCACCAAACAGATTTTATTCTGAAACTTAATTGACTACTTGAAATCTGAGATCCTGAAAAGCAATTTTGAGTTTTAGGGTCAGCACCATATGTAAACGGAAAAATATTTACCTGATTCTTTATCTCTTTGATTTTCGTAAAAAGCTGTTTTAACGTCTCTTCATTACTCTGAGTAAATTTAAATGGAGACCCAATGAACGGTTCAAAGTAAATTGGAATGTCGTCAAGCCTATAGAAAGTTCCGTCACATTCCATGGCGTCAACGATTCCCGGAATCACAATATCTGAGATAGCAGTAGTTGGACTAGGAACTGTATCCAGGCAGATCAAAGGAATTTCTTCAAGGTAAGTTGCACATTCAGGGGAAATCTGACTCAAAAGATCAGAACACATTACAAAAGCTGCATCCACATCCTTTTCTCGAAGCAAATCCACGGTTGTGAATTCTCCAGGGTTGTAACGTGGGTGCCCACGCATGAAATCAAGCCCGAAAG
This sequence comes from uncultured Methanosarcinaceae archaeon, assembly GCA_963727895.1. Taxonomy (GTDB): domain Archaea; phylum Halobacteriota; class Methanosarcinia; order Methanosarcinales; family Methanosarcinaceae; genus Methanosarcina. The sequence continues at coordinate 60,630 of CAVSHT010000007.1, read as the reverse complement.
GATATCCGTACATGTAAGACGCAACCTGGTTAAAGCCTGCTGCATTGCATTGATTGCGGATAATTCCAATGGTAAATTTGGAATAATTGTTTAGCTCTTTCACAAGGTTCATGGCAATTTCAGTGTTTCTGTACTTTTCAAGAGATGAAGAAAGTCCAACTCCTACCGAGATAGTTCCGAAGTTACATTTTTTCATCAAACCAAGCATTTCTTCCATAACAGATATTGGAACTCCTGTAATCTCCTCTACGGAATGATGAGGAATTTTTCCATGTAAAAGCGTTAAAAGTGCACTTATTAACTCATAGTCAGAGTCCGGTTTAAGCTTCACGTGCAGGTCAGAAGCTTTAGCAGTCAGAGTTTTTCTTGGGTCCACAGTAATGATTGTCCTGTCAAAACGCCCGCGTTTTGTCCAGTAACCTCTCGGGAAAACTCCATATCTGGACATCTGTCTCGGCATGGATTCAAGAGGATTAGTTCCCCAGTAAACTAAGAGATCTGCTCTGTTTTTCTTTTGCCCTTCGGTTGCACCAACTTTTCCGGCTTCCTGACTTCCCATCATTATAGATCCACTGCCATTTGTATCCACAATTGCGCCTAGATATTCTCCTATCATAAGTCCTGCTTCATGTGCTTCGCAGGAAGTTTCGCTGCCTATACATATAAGGGGTCGTTTCGCCGAAGACAGGATATCTGCAGCTATTTGAAGGGCTCCATCCCAGGAAACTGGTCTTAATTTCCCCCCAAATTTTAGAAGAGGCTGTTTAAATCTTCGTGGACTTGTGATCTCATTAAATCTAGAAATTCCCATTTTGCATATATTTTTGACTTCAATTTTCCCATTCTTGATTTCAACTTGGATATCGTCGCAAGCAGCTCCACAGACAGGACAGACTATGTTTTTGTAAATCATACTCATTTCCCTTCTGTATAAAATATTGATATTGTATTTTCAGTGCACTTTTCAGAAAAAATCGATAGTTTCATCTCATCTTGCATTTTATTGACCTCTCAACATTGTTCTGTGAACTGCACAACAATTCATTTTCATGCTTATGAACAGTACACAGTAATTTCATCGCACTATCTCATTTTTATGAACTAGTACTTCAATGTCAACAGGTTTTAAGGAATACGCCTTTCCCCTGCATCTTGGAAGACGGGTGGGGGAATTTAGGAAAGTCTATTAATTTCCAGATCCCAATAGAAAAAAACCGTGTTCAAATTTCGGCTGTAGTTTGCTAGTTAGCAGATTTTCAGCTCTGCTTTTATTGTTAGTAAACTGTTTTCTCTATTTGTTCATGTAAATTCATGATAGAATATACATTTTATTCTAAATGTATGGTTCAATATAAATGTGTCGGTTAGTTTATATCTCAAGAGAAACACAGGATACCTTTCAAATATCACACTAATATTCAAAAATGCTTTTCGATATTTTTATGACAATTATAATTTGATGACCAAGGCTATTTTTTGGCAATTTCGGTACTAAAAATTAATACTATCTACATATTATATGTATATATAATAAAAAATATATTAAGTTGTATACATTTCCTTAAAATTTTTCTAAATAGTTATAAAAATGGATTTTAGCAAACTTAATGTCTTGAGGAATGAGAAAAAATTATTGTTATTTTGCAACAAAATCCAAAATAACTTGTTATTCATATAAAAGTGGTAGGTTTTCAGATAACTTATATCTTTGAATATTTCAATCGTTATGTTTTGAAAAACATAACGTTATATATAGGTTGTGTGCTTTTATGGATATGGAGGATCACAAGAGATAATATATTGTTCAAAAAGCGTTTCAAATCCCTTAAATGATTAAGGTTATGTATTCGGCAAAGGTAAAACGCCGAGGAATCAACCTTTGAACTGTTCATCTTTAAACCCCCAAATTTATTGATAAAGAAACTCTGGTTAGAGAAAAACTACCCTTGTTCCAAAAATTTGTCTAATTTCAGGAAAAATAATATCCATTATTTTACATCCTTGCTCCAAATAAAATGTAATAATGGATTTTCCTGAAAGACAATGACAGGAAAGGAAGTTAAACTTCATTAAAGAACACTCATATTCCAAAGATTTACATCGTCTCAGAAAAATAATATCCATTATTTTACATCCTTGCTCCAAATAAAATGTAATAATGGATTTTCAATGGATTTTCTCAAAAGAGAATGGCAGGTAAGGAAGTTTACTTCACAACAAAAGGGAAGATGGGTCTGGTTTAACAAGAACAATTATGTAAAGTTTAAAGGTTGGTTTGTGAAGATAATGGCTCTTTCAGTTTCCACAAATAATAGTAAAGAGTCCTTTTCAGCATAACAGAAACATTCTAATTGGATTGAAACTCAATTATTTTGAAAATGGGTGTGATCTTGTGTCTCTGTGATCCTCATTTGATAATTAAAAAGCTTAAGTCCAATAAAAAACAACATTTTAAGTACATCATTTACTTTAGATTAAGATACATAGAAGGAATGTTTTATTTTTGATGTTATTCTTCAAACCTGTAAATTGAAATGAATTTATCCATTTTTCATTACAGGGGGAATTTAATAGTTAACCTACTCGTTAAATATACAACATTAAATAAATTATTATTTAAATTTGAGTCTATGTATTCTCTACTGTTTATAATTATTCTACTTTAATTCTCGATAATGTAATTATAATATATAAACGCAAAATATATTATTAAGAAGTGCCTAATTGAAAAGAGCAAGTGTTTAGAATTAACACTTGAAGGAGGAGCAAGGAAATGAAATTAAGTGCACGTAATGTTATGAAGGGCAAAGTTAAAAGCATTGTTACTGGTATGGTAAACGCTGAAATTATAATAGAATTGCCCGGTGGAACAGAAATCACTTCTATCATCACAAAAACTTCAGCTGAAGGTCTGAGCTTAAAAGAAGGAAGCGATGTATACGCTGTAGTCAAGGCTTCAAATGTGATGATAGCAACAGACTAATTGTCTCATCAATCGATGAGAAGTAGTTAAATTAACTAATTTCACATTCTGCAGAAGTGCACAAAATATACCCGGTTAATTAACTCATTTCAAAAAATGAGTATTACATCCGTGTAAATCTGTTGAATGTGGATTTATATTTTTCAAAGCATTCAATAAGAATTTGACTCTTATCACTATTAGACGCTCAACTTTCTAATGTAGTCAAATCAGACTGGATACTCAAACCAATAATATCAAAATCCTAGGAAATATGTTTCATTAGAACATCAGTATTAATAAATTTTTCAAAATATAATTTATTTACTAAGGTGTCTATGTTTAATATAAGACTTAAGTAATTGAAGCTTTTTCTAAAAATTATCCTTAATCTTCTGCAATAGTAGAACGTAGCCACAAAAATATTGAATTGGAATAAATAAACACATATTAAATAGAGTAATTTATTACAACAACCCAGGTATTGAAGAAATAAAAATAGCCAAAATCAAAAAATTAATCCTTAATATCAATTTCACTGTTATCGATCCTGAGTTTAACAGCTTCGATACTATATTACAACAAAAACATACCGAGGAAGTATATTTATGAAAAAAGAACTGATAGTTCTATTAGTATTGTTTAGCGTATTCCTTGCAATAGGATGTACTGATAACGGAAATAAAGCTACAAATAATACGAGTATCCCAGTTAACACAAGTAACTCAGCTTCTGAACAGAAATCTGAAGAAATTACAGTATCTGCAGCTGCCAGCCTTACAGAAGCTTTTAAGGATATGGAACCTGAATTTGAAACCGAAAACCCTGGCGTAGATGTAAATTTCAATTTTGGAAGTTCAGGTAACTTGCGTAAGCAGATTGAGGGAGGAGCTCCTGCGGATGTTTTTGCTTCAGCTGATCAGAAAAACATGAACACTCTTGCCAATGAGACTCTTATCGACAACAGTTCAAGAGAAAACTTTGCTCAAAACTCACTGGTACTTATTGTTCCTGTAAATAGCACCCTTAATATCACTGGCGTGAAAGATCTGACTGACTCCAAGGTAGAGAAAATCGGCGTTGGAAATCCTGATACAGTACCTGTCGGAAATTATACACGTACTGCAATGACTGAAGCAGGTTTATGGAGTCAGCTCGAAAACAAGGCGGTATTTGCTGAAGATGTCAAACAAGTACTTACATACGTGGAAAGAGGGGAAGTTGACGCAGGTTTTGTATATATGAGTGACGCAATGACTGCAGAACCAGGAACTATCAAAATCATTACAAATATATCTGTCAGTACTCCTGTTAAATATCCGATAGCCATAGTTTCCTCGTCTCAAGATAAAAAAGATGCACAGAAATTCATTGATTTCGTAACTGGAGCAGAAGGACAGAAAATCTTGCAAAATTCTGGATTCAAGTCCGCAGCTTAACAGTAAATAAGACATAATTTATGTTTGACATGATATGGTTTCCTTTATCCATTACTATATGGATAGCCACCATATCATCTATTTTGACATTTTTCAGTGGGTAATCTTATTAAAGTGAAATTTAACTTGCCTTTTTAGTAACATGCCCTCTTGAAAAAAAACAGAATATTCGCAAGGATTGTGCCAGGTTTTGCAAAAGCTGCAGGGGAATTCGAAGCAACCCTTATGCTGGAATGAATCTCCAAGGAAAACAATACTATGTCTACCTAAAGATATGGTGCTTTCAGGCAGGCAATAATGAACTAGCCCAAAAACTCGTCCTTAATCCTTTATCCTTATATCCATCTGAATATATCTCTAATGGGACTGTTTACAGGAAAAGTAGAGGCATAAACTTGAGTGTTAAAGTTGAAATTAAAAAACAGTATTATGAAACTGACACTAATAAAAAAAAAGGCACTAAAAAATCCTTTACGTTAGATGTCAGTTTTGAAATAGAAAACGAACTTGTAGTGCTTTTTGGACCTTCTGGATCAGGAAAGACCACGTTGTTTAAGTGCATTTCTGGGATTACAGAACTTGATAATGGAAAAATAATCGTGGGAAATAAGGTTTATTTTGACAAAGAAAAAAAAATTAATCTTCCAATCCAGAAACGCAATTTAGGTTATGTTTTCCAGAGTTATACTCTTTTTCCTCACATGAATGTAAGAAAAAATATAGAATGTGGGCTCAGAGGTTGGGAGAATGAAACAAAAGACAAAAGAGTATTGGAAATGCTAAGTCTTCTCCATATTGAAGAGCTGGAAACCCGATATCCAACCCAATTATCGGGTGGGCAGAAACAGAGAGTTGCTCTGGCAAGGGCACTGGCCCCGAAACCTGAAATACTTCTCCTGGATGAGCCTTTCTCTGCTCTTGATCAAGATATAAGGGTCGAACTTGCACAAAAAATAAAAGATCTTCAAACTCAAATTCAAATACCTGTATTATTTATCACTCACATTTTGGAAGAAGCTTTCCAGCTAGCAGACAAGATTCTTATCTTATATAAGGGAAAAGCTCAGCAGTTCGGCACTCCGGAAGAAATATTCTATCATCCTAATAACCTTCATGTAGCAGAACTAGTTGGGATCTCTAATATTTTCAATGACGCTTATGTTGAAAAGTATGATGAAGAGTCAGAATGTACAGTAATAAAAAATGGAAACTTGAGTTTGAGGATAAAAAATAAGAGTTTAAAAGCCGGAGATAAAGTCTCTTGGGGAATTCATCCTGAAAACGTAACTCTTATTTTGCCTGAGTTGTGTTCTGAAAACCAAAATGATAACACTTATTCTGCCCGTATTAATAGCATTGTCAATAAGGGACCAGAAAAACGTATTAAAATTAAACTTGTTAGATACAACAAGGATTTTACTGTAGAAATACCTGCACAATTTGCTGATTCTCTTAATCTACATGCAGGTGATCTATGTATGGCAAAATTGGAAATGACAAAAGTAGTCGCATTTCAAAACAGATAATTCAATAAGTAAACATTGTTTTTAAGACGAAAGTGTTGATAAATTTTAAAAACAAATTATATCAACATTTAATTTGACTCATTATTTTTGATATGTTTTGTTTTACCTATAGAATTTTTGGCAATAATAACACAATAATAACTATCTCAATAATTAAAATCAAAAATCATTTTGATATTATTTTATTTTTAGTTTTGGATATTTTACTTATCTTTATGAGTGACACTTATTTTTTTAGAATTTACGTTTTCTAATTTTAACAATTATTATTTTTAGATTTCTCTATAAGGAAATGTATTCTATATTCCCACCAATAAAAAATATTATATACCACAATATAGGAAATAGGTTACTGTATTCCATAAATATAAACAACTGTTATGTTTTTATAAACATATAGCTTATATAAATATATAAAGAGATCGTATGAACAGGAAAGCCTAGCTCTTTCATACTTGTCCATAGTAAACAACACAAGTTTGTCACTATTTACCTTAACAAAGGACGTGAAAACTATATATCTCAACTTTACTCTCTCCATTAATCACGACAGGTAGCATACTTGTAAAAAATAACAAGCTTTCATTTGAAATTAGTGAACAAGAAAATTTTGTTGTTACAAAGAATCTTGATATGAGTTTGAAAAAAATCACAAAATATGATCAAGTACCGTTCACTAGAGTGCCATCGCAAAACATCATGAATAGAATTCCATTCACAATATACAGCATATAGCTTAATTATATACCGAAAAACATTATTTTCCGCGGAATGAAGTTTTAAATTAAAAGTTTTGTTCAACGGTGAAAGGAGAATTAATATGAAGAGGATCAAGGCTTTATTGTGCCCTGAAACCACTGATAATGTCATAGAAGGGCTTTCAGAAGGGGGATTTATTTCACTAACAAAAATAGACGCACCCGATCGTGGAAAACAAAACGGAATCACGATTGGAGTAATACACTATGATGAACTCCCTAAAACCATGCTCATACTAGTTGTAGAAGATGAGTGTGTTGAAGAAGTTGTTAAAATTATCAAATACAAAGCATATACCGTTCATCAAGGAGACGGTAAAATTTTTGTCATCCCCGTTGACAATGCATATATGATACGTACAGGGGATACAGGTCTTTGAGGAGGGGGCAATTATGAAAGAAATAATTGCAATAATCCGTCCAAAAAAAGTTATTCCTACAAAAGAAGCTCTCGAGAAACTTGGTGTTCCAAGTTTAACAGCAATTCCAGTGTTTGGGAGAGGCAAACAAAAAGGTATTGCAACCGAACTTGAGATTGAACGGCCTGAAATTTTGGATCAGAGAATAAAAGCTGGAAGGAGAATGGAGTATATTCCTAAGCGCCTGTTTTCCATAATTGCCCTTAATGAAGATGTTGAGCCAATAGTTGAAACAATTATTAAGGTTAACCAAACGGGCGAAATTGGCGATGGGCGAATTTTCATCTGTCCTGTTGATGATGCCATTAGGGTAAGGACGGACGAGCAGGGCGACAGTGCCCTTCTATAAAAATAAGGAGAACAAATCGATGCCATATCATACGTTTAAATGTAGCGAATGTATTCCTTCAAGGGAGATGCATGCTGTTATAAAAGGTCCAGGCGAAGACTTGCCTTCCTGCCTTCCTCTTGGATACCTTAACACCATTCCTGGGACAGTTTCAGAAAGAGGATGCGCTTACTGTGGTGCAAAACATGTTATAGGCTCACCTATGAAGGATGTAATTCATATGAGCCATGGTCCAGTTGGATGCACCTATGATACCTGGCACACTAAGCGTTACATCAGCGATAACGACAATTTTCAGCTTAAATATACCTTTGCAAGTGATATGAAGGAGAAACACGTCGTATTCGGCGCTGAAAAAATGCTTAAACAGAATATTATTGATTGTTTCAAAGCTTTTCCCCACATCAAAAGAATGACTATCTACCAAACTTGCGCTTCGGCACTTATTGGAGATGATATAGGTGCAGTTGCTAAAAAAGTGATGGAAGAAATGCCAGATGTAGACATTTTCGTATGTAATGCTCCTGGTTTTGGAGGACCTAGCCAATCTGGAGGACATCACAAAATCAATATTGCCTGGATAGATCAAAAAGTTGGAACATATGAACCTGAAATAAAAAGTAAGTATGTTATCAATTACGTTGGTGACTATAATATCCAGGGTGATGCGGAAATTATGGTAGATTTTTTCCAGAGAATGGGAATTCAGGTTCTCTCCACCTTTACTGGAAATTGTACCTACGATGACCTAAGAGGTATGCATCGTGCTCACCTTAATGTACTTGAATGTGCGCGTTCTTCCGAATACATCTGTAATGAACTCAGAAAAAGATATGGAATTCCACGTATTGATATTGATGGTTTTGGTTTTGAACCGCTCTCAGCATCATTAATGAAAGTAGCCATGTTTTTCGGACTTGAAAAAGAAGCACAGGCTATAATAGATGAAGAAACTGCTAGATGGAGACCGGAACTCAATTGGTATGCTAAACGCCTAAAAGGAAAAAAGATCTGTCTTTGGCCTGGCAACTCCAAACTCTGGCATTGGGCACATGTAATTGAAGAGGAAATGGGAGTTAAGGTTGTCTCAGTGTATTCAAAATTAGGTCACCAGGGAGACTTTGAAAAAGGTGTTGCTCGCTGCAGTGAAGGAGCACTTGCAATTGATGATCCTAATGAACTTGAAGGGCTTGAAGCTATGGAAATGTTACAACCTGATTGTGTCCTTACAGGTGTTCGCCCGGGAGAGGTCTCCAAAAAGATGAGAATCCCATATCTCAATATTCACGGATATCACAATAGCCCATATAAAGGGTATGAAGGATGGGTCAGGCTTGCTAGAGATCTCTACAGTGCAATATATTTGCCAATTCACCAGCTTTATGGCATGGACATAAGTGAAGATGAGATTCCAACTGAGAAAGGATTCTTGACCCGACAGATGATTTCTGATGTAAATATTGTTGATGATGGAACAACTCCAACTGAGGAAAGACCGTATACTGGTGACTGGGATATTGTTACAAGATTGCGTGGAAAAACGTATCCAAAGCTTGAATCACAACAGTTTGGCATGGCATAATAGAAAGAAGATGAGGTCATAAATGGATGACATTATGAAAGATAGGATAGAGCAGCTTGTATATTTTATTATGAAATGGTGCCTGTGGCAGTTTCATTCACGTTCCTGGGACAGAGAAAGGCAAAATGAAGGAATCCTTACAAAAACCATGCAATTATTGTGCGATGAACCTGTTGATCTCAGCACACCTGAAGATAGATGCTATTGGGTAGATGCTGTGTATTTAGCAAATGGGTTCAAAAAACATATCCATGGTTGAATACAATGGACAAAAAAGATATCAAGATACTTATGCAGGGGCTCAAAGAGCGTATAGATTACTTAACTATTAATGGGTCACTTAATCAAGAACTAACTAACCCGATTTATTAAGGAAAAGGAAATATCATGTCTTGTGAACTAAAAGAACGAGAACGTCCAGGAATTATCAACCCTATATTCACATGCCAGCCTTGCGGAGCACAGTATGCCAGTATAGGAATAAAGGATTGTATCGCAATCGTTCATGGAAGACAAGGATGCGTAATGTTTGTCCGTATGCTGTTTGCACAGCATTTCAAGGATAGTTTTGAGCTTGCATCTTCATCTCTTCACGAGGACGGTGCAGTTTTTGGAGCACTTAATAGAGTTGAAGAAGCTGTTGATGTGCTTTTGATGAGGTATCCTAATGTAAAAGTAGTACCAATCATCACAACGTGCTCAACGGAAGTCATCGGCGATGATATTGACGGCCTTATTCGGAAACTAAACAAAAAGCTTCTGAAATAAAAATATGCAGATCGGGAAGTACACCTTATTCCTATCCAGACTCCAAGTTTTAAAGGAAGTATGGTAACTGGGTATGATCTGGCGGTTCATGATATCGTAAAGGCATTTGCCAAAAAAGATAAACCTAATGGAAAAATTAATCTAATTACTGGATGGGTCAATCCTGGAGATGTCACAGCACTTAAGCATCTTTTGTCAGCGATGGACATCGATGCAACAGTCCTTTTCGAAATCGAAAGCTTTGATTCTTCGTTGATGCCGGATAAAAGTGGATTTGCCCATGGCAGTACAACGATAGAAGATCTGACCGGAACTGCAGACGCAATGGGAACAATTGCACTGAACAGATACGAAGGTGCGCAAACAGCTAAATATCTTGAAAGCAAATTTGATGTTCCTGCAATCGTAGGACCAACTCCGATCGGAATCCGTAATACGGATACTTTCCTGCAAAAATTGAAGAAAATGACAGGAAAACCAATTCCAGAATCACTTGTTCGCGAAAGAGGAATTGCAATCGATGCAATTACTGACCTTACTCACATGTTTTTCGCAGACAAGAAGGTTGCTATATACGGAAATCCAGACCTTGTCATTGGTCTTGCTGAATTCTGCCTTGATATGGAGATGAAACCTATGGTTCTTCTTCTTGGCGATGACAACAAAACTTATCCGGATGATCCACGCATCAAAGAATTGCAGGAAAAAATCGATTTCGATATGGAAATTATTATGAATGCAGATATGTGGGAACTTGAAAGGAGGATCAAGGATAAGGAAGTTGAACTTGATTTGATTATGGGGCATTCCAAGGGTCGCTGGACTGCTGTCGACAACAATATCCCTATGGTACGTGTGGGTTTCCCCACTTTTGATCGTGCAGGGATGTACCGCCATCCAGTTGTTGGATATGAGGGTGTTATATGGCTTGCTGAACAGATGGCAAACACACTTTTCACCTATATAGAATATAAGAAAGACAAGGAATGGATACTGAATGTATGGTAAGTATAGATTGAAGACTAAAAATTTAAACAATCACATATGTAAGGTTTAGTTATTATTTATTTTTTTCTGTTTGTTCACAGTGTTAAGTAATTCTAACATAGTCATTTAAAAAATATACAAATATAAAGTTACAATGGAGTGCACCCGATTAAAAATAATGAATATTTTGCTCTCTCATTCCTTGGCGGAACAAAGAGATGCAAGGATGCATCCATAAGCTTTTATTAACTATTCTTTTTTGTGTTCTACTTCAATAAAATTATTGTAGAATTATCAGCGTTTTACTTTCGAATTTGTCTCTAAGTATGCAAGTTAATAGATAGTCTTAGAAGAGGGAACTGTTTTTACTTCTCAGTTGAAAACTAATATTTTAGTCTGATAGGAGGAAATATCTTGAAAATTGCAGTTGTGAAAGATAATAACCAAAAAACGAGTTCAATATTGGAACCTAGTTTTATTTCCATCTATAAAGAAGAAGGGGAAGACTGGAAAGTTCTGAATCGCTTCGAAAATATAATTTGTAGTGTGAAAAGCATTCCTGAGGTAAGGGTGGCTGTAGAGGAAACCGTAAAGCAACTTGGTGATGTAAAAATAATTGCTGCAAGTGAGCTTCCAGGAGTAACAGTTGGTTTTTTTCAAACAGCATTCTTTGATATATTCCTTACAGAATATAGCGTGCCAGATATCCTTAGTTCAATTAAAAAAGATATGCTTAATGTGATTGAAAAGAAGCAGGAAGAACCTATCAAATTCGATATCGTAAAATTTTTGGAACATGGCGCGATTAAAGGTGATTTTTCCCTTAATCTTAAAAAATCCTCTTAATAAATCCTGACTTGAACTCAAAGAAAGTTTTAATTCCGTATCTAAAAGAGGGAAAATTTAACAATCTGGACGTAGTTTTCTGTCATGTTCCAAAATGGTTTGATACCGAATTAGAGGTTTTAGGTTTTAAATCTGAAATTGTAAATGAATTGCCTAACAAAATGACTTTCAAAATTATAAAAGTATAAACCTTGTAAATGTCAGCATATCAATATCATACTTTTATTAATAAGGATTGTAATGAGAAGTACTATAAAAAGAGTATTTGGGACTTTTTCCCAAAAGGCCTTATTTCGTGTAACTACTGTGCAATTAAGATATTTCCGAATTGAACAGTTGTTCATACTCTACTGAGTTTTCTTTAGCGGTTATTCCTTCCAGCGTTATTCTATATACTGAAACTGGATTTTTATCAAGTGATGAACGGTATTTTTCAACAAAATTATTCGTTAAAGGGTTACTATAATATCCAGGCATATATTTTTCAACTATTTTTTGAAGAGCTTCAGTAGCTTCTTCTGAGTCAGTTACTTTTTCTGCTTTTCCAAAAAGCATCACGCTCATGTATGCTGTATCCGCATGGCAGGGCACAGGATCAATTACGGTGCCATGTTCTTTAGATACTGTGAAACAAACAGACGGACTCTGAGAAAGAATATCTTCTTTTTTACCAGAACCCATTCCATGGAAATAAACTGAACCTTTGTGCCACACATAATTCATGGGAATAGCATAAGGAAAAGTACCATTTACCATTCCCAGCACACCTGTTCTTTCCTGTAAAAGTAAATTTTCTATTTTCTCTTTGTCCGTGCAGTTTCTTTGCATATAGCGAACTTGATCCATTAGAGAACATCCTCCCTTTATGTTTTTTAGTTGTATAAACTATATCAGTCTATTATGTCTTCTTGAAATACCAAGGCTAACAGAAGCTTTTCTAGCATTGTGTTAAGATAATTTTGAATCTTTATCAGTCGAAATTAAGAGTAAAAAACCTAAAGTATTTGATTCAATTAGATTGTGATGCCCAACGTAGTAGAATTCTATGTTCAACTGGATGTCATTTAGTAGATCCTCTTGCTTTCTTTTTGCTGAAAAACACTTATCTTCAGAATTAATTTTTGCCAGGTACTTCCTTATTCAATAACAATTATTTTCAAGGAGAGTGCCTGACTTTTTCCAGTGGGCGGGTAATTATTTATCCAGGTGGGCTAGAATAGGAAATAAATGCTTATTATAACTCACTTTCCCTTCTATTTAATCCATAAGCTCATATCTTGCTACCATTTTCTCCAGTTGATCCATGCTTAATGGTTTTGGGATTACGAACGAATCATTCTCTAGTATTTTCTTTGCGAGTTTTCCATATTCGAGTGCTTGATTGCAAGTTGGATCGTACTCCACAACAGTCTTTTTATTAAATTCTGCTTTTTGAACAATGTTGTCTCGTGGAACAAAATGTAACAATTGTGTTCCGAGCTCGGATACGAATTTTTCCATCATTTCAAGCTCACTATCGACCTTACGACTATTGCAGATAATTCCCCCAAGCCTAACACCACTTTGTTCTGCGTACTTGAGCAAGCCCTTATAGATATTGTTTGCTGCATAAGTTGCCATCATCTCTCCAGAAGCAACTATATAAACCTCCTGAGCTTTCCCTTCACGAATTGGCATTGCAAAACCACCGCAGACGACATCGCCCAGAACATCAAAATGAATAAAATCAAGGTCCTCAGAGTAAGTTCCAAGTTCCTCCATCAGATTAATTGCAGTGATAACACCCCTACCGGCACAGCCAACACCAGGTTCTGGACCCCCTGATTCAACACATTGGATTCCATCGAAACCAGTATTAATCACATTTTCAGTGGTTACAGCTTCTTCTCCCATATCCCGAAGAGTATCCATTATTGTAGTTTGGGGTACTCCTCCAAGTACCAGGCGAGTACAGTCTGCTTTTGGATCACAGCCATGAATAAACATTTTTTTACCATGATAATATGCCATAGCAGCTGCGGTGTTTTGTTGAGTAGTAGATTTCCCAATTCCACCTTTTCCATAAAAAGCAATTTTCCTGGTCATTTTAAAGCCTTCGATATTTTTGTAATTTCTCAAAAATCATTTATTTCAACATTTATTTTGAACAACAATTGGGTTTCTAAACAGCAGTGAATTTTTTGATATAGGTTATTTCAGATTTTATGCCTCTGATTTCAAATTATGTGGTTATGTTTACTAAGTTACAACGCTATTTATATTTACTAAGTCAGTAATCTATTTCCCATCCATTAGTATATAAAAGTATCTATCTACACAATGAATCCAAAAATGATAATTTAATAATAGTAATCAACTAAGAACCATAAACTCTATTATTCCAAAAAAGACATGTGTCTACAAAAAATGAATGTAATTTATTTGTTATGTTTGAATAAACATATGTTCAAATATTCTAAAAAGCGAAATAAATTTTTTTCCCACAAAGAATTGAAAAATTGAGATAATTGGCAGGAAAATAGGGCAATTCAAAAGAAATCATCTTAAAAAACTTCAAGTTACATAAAAGAGATAAAAACCAAACTAATAGTTTTTTTATGCATTTCTTAAATTTTAGTGGACACCTTCTATTAACATATTCTCAAAACATATACTGTTCTTCCAAAACATATTTCTTGCCGTTAGCTATTTAAGAAAAGAAAGATATTAGAGTATCCTTGTAAAGGGGCTGTGGCCTAGCCCGGCATGGCGATGGGCTCCAGCGGATAAATGATGAACAACGGGTATACTGAGTATTTCCCGACGGGGAAAGACAATGAGGAACCGTTGGAGCACTGATAGATGCTCACCAGAAAACTGTATAAGCAGTTGTTCGGAGATACCCGTCGATCGTGAGTTCGAATCTCACCAGCCCCACCTTTTTTAATATTTAGTTTTGACAGTAATCATTCTGAATTAATTTTCTTAAGTATCTCGTAGATGAGACTTTGATAAATAGTATAGGCAGCAGGATACAGAGCATATAAAGCTAAACCCTGCTAACCTACTCTAAAGCTTTACTTTAATATATACTGATTTTCATCTTGATTTTCCGATATTATTGAATATTCAAATGATTCTGTATTTTTCGGCATAATCTGGAGTTCCCATGTTCCGACTGCTCCCGATACTGTGTATGTTTCTACATAATGGTTGCTTGTATTCTGATACATTGTATTGTTATCCAGTGCCCACGCTGGGAAATAGTATTCCCCAGTATTTACATTGCTGCTTTGAGTTATTTTTGTAGGGTATATGGAAACAAAACTGGAATTATGTTTGAGTTTTATTTCAAAAGACGGTTCTTCATTTTTAGGAGAAATACGCAGTCCTATAGCTGGGTCATAAGTATCTGTCAAAACTTCTATCGTTATCGGAACATCATTCTTGATGTTGAAAGTTTTTACGTAAGGAATTGTAGGCTGCTGCATAACTCTGAAGTACAGACCTATTTGTGGATTAGATCCATCATTAGCTTTCCCATCAACATTCATGTCGATATACCCGTTATACGATCCTGTAGCATTTTCTGGGATCGGTAACTTAATTGTCATGTTAGCGATTTCACCTGCTTTTATAACTGAAGGGGCAGAGATCACTATTGCATCATCGCTGAGGACAAATGTATCAAGTGAATTATCATACGTGTATCTGTTCACTTTAGGATCAATAGTAATATCTTTGTCTGCTATATTTTTGATTTTCATCTTGTACTCATATTCTTGTCCAGCTTTAACAATATCAGAGATATAGTTTGTTTGAATGTCGATTTTTGGACTAGCTTGGATAAAGAGATCAAGTTTCATTGAGTTTACATATTCTGTGGAGTTTGGAAGGAAATCATCTGTAAAGACTATGGCTACTTGATAGCTTGCACTTTCTGCATCTTTGGGGACATTTACTTCAACTGTAAATTCCTGTACTGCACCTGGTTCTACTGTTGTGTTTGTTGGAGATACAGAAATCCAGTTTTCAATTGTGTTGTTTTCAATGTTAGACATAGAAACTATTTTTGGGGTTATAACGAGTGTTTCATTACCTTCATTCTTGAAACTGACAGTAAATTTTTCACTATTTTCTGTTACCAGATACATAGAAAGAGAAGTCGGATTTATAGTATGTACTGTGACATTTTCACCAATTAAATTGCCATCAGTTACATTTTCATCAATTAATCCTGTTTCAAGGATAGCATTTTCATAAGTTCCATTTTCGTAAGCAACGTTTTCGAAAACTAAATTGTCATTAGACTCCCCAGTTTGAGCATATGCAGCCTGTATTAATGCCAGGCAAAGCAATATCCCTATCAACCGAGGTATTACTTTTACTTTATTAGTTTTGTCCATATTACATGCTCCATTCTTTTATCAAAAATACAACTTTCTAACTAATAAGTAAAAATTTAAGCGTCTGCATAGTTACCGAATCACATGGGGAACACATCATTAAACTGAAAATCAACAGCGTAAAACATACGACTACCTGAACAATAATATCTTGTGAGGGGGATTGCAGAGTTACTTATTCTTAAAAGGTATAAAGTAATGATTAAAATAATCACATCGTATAAAATATCTATGAGTGGTTTAATTCTTCACTTTTATAAGAGGAATTTTTTGAAAATTTCTGGTTTAAGACAATAATAAACCTTTGGCGCACTGATGGAAGCTCACCAAAATTTAGATTAGCAAAACAGTTATTAGGAAATGCCTATTGATTGTAAGTTTAAATCTCAGCAATAGTAATCGAGGTTCTCATTTTGAGACGCGAAAAAGAAAAAGTAATTTACTCCCTTGTTCGAGTCGCTAATGAAAAAATAAGAAAGATGAAGATGGATCTATCACATTACTAAAAAATTTATCAAGATGTATATATAGAGTAATTTTTAGCTTTCAAGTTCTTTTTCCAAAAAAATCTCCAGTCTGTCCATACCTTCTTTTATATTTTCTATGCTATTGGCATAGGAGAAACGCAGATAACCTTCAGCTCCGTTCCCAAAATCGATACCAGGCGTAACTGCAACTCCGGCTTCATTAAGTATGCGGCGGCTTAGTTCCAATGAGTCACTGCTGTACTTGCGAGCATCTGCAAGAACATAAAAAGCTCCTGTAGGTTCTTTGCGAACATCAAGACCCATACCAATGAGTCTTTTCAACATATACTGGCGGCGTATATTATATGTTCGAACCATCTTAGCAACATGTTCCTGTGAACCTTTCAGAGCCGCTATTCCTGCCTCCTGAACAAAAGAGTTGGCACAGATAAAAAAGTTCTGCTGGATTTTCTGAAGTGCACGGATACACTCAGGAGGACAGATAATATATCCTAGTCTCCAACCGGTCATCGCGTATATTTTAGAAAAACCGTTAAGGACAAAAGCATTTTTTGTATATTCCAGAATAGTATGATCATGACCTTTATAGATTAGTCCTTGGTAGATTTCATCCGAAACTATAGGAATTCCTTTTTCATCTGCAATTTCTGCAAGGCCTTGCAAGTTTTCTGAAGACATAACATGACCTCCAGGGTTTGAAGGACTGTTGATGAGGATTGCTTTAGTATTATGGGTGATGCACTGCCTTACCGTCTCAGGTTCAAGGGCAAATCCATTTGTTTCATTTGTATAAACAAAAACAGGGGTTCCACCAAGATATTTAACAAAATTAGGGTAACATGCATAGTGAGGATTTGACATTATTACTTCATCCATTTTCTCAAGCAAAGCCATGAAAACCATCAAAAGAGCAGGGCTTGTGCCGGATGTTACAATGACCTGATCCGGGCTTAGATCGACTCCAAACTTCTGATGATAATATTCAACTATGGCTTCTCTGAGAGAAATAAGTCCCTGACTATGAGTATATTTTGTTAATCCCTTACCAATAGCATCACATGCGGCCTCACATATATGAGGGGCGGTAGGGAAATCAGGTTCTCCTACTTCGAGATGAACAATATTTCGTCCCTCAGCTTCCAGAGCCTGAGCACTTTCCAAAACTTCCATTACATAAAAAGGAGGGATATCTTCAGATTTTTTTGAGAGGATGCATTCGGAATTTATCGAAAACATAAAAGACCTTCTGAAAATCAATTATTGTAAAAAGATAGGGGTAAAAGCAATTAACATCGTTGAAGCTATACTTGAAACTGCGTACGCTTTCAATATTTAAATATTCTGTGGGAAAAAACCTAATTGGGATTGAGAAGATTGAAAGAAAAAAATAAAATTCTTGGTCTCATTTTTAGAATATGGTTTAATCTCTTGGCATTACTTTTTTGAGAATTTCAGTATCTTTTGAATCCCATCCCTTACTTTCAAGTAGTTTCGCAAAATTCCGCTGGAAAATCTGGAATTTTTCAAGATTTTCAGGAATTACATTCAGGAAATCGTAGTCTCCATATGCCCCTGTAAAGAAAGAAGAAACTGTTTCCTCAGACATTTCCTCGATTCTTTGAGGATACCATAACCCATTTTGTGAGAGCAAAACAAGGTTCGGGTCCGGAACAGGTATATCATCCACGTAAGCATAAAGCCCTATGGAAATTTCTTCCCCATATTTTGCAATAACCAGTTTCTTATCAAATTCAGGTTTCTGTAACTTGAGGAACCACTCACCTTTTAAGAGATCATCAGCTTCATTAATAATCCCATGAGCTTTGAGTATATTTTCTGCCACCTGCTGTATTTCTAGGATAAAAATTCTTCGCTGTGCCTCAGGTATTTCAATACAGGATATACAGCTCTCACCGGAAGGGGCGAAAGAATACCGAACATTCTCTTTCCCAGACTCCTTTGGTTCTTCATTCTTTTCTTTTGATTCTTTTCCCCCATAAAGATCAATATCAAGAACATTTGAGTTCACCTCAATTTCAGGATATTTTTCCATAAATTCACACCCCTATGATATAAGTTGAAATGCTATAAATATTCAAATATTGCAAGCATTTTCACAAGTTTTTTTGAAAAGGTTTAATCGAAAATATCTAGCAATGTTTTAGTCTAAGCTATAAATTACCTGAAAGTTTCAGCTCTTCTGAATAGGTTTTCAGGAGATCGATCCACTTCATCGCAAATGATTCTGTGAAGTTGAAATGCTATAAATATTCAAATATTGCAAGCATTTTCACAAGTTTTTTTGAAAAGGTTTAATCGAAAATATCTAGCAATGTTTTAGTCTAAGCTATAAATTACCTGAAAGTTTCAGCTCTTCTGAATAGGTTTTCAGGAGATCGATCCACTTCATCGCAAATGATTCTGTGGCGGACTGTGTCTGGAAGAATAGAGCATGTCTGATTGTCTGTACCCCTAAGTCCCCAGGTTTCGTCCGTCAGCAGGAAGTAAGAATTTTTAAGTTTTACACCTCTTGCTTCCAGCGAAGAAAGAACCTGGGGATCGGACAGGTCTTTCCTTATTTCTTCTGCGGCTTTTACCTGTGTGCCTGGACCTCCTTTTTTTATAAGATAAAACCGATCATTTGATAGGATTTTATCCATCGTACGGATGGTCATTCTGTAGCAAGTTTTCTTATTTGTAGATATTTCTTCAACTTTCTCCAGATACAAGATATTACGTCCATTTCGAGCAATATCGGATAGAATATCTTCTCTCCGGGAAAAAGATTCAACTTCGCATGTAGGAATATTTACGAAAAATACTGGGAATTTTTTAGACAAACTGTCAGCAATTGCCTGGCTCACCTTTTCGCGTGGTATATATTCAAAATTAATGTTGAACCTGGATAATCTCTTTTCAATTTGTGTTTTTTCCTTCTGAAACGCTTTTACAGCTTCAGTAGAATCATTATAAATTGTGATACTTTTGGTCTCCGTCAAAAAAAATTCCTGTTAAGGTTACCGCGAAATTAAGAGCTGCAATTTCACATTCAAGATTACTCTGAGGAACACCAGGAACCTTTGTTGTAGACTGGTGGATTTGTTCGCCACTCCGAAGCGCCGTACAGCCAATATAAGAGTCCTCACCTTCATTAAAGGATGAGTCACAATAAACTTCAAGCATTCTAATTTCACCTTTTCAGTAAAAGATTCCGTTGTAAATTGGACTAAAATCTACAGCCAGATATATGATGAGTAATAAGACAAGATTGCAAATTAAAAACTATGACTATTGAGAAATATGATATTAAAAATATATAAAGTATAAGTAAAATAAAAAGGTCAATGTCAAAAACAAAATTAATAAAATGAAAATGACAATCCAGTAATAAAAACAGGTAACAGGAAAAAAATAAAAAGCAAAAAAAGAAAAAAGAAAAAATAAAATTAAATTATAATCGTAGAAGTCTTTTCATCCTTTTCTTCGTCGAAGTCAGTGACAAGAGCTTCAGTTGTAAGTACCATTCCTGCAATTGAGGCCGCGTTCTGGAGGCCGCTTCTGACTACTTTTGTAGGATCGATAACACCTGCTTCGAAAAGGTCTTCAAAAGTATCCTTCTTTGCATTGTATCCAAAAAATTCGCTGGATTCAGCCCTGATGGTTGCAACGATTTCAGCTCCTTCCTTGCCTGCGTTTGTAGCGATCTGGCGTACTGGTTCCTCAATAGCTCTCTGTACTATCTTTACACCTATTTCCCTATCGCCTTCAAGTTTCAGGGAGTCCAGAATGGAAGCTGCACGGAAAAGACTTATTCCGCCACCTGTAACCACTCCTTCTTCAACTGCAGCTTTTGTTGCATTCAGAGCATCGTCAATTCTCATCTTTTTCTCTTTCAGCTCGGTTTCAGTTGCAGCTCCTACTTTAATTACTGCGACTCCGCCTCCTAACTTTGCCTGGCGCTTTTTGAGTTCAGTCTTCCTGTAATCAGCGTCTGCAATATTAACCTGGGCTTCGATGAGTTTGACTCTTTCATTAATCTTTGCTTTATCGCCCCTGCCTTCTACTACTAATGGTTTTGTTGTTATCAACTGTGACTTTTCTGGCACTTCCAAGCATGTAATCTTCGAATTCTTCAAGTTTCATGCCTTTGTCTTCACTGATTACTTGCCCACCAGTAAGCACAGCAATATCTTCAAGCATTTCCTTTCTTTCATTTCCAAATCCTGGAGCTTTGACAGCACAGACCCTCAGTGCTCCACGAATTATATTCAGAATAAGGGCAGCCTGTGCATCTCCATCGACATCCTCGGCAATAATAAGGAGAGAACGACCTTCAGAGGCGACTTTTTCAAGTACGGGGACAATCTGCTTCATGCTATTGATTTTCTTATCTGTGATCAGGACGTAAGGATCGTCAAATTCGCAGATCATCTTCTCGGTATCAGTTGCCATATAAGGAGATACAAAACCCCGGTCGAACTGCATTCCTTCTACAACATCCAGGCTGGTTTCCATTGTTTTGGAATCCTCAACCGTAATTACCCCGTTATAGCCGACTCTTTCCATGGCATCAGCGATCAAGTTGCCTATCTCTTCATCGTTGTTTGCAGAAATTGTAGCTACCTGTATGACTATTTTCCTTACCTTTTACTTCAACGCTCTTGCTCTTGAGATAACCTACAACCTTTTCTGTTGCAATCTCGATACCTTTCTTAACATCGATCGGATTTGCTCCAGCGCTGATATTTTTCAGGCCCTCTCGGATCATGCTTTGAGCAAGAAGAGTTGCAGTAGTTGTTCCATCTCCAGTGTTATCCTGAGTTTTGGAAGCAACTTCTTTGACAAGCTTAGCCCCCATATTTTCGAACTTGTCATGAAGCTCGATTTCCTTTGCAATGGTTACCCCGTCGTTTGTGACCACAGGTTTTGTACTTTTGTCCAGCACAACATAACGTCCCTTCGGTCCGAGAGTGATCTTGACAGTATCTGCAACCTTGTCCACACCATTTAAAAGTGCTCTTCTTGCACTTTCGTCAAACATTATCTGCTTTGAAGCCATTAATAGTCACCTTGATTAAAATCAAATATTTTCTGAATCAAATCTGAATATATTCTTAAGTTTCTGGAGTTAAATTTGAATAACTATTTATACTATGTTTTTCAGAACCGGCCTCATTAACAATCATTCTTCCGTAACGGTTGCCATGATATCTTTAAAATCGACAAATATATATTTTTCATCGTCGAGTTCAATTTCATCTGACTGATATCCTCCGTAAATTACATGGTCACCTTTTTTCAGGGGAAGATCTTTTCCATCTTCAAAAGTCCCTACAGCAATAACAATACCTTCCTTTTTCTCTTGCCGTGCAGACTCCGGAATATAGATCCCGCCTTTTGTCACTTCTTCTTTCTTCTGGTGCTTGAGTAAAACTCGTTCGCCAATAGGTCTAATTATCACTCTATTGTTCCTCCTTATGTGTAAGTGACCCTAGTTAACTAAACATTAATGGGAGTCTATAAGTCAGTATGGGTATTGGTCAATAAATTGAACGCTCGTGCGCCTGACTATCTGCATATAATGTGGAACTCATATTTAAGAGTTGCTGGGAAAAATAAAATACGATTCATATAAAATCGAAATGATATCAACAAAATGCAAAGAAACTATATATCAAAAATAGTGTAAAATATACACTGATGGTTCAACAGATAATTCTCAGATACCTCGAAAAACCGCACGAACAAAGTCTAGAAGACGACCTTCTATGGTTATGTGATAGCTTTGGCTTTTCTTCAGGGAGAGACACGGAAAATACCGCGACCAAGATAGTTTTTAGCCTGCTTGACAAACTTTCAAATGATGAAATAACTTCCTCAGAAGCCCTTGCTGAAGACCTTGAGATAAAAATCTCAAGAGTAAACCATCATCTCAGGAATCTCAATGATTCAGGTCTCCTTTACAGAAAAAAACGCCTGATATACCTACGTGGAGGAAGCCTGAAAGCTGCGGTAAAAGAAATGAGAAAGGACTCAGAAAGGATTTTCGATGAGCTCGAAAGTATTGCTGAAGAAATCGATTTAAGGATCGGGATTAAGAACCGATAAGAAATAAGATAAGAGTTTAAGATGAAAATCAAAAATTTGAACTGAATTAACTCAAGGATATGTCTTTGAACCGGAAAGAAATTCAATAATAAACCCATTTATTTTCCAGCCGTGAATAGAGTATCCATAGTTCGCTGCCCTGATTATTCTAGACACAAAAAAGCGATAGCAGAAGCTCTGGAGCTTCTCGGAGGTCTTGAGAATATAATCCATCCAGGAGACAGCGTACTTCTTAAACCAAATATCCTTGCAGCCGCTCCTCCTGAAAGTGCAGTAACCACTCATCCTTCAGTTGTAACGTCAATGTGCGAGTTCGTGCTTCAGGCTGGAGGAAAACCTGTAGTAGGGGACGGAGCTGGCATCTCAAGGCCAGGAACCACCTCAAAAGCCCTGAAAGTTTCAGGTATAGAAGAAGCTGCCCGAAAGGCCGGAGCAAAGGTTGTAAATTTTGAAACTGCAGGCTTTACCCTGGTAGATGTCCCTGACCCACTGCAATTCCGCAAACTATACATTGCAAACCCTGTCCTTGAAGCTGATGTAGTAATATCCCTTCCAAAATTAAAAACTCATGAGCTTACCTATTACACAGGTGCGGTCAAGAACTTTTTTGGGACTCTTCCCTCTAAGGTGCCGAAAAGAAGCGCATCTTCTTGGAAAAAGGGACCTTTTTGGCGAAGCCGTTGCCGACGTATACTCGGTTGTCAGACCCGGCTTTGCAGTTATGGATGGAGTTATTGGCATGGAAGGAAATGGGCCTTCTCATGGGAAACCCGTAAATTCCGGGGTAATTCTGGCAAGCCAGGATTGTGTTTCCCTGGATATTGTTGCTGCAGAAATGATAGGCTTTGACCCCCTCAAAATTCCCACGACTGCAGGAGCTATAAAAAAAGGCTTTGGAAACCAGTGTCCTGTTGTGGTGGGAACTCCATTAAAAGAAGTCAAAATGAAATTCAAACCGTCCAGTGGAGGAGTCAGTACAGTTCCTTCCTTTCTTACTCGCAACTTGGGTAAATACTATAAGATCTATCCCAGGATCAACAGGAGAAAATGTACTCATTGCGGAGCCTGCTATTTAAACTGCTCTCCCCATGCTGTTGAAAGGCTCGAAGACGGAAGTTTTAAGATTAATGAGGATAAGTGCATCTTGTGTTATTGCTGTCGCGAACTATGCCCCAACAATGCAGTAGAAATTAAAAAATCGCTTCTTGCAAGGCTTTTGACAGAATAAGACAATATCATCCGTAAAAAGAAGCTAACAATTAAGTTATAACCTTTTCCTTTTTATCTTTTTGAAAGAGCTTTTAACCCAGAAAGCTGAAAATATGCATAAAAAAGATTTTTTCAGGCAACATTAATGTAATCATCTTTTGGAAGTGAAAAAATGCTTCATAGTTACATAGATACCGAATACGCTCCGGAAAAATGCTCTCTTTGTAACGGAACCGGATACGCTAATGGGGGAATTTGTGAAGCCTGCGGAGGGCAGGGTGACGTACTCGTTGCCCAGCCTGCAATAACCTGTCCTCTTTGCAATGGGTCAGGAAGTCTTGGAAATGGAACTTGTAGAGTATGTGGGGGAAGTGGTTGGGCTCTTCTTTAAAAAATGATTTCTAAAAATTACAGGATGAAAAGAAGACATTAAGAGGAAATTGCTGTATTCCCATGAAATCTATTGGTTTTACCTTTTTCGAGATTCCTCTTTTTCATCAATAAAATAGTCAAAAAATTTATAATTTTCAGATTTATCTTTATTCCTAAAGACACATAACTTTCCTCTATTTTCATAAATTCTTCAATCAGCTCTTTAATCTCGGTTTATTTAATATATTATTCATAAAGTTATCAAAGATTTTTGAAATTACTATTTTTTGACTCAAAAAGAAGAGAACCTAAGTAAACTGTTCTCAAGGAACCACGTTATGCATAGTTTTACCTGTGACAAAATCAGGTCATTATTCATACAATTCTGTTACATTGTATCTCTTATAATATTTCATTAAATAACTTTGTTAAATTGGGATTTGTAGTAGAGTGTAGGTACTTCTGAGGATTTTTATACCGCCGACGAATGGGTAAATAAAGTTCTAAGCTTAAATTTTATACTCTATACGTTTAAGGGTTTGAACATAGATACTATGAATTAACATGGCTTATCTTATCAATTAATCCAGTTCGACAGGGGTTGAGGGAACAAATGGCACTTTTTAAAGATAGAGTGGATGCCGGAAGAAAGCTGGCAAAAGAACTTTCGAAATATGCAAACCGTTCAGATGTATTGATACTTGCACTCCCACGTGGTGGGGTTCCGGTGGCATTTGAAGTTGCAAAGGAACTGAATGTAAAAATGGATGTGTTTATAGTACGGAAACTGGGGGTGCCCGGAAATGAAGAACTGGCAATGGGAGCGATCGCCTCTGACAATATCCGTGTGCTGAATGAAGACGTTGTCAGGTCTTTTCAGATACCTGAAAGAGTAATTGATATGGTAGCTGAGAATGAGCTAAGGGAACTTGAACGCAGGGAACGTCACTTATCGTGGAGATAGGCCCAATCCTGAGATCCGCGGCTCGACTGTAATTTTGATAGATGACGGGCTTGCTACAGGTGCGACAATGCGTGCAGCTGCAGCTGCCCTTAAAACTAAAAACCCTGCTAAAATAGTGGTTGCAGTTCCCACGGCTGCACCTGATACATGCGAGTTTTTCGGAAGGAGAGGTAGACGAAGTAATATGTGTGGCTACCCCTGAACCTTTCTATGGGGTTGGAGCCTGGTATGAGGATTTCAGTCAGACCAGTGACAAAGAAGTCTGCGAACTTCTGGATAAAGCAAGAGCTCTTCCAGCAAGATGATAATCCGAGTTATCATTTTCATATGCAGATCTACAATAAATAGTAAAACCTTTTGGGGGGTTGGCATGAGCGAATTATCAAGTAAAAGTAAAAGCAGTAGTGAAATTCAAATCCCAATTAATTCTATCACACTTGAAGGAAACCTCACAATTCCTGAGGGAGCAAAAGGAATTGTTGTTTTTGCACACGGTAGCGGGAGCAGTCGTTACAGCTCTCGGAATCGTTATGTTGCGCAGGAACTTCAGAAAGAAGGCCTTGGAACACTGTTATTCGATCTGTTGACAGCTGAGGAAGAAAGAATTGATATGATAACTGCTCACCTCAGGTTTGATATTGACCTGCTTGCAAACCGGCTTGTTAGCGTAACAAACTGGCTTTTAAGCAATCCTGATACTAAAAAACTCAAGATCGGTTATTTTGGTGCCAGTACGGGAGCTGCAGCCGCACTAATAGCTGCAAAAGAGCATGCGAATGCTATAAAGGCGGTCGTTTCCAGAGGAGGAAGGCCCGATCTGGCTGAAAAAGCCCTGCCGGATGTAAAGGCACCAACACTGCTTATTGTAGGTGGGGAGGATTTTCAAGTAATAGAGATGAATCAATGGGCATTAGACCAATTGAAGGTAGAACAAAAAGAACTTAAGATTGTTCCCGGGGCAACCCATCTTTTTGAAGAACCGGGCACGTTAGAAGAAGTCGCAAATCTGGCTGGAGAATGGTTTAAAAGATATCTTGTAGAAGAATAACAAGTTGTAGAATTACAAGCCCTTAAAAATTATTATATGTTCTATTATTACATGATAATCGGTGATTTTCAACAAACGAATTAATCAAAGTTATTCGGACTAATCTCTCTATAATAGAGAATTAGATGAATAACCACTAAAAAAGTTTTTAATATGTTGATACTTACTGAATAAGTACAGGAATTAAAGAATTAAGATTCAAAATGAAAAACCATATGAAAAATATGAAAGCTTGTAACTAAAAAATGAAATTCTCAGTAAAATACGATTTGACCAAAAATATCAGCAAGTTTAAAGTCAAAAAATTTTTTAGAGCTTCTGTTAAATGAAAAACTTAAGCTGGAGATCAGGTAATAACGTATCCTTTAAAGATATGAACCTTTCTGCTGTTTTGGGTACTGCTCTAATCTCCATTAAGAGAATTTAAATGTATTTTATCCTGCTATGAACTCAAGCAGGAGTTTCCTTATTCATAATATAAGCAACCATTTCAGGATTGATTTTGCTTTCCCTTGAAACCTTTGCTTCAATATCTGCATTGGATTTGCCTTCGATCTTCATTTCCTTTATTCTCTCAATAACTGAGGATGGAACGGTGTAGTATTCGTTAATGTCCTTCCTGTGGCCCCAGACATCACCTTCGATAAGCTGAATTTTTTGCATTTCAAGGAACATTTCTATGGACCTTGAGATTGTGCCCATGTAGGATTTTGGTAACTGGATTACATCAATCTTCGGGCAGGTTTCAACCAGTCCAAATACATCCTTGTTCGACGGCCTGAAAGCCAGGTGAACAATGCGTTCATTAGGATTTAATGTAAAGATTTCTTCTCTTGAGCTAACAACTCTAATTTTCATGTTTTTCCCCCACTGTGAAGTTTTTTTACGTTTTTACATTGATATAAGCTACTTTCACTGACTATAAATATTTATTCTTACAGTCCCATTATTTTTTACATAGTCATCGGCTTCCTCGCTTCCGGTAATCTCCTAAATTAAACTAAAGAATGAGCAAACTGAAAGAATTGTTGGAATTTAAAGGTTGAATTCAATGAACAAACATGAGATTGAAGTAACTGAACACTGCATATTCAAATTGTGATTATTAATTAGGTTCTAAGCCATATAAATGCCTAACATGTCAATAAATGTGTTAACGTGAATCTTAAAGACTACAAACTATATATCAATGTAAAGCTTAAAACATTCAAGTCTATGGTAAGATATAATTTGAACAGCTCAAAACATTTATATTCTTTAGTAAGTTACTTCAGCTTCGCTAATTAATCCATCTAGTTTAAAAATGAGAGTTTTTGATCATTAATTACTTGATAATTAATTAAACTCTGGAAAATTAGTTATTAGATGTCAATTAAATTCTTGATGGTATCGACGCGAATAAACTAACTTATCGTACTAAAACTTTATCGATACTAGAAACTCTTTCGGGGTTTTTGTCTTGCAGAAAACAAAAAAAATGATTTTATTGGGATTAACAGTATTGATTGCACTTCAAGCTGTCATTGGTAGTGCTTCTGCTGAAAATATTTATGTTGACTCTGGAGACTCGATTCAAACCGCAGTGGATAATGCGCATTCAGGTGACACAATAATTGTAGGGCCTGGAACGTACGATGGGGACATTGACATTTCAACTGAAAATCTAACCTTGATGTCAAGTAATCCACATGAAGCAATAATTAATGCTGATTATAATGCTTTCTATATTTATGAAAAAAATACTACAATAAAAGGCTTTGATATAAAGGCTCAGGTAAATCAGCAGGTACCTGTTTTTCCTTTAGCCGCAGTGGATGTACCAACGGTGCTTTTTCCTGCACAGTTCAAAATAATAACATATCTAATTTTAGTATAGGTGCAGATGTTGGTTTTTACATGTACAGCGGAAGTGAATATATCCTCGACAATAATATTTCCAACTGCGGAACAGGAATATAATGCCTTTGATCTTATGTTTGAGACCCTAACAGTTAGTGGAAATAGAATCACAAACTGTGATAATGGATTATATCTTGTTGATGCCGCATGTAATATTACTAATAATCTGTTTAATAATACCATAAACATAAATACCCCTGAAGGAACCGGATGCACACTCAACACTACAAAAACTATTGGGGAAAATATTGTAGGTGGCCCTTATATAGGCGGTAACTACTGGGCAACTCCTTCTGGTGACGGTTTCTCGCAGACTCATTTCGATAGTAATGGAGACGGTTTTGCAGATGAACCCTATACATTGGAAGACGCTGATTGTGTTGACTATCTGCCTCTTGTATCCTTTAATAATACTTCTGTTGATGCCTCTTCGGCATTTTCTAATCAATAAGAACTTATTAGAGGTTTCAGTGTATTGACAGTGTATAAAATTGCAAAATTTATGTAAAAAATTGAGTTAATGGTAATAGGATCAAGGATTAAAAAGCAAACGAAGAAGGTCCTTATTACCTATCTTTTTTGTAAAAAATAACAAGGTTTGTAACTATCTAAGCGACCTTTCTTAATACTATTACTCTAAAAATAAAAATTGATGCTTTTTTGCTGCTTTATGGGTCAGATTGTGGAATTATTATAATAAGAACAAATTCTGAAAAAAGTAAATACCTGATATCTATTTTTCAAAATTCTGAATATTTCTTTTTTAGATCAACACCATATATCCTATTCAATTCTATTGAACTTGATTTCTATACTCCGATGTATTGGTTTCGAAGGGTAGGTATTTTTGAAACAAGCTAATCAGTAAAATGTAACTAATATATAGACCAGTCCGTATAATAATTAGAACATAATTCGGTCATGTCCGTGGGTTACTGATAAATTCCAAAAAAAGAGAGTACATCCTCCATGTTTGCAATAAATGGAAAAATATTCTTGTGTTTACATATTTCACTAACTCACGTCCATTACCAATAATTTTATGAAATCTAAATGAATACACGTAATAAGACTCTTAATACAGCTGCTTTTTTATTCCAAAAAATGGTTTTCATTCCTTAAATTTAATAAAATCATTAAAGAAATTGCAGCTCTGAAAGGATTTTTGTATTATTATCATTATTATTTTTATCCTATTCAATTCTATTGAACTTGATTTCTATACTCCGATGTATTGGTTTCGAAGGGTAGGTATTTTTGAAACAAGCTAATCAGTAAAATGTAACTAATATATAGACCAGTCCGTATAATAATTAGAACATAATTCGGTCATGTCCGTGGGTTACTGATAAATTCCAAAAAAAGAGAGTACATCCTCCATGTTTGCAATAAATGGAAAAATATTCTTGTGTTTACATATTTCACTAACTCACGTCCATTACCAATAATTTTATGAAATCTAAATGAATACACGTAATAAGACTCTTAATACAGCTGCTTTTTTATTCCAAAAAATGGTTTTCATTCCTTAAATTTAATAAAATCATTAAAGAAATTGCAGCTCTGAAAGGATTTTTGTATTATTATCATTATTATTTTCCAAATGACTTTGATTCTTAATGATGACCATGCTGTTAGTTGCTGAAAAATTCTTATTTTATTAAAATATAAATAACTTGAATTTCAATATATTTTAATTTGGTAATCTGTAGATCGGTCTATAAAGTATAAGAGGCTGAAATTTATGACGACTCATATCGAGATCAATGGAATCGTTGTACAAGTCTATGAATCAGTATATGACTATGCATCTCGAAACGCGAGTTTTTCTGACTATGCAGATGAAAAAGAGAACATGTCGTATTTTTCAGGTAAAGATGAGGAGTCGAAACTTTCGAACGTGTTTGTTCGACCGATATTACTGTATAAGGACTTGAATTTCTCAGTCGGAAAACAGGTACTTGATGGTGTCGAATTTCCTGAAACGATAGAAATAGATGGTTTAGAATATACACTGGTAAATTGGGGTGAACATGAAGTCAGCTACCTGAAGGCAGATGCTATGGACACACCTGTGTACATTCTTATGTACAGAACCTTGCAGGTTATGAATGGAGTGAACCTACATTGTTATCACTTAGAAACTGAAATATTCGAAACAGAAGAAGCAGCACAGGCAAAGGCTGACGAGCTGAATAATACCTAATCAATAAACGATCAGTCATTTTCATCTTGTGTTGGGTAAAAAAACAAAAATTCTAACCAGTTATTTTTTACACTACTTACATAAAAAAATTCTTCAATTATAAACACTAAGAAATGAAAGTATCCCACCTTAACTTTTTTGTTATCATTTTTATGTTTTGGTTGTTTTTTCTAAACTAAATCATTCAATATGTGTATAGAAATATATGACCTCTTGCTGATTACTGCATTATTCAAGACAAATATTAAAAAATTAAGGTATTGTTACTTAACTATATCTAGTTCTTTATTTCTGTATTTCATCAATAGAATAACCGAGTACTTTAGCATTTCAAGACTCTTCGTATAACACTTTGTCTTTCTTCTCAATCTTGCCAAAAAGTGCCTCAATATGCTGTTATATCCTTTAACAGTATACGTTTCTGCTTTGGATTGAGTATGGATCTTTTCTGGAAGAAACTCTGCATATGCTCTCCAGTGATCTGTCATCACTTCTACAATCTCTTTTTTCTTCAATTTTTTTCAGAGTTGTTGTCCAGTTTCCGTTCCTCTGATGCCAAAAGAGCAGTTGATGAACTTTTTCCCAACTCTATCAACAGCAATCCAGATCCAGCAATATTTTTTTTGTTACCAATGTAAGTGTGCATCTCATCCATTTCAACAATAGATATCTCATTTTCACTTTTTAGGTCCTCTCACTCTTGACCAAATTTCTTTATTCATTTTTGGACAGAAACATGACTTACCCCTAAAACTCTTCCTATTAAGCGAAAGCCCAATCCTTCAAGATAGAGTTGTAAAGCCTGTCTTTTAACAGAGGCGGAAAAAGCAGTTGATTTTAGCTCTACTGTATAGTTATAGCCACAATCAGAGCATTTGTACCGTTGACGCCCGCCAACTATACCGTTCTTTTTGTGACTGGAACTATTACATTTTGGGCAGTTCATGAAGAAATATACTTTCTAATAGTATATAACTATGTTTAAGTATCAATAATAATAATAATAATAATAATAATAATAATAATAATAATAATAATAATAATAATAATAATAATAATAATAATAATAATAATAATAATAATAATAATAATAATAATAATAATAATGCTGAGATTAAAACATAAGAGGCTATCCAGATTTTTGGATATAATTTTTTACATTTCTCTATTACTTCTTTTAATGTCATAATCTCTTTCCTTTGTCGCAATTACGCTTATTTGCCCTTTATCGACTAGAACTAAAATAAACATTACCATTTATATGCAAAGGATATCCAAATCGAGAGGCTAAACAAGAATATATGTAATCAAGTGATCCACGTTCAGAGTTTAATCTAAGAAAGTCCTGCATTTTCTTCCTTTCCACTCAATAAATATATAAGACTCCTCAAAGTATCTTTTGTTTATGACCCTTGAGCCCGTGCATATGCATAAAATCTCGGAGCTTGCAAAAAAGATTGACCGTTCGTTTGAGTCTGAAGAGGTAAAAACGGCTACGGATATCTATTCTTTTCTTGAGGAGCTGAGGCTCGATGGGAAAGTCATCCTTAAGGCTATAGACAGGCTTTTTCGCGGGATCGTAAGGACTGAATTAATGGCACAGACCGAGGACCCATATCCGTTGACTTATGCCTGTGACAGCGGAAGTACAAATCCAAGGACTTATGACAGCGGGCTTTTTGTGGATTTCTGCCACTGCGGGATGGCTGCAACGCCTACTAACCTTGATATTCAAAGATTCAGAACAATCGTATGCGCTGCTTATTCTTCTTCTCAGAGAGTATCCATGCAGGCTACATCAGGCTGGGAAACTTTCGATGAAGGGTTCGGAAGAGCAAAACTGGTTACAATTCCACCCGATGAGTTAAAAAGAAAAGCTCCTGATATGGTTCACAGTTTTGCCATGTATCTTGCAGAATCCGAACATATTCTTTTCATGAAAGATAGACTTAAGCTTGAAAGCTTTTTCATAATGGACGGGCCGATTTATCCAAAACAACTAATGTATTGGATGGTTCTGGACGATGAAGAAGTAAGAGTTCGGCATAACAATGACGCCCAAAAAATCCTCCAGAATTACATTGATATCATGGATCATTTCCTGAAAAATCAACAGCCTGTAGTTGGTTTTGTAAAAAATCCTATTGACGTGCAGATTATGGACAGTGTCCGGAAAAAAGGGAAAGCTTTTGACCTTCCCTGGATGCTTGACTCCCAGTTTTTCAAGAATCTTCTTTCTCTTGAAAAAGTTGACAATTCGGCAGAGCGCAATGGAAATAATTCCAAAAGTAATGGAAATAACGGCAAGCAAAATGGCTCAAGAAATACCTACATTACTTATACAAACTGGTTTTTGCAACCCAACAGATTCTATGAACGGTTGCTTAATGGAACTTCGCCTCTTGCAGCCGCAGATCCTCTTCAGAAGGAGCTTAGGCACAGTTTTCCATCTGAAGATTATGCCCTTTGTTTTTTCATGCTTTATGTACCTTATAAAGATGTGGTCTTCAAGGTCGAAGCCCCATATGGGCTTGTTAAAGATGATCTTCTCCGTGCACAAATTACCATAAAAGTGCTTTTTGACCTTTCTTTGTATGGTTTTCCTCTTACCCTCACAAAGGCGGACTATCTTGCAAAAATCCGGAAAATGGAGAGGCAAGAAATCGATAAGTTTTTTGAAAATATGAAGCCAGATACTACTTATAATGACACTCGGTGGGGAACCTTTGAATGAAATATGAAAATGTCGACATTTTTACTTTTAACTCTTACAAATCGAAAAAGGAGTCTGTTTCTGAGGATTCAGAAACGGAAAAAAATGCAGCTCCAAAGGATGACCTTGGTGAAATAAGAATGGAAAGCCCTGATATAACAAGTCCTGAGGATCAGAACATGGACATACTAAAAAACTCTGCCAATAGTGATTTTGATCTAGCTCCTACAGTCACACCAGCTTCTGAGGAAATACTTCACTCTTCTTTATCTGATGGTCTAAGAAAAGATCTTTCTGATAATGTATCAAATCTTATCCCATTAGAATCTGATGTCGAATCCGATCTTGAACTAAATATTGAATCAGATATTGAATCAGATATTGAATCAGATATTGAATCAGATATTGAATCAGATATTGAATCAGATATTGAATCAGATATTGAACTAAATATTGAATCAGATATTGAACTAAATATTGAATCAGATATTGAACTAAATATTGAATCAGATATTGAACTAAATATTGAATCAGATATTGAACTAAATATTGAATCAGATATTGAATCAGATATTGAATCAGATATTGAATCAGATATTGAATCAGATATTGAATCAGATATTGAATCAGATATTGAATCAGATATTGAATCAGATATTGAATCAGATATTGAATCAGATATTGAATCAGATATTGAATCAGATATTGAATCAGATATTGAATCAGATATTGAACCAGATATTGAATCAGATATTGAATCAGATATTGAACCAAATGTTGAATCAGATATTTTTTCCGAATCTGACAACACAGTTTTTAAATCTACTTCATTCTCTAAAACTGCTTCTCTATCTAATACCGCTTCTCTTTCTTTATCTGATCTCTCTCTTGAAGCTGAAGTTTTCGGGAGTTCAGGAAAGGAAGCTTTTCCCTTTGAAAGCTTTGAAGGAGAAAACAATATCCTGAAAGCTTCTCCAGCTTCAGAAGCTTTTGGAATTGTAACCACAGGCATAGAACCTCTGGAATTAACTCCTTCAGGAGCTATAATTACTGGATATATCACATCAGCTCGGCGGGACGAGATAAGACTGGGCACATACGTTGTTGTGCCTTACGAAAATGGAGAAAAACTCTTTTCCAAGGTAGGAAAACTTCAGTACAGGCAGGAGTTCGTGGTAGATGATGCAACTGAGCTTCATTCAAGGCGTATGCTCAGTTCTCGTGGAAATCCTGTAAATGAAGATGATTACAAGTTCCTTGCCTGCCTTGATCCACTTTGTATTCTGTACAGGAAGAATGAAAGTACACTTACAAGACGTATGGCAGACCGTATCCCTCGTCCTAATACTCCGATTCTTCCAGTTACTGACAGGCTTGAAGTCCAGACAGGGCTCAATATTCCTGAAAAAGGAATCTTTCTAGGTCATCTCAGTGTTGGAGGCGAACTTATAAAAACTCATTCTGAACCCGAAACGGTTGCATATTACCTCAGAAACGACTATAATATGGGCGATCCCCTTATTTTCAGGCACATGCTTATTTGTGGAAGTACAGGTACAGGAAAAACGTTTCTCTCTAAAAATATCCTCCGCCAGTTCATGAATGAAAACAATAGGTATAGACTTCGGAGTTCTCCTGATACGGCACAAAAAAATCCATGCCTTGTAATTATGGACCCTCAGGATGAATATTCTCAGCTTTTTGAGGACAACGAAACTTTAAGTGAGGAAGATAAATTCCAATTCGAATCCGAGAATGTAACTTATGGTCGGATTCTCTCTACAAAAGCTTTTGTGGCAAAAATCGATGGGCAAAGGTATCCTGGAGATAAATCCAGAGCTGAGCAGATCGAATTCACAATTCCTTTTTCGCTTGTAGAACACAATTCCTGGCTTATTGCAGCAGCTGGAATGTCTGAACTACAATATATAGGGCTTGAAGTGCTTCTTGGAGATTTATTTAAATCAAGTGTTCCTCATACTTACCTGAATTTCATAAACCATATTGATAATGAAGGTACTCGTTCTTACTATGTTGATAGTGGAAAGCTTCATGAATCTTCGTATGATGGGATTGTAAGAAGAGTAAAAAATCCATTTTTTTCGAAAGTTTTTGACCAGGATGCGACTTCTATTACTGACCTTCTGGATAAAATATTTAAGCCAGGACAGATTTCGGTTTTCCCAACAGAATATATAAGTGCTCCTAGAATACGGGACCTTATAGTGCTCACAATCATGAGTCTTATCGTGGATAATAAGTTAAGTACAACTGGAAAAGAAGCTATTAAAGAAACTCCAATTATTCTGGCTCTTGATGAAGCTCATCGATACCTTTCAAATGCAAATGGTGAACACTCTCGTCTTATTATTTCACGTTTTGCAGATGCAGCCCGTCAGGGTCGAAAAGAAGGATTGGGCCTCTTTTTGATTACACAGGACCCTCAGGACATTGATGATACTGTTTTCAAGCAGATAAACACAAAGCTAATCCTTAACCTTAACAATGACGCAGCTATCGCATCTCTCAAAGTTCCGAAAGAATATGAGAGGAGAATTCCCTATCTTAAGAAAGGACAGATGATAATTCATTCCCCGGATAATAGTGATATTGTGGAGATAATCGGGCTTTCAAATTGTGTAGTTCGGCATCGATGATCTTTATAAGACACCAAGCTAGTGTCGTGGCAACTTAATTATGGGGCGTTAATAGATAGTCAACTCCTCATACGTAATCCTTTTTTTAATTATGACGATTCATAAATAAATTTCATAGACACTAGTAACTTTTTCATCTAATATAGAGGCAAAACATTTTTTTCATTTATAGAAAGAACTGTAGTATCAAGCTGGTGAAGCAGGGAAAACTATTGCTAATAAGAATTTTAGAACTGCTATTGATATAATCCACTTTCCACAGGAAATTTTCGTATATTCATAACTTTTTCTGTTATCGATTTCCAATCAAACATGATTTATTGGACTTTTATGCAGGAAGTAAAAGCAATTATATGGTGTATTTAAAGACCAAAAAACGATATCATTCAATTTTCGCCAAGTTCTTATAGGTATTAAAATTAGTTTAATCTGTTTCAAAAACGCGATCCGGAAAAATATTGCTTTTCAAAAAAATACTGCGGGATGTGGGATATAAATGTTGATGTTAATTTATTCATATCATACCTCCAGAATTTATTTCTTCTATCAAAAAAGGGCTCTTTATTTTTTAGCGGGTAATTATAATTACTTCATAAATGTGGGCAACAGCGAAGAACTAAAAAAGGATACTGCCAAGTCTACTAAAGATATCTGTAAACTTGACAGTTAATATTTATGTTGATTTATCTCTGTTTCACTTTAGTTTATTTGACTACAATATACCCAGTTTTCGTTACTGTTTTACTATCTACAGCATTGGTTACTGTAAGTTTAACAGTATAACTACCTGCTTTTGAATACGTATGAATTGGATTCTTTGAAGCTTTTACTGCTCCATCTCCAAAGCTCCATCTCCATGCAGTTGGTGATCCTGTGCTTGTGTCTTTAAAGGTAACTGTTAATGGTGCTTTTCCTGATCTTGAAGACGCTGAAAATGAAGCAACAGGCATTGCATAAACAGTTACTGTGGCAGACTTAGTGGCTGTAGCACCAGCTGCGTCAGTTACTGTTAAGGTAACGGTATAAGTTCCAGCTGTGGAATACTTGTGGGTTGGATTCTGAGTATTTCTTGCCGAAGTTCCATCTCCAAAGTTCCATACCCATTTAGTTGGACTTCCTGTACTCTTGTCAGTAAAGACAGCTGTTAGTGGAGCAGATTTTATGTTTGCGGAAAAATCAGCAGCTAGCTTTGGTGCAGGTGCATTCACAGTGATATAATCTTCCATCGTATCTGATCCAAATGCATTAGTTATTTTAAGTGTTATTGTATAGTTTCCTTCTTTAGCGTAAGTATGTGATGGATTCTGATCGGTTGAAGTAGCTCCATCTCCAAAGTTCCAGAGCCAAGAGGTTGGTTCTCCGCTACTTTGTCTGTAAACTGGACAGAAAGGGGAGCATTACCGCTTGCAGGGTTAAAGCTGAAGTCTGCAACAGGAAGTACTTTTGGTATAACAGTTACTGTGGCAGTCTTTGAGGTTTCACCATTTGCATTGCTTGCTTTTAAGGTAACAGTATAGTTTCCTTCTTTAGCGTAAGTATGTGCTGGATTTTGAGCGGTCGAAGTAGCTTCATCTCCAAAGCTCCATTTCCATGCGGTTGTAGCTGTAGATTTATCTGTAAACTGGACTAAAAGAGGTGCATAGCCACTTGAAGGATCAAAGCTGAAATCTGCAACAGGAAGTTATTTAACAGTTATTGTGACAGTCTTTGGAGTCTGCCAGGTACCGACATATGCTGATAGACTAGCATTATATACTCCAGGTTTTGTATATGTATGTACAGGATTTTGAGAAGATGAATGTGTTCCGTCTCCAAAGTCCCATTTCCATGCAGTTGGTTTTCCTATGGATTTGTCAGTAAATGTTACTATAAGTGGAGCATTTCCTGAAGTTGAGGACACAGAAAAGTCAGAAGTCGGACTTGGATTTACAGTTATATAATTTGTCTCTTCATCAGTATCCGTTCCACCTGCGTTGCTTACTGTAAGCGATACTGTGTATTTTCCTGCTGTAGAGTAAACATGTGCTGGATTCGGATCCGTTGAAGTATTTCCATCTCCAAAGTTCCATTTATATGAAGTGGGGTTTCCTGTACTGTTGTAAGAATTAAACTGTACAGAATTACCAGCAGTTACTGTAGTTGATGCCCCGTATAAATTAGCATTAGGAAGCTCTGTAACATTTACATCTCCTGTTGCCTGACCCCATCCGTACTCGTCGGACCAAAGGCTTAAGGTAACAGTATAAATTTTGGCCGTATTATTGTATACATGGACAGGATTCTTAACTTCTGAATATGTACCGTCTCCGAAGTTCCAATTCCAGTAAGAGGTTGTTCCTACGCTGGTATCCTTAAACTGGACTTGCAGTGGTTTGTTCCCAGAATTTGGGGATGCCGAAAAACTAGCAGCGACTGTAGTTGCGGTTTCTTGAACTGTTTTCTCCCCACTTCCATCTGTTACTGTAAGCTTTACTATGTAATTTCCTGGTGCAGAGTAAACATGTGATGGATACTGATCGGTTGAAGTAGTTCCATCTCCAAAGTCCCAATTCCAAGTCAGAGCACTATTATCATCACTCGAGCCATAGCCTTCAAAGTAGACGTTACTATTAGCATAGGCCTGTATGGTACCGTCAGTGTAATTACTTTGATAATAATGAGAATGATAAATTTCCACGCCCTGGGGGGTTGCCATCGCAGCCGATGTGCCTAATACCAAAAGTAGAACAAGAAGTCCACTTAAGGCTATTGTTTTTTTCACATTTATATTGTGATCTTCTTTCATACCTATCTCCTTTTTTTAATTATTTGATCTTTTTCCATATTTTATTGTTGAATTTATATTTAATTAAATAAATAGGATATTCTAAAAAGATAATACTAATAATTATAAAACTTAAATATTCCATTTAAATAATGCTAAGTATATCATAGAAATATCCAAATTTTATAATAAATAAAAATACTCGTTTCTTTTTAGAATAAATCCTGTAATTAAATTATTATATAATTTTTTAATTCACTTATACTTATATATATAGAATAATATTACTTACTATAGGGAAGAATCATCTATTATAGACAAATATTTTCTTTCAAATGAATAAGCATGTATATTTGTAATAATAATATAAACTCAAATTATATTATGTTTATTTAAATAATAATTTTTACAATATTAATAGAAAGTTTGTCAAAAAATAAAATAACTTCTCTTTGAATATTTGACATAGAACGATTAGTCACTGGTTTTATCATTAAAAATTGTTCTGAAACTATCACTAATTTAAAACGAAAAACAGTTTTGAGATAACCACTCATTATGAAACTCGAGCTTCTACTGAAGTCTCAGAACTCTTTATAAAAGCACTTCCATATTTCTTGCCAAATTAATATATATAAGTTTATATAATCTACATAAAGCCGTAAAAAAGAAGTCAATTTTCAACTCTTACCAGAGAGACAAAGATGATCTTTTTGTCTCTTATGATAATAATTCCCCCACTA
The DNA here is from genome assembly GCA_963727895.1 of uncultured Methanosarcinaceae archaeon. Taxonomy (GTDB): domain Archaea; phylum Halobacteriota; class Methanosarcinia; order Methanosarcinales; family Methanosarcinaceae; genus Methanosarcina. Next base: position 21,438 of record CAVSHT010000007.1, on the reverse strand, counting down.
TTCTTTAACTTCAATTTTTTTGATTTAAAGGGTTATTCATTTGTATTCGGTTAAGATACGATCTATAAAAAATGTGTTATCTTTGTTGCCATTTATGTAAACCTATAAATGTAAATCGAGATGTATAGATTATTGCAGTAGTCATTATAACGTTAACAGATTCCTTAACCGAATACAAATGAAGGTTTATTTGCTTATAGAATAGATGCCTGGTCTTGTATTTGTTGTTATTTTTATATAATTTGTTTTAGTTGCCGTACCAGTGCCTGCAACATTTGTTACTGTCATATTTACAGTATAATTTCCTTCTTGTGAATATTGATGCGTTGGATTCTGTTCAGTTGAATTCGTTCCATCTCCAAAAACCCATTTCCATGAAGTAGGAACTCCTGTACTTTTATCCGTAAAAGCAACTGTTAATGGTGCTTTTCCAGATGTAACATTGCTGGTAAAGTTTGCAACTGGCGTTGTTACTACTTTTATATAATTCGTTTTTGTTGTTGTATTGTTGCCTGCAGCACTTGTTACTGTCAGCTTTATTGTATAACTTCCTACTGTGAAATATGTATGTGTTGGATTTTGTGAGGTCTTTACTGCTCCATCTCCAAAGCTCCATCTCCATGAAGTAGGTGATCCTGAGCTTATGTCTTTAAAGGTAACTTTTAATGGTGCTTTTCCTTCAGCAGGTTTTGCAGTAAAGTTTGCAATGGGAACTCCACCAAATACTGCATCATATGCATCGATTCTACCTGAACCATAATCATTATCCTTTCCAGCTGATCCAAGATCTAATGCTGTACTTTCTAATCTCTGCTTGACATCAGAAGGATTCATAGAAGGATTTTTTCTAGAATTAATGCTGCGGTCCCAGAAACATGTGATGTTGCCATGTATGTGTCGGACCATGCTTCGTATCCACCGCCTGGAACTGTTGAAGTAACACTTACACCGGATGCACAGACATCTGGTTTAACATATGTTTGTCCATCAAGGGTAACGGGACCTCTACTGCTGAAATATGCTATTACATCGGAAGAATCTGTTGCACCGACAGTGCATGAATTATATTCATCACCAGGGCATGTGATCGTGCCAGATCCAGATCCGGCATTGCCAGCTGCTATTACAGGAATTACACCTGCTGCCACAACGTTGTTTTTTGTAGTTGTAAATGACGAATCATGTACTGATGATCCACCGCTAAAACTTATAATACGGGCATTGTTATCTACTGCCCATTCAAAGCCAAGAATACAATTAGATAAATATCCAGAAACGTCTGCATCGAATACTTTTGCTACAATCAACTTTGTACCTGGTGCAACTCCTGTTTGTATACCATTAGCTCCAGTTCCTGAAATGGTTCCAGATACATGAGTACCATGTCCGTGATCATCATATGGGGATGACTGACCGTTTACGTAATCAACCCAGCCGATGACTTTCGGATCATTTGTATTGGGATTATCATCAAGGTCGTCAAGGTCTGGATGCGTTGCGTCAATTCCTGTATCCACAACAGCAACTGTTTATGCCTTTTCCAGTTATCCCTTTTTCCCAGACTGCAGGTGCTTCAATTTTATCTACTCCCCATGCATTTGTAGATGCGGTATTCTGCTGAGTAGTCGATGTTTTGGTCTCTTCAGAGGAAGTTTCGGTTTGTCCGATGATATGTACAACGCTGTCAAGCTCTAAGTTGGACACGTCAGACCTTTTTGTAAGAGAAGAGACTACTTCAGGGGTTACCTTGGCGGCTACAGCATTAATAATTTTAATCGATTTTATATCTTTTACTTTATTATTTGATTTTTCATTCTCGAGAAACTTTATGAGATCTTTTTGTTCGCTTTCGATTTGTGATTTTCCAGCTGAACTCTTAAATGCTATATGCTGATTTGGTAACATTATAATTACTGGTATTTTTTCCGCAGCTGAAGCTTCAGAAATTTTCGAAGACAAACTTTGTGATAGTTTTTCGTTTGAATTGTCGTTTGAAGACGGAGTTACATTTTCAGCCAGGCAAATAATTGAAAACAAAGATACTACTAATAGCGATGTGCAAATAACATATAATAGTTTAGAAGCTATTTTCTTTGAAGGCTTCTTACTTTTTTTTCCACCTACTCACACTCCTTTTTAAATTTATTCCTATTTATATAAGAAAAATGATTTTCTGTAGTCTATTGAATTCATGGTTCGGTATTGTTAACTAAATATATCTAATTTTTTATTTCTTTATTTCATCAATAGAATAACCGAGTACTTTAGCATTTCAAGACTCTTCGTATAACACTTTGTCTTTCTTCTCAACCTTGCCAAAAAGTGCCTCAATATGCTGTTATATCCCTCAACTGTAGATGTTTCTGCTTTTGATTGAGTATGGATCTTTTCTGGAAGAAACTCTGCATATGCTCTCCAGTGATCGGTCATCACTTCTCCAATCTCTTTTTTCTTCAATTTTTCCCAGAGTAGTTTTCCAGTTTCTGTTCCTCTGATGCCAAAAGAGCAGTTGATGAACTTTTTCCCAACTCTATCAACAGCAATCCAGATCCAGCAATATTTTTTTTGTTACCGATGTAAGTGTGCATTTCATCCATTTCAACAATAGATATCTCATTTTCACTTTTTAGGTCCTCTAACTCCTGACCAAATTTCTTTATCCATTTTTGGACAGAAACATGACTCACCCCTAAAAATCTTCCTATTGAGCGAAAACCCAATCCTTCAAGATAGAGTTGTAAAGCCTGTCTTTTTGCAGAAGCGGAAAAAGCAGTTGATTTTAGCTCTACTGTATAGTTATAGCCACAATCAGAGCATTTGTACCGTTGACGCCCACCAACTATACCGTTCTTTTTGTGACTGGAACTATTGCATCTGGGGCAGTTAATGAAGAAATATACTTTCTTATATAACTATGTTTAAGTATCAATGCCGAAAATACTACTTTGTTTATCTTTTAGTAAAATTCATTATTATGAATCTCTTTTTGTGATTGTAAATAAAATACTTATCTTTATAGACTTTTAACTTTATAACTTACTATACTTATTTTATTTAAATTTGATCATTATTCAAGCTTAATTAATCAAGGTTTCATAACATTTGTACCTTAATTACTTGTGTTTCATAATTATATACCCTATAGAATAATGAAAAAAAGGATTCAAGGATAATTCTCAGCAGTTAATCTCTACTCTGAGTTACGAAGAATCTATCTGTAGTACCATAAACATTTCTTGCAGAAAATTATTTTATAATTCTGTATCTAAGTAAAAATTTTTTCTGTATATACACTTATTACTTCATAGTTATTCTTTAATTTTCGTTTATTGATTTTTTTATAAATATCATTGTTTATTTTTAAGGGCTATAATATATCCAGAAATCTTTTTGGCATTATTACTCTTTTTGTTCTCTTCTATTTAATTATCAACATGTTTTCGTATTTCTACTTACATATGTCAATGTGTTTATGGCTGAGAAAAGCTCTCCATTATTTTAGATAACACCCAAACCACAACTAACATAAAAAATATCCATACTGATATTTTAATTCCTTTACCTAACTGGTACCAGAAAACATCCATATGTTCCAAAAAATTCATATTTATTTTCATTATCATCCTTAATATATATGGAATGTGACCGTATAAAATAATACCTGTATGTGTACTACTATTCTCAGGAGATTCAGAAAAATTTAAAATTATGGTATTGTTACTTAACTATATCTAGTTCTTTATTTCTTTATTTCATCAATAGAATAACCGAGTACTTTAGCATTTCAAGACTTTTTGTATAACACTTTGTCTTTCTTCTCAATCTTGCCAGGAAATGCCTCAATATGCTGTTATATCCTTCAACAGTATACGTTTCTGCTTTTGATTGAGTATGACTCTTTTCAGGAAGAAACTCTGCATATGCCCTCCAGTGATCTGTCATCACTTCTCCAATCTCTTTTTTCTTCAGTTTTTCCCAGAGTAGTTTTCCAGTTTCCGTTCCTCTGCTACCAAAAGAGCAGTTGATGAACTTTTTCCCAACTCTATCAACAGCAATCCAGATCCAGCAATATTTTTTTTGTTACCGATGTAAGTGTGCATTTTATCCATTTCAACAATAGATATCTCATTTTCACTTTTTAGGTCTTCTAACTCCTGACCAAATTTCTTTATCCATCTTTGGACAGAAACATGACTCACCCCTAAAAATCTTCCTATTGAACGAAAGCCTAATCCTTCAAGATAGAGTTGTAAAGCCTGTTTTTTGACAGAAGCGGAAAAAGCAGTTGATTTTAGCTCTACTGTATAGTTATATCCACAATCATGGCATTTGTACCGTTGACGCCCACCAACTATACCGTTCTTTTTGTGACTGGAACTATTGCATCTGGGGCAGTTAATGAAGAAATATACTTTCTAATAGTATATAACTATGTTTAAGTATCAATGCCAAATTATATTTCAATCTTTAATGAAAATCTTATAGATATGTGGTTTATTTTTGATCTAAGAGACACTTATGTAGGTTTTTGATTACCTTTTTGTTTTAAGTTGAGGTTTTATACCTTAATAGTGGCTTTTGGAAAAAATGAAAAATATTTGTCTTGGATTTAACGTAGAAGAAAAAAATAAATACATCTCTTTTCTAGAGTTTCCATTATTGTTTGTATGCATAAAATGAATGTTGCTGATTTCTTTTGTTTACTTCATATTAATGATCTCTATTTTATATTAAAGAAAAGAAATAAATAGAGGGTCATCTCTAATATTAAGAAACCAAGAATCATTTAATCAAAAAGCCATTTCTGAGATGAAAAACAGTGGATAAATTAGAACAAATATTTGGGAAAACTGCACAGATGATAGTCCTTAAGAATCTTATTGAACGACAAAACGAACCAACTTATCTGTCAGGAATAGCTGAGGAAACTGGATTGTCACACGCAAGTGTATCAAGGGTTATCACACCTCTGATTGGATCGGGAGTTGTCAAAGAAAAGCCTTTCGGAAAGCAAACTCGAATTTTCCAGTTGAACATGGAAAGCGAAGCTGCAAAATTGATAGTAGATTTTTACAATAAAATCAATCAGTTAGAAGTTGAAGCCTAAACAATATAATTGAATGCTTCAACTTCCATCTTATTTTTTTATAAACCAAATTCTCAGTGACAGAGCAGTGCTTAGACGCTTGGTTACTTCATAACGTATTACCTTTCAAAATTTAATATCTACAATAAATTAGACAAATTTCTCCTAATTAGTGAAATTTGAATCGAGGTTAAAAGAGGTATAGAAAGACTAAATAAATTAAAGATGGATCAGTTAAAAAAGACATATAAAAGGAATAAATAAAATTGAATGTATGTATTATTACTCATTCACGCCAATAGAAAGACTAAATAAATTAAAGATGGATCAGTTAAAAAAGACATATAAAAGGAATAAATAAAATTGAATGTATGTATTATTACTCATTCACGCCAATAGAAAGACTAAATAAATTAAAGATGGATCAGTTAAAAAAGACATATAAAAGGAATAAATAAAATTGAATGTATGTATTATTACTCATTCACACCAATTTCATTCATTATTCTTCAACTGGTCTGGAAAACTTACTAAATTACATCACTCTTTTTTAAAGGTTTGTGCCCTTCCCGGACCAACTGAAATGTAAGTAATCGATACTTTCATCAGTTCTTCCAGTCTTTTAACATAATTTTTTGCATTTTCCGGTAGTTCCTCGAAGGCTTTTACTTCTGTAAGATCAGTTTCCCAACCAGGAATATCTTCATAAATAGGAATACATTCTGCAAGATCCTCTGTAAGTTCAGGAGGATAATCAAGACTTTCTCCCTTGGAGGTATAACCAGTGCAGATCCTTAGTGGATCAAGGCCTGTTAATACATCCAGTTTAGTCAGGGAAATTTCAGTATATCCGTTAAGAGCAATAGCTTTCTTCAGCAGCGGCATGTCAAACCATCCACATCTTCTGCCCCTACCGGTAGTTGTCCCAAATTCTCCTCCAGCCTTCTGTATTCTTTCTCCAAGTTTTCCTGTAAGTTCTGTAGGAAGAGGGCCTTCGCCAACTCTTGTGATATAAGCTTTTACTATCGCGATTACATTGTTTACTCTTGTAGGACCTACTCCTAGATTGGCACAAGCAGAACCTGCGATTGTAGAAGAAGATGTTACGAATTTCTGGGTTCCGTGTATAACATCAAGATGAGTCCCCTGAGCAGCTTCAGCCATCACGTATTTTCCTTCATCAAGAGCTTTATTGATTTCTCTGGAAACATCTGTTACATATGGGGCAAACTGCTTTCCCAGTTCAATATATCTTTCAATTAGTGCAGGATCCCTAACGATTTTCGGATTTCCTCCCATTGCTGCTATTTCCTTTTCTTTCTGGGGAGCAAGTTCCTTCAGTCTTGCAAGAAAACGCTCAGGATCCACAAGCTCAGCCATGCGGAATTCGTCTCTTGCTACTTTATCGATATACGCATAGCCTATTCCACGTTTTGTCGTACCTATTTTTTCTGTTCTTGATGCTTCCCTTAGCCCATCCAGCTCTATATGATAAGGCATGATTATGCTTGTTTTTGCATCTACGCCAAGCTTTTTAGCATCTACTTTTATTTCATGTTTCTCGAACATTGTAATTTCTTGGGCTAGAACTTCAGGATTCAGGACAACCCCAGGTCCGATCAGAATTCTTGCATCAAGCAAAATACCTGAAGGGATCAGGTGCAATTTGTAAACCTCATCTCCTACCTTAACTGTATGGCCCGCGTTGTTCCCTCCCTGGAAGCGGGCAACAATGTCGTAATCTTTTGCAAGAAGGTCAACAATTTTGCCTTTTCCCTCGTCGCCGAACTGCGCACCCGTGATTATCGTAAACATAAAGCCCTGATTCGGGCTTAACCATTAATAACTTTTTGTTTCGCCTCCAGAGTTCCATCACCCGAGTTCTGTCTCGGGAGGACGGTGCCCTTTTCGCTTCGCTCAAGAGGGCAGAATTATATAGAAATATTGAATTGAGTCAGGAGAATTGATTTGTTAGCTAGAAAGGGTAGATTCTCAATGAGCTGAAAAGAGCTAATTTACCTGAATTTTTTTGGATCATGTTCAAAACAGCTTTTGAAACCGGTAGAGAAGATGACAGTAATTTAAAAGAATGATACTTTGAAAATCAACAGGCTTAGAAGCATAAGTATTATTGCAAGGATTACTGCAGTTTTTGCACTATCTTTATCGCTTCCGAAAATAATTGGAATCGGACCAAGCATGATTACTCCCCCGGTTTTAATTTCTGACTTTACTTTTTTTTCAGGGGGCTTTTCTTGGAGTGGAATCTCATAATCTGAAGCATTTTCAAAATTGATATTTCTTCCGAATGCATCTGTCCTACTTGAGTAGGTCTGAGTTGATTTGGGTTTCTGAAAGATACTTAGAGCTATACCTATCATAATTAACAGAAACCCAATGAGTATCGTGATAAATCCAATAGCAATAAGCATATTTCCATCAGTCAACGTTTCGTTTTCCATACGAATAGATAAAGAATAGATATTATTAATCCAAGCCATAACATATTTGTCGTTATTTCGGGAGACGAACCAAAGACTATCGGAATTGGACCAATCATTATTATCCCTCCAGTCTGGCTGTTTCCGGGATGCTGAATACTAGTAAGAATTGTACCTAAGAATAGTATAATAAATCCAATAAACGTAACTAATGTGCCTACTCTCAGAAAATCCTGTGATGTACGCATGTGGAACAATACAATTTTTTTATTATTAAATATATCTTTCTAAGTTATTATATATTTTACTTATTTGATATTTTCTACGATGCTGATTATTTTTTAAAAGATCAATACACTGTTGTAAAGGAAAAATAAAAGAAATATGAATAAAATATAAGACTAAAATGAATACAATTTTCAATAAATCCCAGTTTAATTCTTAAAATCAATTTTATCGCAATATTTAATAAATATTATATAAAAGATTAAACTGGCTACAGTTGTCATAGGAACGTATATATATATTTTATAATTATACACACATATTAATTAAGACATTTTAACAGCATCTACATCTTAACATCTGCTGTGAAAAAATGAGGGTATCTTTTAAATGCAATTTTAACCTTTAATGTGTGATTCTTATTATAACGGGGGATTTTTATGAGAATGATTTTAACATCTGCTGTGAAAAAATGAGGGTATCTTTTAAATGCAATTTTAACCTTTAATGTGTGATTCTTATTATAACGGGGGATTTTTATGAGAATGATTTTCCCTGTTTTCCCGTTCCAGGGCTTTACTTTTCGTAAAAGCCGAGACAGAATCTAATTTCCTTAGGCGAGTTATATAAACTGAATAACCTATAAGAGAACGGAAAGTAACGCTTTAAAACCTGATTAATTAACTAACTGCAATTGATTTATTTGGTTGCATACCTGTGTGATAAAAATTCTCACGCCAAAAGGCTTCAAGTCAATAGATTCACAAATCGATATCCATAAATGAACTAATCTTTAAACCATGCATAATATACTCAATTTTACGCGATCGAAAGGTGGTTTCAAATGTCAGAAGACAGCACAATAAAATCTTCTATGGAAGACATCAAAACAAGGGTTGAACTCCAGCTTGAGAATGGGAAACTTAACCCTAATGATGTGAAATCTCTCTTAACAGAAATAGAAATCATGAGGGTACAGAATGAGAACATGAAAGCCCGGCTCCTTGAAGCAAGTGTAGCTACAGGTAGACACCTTCAGGAAATCAATAAATTGAAAGCTCATCTGGAACAGCTTACCGAACCTCCTCTCTTTATTGCAACTATCCTTGAGGTAAACGGAGAAATCGCACTTATAAGGCAGCATGGAAATAACCAGGAAGTCCTTACCCAGATTCCGGAAGAATGCATTGGGAAGATTGAACCCGGTATGAGAGTTGCAGTAAACGGAGCATACTCAATTATTTCCGTAGTCAGCAGGGCTGCCGATGTTCGGGCTCAGGTTATGGAACTCATTAATTCTCCTGGTATAGACTACAGCATGATTGGAGGACTTGATGAAGTGCTTCAGGAAGTCCGGGAAAGCGTTGAATTACCACTTACCGAACCTGAACTTTTCGAGGATATTGGAATTGAACCTCCTTCAGGCGTTCTGCTTCACGGTGCTCCTGGAACAGGCAAAACTCTTATTGCAAAGGCTATAGCTTCCCATGCGAAAGCAACTTTCATCCGAATGTCTGGATCTGACCTGGTCCAGAAATTCGTAGGTGAAGGTTCAAGGCTTGTAAAAGACATTTTCCAGCTTGCTAGAGATAAGTCTCCAAGTATTCTCTTTATAGATGAAATCGATGCTGTCGGCAGCATGAGAACTTATGACGGAACCAGCGGCTCGGCTGAGGTCAACAGGACTATGCTTCAACTCCTTGCAGAGATGGATGGTTTTGATCCTAAGGGCAATGTAAAAATCGTTGCTGCAACCAACAGGATTGATCTTCTGGACCCTGCTCTCCTCAGACCTGGCAGGTTTGACAGATCTATTGAAGTTCCACTTCCTGACGAGAGGGGAAGGGCTGAAATCCTTAAAATTCACACACGAAAGATGAATCTTGCAGATGATGTGGATTTCGAGAAACTGGCAAAAGTCATGACCGGTATGAGTGGGGCAGAAATCAGCGTTATCGTCAAGGAAGCTGGAATTTTTGTTCTCCGCAGACGCGGAAAACAGATTACGATGGCAGATTTCCTGAAAGCACATGAAAAGGTCGTAAACACTGAAGAACCTTCAATTCCTCAGGCTATGTTCGTATGAACTTTCGTGACAGCCAAAATCTAATTAACTGATCAAGAATCTTTTGAAGTTTAGGAAAGCTTTCAAGAATATTATCTTAAGCTGCCGGATGGGATTGTACCTTTGGCAGTTTCTCTCTTTTTTTAAAATGCAGACGAAAGATTTATATTTTATAAATTACTTGAAGATATGCTGGCTGAGAGGCAAAGCATAACAAAATAACAAGCTGCTCCGATAGTGTAGCTCGGCCAATCATTCAGGACTCTCACTCCTGCGACTGGGGTTCAAATCCCCATCGGAGCATTTTTCTTATTCACAACCTTTCTCAACCTTTCTATAGCTTTTTTAACTTTTTAATTTTAGAACTAAACCGGCTTATCTATTGCATTTATGCTTAATATTTGAAATGTCTAATCCAATATAGATGCAGAAATTAACTGTAACCTTGATTTGACAGAATTTGTTTATTAATAAAGTTATTTTTTACAAAAAACACTTTGTATCGGCATAGAATTTTTTGGAAAAATGAAAATATCAAAAATCAAAGAACGTAGTATATAAATTACAGTTGTAGTGAAAAAACATAAACATGTGGCTGATTTATTCATAATAATATTTATGCTTCTGTCAAATTAGGACTGTAACAGAAAACGACGTTTAAAGCTTGAATCAATAAACAGATTGTTCTAAGATAAAAAATAATAAAATTAAGGTTACCAATTATCAATTTTTAGATATTCTCATGAAGATCGTCTTTACGGAAACTATGCTATCTGTCTTGACTCCATAAGTTTTAAACATGTTTTCTATTGATATCCGAATTATTTTGGAAAAATTAAAACCAAAAAAATGAGTCATTATCAGTTTATACTCGCCGCTGCTATCTGTGTAATCTACAGTATCGAACCAGTTAGTTATCTTGAGATTGATGACTAACCCATCTATAACTTCTTTGAGAGTACATTCCTCAAGAGGTTTTTGAAAGTAGAACTCTATTGTATATTCTATTGTTTTGTCCCGACTAAAAATTTCACTTAAACGCTCAACATCAGTGGTTTCTATTCGGAACTTAAAAGCATTTTTTTCGATGATAACGGCTGATTTTGCCCATTTAATGCGCATCCAATATTTTTCTTCCAAGGTTAACGCTGGACTCTGTTTTGAGCTGTTTTCCAAACTTTCCAGTGCAAGTTCCAGGGCTCTTTGCTGCGTTTCAAATTTTTTTGCTTGTTTTTTTAATAATTCCCATGCGTCTTCGGTTAAGTGAGGAATCGCGACAAATTGCGTCAATTTCTTTAACATTTGTTAAATATGTTAATAGATCCTGAGCTGGAACAGGGTATCGATTTTATGTAGACAAGCCAAGATTTAAGGCAGGCTTCTAGTGCAAAATTGATAGCTTTCAGGCAAGAAAACCTTAACCGATGACCAATGTAATAATTCCCAGTGTTTCTGCGAGATTGTAGTGGAAATACGATGGGTATTCAAGTATTATTATCTCCTGTAATTTTATCTTTCTTTTAAATTCTTTGCTTTCCATGCGCATACCATCCATACATTATATTCATTACATTATTTTTCTTATGTATTTTATTCTCATCCAGTTGACATTAATTAATTTCTGTTAGGACTAACGTTTCCTGGGGAGAACAAAATTGCACTTTTAGGAGACAATGGAAAATATCTCAGTCGCATTGCTCGCCCAGATTCTCATGGTGGATATATTCAATACACTGAATTCGAAAAGGATACAATAGATCAATACTGCAAGTTTGAGTATACCATCTTTGCCGGCATTAACAAAATAGCACTTCGGGCTGACAACGGACTGTATTTAAGCCGTATTTATCGCGATGGACGAAATAACATCGAAGCTGCCAAGGAAACAATAGATGAATATTCACAATTTATTGTTGGTAGCGTTTAATTATTGAGTTCATTTCAAAACTTTATTTAATTAGGACTTACAATTAGGACTTGCGCACTTGAAGTACAAAATCAAGACCATTCGGTGCTGTGACTGGCTTATTATTTTATACAGCTAATGGTTTATTGCTATTGATTTCTCAGTCCAACCGCGCAAGTCCTAATTATATTAGCTTTTTCTAAAACAAAGTTTTTCTGTCAGGATAACTTCGCTTGTCTAATCTAAAACATTTGTTTTTGAACCTTCTCTCATAGAGATTGCTGCATATTAATTTACGAGTTTACCCCCAAAACGGCATTTCTGATTTTCAAATTCTGGATGATCAATAAAGTTTTCTATCATAAAAATAGTTCTGAAACTTTTATTGATTTGAAGCTCAAAATTAGTTTTGAGATAAGCTCATCATATAGATATCTGCCTTCAGGCTAGCCTCATCAAGCCTTCATGCGATATTTTTTCTTTGATATGTTTCTAATTTTGTAACAGATGAAATCAAGAAAAGTACAGGATTGAAATCATGAGTATAAAAAACCTGCCGGATGTGTCGGATATAGAAAAAAACTTCGCGGCTACCTTTTTGGCACTGCATGCGCTGACGCTCTCGGCCGCCCTGTAGAACACCTTACCCTTGAGCAAATAATAAATAAATATGGAGAATAAGGAATTCTAGAAATCCCATTCAATTCTTCTTGGACTGATGATACCCAGTTGATGATTGTGCTTGCCAGGGCTTTGCTTCGAAGAGCAGAACTTGAACTTCCCGAGTTTATGGATAAGATCGCAGAAGAGTTTATCCTATGGCTGGACGAGCCTGACCTTGGTGCAGGAGCAAACACAAAAGGTGCGGCCCTTAGCCTTAAGAACGGAATTTATTGGAGTACATCTTGAATCAGCTCTAAAATTTGCAGGAGTCTTATATAGGCTGGAATCCTCTATTTTGTTTATCAAAATGATCATATAAAATTGGCTAAAGTTGCTCAGGTCTCAGGCTAAATTACCTATTTCCATTCAGTTTCAGAAGCCATTTCTATTGCAGGTTTATATTTGAGGAATATGTAGAAAAAGTCTTATGCATATGTTTTTCAATAACTCATGCCATTACCCATTTATATCAGTCTTCGTAACATAAAAACCAGAATACTTTAACTAAAACCTCTCTGTATATATGACAATTAGAGGAACATTACGCTTATTGGAACTATGACATATCATAACGCATTCAACACTTTTCACCCAAAAATTCAGGAAGCCCTCAAAACTCTTGGCTTTACAAAACCAACAGAACCTCAAGAAAGATCATTTCCTCACATAATGGATGGAAAGCATACTCTTTTGATAGCTCCTACAGGCTCAGGTAAGACCGAATCAGCTGTGCTGCCGGTTTTAGACAGTATTCTGAAAAAAAAGCCAGAAGCTAGAAAGGGAATTTCTGTTCTTTATATAACTCCGTTGAGGGCACTTAACAGGGATATGCTTTCTCGTATTGAAATCCTTGGGCAGTTGCTCGACATTAAAGTCCAGGTTCGTCACGGGGATACTCCGCAAAGTGAAAGGCAGCGCCAGTCGAGAAACCCTCCTGATGTGCTGATAACTACTCCTGAAACTTTACAGGCAATGTTTACCGGCTCTCGACTGCGCCAGAACCTTGAAACTGTAACCCATGTCGTGATAGATGAAATCCATGAGCTTGCGGGTTCAAAACGGGGAGCTCAGTTGTCTGTTGGGCTTGAAAGACTTGTAGAAATTTCAGGAGAATTTCAAAGAATAGGGCTTTCTGCGACAGTTGGGAATCCATGGGAAATTGCAAAGTTTCTGGCAGGTAACGGAAGAGATTTCACTGTAATTGAAGTAGCTCTGTTAAAATTGCTTGAGTTTGATGTGGTAAACCCTCAGGTTTCAGTCGGTGGTAAGCTCCAGGAGAAAGAGGTACTGGAAATTGCAAAAACAGTAGGTTGTGAGCCCGAATTTGCCTCTCATCTTCTTTGCATTAGGAAAATTGTTGAAGATAGTCAGTCAACTCTGGTTTTTGTAAATACGAGGCAGAGTGCAGAAGCGCTAGCTGCTGGTTTTCGGAAACTAGGGACATCCATAGGTGTTCATCACGGTTCGCTTTCATTTGAAGCCCGTGTGGAAGCTGAGGAAGCTTTCAAATCCGGAGCCCTTAAAGGTCTTATTTGCACTTCTTCAATGGAACTTGGAATCGATATCGGTAATGTCGATCGAGTAATCCAGTATGGTTCTCCACGTCAGGTTTCAAGGCTGCTCCAGAGGGTAGGAAGGGCAGGTCATAAGCTGCATTCGATTTCACGGGGCACTATTATTTCTATGGAAGTCGATGACACTGCAGAGAGTATGGCGATAACAAAAGCTGCACTGGAAGGTCGGGTCGAAGATGTTTCTCCGCATATAAAATCTCTGGATGTCGTGGCAAACCAGATTGCAGGCATGGTTATGGATTTTGGAGAAGTTGAAATTGAGAAAATTCTCAAGATTCTTAATAGAACATACTCGTTCCGATATCTGAAATTTGAAGAGTTGCAAAGGGTTGTGGACCAGATAGGGGATTACAAACTTATCTGGCATGAAAAAGGTTTAAATATCGTTAAGAGGCGCAGAAAAAGCCGGGAATACTATTATGAGAATTTATCTATGATCCCGGACGAAAAGAAGTACGAGATCTATGATATTGTGAGCGGGAAATCAGTTGGAGTGCTGGACGAAGCCTTTGTCGTGAATTTTGCAGAACCGGGTGCAGTTTTCATAACAAAAGGCTACATGTGGCGGGTTGTAGAGATGCCTGACGGTGAGCAGGGAAAGGACAGGATCAAGGTCGAGCCTGTAGAAGGTGCAGGTGAGGTTCCAAGCTGGACCGGTGAAGAAATCCCTGTGCCTTTTGAGGTAGCTCAGGATGTAGGAAAACTAAGAGCAGAAATTGCAGATTTTATCCAATCAGAACTTGATGATGAAGCGATTGCCAGACAGCTTCAGGTGAAATATCCTGTAACAAAGAGTGCTGTGCTTGAATTGATTCGGTTGGTACGCGAACATGTAGAAGGAGGTTTTCCCCTACCTGATGCAGATACTATCGTAATTGAAGACGAAGGAGATTCTGTAACTCTGAATGCCTGTTTTGGCCATAACACAAACAGCACCCTTGCGCGAGTCATTACATCGCTTCTTTCAGCCCGTTTTGGTAGTAGTGTCGCCCAGGAGGTAGATCCTTACAGGATAAAGCTGACTCTGCCAAGACGTGTAAGCCCTGTACAGATACGAGATATGCTGCTTTTTCTCCTACCTGAACACGTTGAACCGATTATAGAAATGACTCTGAAAAACACAACTTTGATGAAGTGGAAAATGGTTCATGTTGCCAGAAAATTCGGAGCTCTATCCAAGGATATTGAGTATGACCGGATCAGCATGAAAAAACTGCTGGAAATTTACCAGGGTTCTTCTATGTATGATGAGGTTATACGCGAAATTTTTCATGATATGCTCGATGTCCCTCGGACAAAAGAAGTCCTTACCAGACTTGCAGACGGATCTATTTCAGTAGAAGTTTCCCCTCCAACTCCAATCGGCTCAGCCGGTTTTGCCATGAAAAAAGACCTTGTTGCGCCAGAAAAAGCTGATCGTTCAATTGTTCTTGCACTTAAGGAACGAATTATGAACGATAAAATTATTCTATTCTGTACGAACTGTAAGAAATGGACTTCTCGCAGGCAGGTTAAGAGTGTTCCTGATGAAATCGTGTGTCCGGTCTGCGAGTCCCAGATGATTGCAGCCCTCAAGCCGTGGGAAGAAGAGGAAATAAACCTTGTCAAGAAACAGGCAAAAAAGGTTAAAGTTTCTCCCGACGAAAAGAAACGAATACAGAGAGTCTACAGAAACGCAAGCATAGTCCGTTCTCAGGGAAAAAAAGCGGTTATTGCACTTGCCAGCCGTGGAATTGGGCCTGAAACAGCGTCAAGGGTTATTGAAAAGATGAGAGTCGATGAAGAGGCGTTTTACAGGGATATTCTGGTCGCAGAACGGAATTATGTGAAGACGAAGAAGTTTTGGGAATGAAAAATGGGATATTATGTATGCTGATGCATTATCGAGAGCAAGAAAATGAGTACTGAAATAAATGCATGTTAAATAGCAGTAAATGATTGCATTTATATAACCACCTCTGAATATTATATAATTAAGACATCTGACACCACCTCTTTCTAATGTGTTGCTGTTTTTCATCCACCTCGTCTACTATTCAGATGTCTTATTCCCCAATTAATTTTTTGTCGTGTGAGTTGCTGTTACTTTGCCCTTTGGGCTTTTTGCACTGATGAATAATTTTCTTGTTTGACACTTTTTTTCTGTCAAGGCTATTTTTTAAGATTCAACATTGAGAGAAATTATTATATATTGTATTATTGGTTATTGTATATTTTTTAAATACTGTATGTGCGAGATAGAGTATGTCCAATCTTGAACAGATAAAAGCACAAATCCGTTTTGGGTTGTCACAGCTGGCAGAAACAAATTCACATCACGAGTTTGAGCATTTATGCCGTCATTTAGCACGTGCAAGGATCTGCAGTAACATCATTCCTGCAACGGGACCAGTTTCAAGTGGTGGAGATCAAGGTCGTGATTTTGAAACTTTTAAAACATATATACCTCAAAATGGCATTGGTAATAAAAAATAGATATATATGCTTATAACATATATTTCTTCATGAACTGCCCAAAATGTAATAGTTCCAGTCACAAAAATAATGGTATAGTTGGTGGGCGTCAACGGTACAAATGCTCTGATTGTGGCTATAACTATACAGTAGAGCTAAAATCAACTGCTTTTTCCGCTTCTGTAAAAAGACAGGCTTTACAACTTTACCTTGAAGGATTGGGCTTTCGTTCAATAGGAAGATTTTAGCATGAAAGTACATGAGGAGATTATCCTCACGTGCTCTCTTGATCCTTTTTCCCCATAATCGCAAATATTCCACTAATTATTTTAGTCAGTTCATCAACCGAAAAAATCTCAGTCTCAATAATCTTTCTCTTTTGGATTTCTCCCTTTTGATATCCGGTTTCATCTTCGTCCATCTCATCGTTTGTAATAAGATGCCATAGTATCGTTGCAATTTTCCTTGCTAAAGCAATAATTGCTTTTGCATGTCCAATCGACTTCTTTTTTCTGTTAAAAAACTCTTTTAACCTGCTATTCTTCTTTCTTGCTGCTGCTTGAGCAATCTGTGTCAGAATCCACCTTGCTACTTTTGATCCCCTCTTTGTGATTCTGCCGTTATAGTATTTATCTGTAGATTGATACACATTAGGAACTAGACCAAGCCAAGAAGCAAGCTTATTTCCAGAAGAAAAATCCTTAAAGTTGCCTATTTCAGCAAGTAAAATTGCCGCACCAAGTTTCCCTATACCTGGAACTGACATTAAAATCTCCATTTCTCGCTTATGATTTCGAGAAGCATAATTGAAAATTTCTGTTTCTAAAGCTTCGAGTTCATCATCAAGACTTTTTATGAGTTTCAGACAGATCTGAAGTCTGAATGCAGCACTTTGAGAAATTTCTCGATCAAGAATTTCTCTTATCTGAGCAGCTTTTTTCCGAACATTTGGAGAGAGGCTTACAATAATCTAATCAACACTCTTACCTGAAGAGATTCCTAATAAGATCATTCTGCCATTCTTGCCAAAAACGTCTGTCAGCACATTATTCAGGTGTAGCATTTCAGATGCAAGAATTGAATTTCAGATGCAAGAATTGAGTGAGCTTTATTTTTTAAATCTGTTCTTTTTTGTACAAGTGTTAACCGAAGTCGAACATATGATCTAAAATCTATATGATCCTTTGGAAAAACTCTTGATGGCTGAATCATATTATTAAGTGCAAGTTGTGCAATGACTTCTGAGTCAATCTTATCTGTTTTGTAGCAATGAAAAAGAGTTTGTGAATGTCTAAACCACAAGCTTTGTTTATGACTTCAATCAAATTAGATCACCAAATTTATTTGGGCAGTGGAATTGCCTAAAAGACCAATTTAGCATCCGTGATCAAAGTCACACTTGAGCCTTCGATGGCAATTCACTGATTAGTTTTAGGACGGTTTTGAAAAACCAAAATCGAGACAACCTTACTGCCCAAGGTAATGAGGGCTTAATAGTCAAAAAAAGAACGGAGAGTACTGTCATTAGTTGTGCTTGTTATTCGAAGAAAAGCATGTGCGTTTTAGGGGTAAGTCATGTTTCTGTCCAAAAATGGATCAAGAAATTTGGTCAAGAGTGAGAGAACCTAAAAAGTGAAAATGAGATACCTATTGTTGAAATGGATGAAATGCACACTTACATCGGTAACAAAAAAAATATTGCTGGATCTGGATTGCTGTTGATAGAGTTGGGAAAAAGTTCATCAACTGCTCTTTTGGTAGCAGAGGAACGGAAACGTTTCCAAGAGAAGAAAAAAGCAAGAAAAGAAAGAATCTCATATAAAGGATTTTAATGCCTGGCTGGAAAAAAAAGTTAGTAGAAGATAAAGAGATTTTAGACGCGCTTGGAAGAAAGTGATATTTTGATCAGTTTAATTGAGATTCTAAAAATTCATCAAAAAGTCATAGATTACGATAAATCTAAAGACCCTGATGATTATACTCCTGCGATACGCTCTTTAGCTACGCTTGAATTAATGTTTGACTTTTTAATTAAGGAGTCTAACAGCATCTTTCAAAATGCTGCAATAGTAGTTTATACAATAGTTGCAAAACATCCGTTTTTTAATGGAAAAAACGAACTGGTTATGAAGCTATGAATTTTATTATTGAAGACGGAGGATATAAATTTACGTCTACGAATGAAGAAATGATTGATTTTATTGTCAGGGTTGATACAGAAAATGAAATAGCACTTTCTGAAATAGAAGAATGGATAATTCAACATACGACCAGAAAATAAAAACGACTTTGTCAATACATCGTTTTTGGCACAAAAGCTCTGCATTTTACAGTAATGTAATCCTAAAACGTTGCTACCTTCCACATGACAAAGTCCAAATCGATTGAAGTAAAGTCTGAGCACTTTATTATAAATAGTAATGTTTTACTTTACAAGCGCTGTTTGAAAAAAATGAGATATTAAAATTTACTCTAAAACTACTTTAAAACCTGAACCCAATACGATCGTTTTATCTCAAAAGGTTCGTATTAAACTATCCTGTAAAATTAAAGTTCTAGATATTTACTATATGACAGAGTTTTACTTTTGCTATCTAATTTTTGCAATGGAACCATATTTCTTATAACTAACTCTTTTTATTGTATCCAAATGTGCCATTAGTTATCTTAAAGTAACTATGAATATATTTTAATTTTATATCACACATTCAACAGATATATATGATTTATAGATCATATTATATTTTTGAGGTTCACGCACGTAAAAGTGTTAAAAATTCCCAATATTAAGACACTAAATTGTCTTTTAAATAGTAACTGTCTTTCCCAAATGTGCGGGTACCTCTCATAACTCATTTTCCTGTTGGCTTTTAAGGCAATCACTAAGGAAGATTAAACTCAAGCTTGAGATCAATATTTTGACAATTATGTTGCCGTTTTGGTTTCCTGAAAAAAATCTCAGAATAAGTACGTAAATTTATAAGTAATGAGTAAAAATCAAAATATTTATGGAAAATGTATCAGTATTACAGAATAATTCCAAATAATTGGGCGGTTCCGTTGCAAAAAATCTTGAAATGCTAAAGTACTCGGTTTTTCTATTGATGAAATACAGAAATAAAAAACTTGTTATGTATAGTTAACAATACCTAAATTTTGTTTCTAAGCTCTTCATAAGTATCACGTGAAATCCTACTCTGTTTCAGAATTTCCTTTATTAAACCAGTACCTAACTCTTCATTTCCATGCACAGGAACAACTGTCTTCCTACAATCAGGATGAGCATATCTCACATGACTTCCTACCTGATGAATCTTTTGAAAACCTACAATTTCAAGTATTTTGCACATTTCTCTTCCACTCACTGGAAGAAGTCTACTCATACTTTTACCTCTACCTGTTGAATTCCTACAAACTTCAACGGTAGAATATCTTCAAGTTCCTCTGCTTCAAGACAAACTTGTATTGCTTCTCTTATACGCTCCATAGCCTGTTCAACGTTTTTTCCTTGAGTATAACAACCTGGTATGTCAGGAACTTTTGCAATATACATACCATCTTCATCTTGCTCAATTAAAACTGTATAATTCACACTCTTGGTTTCCATTATTACCATAATATCATTTAAGCTACAGGTATTTAACTTATAAGGCAAAGTATTCAGGAAGGGGTATTTCATAGCCTTCTAGAAGGTTCCGTTGCAAATGTCAATGCCGTTTAATTTTCCCTATTTTGGCCGGATTACTTTTCCCCACTTTTTGATATAAAGTTTACTCAATTTTTCATGAACTTGTTAAAAATTACTGGTATAGATTTCCTGTTTTTATACCCTGTTTTTTCCTTTTTTTCAGCCTGTAACTTTCCCCTTTGATATAATCATCGTAGAATGATGAAGAAGCCTATCAAGTACAGCAGCCGCTATTACATGGTCCTTGAATATATCTCCCCATTCTCCATACGACTTATTCGATGTTAAGATCGTTGAATTCATTTCATAACGTCTTGAGATTAGCTGAAATAAACAGTGAGCTCCTTCTTCGTCAAATGGAAGATATCCTATTTCATCAATAATCAGCACTTTATACTTCATCAAGTCCCTGAGTTTTTTTTCAAGCATTCCTTCTTTATTTGCTTTTTTCAACCTTTCAATAAGGTTTCCTGTATTGGTAAAGTAAACCGAAATCCCTGACTTTACTGCTTCGATTCCAAGAGCAATTGCAAGATGAGATTTTCCAACACCTGGTGGACCAAGGAAAACAACATTCTCTGAATTATGAACAAATCTCAAGGTTGCAAGGTCTTCGATTATCTTCTTATCAATGGATTTCTGAAATTCAAAATCGAATTCCTCAAGAGTTTTTTTAACAGGAAAAACTGCACTTTTCATCCTTCTCTCAATTGCAACAGCTTCTCTGTGTTTCTTTTCCTGTCCAAATAGATAATCAAGAACTTCCATTGTTGTCTTGTTGTCCCTTACAGCAATTTCAAGAAAGTTGTCAAGGAGCTCTTCAACAGTATTCAGTTTCAGGTATTGCAGATTGTTGTGAATCCTCTCATAGGTGAAGTTGTTCATTCAAAACCTCCCTGGCTAAAGATTTCATAGACATCAAGAGACCTTTTTTCAACTTCAGGACCTGAGAATTTCAACGGAATCTGTGAATTTTTCTTGCATTTTGAGTTCTCTTTAAGAATCTCACTCAGTAAACCCTGGAAATGTTCCTTTTTTCCTTGAAACTCTGCAGTTACCTGGGAGAATTGCATGTTCACAGATCTTTTCATAATCAACATAGATCTCTAATTTTCCTTCAAAAATATGAAGCTCTGCAGTTCTTTCTGCATTACCTGTAAGGAACAGAATACTTATTTCCAAGGAATGGAATATAACAATCTCTGGAGACCTTTCTGGTCTCCTTATGAACAACTTTGTAAGGAGGAACCTGACCCAGAGGGTTCAGGTCCTCCTCCTTAAAACGTTCAAGAGAAATTTGATAGGTTGTTCCATGGACAGTTGAGTTTACCCTTTC
>CAVSHT010000006.1:0-108766 GCA_963727895.1 uncultured Methanosarcinaceae archaeon | reverse complement strand
TTGCATCTATTCTCTGTGGTGAACGAAGGACTCAAAGAGAAGTTGCAGATGTGGCGGGGGTTACAGAAGTTACCATTCGAAACAGATACAAAGAACTTGCAGAAGAATTGGATATAGAAATTATCCTCTAAATTCTTCAATTATTTTTCATTAAATCAGTTGTTAATTTTCTGTTTGAATTTTTGTTTAAACTTTCTGTTTTAATAAAGATAAATCCTATTTTTTGCATTGACTTTTTATCAAAGTATCCAGCTACACGAAGTGTTTTATCTCAAAAATATCTCATGTTATGTATCTCGTGTTTTATATGTAAATTATACTGTTTGGATTTTGAAAGAATGGACGAAAGAAAAAGGATTCAAAGTGAAATTATTTCAGGATAAAACAGAAAGCAAGTAGAAGTAAAACTTATAAACTCTGAAGATCTGAGATTTCAAATATTTCTGATTAATTTTAAAGATCCCTGAGTATTAAATAAAAAAAGAGAGTGTTATTTTCATGAAAGAATCAACACCGGAAATTCACAAAAAAGAAGCAAAAAAATTCTGTTCTTTTGCCATAATCACAATTTCTAGCTCAAGATATGAAAAATACGGAAATCCCATCTCACCTGAGGACGCTGAAGATATTTCAGGCAAAAATATGAAAGATCTTCTCGAAGCAGCTGGCCATAAAATTTCTTTCTACAAGCTGGTTTCCGATGACAAAAAATCAATCGCAGATGCAGTCCTTACTGCCCTTGACAGCTCCGCAGATATTATTATTACAAGCGGAGGCACAGGGCTTGCACCAAAAGATATCACAATCGAGTCTGTAACCCCACTTTTTGAAAAAGAAATCTCAGGCTTCGGAGAACTTTTCAGGTATAAAAGTATTGAAGATATAGGAACATCGGTAATCCTTACCAGAGCTGTAGCAGGCGTGATTAAAGGAAAAGCGGTGTTTTGCCTTCCAGGGTCGCCAAATGCTGTGAAACTGGCAATTTCTGAGATTATAATTCCTGAAGCCGGTCATATTGTCAGGCATGTAAGGGAATAAACCTTATAAGTTTTAGGAGATGGACTTCTTATAAGAGAAATAAGTTTAGAGAAGTAGCGATCTAAACTGTACATTGTACTTTCAAAAATCATTTTTCTTCATTTTTTCACTCATATCTGAAAGAAGGAAATTATAATTGTTTTTTATTTTCATTGTAGTGGGATGATTTTGTCCCAAATTTTTTTCGGCTATTTCCATTGCCCTTTGATAAAGTGGGAATGCTTTTTCGTATTCTCCTATGTTTTTATAGAATCCTGCGAGATCGTTTAGTGTTGTTGCAACATCTGGGTGTTCAGGTCCTAGAACCTTCTCACGAATGTCAAGTGACCTTTGATAAAATGGAAGTGCTTTATCGTAATCTCCAATCTGATAATAGAGTAATGCGAGATTGTTTAGGGTTTGTGCAACATCTGGGTGTTCAGGTTCGAGTTCTGCTTCAAGAATTCGCAGTATTTCTTCATACATAGGGGTAATTAATTGCCAAAATGCGACTCTTTCGAAGAGATCATATACAGAAACAAACCATTCGCATAATTCCTCTGCTTCCAGTACTTCTTTTGCATGATAGAAGGCTTCAGTCAATGCATTTTCATTCTCTTGGTTTATTGCTTTAATATCGAGATCTTTTAGCTGATTGCTGTAGAAATAAAGCATGAAATTATGAACTTCTTTTTTCAAATCTAGATCCTGGTAATCCTGCAAACTTTTTCTCATAAGCTGATGCATGGAACATTTTCCCTTATCGTCAATGTCCATAAAAGAGAAACTATGTAGCTCTGAAAAACTGGTTGAAGGATATCCGGTATTAAATTTCTCGGCCAGGATTTTGAATAGTTCACGGTTCCAGTATATGGGAACCGATAAGACTTTCAGTGTCTCTTTTTCGTTCCTGTCAAGGTATTTGACAAACCTGCAGAAAATACGTTCTGGGACCTTTGCAAAATTTTCCAGAGTAGGCTGCTTTTTTTGCTTTATCTTTCTGTAGCTATCGATGGAGAGTTCAAGGTAGTAAGGCACACCTTCACTGCTTTCAATGAGTACGTTCTGGATATCCTCTTCAGTGATTCCGCACCGTTTTAACAGATCAAGAGCATCTTTTTCGGGAAGTTTCCCAATTTTACGTTGGTCAAGGTAATTTTTCCAGTCCTCATCCACTTCTTCCCAGCGAAGGGATTCTTTTCCACAGATTACCCACAAACAGGATTTTTGTATATTTTCAATAAGTTTTCTGAGCCATTTGTCCCTGGGATTGAAACTTCCTTTATCTCTTTCTTTTTCCCAGAGGGCTTCATAGGTGTCTATGAAAATGACTGCGGATTCTGAAGTGTTCTGCAGGTGATCAGCAAGGTCATGGGCCAAGTAAACAGGCAACTGTTCGTATATCTCTGTTGGTTCAAGATTCTGAAGTCTGGAAATATCTTCTTTGCGTTTTAGAACCCATTTCTGATAACGTTCAGGTAAACTTGTGGCAAGGCTATACACATTTGGTATCAAGTTTACAGGAACAAATTCGTCGCAAATGTCCAGAACATCGCGAACAATGCTGTCTTCTGAGTAATTTTCTTTTACTAAGGGACTGTGGGGGTTGATTTTTTTTCAAGTAGGTAGCAAGAGCAATATCAAAAGAGTTGAATTTGATGCCGTATTTCTGGTGCAACTGGCTGGAAAGAACTTCAAAGAACTTATAAGGCTGCCTGTATTGTTCGGTGGCTAAGTCTATTGAAGTCCATATAATTCTAGGGTGCCGGTCCGATTCGTTGTGTTTTTTGAGCAAGGTTGGAAGTTCTTTTATAAGGCTGGTTTTTCCAATTCCAGCGACGCCATAATAGATCAGGATACTGTAATCTTTTTGGTCTATGTTCTGGATGGCTTTTTCAAAAGCTTCAATGAATTATTTCCTATCAACAAAAGGACATTCTACTTTTTCATCAAAGTTTGTAGGACAAACTGACACATAATTCCTCCTAAACTCAGTTCCTGATCAGTTTAAGTTTCCAACCTGTTGAGGTATTTTCAATGGGTTCTATATTTTTTAATTGGTTCTATATTATACTGCTGAAATATTTCAATTTCAAAAATCCTACAAATAAAGCCCATCAATAATAAGCCAGAACTTTTTTAGAGTCTACGTTATAAAAGAAATATAGCCTTTAAACAGCCTCTCCCATATCATTTTTAATATATCTTCCGTCTTTATACAAACATATGATAATTCTCCATGCAGGCAGGGTTGGAAAACAGTTCCTCTTATGGGGGGAAAGCCCGACTGAAAAGGAAATTCCGGTTGTTCGGCGAGGAAGAAAACCTAAAATCCTGTCGGCAAAGCCTTATCCGTATGATTCTGGTTTTGAAAACCTTTCTTCTGTCCTTGAGTTGCTGCTGGGCAGTCTTAGCCGGAAAGAGGAAGACAAAATTAACGTCTGGGTGCCGACAATAGGCGGGAATCCGATTCTTTCCAGCTCTCTGATTGCTGAAATTCCTGATTAGAAAGCTGAACTTTCACTGGCTCCGTGGACTGTTAATGCATATCCTCTTGAAGCTGAAGAAACCCTTGTTCTTCTCTGTGCCTGTATGGGAAAACGGGTTCTGGCCCCAGGTATAATATAGGGAAACGAGCTTCTCTGGTGGACCGATGCCCTGAAATTTGCAGGTTCGCTTGTCGCCGGCCAGAAATACCTGCCTGGAGTCAGGGAAGAGGGTGGAGAATACAAGGCTTTATGGGAACCCGTATTTTTCGGAGAAGATGCGGAAGAGCTGGCAAAACTTGCAAAACAAATGCCTCCTGTTGTAAGGGCTCTTGCTCCTGAAGTTTTGGACCGGCCGCCGGAAATATCCGCAGCTTTAGTGACAAGGCAGTTTCTCGAATCTTCTCTTGATTGGATAGTCCGCTCCGAGATAAGAGAAAAAGAGTTCACAAAAGAGACGCGCAAAAGAAAATCCTTTGATAGCGTTCATGATGCCTGGGTTTCTGCTCTGAAAAGCCCGAACGGGCTGATTTATGGAGACGATACTGAACTTATTCAGCTTGAGGCTCGGGCTCGTGAATGGCAGCGTCCTCTTACGATACTTACTACTTCACCTTTCAGGTTCTGTTTCCGGCTGGAAGAACCAGTTGAGGACGAAGAAACCGAAAAAGCCAAAAAAACTGAAGAAATAGAAGAAATAGAAGAAATAGAAGATACCAAAGAAAACAAAAGAAGCAGGGAAGAGATAGATGATATCGAAATTCCCAAAGGACTGTGGTACGTCCGCTACCTTCTTCAATCTTACGAGGACCCAAGCCTTCTGATTCCTGTAAAAGAAGCCTGGAAGCCAAAAAAAGGCAGTCCGTTGAAAAAATATGATGCGAAAAACATCCGTCAGTTTCTGTTATCTTCTCTTGGGCAGGCTGCCGGCATTAACGCAGGAATCGCTTTCAGCCTTGAGGCTCCCAACCCATCTGGATATTCCCTTGATACGAAAGACGCCTACCGCTTTCTGAATGAAAGTGCAGTGAACTTAAGTCAGGCAGGATTTGGGTTACTTCTCCCTGGCTGGTGGACCCGGAAAGGTACAAAAACCCACTTAAAAGCCCAGGCAAAAGTCAAAAGCAAAAAGTTACAGGCTGGAAACGGGCTTACACTCGACGAAATCATCAGCTTTGACTGGGAAATCGCCCTTGGAGACAGAGTTTTAACAGCCAAAGAGTTGCGGACTCTTGCAAAACTCAAAGCTCCGCTTGTTAAGGTTCGCGGGCAGTGGATAGAGGTAAACGATGCAGAAATCAAGGCTTCTCTTGAGTTCTGGAAGAAGAACCCGCATGGAGAAGCAAGCCTTCGAGAGGTTCTAAAGCTAGCTTTGGGCACTTCAGAAAAAACCGAAGGTATGGACTTTGAAGGGATCAATGCAACCGGATGGATTGGAGAATTAATCAGCCGCTTAAAGGACAAAACCGGATTTGAAGAACTTCCAGCTCCCAATGGTTTTTCAGGAACCCTTCGTCCCTATCAGTTTCGAGGTTACTCCTGGCTTGCTTTTTTGAGGCAAGTAGGCATAGGAGCCTGCCTTGCAGACGATATGGGGCTTGGAAAAACCATACAGACACTTGCTCTTATCCAGCATGATCTGGGGCAGGTTGAAGAAGAGGCAGATGGACTTGAATATGCAAATCCTATTAACGTCCCTAACAATTCTAATGCTCTTATTGCTCCTATTGCTCCTAATGCCCTAAAACCTGCAGCTACAAGACCGGTTCTTCTGGTCTGTCCGACTTCGGTCATCAATAACTGGAAAAAAGAGGCTGCCCGCTTTACTCCTGAACTTTCGGTAATGGTACACCACGGCACAAGCCGGAAAAAAGAAGAGGAATTCAAAAACGAAGCCATGAACTATAATATTGTTATCTCAAGCTATGGACTTTTGCAGCGGGATGTTAAGTTTTTAAAAAGGGTTCCCTGAACGGGAATTGTACTTGACGAAGCCCAGAATATCAAAAACCCTGAAACTAAACAGGCAAAAGCCGCCAGAGCTCTGGAAGCCGATTACCGTATAGCCCTAACAGGAACTCCAGTTGAAAATAACGTTGGAGACCTCTGGTCCATTATGGAGTTTTTAAATCCAGGCTTCCTCGGAAGCCAGGCTGGTTTCAGGCGGAACTTCTTCATTCCTATTCAGGCTGAAAGAGATCAGGAAGCTGCAAGAAAGCTAAAAGAAATTACTTCCCCCTTTATTCTGCGCCGTCTGAAGACTGACAGTTCAATTATATCTGACCTACCGGAAAAAATGGAGATGAAGACCTATTGTACGCTGACAAAATAACAGGCTTCACTCTATGCTGCAGTCCTCGAAGATATCGAAGAGGCAATGGAAGAAGCTGATGAGGAAGGCATTCAGAGAAAAGGAATAATCCTATCTGCCCTTTCCAGGCTCAAGCAGGTCTGCAACCATCCGGCACAGTTTTTGAAGGACAACTCTGAAATTTCCGGACGGTCAGGAAAACTTGAAAGACTTACCGAAATGCTGGATGTGGTTCTGGAAAACGGAGAAAAAGCCCTTGTTTTCACCCAGTTTGCGGAGATGGGAAAAATGCTAAAAGAGCAACTACAGGCAAGCTTCGGCTGTGAAGTCCTTTTCCTTCACGGCAGGGTTCCCAGAAAGCAGCGGGACCGGATGCTTGAGCGTTTTCAGGAGGGAAAAGAGTACCTTCCGATTTTTGTCCTCTCCCTTAAAGCCGGAGGTACGGAGCTTAACCTTACTGGAGCCAATCATGTATTCCATTTCGATCGCTGGTGGAACCCTGCTGTTGAAAACCAGGCAACTGACAGGACATTCCGTATAGGCCAGACAAAGAACGTTGAGGTTCACAAGTTCATCTGCGCGGGCACGCTTGAAGAAAAAATAGATGAGATTATTGAACGTAAAGTACAGGTCGCAGAGAATGTTGTCGGGACAGGGGAAGCCTGGCTGACAGAACTTTCCAATAATGAATTAAAGGACATTTTTGCTCTTAGAGAAGAAGCGGTAGGTGAATAAAATGGCAGCTTACTGGGACGACTATGGTTATTATGAACCCTCAAAGCCAATTGAAGTCAAAGGTGGAATCAAAGCAAAATCCAAACGTGGGAGCTTTGTCCAGAGCTGGTGGGCAAAACGCTGGATCAAAACTCTTGAAAGCTTTAACCTGGGAACCAGGTTAACCCGCGGAAAAACTTATGCCCGTAAAGGCCAGGTAACTTCCATAAAAATAGAGACAGGACTTGTAAGGGCTAAAGTTCAGGGTTCAAATCCTAAGCCCTATTCGGTAACAATCAAAGTCCGTACACTGAACGGTTCCGAATGGGAACTTCTTGCAGAAAGACTCGCCTTGAAGCCCATTTTTGCAGCAAAGATCCTCGCAGACGAGATGCCAGAAGATATTGACTCTGCATTTAAGGAAATAGGCTTATCCCTTTTCCCTGAAAAGCTCGACGACCTTGAAACCGACTGTTCCTGCCCGGATTGGTCTAACCCCTGTAAGCATATTGCAGCCGTCTACTACCTGCTCGGGGAAGAATTTGACAGGGACCCTTTCCTTATCTTTAAGCTAAGAGGAGTAGATATGAACGATTTTATGTCCATTCTCGGAAAGGGTTCATGCCCGGAAAACCAGAACCTTGTTGCAGAAGCCAGAAATCTTCTCGAAGGTTCTAATGTTGAGATCGGGACCGAAACCGGAGCCCAAAAAGAAATGGAAACATCTCCTTTTTCTCCAGAGCCACTACCACTTGATCCGGAAACTTTCTGGGGCAAGCTTTCTGAAAATTATGAAAAGGAAAGAAACTCTTCCCTTGAGGCCCATATCCCTCCAGCTCCAGCAGTCCTTCCAAAAAGGCTTGGAAAATTTTCCTTCTGGCATGGAGAAGAGGATTTGCTTGAAATGCTGGAGGATATTTATAAAAAAGCTTCACATGCAGGAATGATGATCTTCCTTGGAGAACGTAAATGAAGGCTATTGAAGAGTTTTTATGAATGGAAAAAGTCAGGCAGGCCTTCTCTCCTACATAACCTTCATTGTTTCTTCATTGACAGAAAAATTAACATTTAACATAAATATGGTTTGCTATTTCCCTATCAACAGCATATCTGGTCTGGTCAACCTCAAAAAGATATGAAGGGGAACGCCGGAGCAAAGTAATGGGCATACCAGGCAGGACACCCATAGCTATTAACTTCTGTAGAATACCCGGGTTCTTTGTTTCAAGGTGATCAATTTTTCCGGTTTTTCTGGGTTCCATTGCGCAGAGAGTTATAGTCTTTAGGTTAAAGTGTGAGTTTTTGGTTACCATTTGAAAAACTTCCTTATGGATTGAATAATCTTTGCTTCTTGTACAAGTTCATAGCCACAGTTTGGGCAGCACTGCTTGTTGCAGCTGTGGAGTTTTCCGCAGCCAGTACACTTCGTTTCGTCCGCTTTCTCAAACTCGTTTCCACATAATGCGCATTTCATAGGGTGACCCCCATCAATTTCAACAGGTTATTTACAATGAATCCTGTAAGAAATGCAAACGGGAAAATAAAACCCGAGATTGCAAGAGCTGTTTTTAAACCTCTTTCTTTTATCGTTATCATGAACTGAGCTATACAGGGCATAAAGAGAGTGAGAGTAATGGCTGCAACTACTAGTTGAACCCCTGTAAGTAATCCGGAATCATGCAGTTTATAAAGTCCCGCTGCCCCGAAATCTCTTCTGAAGAATCCAAAGAGAAAGACCTCAGCTGCATTGGGGGGCAGACCTATCCAGACTGTTGGGTATTTTATGACTTTCAGGATAAGATCAAAAAGACCTGTTAGTCTGCCGATCCAGATCAGAACACTTGCCAGTACAAATAACGGAAGCACTTCAAGGAAATACCATTGCATTCTGGAGTAGGTTTTCACCAGTATGTTTGAAAGTTTAGGCTTTCTGAGAGGGGGAATTTCAAGTATGAATGTAGGAGCTTCTCCTGGCAGGATTCTGGAAGCCAGAAAACCTATCAGGACAAATTCCAGTATTATTACTATAGACCAGATGAGCAAACTATCAGGGTTTCCTGAGAGAATTGAAAGAATAATGCCTAATTGTGCTGAGCAAGGAATTGCAAGAGCCAGCAAGATATTTGCAATAAGCCGTTCCCTCTTCGTCTCAAGGGTGCGGGTAACCACAGTAGCCATTGTAGAGCAACCAAACCCGAGTACCATTGGAATTACAGCTCTTCCACTGAGCCCTATTTTCTTGAACATGCCATCCAGAAGCAGACTAAGCCTTGGAAGATAACCCGTGTCTTCTATAATGGAAAACACAAGGAAAAAGGCTCCCACTATCGGAAGGATAAGAGCAATTGCATATGTCACAGCCTGGGTAAAAATTCCATATTCCCCAACAAAAAGATCCTGCAAAATCGGATAAGGTACAAGCGAGATAAACTTTGCAGTAATAAAGGGATTTATATATCCTCCAAATACCGTATTTTCCAGGAAATCAACAACTGTCCCTGCTGCAAACACACCAACGAATAGATAGAGCCCGAAATACAGGACTAAAAACAACACAGGTATCCCGAGCACAGGATGTATGAGAATACTGTCAACTTTATCGGAAAAATCGAGACTCCTTTTTTGCGTTATTACGTTCTTGTATTTTCTCGCTAAGTTAGCGTTTAATTCGAGTATGTCTTTCTCCCGTGAAATTTCGGCATGATCCTCTTTTATTTCACTGCCCTTTTCCGACTCTGTTACTCGAGTTTCCCTATTGTTTTTATTTATCCTCTCTGCTCCACCGTTTACATTACTATTCTTTATTCCAAATGTTCCTGCATTCTCACCACTTTTTCTTTCTATTCTTTCAGGTATCTTCATTACCTGTTCTACAATTTCGTTTACATGCTCCTGGCGTTTTAGAGTGAAAAGATAGGAAAGAGGAACTTCAAAGAGATTTGAAGCGGCTTCTGTAAGTTTTTGGATTTCTTCGGAACTTTTTTTCCAATTTTCATCACAAGATTCAGAAGATTTTTCCATTTTTTGAAGGAATTCAAGAGCTTTTAGGTCTTTTTGGAGCAATAAAAGTGAGATAACTCTTTTTGAGATTCCAACTTCGTTTTCAGGAACAAGCAAATCTTCAACTGCTTCTATAGATGGTTCAATTTCTGTACCATAGTTGAATTTTTGCGTATCATTTTTAGGGACAAACTCCAGAATTGCAGCTTTAAGTTCTTCTATTCCTTTTCCGTCTCTTGAAATGGTTCCAACGACAGGAATTTTGAGCAATCTACTGAGTTTAGAGATATCGATTTCAATTCCTCTTTCTTCAGCCTCGTCCATCATGTTCAAAACAAGGATAAGAGGAATCTCAGCTTCAAGGAGCTGCAAAGTAAAGGAAAGCATGCGTCTGAGATTTCGGGCATCCACTACATGGAGGTAAACCAAAGGCTTCTCCTCAAAAAGCAAAAGTTGTGAGACTCGCTCTTCCTCACTTATAGGAAGCAGAGAATACATTCCAGGCGTATCAATGAGTTCATATTCTGTATCTCCGATACTTGCTTTTCCATGACTTATTTCAACTGAGGTTCCCGGATAGTTGGAAACCAGAGTATAACTTCCGGAAAGGGAATTGAATAGGCTGCTTTTTCCCACGTTAGGATTTCCTATAAGTACAATTTTTGGAAGTCCTTTTCCAGGAATGCAGTCTGTTTTCCCACAGCAACACTCTTTTTCAGGACAAATAACTGGCAATTTCATGTTTTTGCTCTTATTTTTAGGGGAACCTAATTTTGAATTTATTCGTATTTAGGCATACCTAATATATAAACATACTGAACGCGGCAAAGAGCTCTCACGTTTATTATCCAAGAATTCGATTCTTAAAAAAGTTTAAATAAAAAAAGATTTAAATTTAAACCTTTAATTTAAATTTAAACCCTAATTTACGTTTAAAAAGAAACAATCCAAGAATTAAGGTCATAAGAGTTGAAAAATTGCGTTTTACTGTAATTTTGAAACAAGATCAATTGTTATTTCCTTGCTTATATCCCTGTAATAGTTGAAGAGTTCTTCTCCCCATTTTACTGCTCGTGATTCGAAACTTACCACATATTGGCGATCAAATCTTCCACTCTCATTAAATAATCCCAGACTTAGTACCCTGTTAGCAGCAGCAACGAGCGCAGGAGTTTCCACTCCTTCTTTTTTCAGAATGTAAATACTTGAGTTTTCCGCACTGAAAAGTTCTGTTCCTTCCTCTGTGAAATCTTCTACAAACCGCGAGTATACAGCTTCATTCAAAATAAGTGAAACTTCAATTCCTTTTCTTGCAAGGTTAAGAAAAAGAGAAGGGAAATGAGGATGGAAATAAGAACAAAACATATGAACATAGCTCGCACTTGAAAGATTATTTACAAATTCCTGGTTTAAATCAAAAGTATGACTGAGATCCGGCTCTATAAGGTGATAATCTCCAAGCTCACTAATTCTTCTTATAAGATGGGGAGGAATGGGAGCAAGTCTTCTATTAGCCCAAAAGTCTTCATTTTTATCAAATATTGACAGAGTATCAAGTAGAGGCTGCACTTTTTCTACAATAATTTCCCCTATGGCGCTGAGCCTGTACATTCCCTCTTCATGTATTACCAAATTATCTTCTTTCAACTTTTTAATTTGTGGGAGAAGAGCTGTCCTGGACACCTGAAGTTTCTCAAGTATTTCATCAATGCCCTTGGGACCTTCTTTCAGGAGCAGGAAAAAATCTTTTCTCTTCTCTGAAAACAGAACAAGATCAAGCAAGCAGGGATTCATTATTATAGTCTCCGTCCTGAATTTATGAAAAAGGAATAAATTCACTAATTTAGTTTAGAGAATTCTTTAACTAATTTCGTTCAGAGAATTCTATATGTATCAATTCTTTATGAGTGATAAATTGCTAATAAATGTGTCGAAATTATCTTAAAACATAATCCTTTTTCATATTAAATTGGGAAAATAATCATAATTTAGCGAGTTTACAGATAATAATCCTTATATAACCTTTATTTTCATGTTATCTATTTTATTTACCGTATAGAACAAATCAAAACTGACAACTGAGTGGAAAAAATAAATATGGAACCTCAATAAAACTCACTGAATTGTCCATATGTCTGAAAGATTAAACAATTATCAAATAAAAAAGGGAAATTAATTTATTATCAGAATAAATTCGAAAGCTTAACTGATTCCTTTCAAGGTGCTAGGAAACTTTGATATACAGGATGATAAGAAAAGAGAGAAAATCAGATGAATAGTATCCAGATATAAACAAATAGCATACAATTCCAGAAGCAAATAAGATATTATCTAGAACTGTTAATTTTTTTCACAATAAATTATAATATAATGAATGTTTCTTATTGGCAAAATAGATATTACATTTATCAACAGAGGAAGGGCAATGGAGAAAGAAAAGTTATACCGGTTGAAAGCCGAAGCAAACCAGCTGACCCCTATTCTTAATATAGGGAAAAATGGGATAACAGACACTCTGCTAGAAGAACTAAATAAGCAGATAAAGGCTAACAGACTTGTGAAAGTAAGAGTACTGAAAAGTGCTGAAGAAGGTAAGGACTTAAAAACTATTGCAGAAGAAATTGCTGCCACTACAAAATCCACAATAATAGAGTTACGCGGGAGAACGGTAGTTCTATACAGATAAACTATAGAGACCACCTTTTCCAGACTTAGATTTTTAGCGGTTCTTTTGAATATAAAATGTACATTTTATTTCAATAAAAAGAGCTCACTACCTTTTAAAATGAAGAATAAGGTTTTTCTGTAGAATATCTGTAATAGGTTAAAGATTATAATTATGTAGTTGTTTTAATATAAAACTATTATATATTTTGTGATGTTAGTAAGTTATTTATGCTGCAAAAGCAACTTCGAGTAACAAAAATCATCGCGTAAATTTATTAATGTTTCATTATTTCCGATTAATCATGAATTGTATAAGAATCGAACGAATTAATTGAATTATCATTCATTAATTTAGATTTCCATAAAATCACTAAAGAAACCGGAAGTTTCTTAAAACGGCTGAGTTGGGGTATTTCCCCTTTTGTTTTCAGATATACCAGGGTAGAGCAAAACCCAACCCTCCGGAGAGATTGTTATGCTTGAAGATGAATATCAACTTGAATTTTTCAAAAATAACGGGTTTATCCGGAAGCAGTGCCAGTCATGTGGCAAATTCTTCTGGACGCGTGACCCTGACAGAAAGACATGCGGAGATGCTCCCTGCGATCCTTATACCTTTATAGGAAATCCGATCTTTTCCAAGGAATTTGATATATCACAGATGCGTGAGTATTACCTCTCCTTCTTTGAAGAAAGAGGACACAAAAGGATCGAGCGTTATCCTGTAGTTGCTCGCTGGAGAGATGACATTTATCTAACCATCGCATCCATTGCAGATTTCCAGCCATTCGTAACCTCAGGACAGGTTCCCCCACCTGCAAATCCACTAACAGTTTCTCAGCCCTGCATTCGCCTGAACGACCTGGACTCAGTAGGCAGGAGCGGGCGCCATCTTACAACCTTTGAGATGATGGCACACCATGCATTCAATAAAAGAGATAATGAGATTTATTGGAAAGAACATACAATGGAGCTCTGTGACGAACTCCTTAGTTCACTTAAGCTTGATCCCTTTGCTGTAAGTTACAAGGAAGAACCCTGGGCTGGTGGAGGAAATGCCGGTCCGTGTGTAGAGGTTCTTGTACATGGACTTGAACTTGCCACTCTTGTTTTCATGGGCCTGCAATCCGACAAAAAGGGCGATGTTCTCATCAAAGGTGAGACATATTCTCCAATGGATAATTACATTGTTGATACGGGATACGGGCTTGAACGGTTTGTATGGGCCTCAAAAGGTTCCCCTACCATTTATGACGCGCTTTTCCCTGGCATAGTTAACGAACTTATGGGTCTTGCAGGGCTTGAACATGAACTGGATAACTCAGAGTATGCAAACATTCTGGCTCAAAACGCAAGACTTGCAGGTTTCATGGATGTCAGCGAACAGGCAAATCTAATGGAACTCAGGAAAAAAGTCGCATCGAGTATCGGAATGACAGTGGATAAACTCTCGGCTATAATGGAACCCGTAGAGAAGGTTTATGCAATTACTGACCACACACGTTGTTTGACTTTCATGTTCGGGGACGGGATTATCCCTTCGAATGTCAAAGCAGGATATCTGGCCAGGCTTGTTCTAAGACGTACTTTACGCATGATGAATGATCTTGATATTCGGATTCCACTTACCGAAATTATGGATATGCATATAAAGAATATGCCAGAATATCCCGAGTTCAGGGATAACTTCTCGGTCATACAGGATATCATAGAGTCTGAAGAAGAAAAGTTCCGTAATACAATGGAAAGAGGCCGCAGGATCATTCAAAAATCAGCAACTCACTTCAAGAAAAGTGGGGAAAAGATTCCTCTATCTCAGTTAACTGAACTCTATGATTCTCACGGAATCCCACCTGAAATGGCAAAAGAGGTTGCATCCGAAATTGGAGTGGACGTAGAATTCCCTGACAACTTCTATTCCATTATTGGTGAGTTGCATAACAAGGCTGAAGAAAAGGAAGAAGAAGTAGTCCCATTTGCAGATCGACTTAAACACCTGCCAAAGACAAAACGCAGTTTCTATGACGAACCCACACGCATGGAATTTGAAGCTGTTGTATTGGATATATTTGACAACCATATAATTATGGATAACACCTTTTTCTATGCTGAAGGCGGAGGACAGCCTGCAGATAGGGGAACAATCACTACCGGATATACCGTATATAAGGTGGTTGACGTTCAGATCTACAACGGCGTAATAGTACACACCGTAGAGAATCCTGATGGACCCCTTGATATCCGCAAGGGTGATATTGTCAATGGTAAAGTGGACGAAGGGCGAAGAATGACCCTTGCCAGGCATCATACTGCAACTCATATAGTAAATGATGCAGCAAGAAAAGTACTTGGGAAACACATTTGGCAGGCTGGAGCCCAGAAGTTTGAGGATCATTCAAGACTTGACCTTTCTCACTATAAACATATATCTTCTGAGGAACTGAAACAGATAGAACTCCTGGCAAACCACACGGTTATGCAAAACAAGCGTGTGATTACGGAATGGATGCCAAGAACTGAAGCTGAACAGGAATACGGCTTTGGACTCTATCAGGGTGGAGTACCTCCAGGAGAAAAAATAAGGATTGTAAAGGTAGGAGACGATGTTGAAGCCTGTGCTGGTACCCATTGTGTCAGTACAGGAGTTATCGGTCCTATCAAGATCCTGAAGACCGAGAGAATTCAGGATGGTGTAGAAAGGGTTGAGTTTGCAGCAGGAGTTGCAGCTGTACGTGCTATGCAAAATATAGACTCTCTTCTGGCTGATTCTGCAAAAACCCTGAGTGTACCTCCAGAACAGCTTCCGGCAAGTGTGGAACGTTTCTTTGGGGAATGGAAAGACCTCAAAAAAGAAAACGAGAAACTCAAGGAAGAACTTGCCAAAGCCAAGGTTTACAAACTATTGGGAGGAGCTTCTGAGGTTTCAGACCTCAAGGTTATTGCCGAATTTATTCCCGAAGCTGATTCTCTAGAACTTCAGAAGATCGCCACTGAACTCCTGAAATATGAAGATGTGGTGGCTCTTCTTGTAAGCGATTCCGAAGGAGTTAAACTTGTGGTATCTGCCGGACAAAAAGCCTTAAATTGTGGAATCAATGCAGGCAACCTTGTCCGCGAGATGTCAAAGCTTGTAAGTGGAGGCGGGGGCGGAAAGCCTGCCCTTGCTATGGGCGGTGGAACTGACCCTTCAGGAATTCAGGATGCACTTGCTCGTGGGCTTGAACTTGTAAAAGAAGCCTGCAAGTAAGTTTGTAAGTAAGTTTGTAAGTAAGACTGAAAAAAGTAAATTTACAGGTACCGGGCATTTAATTCCCGGCAATTTCCTTTTTTATCTGTCCTATTAATTTTCATTTTAAACCTTTTACCATATCTAGATTTCTTTCAAAATTTTCACTAAACGTAGTTCTGTTTTCAAAAATTTCATTAGACCTGAATATCTTTCAAAATTTTTTAGTGAGTATCAAACTCTTTTTAATTATTAAATATAACTTCACAAAGGATTGCAGTCACACCTTTTACAAAGAGGTGAATTGTTTTATTTCCTTCAAGACCTTTTTCAATCTCATTTCGAACTTTCCAGTATTCTTCGGGCTTTACACCTGCTCTAAGCACAACACTCCCAATATTCTGGCCTTTCAAGAATTTATTGATCTCTTTTGGTTTGAAGGGGCAGATTTTCAGTACAAGATAATGATTTTTAATCATGGACTGCTTTATCAGAGAATCTGAAGTCAATAAAAGCCTTTTTTTATCAATTCTGAAGAGTTCAAAACCTCCCATAAGAGGGCCTGCCATCTGCATCATGGATTCTACAAGTTCAGGCAGCAGCCCGGCTGCAACTACAGAAGGTTCAGGTTCATAAGCACAGAGCTTCATTTTTTCAATTTCCCTAATCTTTGGGAGTAAACCCTGTTGCGAAACCAATCCTTCTCCTGCAGGTAGAGCCACAGCTATACGGTCATACTGCTTT
This sequence comes from uncultured Methanosarcinaceae archaeon, assembly GCA_963727895.1. GTDB lineage: Archaea > Halobacteriota > Methanosarcinia > Methanosarcinales > Methanosarcinaceae > Methanosarcina. The sequence goes on along the minus strand of CAVSHT010000006.1, from coordinate 92,601 downwards.
AATGCTCCAAAGTAAAGGGTAAGACGGTTGAGCTGCCCATCAAGTGAAATGTATTCTTTTTCGCAGTTAAAAGGGATCCTTTCAGGAGGCATCTGAGGAGGAGCTTCAAAAGCAAAATTTTGTGTTTTTTCCCCATAAGCAGCCAAAACACTCGGAATTCCAGGTTCAAGGCTTGAGACCTTTCTCTCGTTTTCTTCGGCCGGACGGAAAGGATCAGAAAATATTACATCAACTGCCGGAATCTGCTCAATGACTTTCGGGTCAAGAGCATCTCCACAAATGAATTTCACATTGTCAAGACTGTACATCGCACAGTTCTGTTTTGCATACTCGATTTTTTTTGGGTCGATTTCCACTGCGTATACAAATTCGCACTGCTGTGCAAAAAAGACAGTCTGCCCCCCTATTCCACAGCTGATATCAGCCAGAACCTTACATTTCAAATGCTGAGCTCTGTAGCGGGCAATAGGCTCAGGGGTCGCAAAGCGCAAACATTCCTTGTCCCCATTAAGGGGCTTCTCAAATTGTTTTCTCCGTGCCACATCGATCAGGAATAGTAGATATTTATTGGATTTAAAGGCGACTGAAAAAAAGATTAGAAAAATTCTCTAAAAGCACTCGCTGGAACTAACAATAATTACATTACGTTTGGTATTTTAATTACGGATACAGTGTTGTTATCCCAGTTCGTCACATATATTATTGTTTCCTTCGAACTAACTGCAATTCCTCAAAATAGAAAAGAACAGATAACTAGAAGCGTACTCTCTAATAAATTTAATATACCGGGTTATTTTTTTAATAAATTGAAAAAAAGGAATAAAAGATAGAATAAAGATTGATAATTCGAATAAAGAAATAACATTTAAACTAATAAGGATAAATTTGAATATTAGAGTTAAATATAACTGTTTATTAACAAAAAATGAATAAAAGAGTTCTGATAAGTATTAAATGCATAATTACGAAATTTTTCAGAAATTAAACACCAAATAAACCTTATTTAGAAAAGAAAACTCCTATAAAGCTTTACAGATACAAGTATAGTTATATTTTATAAAGTTTATTTAGGGATTGTTGACAGAAAGTCAATACGAATAGTTGGTCAAAATAGAATTTATGCAATTGAATTAACATAAGTTATTGGTGGCTGTACTTCCTCGTTCAGTTCAACTGCATAGTTCTAAATTGATCAACAAAAAAATTTAGAAAATCCCTTGATTCAAAAAATTGTTTAAAAATTATTGATAAAACAGCAGAAAAGGAGGTTTTTTCGAAGTATAAGAGTTAAAAAAGATAGAAACAAATAAAAGAAACAAATAAAAAAAGTATTGGCAATTTTACTACTTGCAGTATGTCTGTGGCGACATTGACAGCTGGAGCAGTAAGTGCATATGCAGATGACAACAGACATTAAACAGTACATTAAGGTCATCACAGATCAATTCACAAAATAGTCAATAAATCAGTCGTCGATGCTATTAATAGAGACGAGACTATATAACCTGTCTTGATTTGCAGAAGCACAAAAACCTCGATACACATCTTACCTGAGTATACGATAAAGTCTTCAGATAGAGCTTATAGGACTAAAGAATCATTTTATAGGTCCCATAAGCCTATCTAAGTTGACACACTACCATTAATTATGCAATGAAGCTGGATCTTAGATCAGAGCTTACTTTTTTCTGTGATTATTTTTTGTAGTTATTTTTGTGAGTTATGAGATTATTGCTATTATAGTAGCAATATACACCTTTCAAATAACGAAATTCATAACTTAGTTTAGATGAATGATCATTAATTGCTAGGGTATTGTTATCTAAATATATCTAGTTCTTTATTTCTGTATTTCATCAATAGAATAACCGAGTACTTTAGCATTTCAAGACTCTTCGTATAACACTTTGTCTTTCTTCTCAATCTTGCTAGAAAATGCCTCAATATGCTGTTAGATCCTTCAACAGTAAATGTTTCTGCTTTTGATTGAGTATGGATCTTTTCTGGAAGAAACTCTGCATATGCTCTCCAGTGATCTGTCATCACTTCTCCAATGTCTTTTTTCTTCACTTTTTCCCAGAGTAGTTTTCCAGTTTCTGTTCCTCTGCTGCCAAAAGAGCAGTTGATGAACTTTTTCCCAACTCTATCAACAGCAATCCAGATCCAGCAATATTTTTTTTGTTACCGATGTAAGTGTGCATTTCATCCATTTCAACAATAGATATCTCATTTTCACTTTTTAGGTCCTCTAAATCCTGACCAAATTTCTTTATCCATCTTTGGACAGAAACATGACTCACCCCTAAAACTCTTCCTATTGAACGAAAGCCCAATCCTTCAAGGTAAAGTTGTAAAGCCTGTCTTTTTACAGAAGCGGAAAAAGCAGTTGATTTTAGCTCTACTGTATAGTTATATCCACAATCAGAGCATTTGTACCGTTGACGCCCGCCAACTATACCATTCTTTTTGTAATTAGAACTATTGCATTTTGGGCAGTTCATGAAGAAATATACTTTCTAATAGTATATAACTATTTTTAGATACCAATGCATTATTTTTTAAATCTCCTATTTTCTAGAATCTCATGAAATAACAACGACTATCAAACCTATCAGTTACTTTTAATAACTACTTTCACATTTCACGCAGGGATTTTATATTTATTCCAACACTGTATGTACGAACTTCATTCCAAATTATATTTATCAACCTATTCTGGATCACCAATGTTATACGCTTTTGAACTCTCTGGAGAACATGAAAAACTGCCCGCTGTTGAAGTCTTTGCCTGTCTCAAAAATGAGGGACTTGATTTCCGGCCTTATATTGTTATTGACCAGTGTTTGGTAGTGGAAGTCGCTGGCAAAGAAGAGGATATTGAAAAAATCCTTAAAGGTCCGATAACCGACAAGCTGGCAATGACCCACCATATCCTGAAAGTTGTAGAAATTTCCGAAAATACTCCTGATTCGATCCTGAAACTTGCAGAAGCCTTTGATCCTTCAGGCTACATCAGAGAAGGACAGAGTTTTGTTGTCAGAGCAAAGCGCATCAAACATCACGTAGATTTTCCGGGTGAATCTCTGGAACAGAAACTCGGAGGCTGCATTTACAGAAAAGGTTTCAGGGCAAACCTGAAAAGTCCGGATATAGAATTCAGGGTCATTTTAAGTGAAAAAGCTGTGTTTGGAACCCTCCTATCCTCCATTGACAGAAGCGCATATGAAGCCAGAAATCCCCAGAATAAGCCTTTTTTCCATCCTGGAGTCCTTATGCCCAGAATTGCACGCGCTCTCGTAAATCTGTCGGGAATAAAGCCGGGAGAACTCATTCTGGACCCCTTCTGTGGTACTGCAGGTATTCTTGTTGAAGCCGGGCTTGTCGGAGCAAGAGTTATAGGAAATGATGCCCAGGAAAAGCTTGTTAAAGGCGCTCTCATGAATCTTGAAGCTTTTCGGCTGGATTATGCCCTGATTGAAGGAGACGCTTGCAGGATGCCTTTTAAAGAAGCTACAATAGACGCAGTTGTTACTGATCCTCCTTATGGAAGATCAGCAGCAATTCTTGCTGAATCTCTGGAAGAGCTTTATTCCTGTTCTCTCAATGAAATCCAGCGTATTCTTAAGCCAGGAGGCATTGCAATTGTGGTTTCGGATAAAGCTTCATCGGAATATGGGGAAAAAGCGGGTCTTACGGTACTTAATATCTATGCTCAGAGAGTACATCGAAGCCTTACCAGGACGATAACCATTTTTCAGAAAGAATTATAAGATGAAACTGAAAACGAATGAAACTGGAAAATAATGAAATCGGACACGAAAATAAGAAATCAAAGCAAAAATAAAACCATAATTGAAACAAATCACAGAAAATTAATCTCAAAATAAAATATGGAATATTAATAATTCCTTTAAAAACATTTTTTATTCGTGATAACTCAATTCTTCCAGTACTTCTGCCATAATCCTGTGTTTGAGGATATGTTTATGGTTTTGTTCACTCGCTCTTCTTATAGAGTAATTATCTTCGACCCACTCGATTTGATCATCATAATTCACTTTCAGAAGGGTTAATCCATATGCAGGAGCAGGTTCTATTCCTTCCTCATAAATGTCTGGGTCCAGCATCTGGAGCATCCAGTCATTATCACGTATCCCTTTTCCGATCATCGAAAGAGCGGTTACAATTTTTCTGACCATATTCCATAGGAAACTATGCCCAACAACATCTATTTTTATAAGGTCTCCATCTACGCGAGCATCGATTCTTTCTATGGTTCTAATCGTACTTTTTTCTCCATAGGCCCTTGAAAAGTTTTCAAAATCATGAGTTCCAAGTAGCAGTTTTGAAGCTTCCCGTATTTTGGAGATATCGTACTCTTTCCCGCTCATCATATATCGGTAGTACCTGGAACTCGCATCTCTCCTGGCATCAAAGCTTCGGGGTACTTCTGCGTTGGCCCATACCCAGATTCCTGGGTGAAGTTCGGAATTTATGATCCTTGGAATTGTAAGGTTTGGTTTATCGGTATCAAAAGCGACGATCTGTCCAAGGGCATGAACTCCTGCATCGGTTCTACCAGCGCATGTATAATTTGCAGACTTAGGACTTTCTATAATTCCGAGATTCCGAAGAGCCTTGAAGAGTTCTCCCTCCACGGTCTCAACATTGGGTTGGATCTGGGAGCCGTGAAATCGGGTGCCTACGTATGCAAGTTTTAAAGCGACTCTCATGAGAACCTCACTTAGCTTTTTTCTTATTATATACCTTTTCTTACAATCAGCACGAATACTATAAAAATACACCTTTACAGAATAGGAACTAGAATTTTCCGGGTGAATCGAAGGTGTGTTTAAAACTCGTTAATTTATCGGCATTCTATTAGGTGGGATAGAGATACCCATATACAGATGTCCAAATACAGAGTCTAAATTTTCCTGTATGAATATTTGTTTGTGTGGATATTTGTTCTTGATATTCAAATTCTTCCATGCTTACTTTCTAGATTATAAACCTGCCTCTTTATTATTTGGTTTATCTTTTAATTTGTACGGGTTTTAATATAAAGTTTTATTTTCATGAAGGAATGCATCCAGCGCTATTTCTCTCTCCTAAATAAGACCTTAACCTTAAATACAACATTGTATATACTATTCTAAATTTTCCGCTGGTAACTATCATGATCACAAAACAGCAGGTTCTTGAATATCTAAATGAGTACGATTTAAAAAATATTACAATTGCGACAGTTTGTTCTCACTCAAGCCTTCAGATCTTCGATGGAGCTCGAAAGGAAGGCTTCAAAACTATGGGAATCTGCTTAGGCAAACCTCCCAAATTTTATGAAGCATTTCCTAAAGCAAAACCTGATGAATATCTTATTGTCGAAAGCTATGATGATATAATGAATAAGGCTGAAGAGCTTAGAAAGAAAAACGTCGTTATTATCCCTCATGGCTCATTTGTTGCTTACCTTGGCACGGAAAATTTTGCAGAGATGGCTGTACCTACTTTTGGGAATCGTGCCGTTCTCGAATGGGAATCTGATAGGAATATGGAACGGGAATGGCTGCTCGGAGCAGGTATTCACATGCCCGGCAAAATCGATGATCCTCATGATATAAACGGACCTGTAATGGTTAAGTATGACGGAGCACAGGGAGGAAAAGGTTTCTTCGTCGCAAAAACTTATGAGGAATTCAATGAACTCGTAGACCGGACTCAGAAATATACAATTCAAGAGTTTATCACGGGAACTCGCTATTATCTGCATTACTTCTATTCTCCTATCCGAAACAAAGGATATACTCTAAGTACAGGCAGCCTTGAACTCCTGAGCATGGATCGAAGGGTAGAATCCAATGCCGATGAGATCTTCAGGCTCGGTTCACCCAAAGAACTCGTAGAAGCCGGTATTCGCCCGACATATGTGGTAACAGGAAATGTTCCTCTGGTAGCTAGAGAGTCTCTTCTGCCTCTTATCTTCTCTCTTGGAGAACGTGTAGTTGAAGAATCTCTGGGTCTTTTTGGCGGGATGATAGGAGCTTTCTGTCTTGAAACAGTCTTTACAGATGAACTTGAAATCAAGGTCTTTGAAATTTCTGCCAGAATTGTTGCAGGGACAAACCTGTACATCTCAGGCTCTCCTTATGCAGATCTGATGGAAGAAAACCTCTCAACCGGAAGGAGAATTGCAAGGGAAATCAAAATAGCTGCTCAGACAGGTCAGCTGGATAAGATAATATCCTGAGCAAATATGTTGTATAATTGTCTTAATTTATGATAACTTTACTATTCAAGGTTGAGATCAGCTCTCAACTTCATAATTTTTGCTGAATATGTGTTTTTAAAAACCAGTTAGTTTATATTTAATCTGTTTTTATATATTATTTGACTTATTTGCCACTATTTTGTTGTAAACAATGAGATTCTAATTATGAATACTTCTCAATTTCTTATTATTTTAAAACCTCCAAATTTATTTTTCAAGTAAAAAGATGAGAATTGTTAACCATTTATTATATCATGCCAGAAAATAATTTAAATAATACCTGTGATACTTGAACCCTGTAAATGCAGCTAATTTACAGCTGTAAATATTTCAATAATAGCAGTAGTGAATTGCAGCAAAAGATCGGTGATTTTATGAAAGGAAGAGCCTGGAAATTCGGAAATGACGTGGATACTGATGCAGTAATTCCTGGAAGGTACCTTATTTACAATACCCCTGAAGAGCTTGCAAAGTACACGTTTGAAGGCGTACGTCCCGAATTTGCAAAAAATGTTCACGAAAATGACATCGTGGTTGCAGGAAACAATTTCGGTTGCGGTTCCTCTCGCGAGCATGCGCCTCTTGCCCTCAAAGGAGCAAAGGTAGCCTGCGTAATTGCAAAATCTTTTGCAAGGATCTTTTTCAGGAACTCTATTAATATCGGAGTTCCTGTTCTTGAATGCCCTGATACCGATAGAATAGATGACGGGGACGAGCTCGACGTTGATCTTGCAACAGGAGTTATAACAAACAAGACAAAAGGTGAGACCTATCAGGCAACTCCTCTTCCTGATTTCGTGCGTGAAATCGTGGATGAAGGAGGGCTTATAGAATATGCTAGAAAGCTGGTCGCTGAACGCTAAAAACATCAGAAACAGCTCTGTTAGCGTTTGATATTTCGCAATAATAAGGCAATTTTGCCTGCAAATTTGAAAGGAGTATAATAATGACGCAGTATAAGGCTCCGGTCCTCCCGGGTGACGGGATAGGCCCAGAAATTATCGCTGAAGGCAGAAAAGTTATAGATGCTGCCGGCGAAAGATTTGGTTTTGACGTAGAATGGATTGAATATCCTCATGGAGCAGATCACTACCTTGAGACAGGAGAACTGATTTCAGAGGATACTTTAAAGGAATTGTCAGGGTATTCTGCTATTTACCTTGGTTCCATCGGAGATCCAAGGATTGTCCCTGGTATTCTTGAGAAAGGAATCTTATTAACTGCGCGCTTTTACTTTGATGAGTACGTAAACCTTCGTCCTATAAAACTCCTTGATGGAGTCTGGACTCCTCTCAAAGACAAAACCTCAAAAGATATTGATTTTGTTGTTGTCAGGGAAAACACTGAGGACTTTTACGTAGGTGTTGGCGGCAGGGCAAAAAAAGGAACAAGCAAAGATCTCCTTGAAGTAAAAAGAACGCTCTACTCTGCAAAATTAGGGCTTGATATCGAAACCGACAGCGAAGAAATAGGATACCAGATCGGTCTTATCTCCAAAGAAGGCACAGACAGGGTTATCGAGTATGCCTTTGACCTTGCCAAAAACCGGAAAAAGCACGTTTCGTCTGTAGACAAAGCAAATGTGCTTTCCGATATCTACGGCTTCTGGAGAGAAGAGTTCAATGCAATTTCTGAAAAACATCCCGATGTTACTACTGACTTTAACTTTGTTGATGCCATCACAATGTGGTTTGTGAAAAACCCAGAATGGTTCGATGTGGTCGTAACCCCAAATATGTTCGGAGATATTATTACTGATCTTGGAGCCATGATCCAGGGCGGTCTCGGCCTTGCTCCCGGCGGAAACATCAACCCGAAAGGCACAAGCATGTTCGAGCCTATTCACGGTTCAGCTCCTAAGTACAAAGGACAGAACAAGGTCAACCCTATTGCCACAATCTGGGCAGGTGCAATGCTCATAGAACAGCTTGGAGAAAAGGAAGCTGCAGACACTATCGTTAATGCAATCCAGAAAAACATCCTGGAAAGCAAAGTAAAAACCTACGACATGGGTGGTAAAAGTACAACCTCAGATGTCGGAGACGACATTGTAAGGATAATAAAGGAAGAGTAATTTAGCTCTCCTTTCCTTATAATTCTTTTTACTATATTTTTTACTATATTTTTCTCGTTAGTATTATTTTTACGATTTTTAATATGTATTTTTGTCATTGATACTTAAACATAGTTATATAAGAAAGTATATTTCTTCATTAACTGCCCCAGATGCAATAGTTCTAATTACAAAAAGAATGGTATAGTTGGCGGGCGTCAACGGTACAAATGCTCTGATTGTGGATATAACTATACAGTAGAGCTAAAATCAACTGCTTTTTCCGCTTCTGTAAAAAGACAGGCTTTACAACTTTACCTTGAAGGATTGGGCTTTCGTTCAATAGGAAGAGTTTTAGGGGTGAGTCATGTTTCTGTCCAAAGATGGATAAAGAAATTTGGTCAGGATTTAGAGGACCTAAAAAGTGAAAATGAGATATCTATTGTTGAAATGGATGAGATGCACACTTACATCGGCAACAAAAAAAATATTGCTGGATCTGGATTGCTGTTGATAGAGTTGGGAAAAAGTTCATCAACTGCTCTTTTGGCAGCAGAGGAACAGAAACTGGAAAACTACTCTGGGAAAAAGTGAAGAAAAAAGACATTGGAGAAGTGATGACAGATCACTGGAGAGCATATGCAGAGTTTCTTCCAGAAAAGATCCATACTCAATCAAAAGCAGAAACGTATACTGTTGAAGGATATAACAGCATATTGGAGCATTTTCTAGCAAGATTGAGAAGAAAGACAAAGTGTTATAAAAAAGTCTTGAAATGCTAAAGTACTCGGTTATTCTATTGATGAAATAAAGAAATAAAGAGTTAACTATATTTAGTTAACAATACCAAAAATAAATATTAAATGAGTAACTCAACAATATTAAAAAATGTGTTTGGATGTGATATTTTTCAAGCATTGGTAAATACTTAGCGTACAATTTTCTGGTTTCACGGCAAGAACCTATATTAGTCCAAAAAATCAATGCCTAAATTCATAACATCACTATTCTTTCTTTTCGATAATGAAAACTTGACTGGTCTATTGCCTTCATTAACTGGTTTAGTTTCTGCCCACTCAATAATTGGCTTATCTTCATCAACAAAACGGAAAATTTTCGAAAATGGTATTTTTTGTTGCTCATACCATAACTCTACCTCAAAAACAAAGCTAACTATATTGTATATTTCTAAAGTTTCTGACTGGATGCAATATTTATATGGAATTGATAAGTTGATTGTTTTGATTTTTTTAGATCCATCTATATCAACATCATTGGAAAGATCCGGTTGTTTATCTAACACTTCTATGCGGAAAATGTCAATTATGCTATATTTCTCATTTTCAAATAAGAACACCTTATCCTTTTCATGGAGCTTATAAGGAGTTTACAGAGCCCAGTACATCAAATTTAATATTAATAAGGCGTGAAAAACCACGGCAAGCACTTATAGAATTCCCGTATAGCCATGAGTTTATATCATCTGGAGTTATCTTGCTTAAGACTTGAGTGACAATGCCATAATGCTTAGCAGATTTTTTGGCAGGCTCGGTAAATCCAGTTGATGAGACAGCGATAAGCTTATCAGCTCCAAGATTATTACATTTTGTTACTAGTTGTTCTATCCATCTAACGTCTTCTATATCACGGTCTCTACATTCTACTATCATTAATATCGGTAGGTAATCTGCTTTACGTCTTATCGAGACATCAACTTCACGTAACTGTCCAGTAATTTTATCTATTATATAATCAGGAGATTTAATTTCCCATTCTGGACCTAAAATTAATTTATTAAGCTTTTCAACAATTTCCTCAACATCTTTCCCTTTTCTAGGCATAAACACCAACTACTGATTTTGATATACTGTACTACAACTGGACAAAAATAGTTAATACCCAAGCAGACAAAAACACAGTTTAAGATCAGTTGAAATTTTCAATTTTGTTAGGTAAGATTATTACAAACTTTATATATAAATGTTAAATGCAGTATGAAAGTATTCATACATCTTTCAATGAGGACTTATCTAGGCAAATTGTTAGTCAGTAATCGGTCGATTTTGAAACTTGGATTCGAATCCTACAATTCGCACAAAATATAGGGATATAGACATCTAGAAAAAAGCATATGCAACTGAAATAAATAAGTATAAAAGTGCAAACATAAATTTCAATATCGATTCAAGATACAAAATCCGTAAATTCTGCCTTATTGTGTATCAATAAAACGCAGTCTCTTTCCTCAAAACATTTTTTCTAGAGCTTCTTTGCCAGTAATTCCAGATTCGATTCCGAGTTCTCTGGCTTGCTGGGTAACTTCAACAACCTGAGCTTTGAGCATATCTTCAAAGCTCTGTACGCCTTTTACCTTTGCTGCTGCATCTCCAAGTGACTCTGCAGCACTTACATTCAGGTATCCACACATAAGAAAGCCTTTCTCTGCCCTTATAACCAGAAGAGGATATTTCTGCATTTCAAAGCGAAGACCAAGAGCACATCCATTTTCAAGTTGAATTTGTTCAATAAGCATATTTTTCAGAATAAGCTTCAAGACAGATTAATTTTTTGGGCTTAAAAAATATGAAAAACACCTTTAAAGATATTATCTGTCAAATGCCCTAAAAAGCTTCGTATTTCTACGTAATCTCCAATAGCTATGGACTTATTTTCCTTTTTTGTACTCTCATTTGTTACATTCTGTGCAATAGTTTCGTTATTCTTTTTTAACTCAGGTTTAGAGCTTTTATTTTCTGAAACCCAGATAGTAACATTCTCTTTCGGGTCAAAAGTGCCTTTAAGAACTGTAAAATTACCATCAGAATCCTGAATCTTATTATTCAGCCCTTCTGTTCTTGATACACTGAGGTTTGAAGGCAAATTGATTGTAACATTTGAATTTGGAGTACCCTGAATCCATATACTGGTCCCCTGACCAATCTCCTTCTCGAAAATATAACTTACACTTGCAGAATTAGTAATTGAGGAGTTTTTAAAAGTCCTGCCCAGAGCTCCATCTGAAAGACTAAAGTCAACGTCTGTTACTTTAACAGGTTCTGAAGTTCCATTGAATTTCACGTCAGGTTTTGCTTTTAGATCTTCAATCATTTTATCTCGAAGAGAAGTTTCCGCTTTAAAGATTTCCCATGCATTGACAAAATTATCACGGTTCCCTTCCTCCAGATCTATCAAAGCTCTGAAAACAACGGAGTCATTACCTGTAATTTTTTCTTGATAATCCCAGGTCATTCCGCTCTTTTCCAGTGTGATATTATTAGTGGTTACAAAAGAAGCAGAACAGGGTTCTGTCAAAAAGATAGGTATAAAAAAAGAAATTAACAGAAAACCGGTTAAAAAAAGGTTATGTGTTTTCAAGGCGCTCAACTCGAATCTTTTTTGAATCATTTTTTGAATTATTTTTGAATTATTTTTGAATTATTTTTGAATTATTTTTGAATTATTTTTTACTCTATGACTACCTTATATTCTCCTTTTTGTATCCGGTTTTACTTTTTCTTTTTTACTTTTTCTTTTTTACTTTTTCTTTTTTACTTTTTCTTTTTTACTTTTTCTTTTTTACTTTTTCTTTGTTTTTCAAGTTTTACTCTCTTATTTCTTAGATTTTATTTTGTTGTGACCTCGCAGCCATCTTCAGTTATGATGATAGTGTGTTCAGCCTGAGCTACAAGCCCGCCTGTGCTTTCAAGAAGTACTGGATAAGAGTGGATAATTCCTGCCTTTTCAAGCTGGATCAAAGAGAAATCCAGCCTGTCAGATTCAAGCCAGCGCTTTGCAAAAGGAAGTTCCCTGTATTCTTCGACCTGTTTCAGGACATTTCTGACCGCAGGCATGCGAACCGGTTTTTTTCTTACAAGGCTGTAAATCTCAGCCCAACTTCCGTCATGAACAAGACCTGCTCCATTCGTTGCAAAAGGCTCTATTGCAAGCACATCTCCTTCCTTTAAAATAGCTCCTCCTTCCACATGTCGGTTAGGAACAGCAGGGTCATCATGAGCTTCGTACTGAGAAAGCCCATGTCCTGTCAGGTTAATTATCGGGTTCAGACCGTAACTACGAATGCTATTCTCAATTACAGCACCAATTTCCCCTGTAGTAACTCCCGGTTTTGCAAACTCAATAGCAGCAGCAAGAGCTCCCTCAGCAGCTTTTAAGATATCAGAATTTTCGGATAAATCAACAGTTACAGCCGAATCTGCAACATATCCATCTACGTGGACTCCAAGATCCAGCTTAACCATATCTTTATCAAATACATCAGTATCTCCGATCTTCGGGGTTGCATGTGCAGCCTCTTGATTTCTAGAAAGATTACAGGGAAAAGCAGGTCTGCCTCCAAGCTCTATAGTCTTATTTTCTACAAATTCCGCAACTTGAAGCAGAGTATTTCCTACCCGAACCATTTCCACGGCTTCATCTCTGACAATTTTCAAGATCCTGCCTGCTTCCCTGTATTTCTCAAGAATTTCTTGTTTGTTATGCACATTATCAGTCATGTTAACCCCTTTTAGATAATTTTGTTAGACATTTATTGTAAACTTTGGATAATCTATTGAAATCTTATTGAAACATACTGGAATTATTAATTATACTAAGATCTCAATTAAACATCTAAACTATTAAAATATAAGTGGAAATATACTGAGATCTCATCGAATTGCTTTATTGTAATCTAAAGTTATGTATTGGAATATATTCTAATTATTGGATTAATAGTAGTTCCTGAATGTGTTAACAACGGCGTTTAATATTAAGCCATAAACTTTTGATTTAAATAAATTATCTTCTAGATAACCAGATTAGATATTGTTAAATGCGTATACGAGAATAAAACAAATAGTTTAAATTGTAAATCTGTTATAAATCTGTTATAATACAAATCTCTTTTCTAATCCTGTAAAATTCTTAAATCCATTTTCAGTGACCAGGACCATATCCTCGATTCGTATGCCACCAATCCCAGGATAGTACAGACCAGGTTCGACAGTGATCACATTACCTGCCTCAAGCAGAGTTCCATTTTCTCCAACACTCGGCAATTCATGGATATCAAGTCCAACTCCATGTCCTGTCGAGTGGATAAACCCAACTTTTGACCCAGTTCTGTAAGTATCATAACCATTTGATTCAAAGTAATCGCAGACGGCATTATGAACATCTGAAGCTTTCACTCCTGGCTTAATCATCTCAAATCCCTTTTTCTGGGCTGCAAGTACAGTTTCGTACATCTTTTTGAGCTCTTCCGAAGCCTCTCCGTGCAGAACCGTGCGGGTCATATCTGCAAAATAACGTTTCTTTTTGCTTTTTGGGAAAATATCCAGGATAATTGGAGCATTTGCACTTAGAGGACCATCTGTAGTTCCATGAGGATTTGCAGTATCCTGTCCACATGAAACAATAGTCTCTTCAGCTTCACAACCATAGTCAAGAAGAGTATGATCTATGACCGAAAGCACTTTAGCGCCTGTCAATACCTCCCCTGCATGGTATAGAAAGCCTTCTTTTACTTCTGCTTCTTTTATCAAAGCTATTGCGGCTTCCATAGATTTTTCTCCAGCCATCTGGGCGTATTTTATGGCTTCAATTTCGTCTGGACTTTTTAAGCTCCGGATTTTTCTAAATGGACTTTTTATGGGTATTATGGAGAAACCTGCTTCTTTGAGGCAATTTGATTCAAACACCGGAAAATCATAAGGTACTGCAACTTTTTTTATTTCATTTTCTGCAAGTAACTCAGATATGCAGGCTGCATAAGCAATAGATGGATCTTTCTTTTCCTTCAACTTCTCCCTGTAACCCAGATCCTGCAATGTTTTTATCGTGGGAACCCTTGACTCAATTTGAGCCCTTCCCTTTTCCATATCCGAAATAAAAAGTACCTCTTTACCTTCATCCGTTTGTAAGTATGCAAAATCATCGGAAGCGAGGAAATGAGTCACGTAATAAATATCTGAATTATGAAGATTTCCTGTCATAAGGTACGCATCAGTTCCTGCTTCCTTAAGAGCCTGTTTTATACTAAATTCTGGTTCATTCATGCAAGGTAATCTGGTTTTGTACATATAGGTCTTATTGTCAGGCTTATTTTTCATCGATCTTTAACATTTCTTCTTTCAATTTATGATTCAAAACCAAAAGTGTCTCAAGCAACTCAAAATAATGGTTAAGAGAAGCTGTCATTTCATCCGAGAACCGAAGAAAACAAACGTATTTTCTCCTTCCCATCTCTTTTACCCATGATTTATTCTTAGATTCTCCTTCATCCAGGTTCCAGAAAATCTCGGTGGCACAGCCAAGGATTATTCGAATGCTTGAGGTCAATTCACTTCGAATTTTTCCTTTTTGAAACTCAAAGTAATCTTTGGAAATATCAGGCTGAAATAGTGCATTTCTGTGAATCCAGTGATCATCAAGGTTGAGATGAGTTTCTACAATATCTGAAATATTCATGGAGAACTCATTTATGTCTAAGTTTAATTCACTAGATTTTTGGAGGTCAGACCTTAAAGTTTCAGGAAAAGATTCATTTTCCTGAGAATTTACAGCCATTTCAACTTCTCTTTGAATCCATGTAGAGGTGAAAATTTTTGTAGCTTCAATAAAAGCAAGCGTTTCAATCTCCATTTTTTTGCGGGTAGTTTTCAGTATTCCCTGTATACTGTTGAGATCTTCCCTGGAAACATCAGAAACGACAGCTTCAATTTCCATCTTTTATTCTTCCAAGTTACTTTCTTTTAATAGTTTGTACATTTCAATAGAAGTTGTGACTCTTAGTTAACCTACAATAACTAAATACAAAGTAAAACTTTCTATAAGATGTATTTCTGAAAATAAAAAAATAAGTGTATTTACACTTAAATTCCATAAATATTACACGTATCAAGTATATTTTCAGTGATGCATATAATATCTTATTATACAGGAACTGCTGGCACTATTTTTGTATTTAATACGTTTACTTTATATCACTGTTTGTAGATTACGAGAACTATATATTTTATATGCATAAATAAGAGTATAGTAGTCTGCTAAAATAAAATAGAACTCTCAACAAAGAAACCAAAGAAACTCTATGGTTAGAAGATAAGAGACCTGTACTTTAGTATATGTATCCTGTTTGCGAATAAGATACAAAATATGTAAAAAGCAAGAGGGAAGCATTAAGGAAATGATAGAAGACATATATTATATAGGGAATATAATTTTCTTTATTTTAATATGGAGATTAATACTTGAGATTATATTAAGTATAATTCGACTAGGTATGAAGAAAAATGGAACGTCTACGGATGACGAATATCACAGATTGTATGAAGAAAGCATTAAATGGATGATGGGAGAAGGACAGAAAAAACGCAGATGATAAATACAACAAATTGAAAGAGTATTGAACCAATTTAGAAGTAAAGAGCTAAACACTTACAATAAATTCAGTAAAAAGGAGTACAAAAACCCCTATAAACTTTTCCTTTGATTCTTTTTGTTAAACTGTCTATACTGCTATTCTGTAATAATCCTGCATGAAGAAAAAAGTATACGCTGGTTGTAGATATAAAGAGACCATAAAGAGACATACGATAAAAAATAGAACTAAAAGAATAGATAATCATTATTCTTAAAAAACACATAAAAAAAATATATTCGATTAATGAAAATCGAGCTTTAATTAAGATAACGCCCGGACCGGGATTCGAACCCGAGTCGGAGCCTCGACAGGGCTCCATGATAGGCCTCTACACTATCCGGACACTAAGTATTATTTGCTGCTGATTTAGCCCGCGTCGTGAGCAAACCATAAATGCATTTTAAATATATAAATGTTCCCGTAGAATTGTTTCGATTATGGAGTTTGTTATAAGGTCCCGCCTCCCAGACTCGAACCGGGGACATCGCGGTGCCTGCGCAGAAATGAACGGGGAAGTTTCCCCGCACGAGCCGAACTACAGCCGCGCACTCTACCACTGAGTTAAGGCGGGATGATGTATGTTAATCCATTGTTACACTGCTTGAATGTACCATCTCATATATGGCAATTATATATATATGTTTCGCTGGATACATAATACAGGGACATTTTTACAAGATTTATATAAATGTAAGCTAACATCATAACAGTTGAATCTAAAAATTGATTTTTACCAGAAGTAAACAATTTCTTGTTCAAAATAAGATCAAAAACATTCACGTAAAGAAGTTGTGAAAAGAACTGGAAAGTTCTTCTCAGCAAAATCTGCACTTTGTTTAGAAAGTGTTTAATTCCCCTTTAATCACCATTTCGGTAATCTTTGTCACATTAGAAAACCAGTCATCCATGACAACTTCAGCTTCAGCTTTGACCTTCGCAAAAGAATTTCCTTCTTTCGGGATAATCTGCGCACTTGCTACAAGTGGCTGGTCAATTGGTTTTCCGATCTGGGAAAGAAGCCTGATATAAACATCCTGGACTTCTGGAACCTGCTTTACAATATCACGGGCCATCTGAGTAGAGAGGAGGTTATAGATTTTACCTATGTGGTTAATCGGGTTCTTTCCACTTGTTGCCTCCATGCTCATAGGCCTGTTTGGTGTGATCAGTCCATTACAGCGGTTTCCACGTCCTACAGAACCGTCATCTCCCATTTCAGCTGAAGTGCCCGTAACTGTAAGGAAAACACAGCTGGTTTTCAGGTTATCTGCAGTGTTGATGTATACATTCACATTGCGTTCAGTATACTTAATTGCAAGTTCTTCAACATATGTCTGCATTTCCTGAGTCATATTTATATAACTATCCAGATCGTCTATGTATCTCCCAATCATGCCGCTGCATATTGTAAGGGTTATGTCTTCTCCATCTCTTAGACCCATAACCTTCATGTCTTCTCCTATCGCAGGCATGCGTGACTTAAGATCTGTTAGCAGTTGTCTTTCTGTATTATATACAAGATTTTCAAGCTCGGAAAAAGGAGCATGTCCAACCCCAAATGATGTATCGTTTGCAACCGGAATCCTGTCTCTGTTGAAGACATCCCTCAGGTCTGAGGACCCTGTCCCGAGTTTACAATCCATGATAACATCTCTTTCGAGATCCATATTTACAAGGGTATTTTTAAGGTATTTTCTGGCAGCTTGAAGGGCCACAGACTCAGTAGCAAGTTCTACTCCGTCAAACTCCTTTGTTGCCCTACCTACTAGTAGAATATATATGGGCTGCAAAACTTCTCCACTCCCAAACTGAGGGCTGGATCTTCCGGCTACAATCTGAGTTTCATCGGTATTATGATGGAGTACAGCTCCACATTTGCTTATATATTCCCTGCATAGTGCGCGACTTACAGCTTCGGCCAATCCGTCCGATATGCTGTCAGGATGCCCTATCCCTTTTCGTTCTACAAGCTCTATCTGCTGCTTCTCAATAGGGGTCTGGAAGAGCTCTTCCACTTTGATATTTCGGGCCATTTGGATCCTCTTTTTTTAAAATCATTAATAGTTTTGTAATTAAATGTTGATATTATTGGTTTACTATTTTTCGGTCAGTTGCATCATCAGTCTGCTATTCTTAGCATTCCGTTAGGATTAACTCCTGTATTCTTATGACAGAAATAATATTATATATGTGACGTGAGAGTCATAATCTATGAAATTATCAGAATATATAATTTTTCCCACATTATTATTACTTGAGGTAATAATATATTGAAATAAATTTTAATCGCCTTCAACATAAAAAAATCATTAACTCTCCCTCGAAATGAGTTCATGATGAGCGATCTTTTTATCTATAGAATTGCCCTCTTGAAAGAAGAGTTCAATGAGACTTTATCGTGAGGTCTATATTATACAAGAGTGTTTTGAATAAACATTTTACCTTAATGTATTTAATTAGATGAATTTAGCCGATGAAATATATCTCGGTGGATTATTTATAGAGGACATAACAGATGATTCGCATTGCAATACCCAATAAAGGGCGCCTTTACGAACCCACAATTTCTCTTTTCAAAGATGCAGGACTCCCTATAAGTGGGGGAGCCGAGAGTAGAAAACTTTTTGCAAAAACTACAGACCCTGAGATTCAGATTCTCTTTGCCAGAGCTGCTGATATTCCTGAGTACGTACAAGACGGAGCTGCAGACGTCGGTATTACAGGCATAGATTTGATTACGGAAAGAGGAGCAAAGGTTGAAACTCTTCTGGATCTGAAATTCGGAAAAGCCAACCTTGTTCTGGCCGTCCCTGAAGATTCAAAGTTCCAAAAAGCCCAAGATCTGGAAGGAAAAAAGATTGCAACAGAGTTTCCAGAAATTACGAGTCAGTACTTCAAAAAACTTGGAGTAAAAGTTGAGGTTATAAAGGTCAGTGGAGCCTGTGAAATGACTCCACATGTGGGGATCGCAGATGCAATCGTGGATATATCAAGCTCCGGAACCACTTTGATGATGAACCATTTAAAGCCAATTGAAAACGTTTTTACATCCACAGTATATCTGATCGCAAATAAAGAAAGCCTCAATAAAAAAGAAAAAATATTAGACATAAAAACTGCATTGGAAAGCGTGCTCAATGCAAAGCAGAAGCGTTATCTTATGATGAACGTTCCCGAATCTTCCCTCCAGGCAGTGAAAAAAGTCCTGCCAGGAATGGCAGGTCCAACTGTAATGAAGGTCGAGTCCAGCAAATTGTCTGGAGAATCCATCCTTGCAGTTCATGCGGTTGTGGATGCAGATCTTATTTTCACCATTGTAAATAAGCTGAGAAACGTTGGCGCACGGGACGTTCTTGTTGTACCTATAGAAAGAATAATGCCCTGAAAAAAAAGCTCCTAATGACAGATCAAATAAAATAAACAGAGAGAGATCTAAAAGGCGCGTAGGAGATGTAACTTTGGTTTTTGAAGTGATTCCCGCAGTAGATATGAGGGGTGGAAAGTGCGTTCAGCTTGTTCAGGGAATTCCGGGCAGTGAAATTGTGTCCCTTGATGATCCTGTTGAAGTTGCTCTTGACTGGGTAAGAAAGGGAGCAAAGACCCTTCATCTGGTAGACTTAGATGGAGCAATAGAAGGAGAACGTAAAAACGCTCCTATTATCGAAAAAATAGTCAGCGAATGCCGAGAAAAAGAAGTACAGATTCAGGTAGGAGGAGGCATTCGAAGTTTTGAAGATGCAGCTTTTCTGCTTGAACTTGGAGTTTCGAGAGTGATTCTTGGAACTGCTGCGCTTCAGAATCCGGAACTTGTAAAAAGGCTTTCCAGTACTTTTGGAAACGAACATGTTACCGTTGCCCTTGATGCAAAAAATGGAAGAATCTCGATCAAAGGCTGGACTGAAGAATGTGCACAAACTCCTGTAGAAATGGGCAGGAAATTTGAAGAACTTGGTACAGGAAGCATTTTATTCACAAACATAGATACTGAAGGCCTTATGCAGGGAGTAAATCCTGTTCCTACAAAAAAACTTGTAGAATCTGTCAACATTCCTGTAATTGCATCAGGAGGAGTAAGTTCTCTTCAAGACCTGAAGATTCTGAAGAATACAGGAGCTGCAGGAGTAGTAGTAGGTAGTGCTCTCTACACAGGTAAGTTCACACTTGAAGCTGCGATTGAAACAATCCAGCATTAATGATTTTGAACTTGTATTTATTTCCTGACAGAAATCTTCGACAGAATCTATTTCTTCAACATTTCTGAAAATAAGGAAGAAATTAGTAAGAATTCAGATAGAAAGTATTTATAAATTTAAAGAGAATGTGATGCTCTATGAGAACAGGCAAAATGTTCCGCAAGACAAAAGAAACTGATATCCAACTGGAGCTAAACCTTGATGGCACAGGAATTGTTGATATCAATACAGGGATAGGGTTTTTTGACCATATGCTTACTTCTTTTGCAAGACATGCAGAATTTGATCTTAAGATAAGTGCAGATGGTGACTTGTACGTGGACGAGCATCACCTTGTAGAAGATACAGGAATAGTTCTTGGAAAAGTTCTTGCAGAGGCGCTTGGAAATATGTCAGGAATTGCTCGTTTTGGGGAAGCAAGAATTCCAATGGACGAAGCTCTTGCCGAGGTTGCTCTGGATATAGGCGGACGTAGCTACCTTGTCCTGATAGCTGAATTTTCATCTCCTCAGGTTGGACAATTCAGTACCCAGCTTGTGAAACACTTCTTTGAAACACTGGCTTCAAATGCAAAGATTACTATCCATGCAAACGTTTATGGCGATAACGACCATCACAAGATCGAAGCGCTTTTCAAAGCTTTTGCTTATGCTATGAAACGAGCTGTAAAAATTGAAGGTAAAGAGATAAAAAGTACTAAAGGAGTTCTCTAAACGCAAGCCTTTTCAAAAAAGGCTTGAGCGAAAAACCCTTTGGGAAAAGGTTTTATCGAAAACCTCTAAGTAACAGCGTGATCAAACGGCACAACAATTGCGCTCAAGAGAATCCTGTAGATTTAGCATATTCTAATTCTGTCGCCTTAAAATTAAGTAAACTTACTTTTTCTAGGGAAATGTGTTTTATAAATATTTCAGGCTTCAAAAACAGGAACTTTTGCTCCAGATATTAAAAAAGAGATGGAAAAAATAAAATGAGCTGACCTTCTAATTTTTCAGTTCCCTATTTATTTCATTTTTATACCAGCTATAATGAAAGACTGGATAGATCGTGTTCTGACTCCGGGATTTGGGTTTAATCTGGTAACATTTACTTTTTAAAAATTGGATTGGAGAGCAATCAAATATTTTATAACTCTCAGATTATATTTTTTGAATATATGTTTATAATAAGTTTTATCAATCTTTATGCATATTTAGGCATATCGTCTAAATTCCATATGAGGGTTTTTGAATGAAAAAGGTCTAAGCATTCTTAATTATCATGTTGCTGGCTATGGCTATGGCTAGCTCCGGATGTACTGAAAAAATGTCTCCGACTCCTGCTTCTAATAATTCGGCAAATGAATTTAAGGGGCAGCAGATCACTGTTTGTTCCGGAGCAGGACTTATAAAGCCCATGAATGAACTTGATTGGAAATTTTGAAAATGAGACTGGGGCAGATATCGAGGTTCGTTATGAAGGAAGTGCTGAAATCTTTGGATATCTGACATCTAAGGAGTGCGACGTTTTCATTCCCGGAGACTATCAATACACTGAACAGGCTATAGAAAAGAATTATGTTTACAATGATAGCGTAGAAAACCTGACCCAGCATATCCCGGTCATCGCAGTACCTGCAGAAAATCCTGCAAATATAAGCAAACTCGAAGACCTGGCAAACCCTGGAATAAAACTGGCTCTTGGAGACCCTAATGGACCTGCAATAGGCAAGGTATCGGAAAAGATCTGTACAAAGGCAGGAATCCTTCCTGAAGTAAAAAATAACACAATTGTCAAGACTGCAACAGTAAACCAGCTTCTTATTTACCTCACATCCAAAGACGCGGACGCAGCAATAATATGGGAAGATATGGCAAACTGGAATGAAGCCAGTGGAAAAATCAAAATAATCCCTATCCCTAAAAAACAGAATAAAATACAGACCATACCCACGGCAGTTTCCATATATACAAAAGATCCTGAACTGGCAAAAGCATTTAACACCTACATCGCAGGAGATGAAGCAAAGGCTACCTGGGAGAAATGGGGCTTTAAGCCATGCAGTTCTTAAAATACTCGAGTATGAAATATTCCTGGTTCAAGAAATTCACAGTGGGCATTGCCCTCTTCTTCACCTTTTTGCTTTTTTTGTTCATAGGAACCTTGCTCTTCGTCCTTAGTCCATCAGAAATTTTTTCAGCCCCGCTTTCGGAAGAAATGCTTTATTCAATGAAACTTTCCACGCTGACCTCTTCAGTCTCAACATTTTCGGTAATGTGCTGTTCAATTCCGACAGCTTACGCCCTTTCACGTTTTTCCTTTCCAGGAAAAAGCATTATAAAAACCGTACTCGGGCTTCCAATGGCATTTCCGGAACTGGTAATGGGTCTAGCCCTCCTGCTTCTTTTCGAGCAGAGCTTTCTCGGACCTGCGCTTGAAGCTGTGGGGATAAAAGTAACCTTCAGCAAGCTCGGGATAATAATTGCCCAGTTTTTCGTCGCTTTCCCCTATGCTGTAAGGATAATCTACTCCACCTTTGAAGACATCAACCCAAGATACGAACTGGTCTCAAGGAGTTTTTGGTACGGGGAATTTGAAACTTTCAGGCACGTGACTCTTCCAATGGCAAGGAGTGGACTTTTTGCTTCAGGAGTGATCACCTTTGCCCGCTGTATAGGGGCTTTTGGAGCAGTGCTGGTGCTAGCAGGGGGATCATATATGTATACCGAAGTTCTGCCTGTAATCCTCTACCTGAACATTTCCTATGGAAATCTGGAAATGGCAATTACAAGTGGAATTTTACTTATGGGAATTGCTTTTCTTGCAATTCTCAGCTTTGAAAGATTTGAAGGAGGGAAGCTGTGAGTTTTCTTGAAGTCAGGGATCTCTGCCTTGATGTTGGAGGTTTTGAACTCGACAGAATAAAGCTCAAAGCCGAAGAAGGAGATTACTTAACGCTTATAGGTCCTACTGGCAGTGGAAAGTCCCTTTTTCTTGAAACGATAATAGGATTTTACAGTCCTAAAAAAGGCAGGATTATTCTGGAAGGAAAAGATATTACCGATCTTCCCCCCAATATGAGGCAGATAAGTATAGTGTGTCAGGATCACATGCTTTTTCCCCACATGAATGTTTTTGAAAACATAGCATATGCGATTAGAAAAAAGATCAGGGACAAAAAAACAGATCGAAGCCGAAGTAAAGCAGATTGCCGGAGTCCTTGGAATAGGGGAGTTGCTATACAGAAAACCAGCTACCCTGATCGGAGGAGAGAAACAGAGGACAGCCATTGCAAGGAGCCTTGTAGTAAGACCAAAGCTGCTCCTTCTAGACGAACCTTTTAGCGCCCTTGACGTAAGAACAAAAAAAGCTCAGGAAGATGCTGAAAAAAGCGATCAGTGAGTACAGTACCACTGTTTTGCATGTGACCCACGATTTCGAAGATGTCTGGGCTCTGGCGAACCGCGTGGTTGTATTAAAGAAAGGAAAAGTTATGCAGGCAGGAGACCCTGAATCGGTTTTCAAGCGACCTTTTCCTGATTTTGTAGCCGAGTTTCTGGGCACCAATGTGCTTAAGGGAAAGGTAAAAGCCCTTGAAAAAAAAAATCACAGTAATTCAAGCCGAAGGACTGGAAATCTATTCATCAGACCCTGCTGAGCTCGGAGAAGATGTAGCTATCTCTATTCGCTCGGAAGAAGTTATTCTTGCCAGAGGGATTATGGAAAGTTCGGCCCGAAATATATTGAAAGGAAAAGTTTCAGGAATATTCAAAAAGGAACATCTTGTAGTTGTCGAGATAGAGATTGGACATGCAGAAATTAAAGCCGTAGTTACGCCGACTTCATGTGAAATGCTCGAACTCGAACCAGGCAGTGAAATATATGCTGTGTTCAAAGCTTCAAATGCCAGGATAATAAGGTGAATTCACAGGAAAAATTCATAAGGAAAATTTGAAGCCTGAATAAACTAATAAAAACTGGGAGTAAGGTTTACCGATAGAAGTAAAGTTAACATATGGTGGGAGTACAGAAATAGATCCGAAAAACAGGAAGCAAGGGAAATAAAAACATAAAAAGTAGAAATTTATGAAGAAAATTTTTGAGGCAAATCATGATAGATCTGTTTGAACTTTACTTTTACGAAGATTGCCCCTATCAGGATGAAAGTGCAGAATTGCTCAACCTTGAAGGCAGGGGAAAAATGAGGATTTTTCGAGAGAAAACGGGACCTGTGCCTGCGCAAGCGACCTGGCAGAATATTATGAAAGAAAAAACCTGAAAATCCTTCACTACCTCAGAGATGGGGAGACTTTCAAGTCTGGAGATATGATTTTTGAAGCAGAAGGAGACTTAAAACTCCTGTTCAGATTCTGGAGAGTTTCCCAGACTTTCCTTACCATCATGTGTGCAATTGCCACGAAGACGGCTTCTCTCGTTAGTGCAGGCAGAAAGGCAAACCCTGACATTATTATTGCAACAAGCCGGAAGACTCACCCCGGATCACGGATATTTGAGATTAAAGCCGTTAGAGCAGGCGGAGGAGATATCCACAGGAACTCCCTCAGCGATTCCATTCAGTTTAGTCAGAACCACCTGGAAGTTGCAGGCGAACTGGGAAAACTTAAGGCGATTAAAAAAATAGAAATCGAACCCAGAACGAGAGAAGAAGCGTTCAAATATGCCGGAATGTCGGATATTATGCTCCTTGACCACTATTCTCCAGAAGAACTTCGAGAGCTCGGGCCTGAACTTAAGAAACTAAATCCAAAGCTTGAACTTGCAGTGGGAGGAATCAAAGGGCCCATGATTCCTGAATACGCTCCTTTTGTAGATATTATCGTTATAAGCGCTCCCTATGACGCAAATCCACTTGACTTCACCACGAAAATCGAAAGAATTTAAAAAGAGATTAAAAGAGATAAAAAGGTAAAAAGGTGACAGCATGCCAGAAACAGAATATTCCGAAAAAAGAAAATTCCCGGAAACTGAAGAAAAAAAGGAAAAAAATGGACTGAAAGGAAAAGGAAAAACAGGGGCAGTAAATAAAAGAGAAGGAAAAAAAGAAGCAACAGAAATTCTGCCCTCCCTTGTGAATGCTCTCAAAAATAACCTGGTCTCTGCTCTTAAGGACATAGAAGTAAAGGATGTAAGAATAGGGCTCGCCTATACAGGAGTTATGCTTTCTGAAAACTATGGGGGCGTTGCCTGCACTCCACTATACGAATTTTCAGGCTGTCCTACTCTCGGGTTTGCAGGCTCTCTGAAAGGTAAAACTGCGGATAAAGTGCTTGAACTTGCTCTGTCGGAAAATCCTCTTGAAGCCACAGTCGGAATTGCAACTGCAAACGCTCTTTCTCACATGCTGTTGGATACAAAACCTGAAAAATTCTCGACATCAAATATAGATATCCTTGACCTTATAAAATCCGACGATAAGGTTGCAATGGTAGGATATTTTGGTCCCCTTGTTCCTAAAATCCTAAAAATAACCACCAAACTTACAGCTCTTGAAAAACGCGAAATTGAAACTCCAAAAACCAGGACACTCCCCCCGGAAAACGCCAGAGAAATCCTCCCTGTATCGGATGTAATTATTCTCAGTGCAAGTACTCTTGCTAACAGGACTTTTGATGACCTACTTTCCCTGCGGGGTGCAGCAAAGGAAGTCGTCCTGCTCGGGCCAAGCGCACCTCTTTACCCTGCCCCGTTTTTTGAGAGAGGGATCACTGCAATAATGGGAACTCGGATATTTGATCCAATAACTATGCTAACCATTGTCAGCGAAGCAGGAGGAACAAAAAAACTTCATAAGTACTGCGGAGAGAAGATAGCATTTAGAATAAATAAATAAATAAATAAATAAATAAATAAATAAATAAATAAAATAAGTCTGCTTGAATGCGAATATGGGGGCAAAACCTGCACTCGAATAGAGATCAGTGAACTCCTGTGACAGGTTTGAAGTAACGCCGGAATAAAAAATTATTTTTGTAGCCTTAAAAAGCTGCACTTTTTTGACATAATTCAATATTCAACAATTTTTCGGATACTGTTCTGAGATTCAGATGTATACCTATGAATCGATAACCATTGAAGTTGCTAATTTATACTGAACGCTTGATAATCAGCAACGATAAAATTCCTAGAACACCCATTATTAAAGTAAAACCAGAAATTTGATTGGTTGTCTTATTACTAACGGTTTCCTCTTCATGATCGGGTACGTTAATATTATTACTTTCGTTAGCATCTAGTCCATCAGCTGGTGCTAGTGTGTCGTTCACCACTTCTCTCCATTCAAAAACGACTGGTACATCATCTATGCCTTTCTGTTTAAAGTGTTCATTTATTACTTTATATATTGTATCAATTACTGATTCATTTACTTTTTATGGAGTTGATGGTTCGAAACTGACTAATAAGTATCCATTAATATCAGCTCCAAAACCATTAACAGGACCGCCGGATACAGCCAAATAAGGGTTGATTCCCTCAAGGAAAGAACTTGATCGACTATATTCAATAAGTAAATTTACCCATTCCACGATTTCATTAGCGTCTGTAATAACTGGCATTGTTCCTCGATTAGTTATAAAACCAGATTCATTTTTAACGTACTCAAAGATCTGAGAACCATAATCCGGTAATGGGAGATCCTCTTCATCATGTGCCCACATAAAGACTACAGGAACGTCACTTATACCTTCTTGTTTCTCACAATAATCCTCAATTTTTTGATAGATCGTATCAATTCTAGAGTTATTTACTTCTCCTTTATAGGCAAACCTTATTTCAATTATTAGCATTTCGTTATTAGAAGCAATACTTTTTATAGACTTGTCAAATTCGGAATATGAAGGTCCCATGCGAGTAAAATTTAACCAGCAATCTACAATTGAATTTTCCCATTTCTGATCAATTGTTTCTGGTAAGGTTCCTCTGTATGCTATGAAAGAAGAATCATTTGCAAACTCCGTTATTGAAGAATCTGAGATTAGATTTGAAATCATTCAATTCACTATTATCTGCGCTTGCAGTACTAGAGGGTAAAAAACAGATAAGAAAGATAAGTAGCAGCCATTTGCAAATATTCCTTCTTTTGAGCATTTAAAATCAGACCTTATCAGCTATTTAATAATTTGAACTTTATCATTTCTTAAATGAATTTTAGAATCAAGTAGTTTCGAGTTTGTGAAAAGTGAAAAATAAATAAAGAGACAGAACTTTTATGCTACTGATTTTGCATAACTTTCAATATACTTTCAAGGTAACATCATTGAAACTAGAATTAAATATTGAAAAGAGTGAAGTATAAATGCTGATATTAAATCAATTGCATTATTGTGTCTGTTCCTCACTTTTAAGCAGAGCCTTATATAATAAATCGGAAGACTCTCCTTTTACAACAATTACAGGTATTTTAGAATGTCTAACTACATTTTCAGACACGCTTCCGACAAAAAATCTCTGAATTCCAGTTTTTCCATGTGTGCCCATAACAATAAGGTCAACTTCGTTTTTTTCTGCAAAATCAAGGATCTCATTCACAGGTTTTCCTTCAAGAATTATGGATTCAACCTCAACGTTTGCAGCTCTTGCGATATTTTCCACATAGTCTGTTGCTTTCTTACCCTCTATAGAAAGTTGTTCTTCGATTGTTCTTTTCCACCCCTCTTCTCTTGAAGGAATTAGCAGATCGCCACCTAATTCGATCACATGTACAGCATACAGCTTTGCTTCGCTTAATTTTGCAATTTCAATTGCTGAATCGACTGCTCTTTTTACGAGTTCTGAACCGTCGGTCGCAACCATAATCTTCCTGAAAATAGTACTTTTCATACTTGACACCCCTTTAATATCTATATCTATGATCTATACTTAGATAATATTAATAATTAGACCCTAAAATACAGAATTGTTTCGCATGATCTCATTTTGTAAGTAATTGAATAATTGTAAAGCGATCGAGTAATTTACAAGTATGTACTCACGATGATGAAAAAAGCCTTAAAGTTTTAGATCTCATGTATTCCACAAGTCTCAGTTAAAATCTTAAAGTGATATAATGGCGCTTACGGAAAGTAGTCCAAATACTAGGAAACCTATGATGTAAAATACGGTTGTTTCTATATCCGGTTTTTTAGCAGTCTCTGTTAGTATTTTCTCATTTTTAAAACTCGTTTTGATCAACTTGTTTTTTAACCAATTTAAAGTCAAAATAAATATTACCATCATTCCCATTATTTCAGGAATAAAAGTTTTATCAGGAATAAAACCTTGTGAGAAACTAGGTATAAAAGATTTTTTGAATAACATTAATAAAAATGCAATTCCGTCAGTAATGTTATCTTTTGGAAAACTCCACCCAAGTAGAGGCCAAAGTAAGGTTTTAGGAGTATTCCACATCTGATCTTCCATAAGATGAAAGAAAGAACCTGAAGCAAGGGAAATAATTGCGATATCGCTTTTTTTATCATAGAAATATAAACCTATTAGGAAGAGAGTAAAAGAAAATAATAATGTATGACTTATCATACGTCCATTTGAAATGGTTGATGCAAAGATAATCATTCCTAATGGTTTATCTATCAAGTCAGGTAAAAGGGCTCCAATAGCAAGAAACCTCAGGTCTATGATAGTCTTCAATCTTGGTTTAATATATGAGAATACGAAAAATATCCCAAGTGTAATACCAATATGTCCAAAGAGCAGCATGGTAACATGAAGGAATTCTTTATGAATATATAAAAAATGATCGCCTAAAACAAAATGATTAATTAATAGCATGATGAAAAATAAGCTGATATTAAGATTACTCTGAATTAATATTACTCAGAAAACTAAGTATTCTAAGATTGAATATATAGAATATATCCAATAGATATATAATAAACTTATTTTTATTTAGAAATTAGAGGCTTCCAGTGATTCGATTCCAAAAACATTTCCAGATCCACACAACTCTCAAGCCGGGGACTAATTCTCATTTTCCGCAAAAAAGTTTCATCTCGAAAAAATACCTTTCTTCGAATCGAAATGCTGGAGCCTCTGAACAAATCTCCAAAAAGGCTGCAGACATCTCTCATTTGCAGCTCACAAAATCAAAAAGTTATTATACAGATCTAAATTACTAATTTTTTATCAACAAAGAAACTGTAACTATTGAAACTTCGCTAGATCTATTTATCCTAAAGTAAGATAGTTCGCATTAGAGCTGATTTCATAAAAGCTAACTCTATGAGAGAATATACTGATATGTACTCACAATTATGAATAAAAAAGATCTTATAATAATTAGAGCCAATATTAACGCTTATCTAGGGGAGTTATTAGCATGGTAGATAATGAGCAATTATATAAGGAAGTCAGGGGAGCCGTTAATGCTATTCCGATGAAGACTGGCTTTGAGAACATAGATGGAATTTCTGAGTATGTTACAAAGCGCATTTTAATTGGATATGCAGTTGTCCAGTATACAGTAAAAGAAAAAGAATTAGAAAACAAAGAATTAACGAAAACGTTTGTTAAATCAAATCCAGTTTATCAAGATGGCTCAGGTATTGGTATTTACGGTGTGGATACTCACATAGGGGATGAGGAAACGGTAATTGGTGTTGTTCCGGCTACACGTCCAACATATGGCATTTTTGGATTAATGCCTCTTAATGACCTATCACTTGAACAGGTAGCTTCACTTTCGTTTAGTCATTTTGGCAAAGACAAGTTTTTGGGATTCGAATATGACGGCGTTGAACATCCGGACTGGATTAGTATGCTTCGTGAGAAGTGGATAGAAAAAGTATATGAAAATGAAAAAGAACGTGAAATGTGGGGAGAAATAAGTGAATAAGAAACAAAAAAACAAAGAAATTTAATTCATAAGCGTAGCAACTAAGTAAGTTTCCAATCTCGTTTTCCTTATTGAGAAGATTTTTTTTGAGACACTGCCTGACATTTACTTCAACTTTGAATTTATTCCATTTTACATAACAATCTATAATGCAAAAAAGCGATTGGAAATTATTCAACTTTTATTCTTGAATCACCTGCTTTTTATAGTTCATTGAACTTTCAACTGGTTTTGAATCTGTGAAATCATTTCTGGATACAATAACTATATTGTAGGCTGGGGAGTGAAACCGTGAGAAAAGCACTGATTATATTAATAGTGTTGTTAGGTTTATTTCTCGCAATAGGATGCGCGGGAAATAAACAGGTAACTCCAAATGAAACAGGAACTTCGGAACAAGCTGTAACTCCGACTGAGGTAGTTACTCCAGCTGGAGAAAAAGCAACTGCAATACAGAACATAACTGAAAGACAGAATACAACTGCAACACAGAATGTGACCGAAAAATCGAAAATAAAAGAATATACCCTTGAAGAATTTGCAAAATATAATGGTAAAAATGGGACAGCATATGTTGCCTATCAAGATCAGATCTATAATGTTTCAGATAGTGATATGTGGAAAAATGGTAGTCATAACGGGTGTAATGCTGGAACCGATCTCACTGGAAAAAATGGACAAAGCACCTCACGGGGATAGAATATTAAAAGGTTATCCTGTGGTAGGAACTTTGAAAAAATGAAATAACATTTTAAAAATAAGTTTAACTAAGTTCTTTTAAACACACTATCAAATTAAAGTTTATTTCTCTTTTTTTAATAAATTAAGATAAATAAAGGACATTCAAAAGAATACAGCCTATTTTCTGGTTAAATTAATATTTAACCGGTTAATGAAGATATAAATGCAAATGGCATTGATACTTAAACATAGTTATATACTATTAGAAAGTATATTTCTTCATGAACTGCCCCAGATGCAATAGTTCCAGTCACAAAAAGAACGGTATAGTTGGCGGGCGTCAACGCTACAAATGCCATGATTGTGGATATAACTATACAGTAGAGCTAAAATCAACTGCTTTTTCCGCCTCTGTAAAAAGACAGGCTTTACAACTTTACCTTGAAGTATTGGGCTTTCGTTCAATAGGAAGAGTTTTAGGGGTGAGTCATGTTTCTATCCAAAGATGGATAAAGAAATTTGGTCAGGAGTTAGAGGACCTAAAAAGTGAAAGTGAGATATCTATTGTTGAAATGGATGAGATGCACACTTACATCGGTAACAAAAAAAATATTGCTGGATCTGGATTGCTGTTGATAGAGTTGGGAAAAAGTTTATCAACTGCTCTTTTGGTAGCAGAGGAACAGAAACTGGAAAACTACTCTGGGAAAAATTGAAGAAAAAAGAGATTGGAGAAGTGATGACAGATCACTGGAGGGCATATGCAGAGTTTATTCCAGAAAAGATCCATACTCAATCCAAAGCAGAAACATTTACAGTTGAGGGATATAACAGCATATTGAGGCATTTCCTGGCAAGATTGAGAAGAAAGACAAAGTGTTATACAAAAAGTCTTGAAATGCTAAAGTACTCGGTTATTATATTGATGAAATAAAGAAATAAAGAGTTAACTATGTTTAGATAACAATGCCAAATAAATATATAATAGGAATAGAAGTCATAAAAATAAGAATTAATGTTCATAAACTGTTAAAATAGCAAAATAACAATTAAAATACTGTTTTTGGGAAGAAAAATAAGATTTTATTCAAGCTATAGAATAATCTTTATAAGCCTATAAATTATAAATCATTTGGGGGATATTATAATAAGAGATTTATAAAAAGGAATATCTGGGAGTATAAACAATATGTTGGGGGATAAAGAGAAAAAGCTATCTGATAAAAAGGATTTCTGGATAGAGTTTTTCACAGGTAGGAGAGACGGTGGTCACAGATCTTCATCTGAGGAATTTATTTCCATGGAAGCTAGGGAAAAGCTATTCCATCTAGACGGCGGCAAAACACTGCTTGACTTTGGATGCGGTGCCGGCGAACTCCTTACTTACTATGCTCCAGAATATGAACAGCTTATAGGAGTTGATTTTTCCGCATCCATGCTTGACGAAGCAAGCAAAAAAATCAGGGAAAAAAAATATGAGAATATATTGTTAATCCAGGCTGATGACAAAACTATCTGGAACAAGCTGGAATCTTCCTATGATCGAATAACTGCAGCTGGAGTGATGCAGTATTTGACATTGCAAGAAATTGACAATTTTATATTTAATGCATCAAAGTATCTGAATAACAAAGGGAGAATAGTATTGTTTGACATACTGGATCCCCGACTATATCCATTATGGAAAATAGGACTGTTCTCACAAGATGCAAATTTCTGGAAAATTATACAAAAAATCGGTTTTGAGTGTAAAGTTATAGCAGCTGCCAGCTTGAATAATCGTCCAAGAGATATTCTTGGGTTTGCCCACAATCCGAATAAAATTAGGAATATAGCAGCTAAATACGGCTTTGAAACTACTTTTGTGCAGTCAATGTATTACGAATACAAGTATCATGTAATAATAGCTCAGACTTAAAGAGTGCAGGAGCTAAGAAAAGTATTAAAAAATCAAAATATTAAAAGTTGCCACCGTCAATTTTTGAGAAAAAGAGTTAGAGAGAAATTATTCTCTCTTTTGAATATTGTTTTTCATCGTAGTGTATAAAGGAAAAAAACCTGAAAGATTTATTTCCTTGCTTTTATTTTCTCAAAAAGCTGCTTCAGAGTATCTTCGTTGCTCTTTGTGAACTCGAAAGGAGAATTCGTAAACGGTTCAAAGTGTACAGCCACGTCATCGAGCCTGTAGAAGGTTCCGTCGCATTCCATGGCGTCAATTACTCCAGGAAGTACAATATCTGAAGCTGCTGTTGTCGGGCATGGAGCAATGTCCAGGCAGGCCATCGGAATTTCAGCAAGGTAAGAGGCGCAATCTGCAGGGATATGGCATACAAGGTCAGCACACATTACAAAAGCTGCATCCACATCCTTTTCTCGCAGTACATCAACAGTTGTAAATTCTCCAGGATTATAACGCGGATGCCCGCGTGTGAAGTCAAGCCCAAAGGGGTAACCGTACATATAGGAAGCGACCTGGTTAAAACCTGCCACATTACAGTGACCACGGAGCGCTCCAAGGGTGAACTTGGAGTAATTGTTCATTTCCTTTACGAAATTCATGGCAATTTCAGCATTCCTGTGTTTCCCTATAGATGAGGAAAGTCCAAGCCCCACTGAGATAGCTCCAAATGTACAGTTCTTCATCATATTGAGCATCTCCTCCATAACAGGAATTGGAACTCCTGTGATCTCCTCTACAGATGGATGAGGAGTTTTCCCATGGAGCAGAGTCATAAGTGCACTTATCAGTTCATAATCCGAGCCTGGCTTGAGCTGTACGTGCAGGTCAGAAGCTGCAGCAGTTGGAGTTTTTCGCGGGTCTACAGTTATAACTGTCCTGTCGAAACGTCCGCGCTTTGTCCAGTAACCTCTCGGGAAAACAGCGTATCTTGACATCTGTCTCGGCATGGATTCAAGAGGATTGGTACCCCAATAAATTAAAAGATCGGCTCTGTTTTTCTTCTGCCCTTCAGTTGCACCGACTTTTCCAGATTCCTGGATTCCCATAGCGGTTGGTCCGTGGCAGATAGTAGCATTAGAGTCAACAATTGCTCCCAGATATTCCCCGATCTTAAGCCCTATTTCATGTGCTTCACAGGAGGTTTCGCTGCCCATAAAAAGCAGGGGACGTTTTGCTGAAACAAGTATATCGGCTGTTCTTTCAAGAGCTTCATCCCAGTCTGCAGGGGCCAGTTTTCCTTCGCTCTTAATAAGAGGCTGCCTGAGCCTATGGGAACTTACAACTTCCTTAAATTTTGCATTCCCCATCTTGCACGCGTTTTTGGCTTCAATCTTCCCATCTCCGAATTCAACCTGGATGTCATCACAAGCTGCCCCACAGACCGGACAAACTATGTTTTTGTAAATCATACTCACTGCCCTCCGATATAAATTTTCAATACTACATCTTCGGCGCTAAGAACCTCTCCTTCACTGGGTTCAATTGTTACTGGAGCGCCTTTATAGAGGGGAGAACCCGTAGAAAGGGTATCAGGATCAACAATAACATTTGACCAGATAGCCCTTGGCATAAACACCTGCCCTGGTTGGACTGCATCAGTACATTTTGTATAAACTACGATTGAATGTTTTCCATTCCGGCTTGTTACTTTTACTTTAGCAGGAGAACAAAGTGATGCAAAATCTACAGGAGAAATCCAGCACGATGCACACTCCATAGTGTAATCGTCTGTAAATTTATCCCCTCCTTTAGCAAGCCTGCCTTCATCAATTGTACTTCCACTAATGAGTACTACTTCCATACTTCTCACCTCAGAGTTCCGGGTTTGTATCTGCAACCACGTAAAGCGCTCCTTTTGCTCGCTTGCTGATCGCATAATCCCCTGTGAATTTCTTGAATTCGCCTATAAATTCAACTTCACCAGATTTGACACTATTTTCCATAGACACGAACTCAAAACCTGGGGAGAAGCGCTCTATTTTACCCCCAACAACTATGGTGCCTCCAGCCATTTCAGCACCGACTCCACGAAGAGCATTGCCTTTTACGAAGATGAGCCCACCGTTCTGGCGAATTCCACAGAAGCTTTCAACATTGCCTTCTACAAGAATTTCACCACCGTCCATGCCGCCTCCAAGCTGGTGACGTGCCGAACCTTCGACAACAATGCGTCCACCTTTCATGCCGTGCCATTTACCTCTGTAAGCGCAGCCCACGTGATCTCCAGCATTACCTTTAATGTGAAGAAGACCTCCAATCATTTCCATACCAGCCCATGAATCTGCATCTCCATAAACGACGAGATCTCCTCCCTTCATACCGGTACCTACGTGCATGCCAGCAGAACCTTCAATTTCAATCTTTCCCGCGCTCATGCCTTCACCGATCCTTTTAATCCTCGTTGAATCACCTTTTATGCGGATTAAGGTTTCAGCTGCAGTGCTACCTCCATTACCTATTACTTCAAAAAAGTCAGAAATTGGATAGGTCTTTGGTCCCTGCCAGATGGACAGATTTCCTATTTCCTCTGCACTTTTACCTGCAAAAGAATCAGGAGTTATAACGTCTGCTTCCAGTTTAATGTCAATCTCTTTTTTAGGAATAAGCATTACTTCTGCCATTTCACCAGAAACTTTTCCAGTGAATGATTCAGGTTTTATAACTGCTTCGAGCTTGCTGTCGTTTTTGTTTTTATCAATAAGAACTCCCTCTGTCATTATCTCACCTCTCAACATTAACCTGTATGGGAGTCGGATTTTCCAGATACTTTTCTGGAGTTGGATAGTTGGCAAAGCCCAGGGTATAGTACCTGAACCACTCTTTCACATCAGCCAGCATTTCCTTTTCCCGCTCGTTTTCTACATGTACTTCGGAATAGTAAGTCCGCTTTCCAGGTAAGGAAACGATTTCTCCTTGAACGGACACGATTTCTCCACCCTTTACGGTGTATTCTGCCTTTCTGAAAGCCTGAAGTAGGGCCTCATAGTTGTTTGTGTCAAGCTGCTGTGGATTTAGATTATAGACTGTAACATCTCCGTCTGCACCCACACCAAGAGAACCTTTCCTGTGAGCCATACCAATTGTTTTGGTAGGGTTGGCTCTGGTTAGGATCGCCAGGTCATATAGAGAAAGCTCCCGGTTTAGACATCCGAGTTCACTCCTGTCGTTTGCCCACTTATGACATTCACTGAATGTCTGTTTCCTGAAAGCTTCGGACATAACCCAGGTCATAACCTCTGGATATTTAGTAAATGGCCCACCATTAGGACTGTCCGTAGTCAGAATTGTCTTCCATGGATCATTAATAAGTAGAAGACATTCAAGTCCCATTGCCCACTGCAAACTGTGTACAGGGTTAGACTTGAGATAAGTAAAAGGAATGACTCCTGACCCACCTTCCATTTCAACATCGGTATTCGACCATTTGTTTCCGGTAAGCTTGTACATATCCTGAATGGCAGGTCCATCTCCTGTCATAACTGTGGCTTCTCCGAAAGGCGTGCATCCACTGTCGATTACCACATGGTCTTTGTTGTTAATGTATTCTGCAATACCTTTTACTCCGGATTCACAGTCTCCCCAGGTAGTGCCCGCAAAACTATTGAACATCAGGTGGGCAAGGTATACAGAACGTTCCCTTAAAGGATCCACTTTGGTTTCAGCCCATTCAACACCCATTTTCTGCTTGGGCTTTATACCGTCGAGGATTTGGAGAGAATCTTTAGTAATTCCACAGCAACCAGGATGTCCAAGGTTATTTGCATGCAGGTGAAGAGGTATAGGCATGCCGAGACTTTCATTGATCTCACTAAGCCCTTTTATTATTTCTCGCGGAGTAACTTCGAAATGGATGTTGGCTTCATCAAGAGAGTGGATGTTTTTACCCCAACCCCAGTTCTCGACTCCTGCAGGATTGACACATTTAATTCCATAAGCTTTGTGAGTTTTCATCATCCAGGCTACATAAGCCGCAGCTTTTTCTATGTCTCCATTGTGGAGGTAACGCATCAAAAAGAAGTTGTTTCCAAGTATCAGATACCCGCCCATGTCAAGAAGCGGAGTTGCTCGCATTTCTTCATGAGTGTGGCGAGCTTCAAGAGGCGGAATTGCAGCTTCAAAGACAGTTGTGTAACCCATAGTTGCATAATCGTATCCCTGTTTGTAGACTGAAGGAACGGTGTAACCTGAGCCTGAATGAGTAAGTGAAGTCTTTTGAAGATTTGCTTTATAATGGTCTTCTGGACGCATCGACCTACCGGCATTAACCTTTGCTCCTGCAACATGAGAGTGAGAGTCAACTCCTCCAGGCATTACCGTCATACCAGAGACGTCAATGACCTTTGCTTCTTTTAGTTCGGCTGCAGAAAGCTCCCTTACAACTTTTCCATCTTTGATGAAGATATCCAGAATTTCCCCATTTATCTCATTTAGGGGATCAAAGACGTATCCATTCTTAATTGCAATTGTTCCTGCCATTATTCCACCTCTCTTTTTACAAGCCTGATAGCATCAACCGGACAGATCATGGCGCAGGCCCCATCTGCTCCACAGAGGTCCTGATCTATGACTGAAATTCTCCCGTTTTTAACTCCAATAAGAGCTTTTTCGTCCATGTTGTTCAGGTGTCCAGCTGCAAGTTCAATGTCAGAAAAGGCATTCACCGGACAGACAATTACACAGTTTCCGCAGCCCAGACATTCAGCTTCATCGGTTTCCAGGCATGTACGGAGCTTAGCTTCCGGAACAGGGGCTTCAAGTAACTTTTTTTCAAGAATGCCCTTTTTCTCCACATTAGGAAGAATTGCAGTTTTTCTGACATCAATAGCATTAACTGGACAAGCAACTGCACAGGCTCCACAGTAAATGCAGGCATCTGGGCGGTGACTTATCTTTTCGACTCTTTCTCCAGGTTTAGCTTTTTTATTAAAAATAGCGTTTGCAGGACAGACTTCTACACAGGTATGGCAGGTCTGGCAGACATTTTCATCTCTGGTCCAGCGCCCCTCGAAAGGTTTTTCTACAGAAATAGCATTCACTGGACAAACTGCAGCACACCAGCCGCAGTGGATACAACATTCGGTATCAATATTTGTCTTTCCAACCAGCTTGAGGTGCCCATCCGCTGAGATTTCACGGGTTACTTCAATGCACCCTCTAGGACAGATATCTTCACATAGACCGCAGTGGACGCAACTTTCATTTACTGACGTTGGCTTCATAGCCCCAAAAAGATAGGACATGTCAGTGATGGATTTTCCTTCCTGCCTCAATTCAAGAGCGCCTGTGGGACAAACTTTCGCACAAATTCCACAGACAAGGCAGGATTCACTTTTCTTCATTTCCAAGAAATCCGCATCTAGCAAACCTCTTGTTATAGCTCCAACAGCTCCAACTGCCAAGATGCCTTTAGGGCATGCCTGGACGCAGGTGCCACAGCCAATGCATTTTTCAGGAGAATAGATCAGCTGCTTGTCTTTTTTTTCGGAAAAGACAAATAATCGCATATCTTCTTGCATTTTGCTTACCTCTCAACGTTATTCTGTACAACTGCCGCACAGCAGCTCATTATCATGTTGGACAAACATTTCACCACATTTTTTACAGCACTGTATTCTCTTATTCTGTCGAACCGGAACCTCAAGGTCCACAAATTTCCAAGAATACACTTTATCTCCTGCATCCAAAAGAATTGGTACAATCTCTACATGAGGAAGTTTTTCAGTGTTCAGGAACCAGGCATGGAGTTTCGGGTAATCCTTCGTCTTATCAGGGTCGAGAAGAATTCGGATCCCTTTTAGGTTTTTAGCTCCTTCAGGTGCCTGTTTGTTTACCGTGACCGCCATTTTCCCCAGATCCAGTATTTTCAACCCACTGTTTCCAATGGTAGCTCCGGCAAGTATCTGGAATGGGTCAGGCATACAGCTTTTCGTTTCACATGTAACATATATACGCTCCCCATCCTTGACATCGAGCTCTCTACGTGCAATATTGAGCATCTGAATACCTATTAATGCCCCAGAGGTTAGGAAGCCATGAAATGAAACTACTTTTTCGATCTGTGAAAGCAGCTCGGGATCCTTTACCTGCTTCAGAATCGTTTCCATCTGGTGTTTTTCTTCAACTGAATTTTTTTGCAATGTGTACACCACCGTGGGTTTCACCGTTATGTTTAAATAAACACAACGCTAAATATACTGAGTATATACTGAATTAATTTAATACAGTCCGGTTATTAGGTGAATTATATACTCAGGATTTACACGGCTGAAACGTGAGATCAATACCGTCATATATTTGATTGTCTAAGATGCATATTGAACTACAACTTTTATTGTGTTTAGTCGTGTGCCTCAGTATATAAGTCCTAATTAATTAAAGACCAACATAATGCAGAAGGATACTGCATTTATAGGTAACTTTTGTTACAGGGACTTATTGATTTTTAATATGGTAAGGGATAAAATTTTAATATGGTGGATAGAACCCCCTTATAATTGACCAGATATAGAAAACAACACTAGCCAGAACTCTACCATTTCAAGATATGTAAAGTTTAACATATAAATAAGGAATATATTGCATTTATAATTATATAAACAGATATTTTATAAAATTATCGATAGGGAATACTTTTTCTTAAGCAAAACGAACAAAAAAATAGTAACTATCCAGCCTAGAGAAAATAACATCAATAGCCATGTTTACTGAAATTCAATAGACAAATTTCTGTAAATTGAGTTCAGAAGACACCTATTGCTCTTTTGAATACCTGTTTAATGACAGTTGAAGGTTTATTGCTGTAGAGATATCATTCAACCACAGAAGATTTCTATATCCAAAATAAGTCATTATTAGTCACAGGCTTGTATCATGGGGAATCAAGCTTGTATTTCTGTCATTCGGCCATCATATGGGGGGAAATAATAAGAAGAAAAATAATAGTTCTGTTAATACTGTTAAGCGTATTCCTTGCAATAGGATGTGCTGGTAATAAAAATGAAGCTCCAAATGTAGCGGTAACTCCAAATGCAACGACTGAAGTTATAACAGTTTCTGCGGCTGCTAGCCTTACTGATGCTGTTAAAGATATTGCTTCCCAGTTTGAAAAGGAAAGTCCTGGAACGGACATAAGCCTGAATTTTGGAAGCTCAGGTAATTTGCGTATGCAAATTGAAGGAGGAGCTCCTGTTGATGTCTTTGCCTCTGCGGACGAGAGCCAGATGAATACACTTGCCAATAAATCACTTATCGTAAATAGTTCAAGAAAAAATTTTGCTCACAATTCACTTGTGCTTATTGTTCCAGAAAGCAGTACTCTTAATATCACTGGTGTGAAAGACCTGACAAATACCGAAGTTAAGAGAATCAGCATTGGAGACCCTGAAACAGTACCTGTAGGGAAATATGCACGTATCGCACTTACCGAAGCAGGATTATGGAGTCAGCTTGAAAACAAAATGGTGCCTGTTGGAGATGTTAAACAAGTACTCACATATGTGGGAAGAGGAGAAGTGGATGCAGGATTTGTATATACAACCGATGCAAAAATTGCAGCTCCTGGAACTCTCAAAATAGTTACAAACGTATCTGTTAGTACACCTGTTACATATCCGATAGCTGCGATTTATTCTTCCAAAAATAAAGAAAATGCCCAAAAATTCATCGATTTTGTAACAGGGAAAGAAGGACAGGAAATATTGAAAAAATATGGCTTTGTTGTCCAATCGTGATAAAAATAGAACTTAGTATAGGAATTATGCAATTGAGACTCTAAATCAATTACATTAAAAGTTTTGATAGTATTAGTCATCAGGTAATTGAAAAATTATTGAGTTTTCAATCTGATGCGTAATTTCGGGAAAATTGAGAATACAAAATAAGATTATTGAAGCTAAAACCATTGAATAAGATATGTTTCTTTTTGGGTTTTATGAACAGGCATAAAACCCAGCATCTTTATTTTATATCCAATTAATCTCATCAAAGTTTATTATACAGAAATTACTATTATTAAATGGCTTTACAGGGGAGTAAAGTCATGAGTCTCAACTCAATCAGACTTCATACTCAATAAACAAAACTTGATGTGTTCGAGGTGAAAGTATGAAATTGAAATCAATTAATCCATATACTGAAGAAGTAAACTGGACATATGATTCTTTTTCTTTTGAGGAATGTGAGGCATATATTGAAAAATCAAGGGCTGCTTTTTCCACATGGAACTCTTTGCCTGTTGACGAAAGGACAAAGTATCTTGCAAGGCTTGCAGAAGTACTTCGAACGAATACCGATATCTATGCAGAGATTATCACAAAAGAAATGGGCAAACCTATTAAGCAATCGAGAGCTGAAGTTCAGAAATGCGCTTTTATATGTGATTATTATGTCAAAAATGCGGCTGAGTTTCTGAAAGACGAATTTGTTGACACTGGGGGTGAGAAAAGTTACGTAACTTTTGAGCCTCTAGGAATTGTTCTTGGGATTATGCCCTGGAACTTTCCTTTCTGGCAGGTATTCAAGTTTGCAATACCTACAATATGTGCAGGAAATGTCTGTGTGCTTAAACATGCCTCAAATGTGCCAAGATCAGCACTTGAGGTTGAGAAAGTTTTTTTGGAAGCTGGATTTCCGGAACATGTTTTTAAAACCCTGTTAATTGACTCAAAAACTGCCATGAGAATACTTGAAGAGGAGATGGTTGATGGGGTCTCACTTACTGGCAGCATAACTGCAGGCTCTGAAATAGGAGAACTTGCCGGGAAAACTATCAAGCCTTTTGTACTGGAGCTGGGAGGGTCAGACCCTTTTATAGTGTTGGATGATGCCGATATTGAAAAAGCTGCGCAGGCTGCAGCAAAGTCCCGTTTTCTCAATACAGGACAGGGATGTATTGCTGCCAAGCGATTTATTGTTCTAGACAATGCTATTGAGAATTTTATGAAGGCATTTGAACTCGAGGTAAATAAACTGAAAATCGGAGACCCTATGAATGAAGATACCGATATAGGACCCGTTGCAAAGAAGGAATTTGTTGAAGATCTCGAGAAAATACTGCAAGACGCAAAAATGAAAGGATCAGAACCACTTATTTGTGGAAAAGAATGTGAAAAAGGTTTTTTCTTTAGGCCGACAATAATCCCCACAGCCAATCTTGATATGAAAGCCTGTAGTGTGGAGGTTTTTGGCCCTATTGCACCGTTGATCACTGTAAAGAATGATGATGAAGCAGTAAAAATTGCAAACTCCACAGATTTTGGACTTGGAGCCGAAGTGTGGTCTGGAAACTTAGAAAGAGCTGAAAAGCTGGCAAAAAGAATAAAATCAGGATTTGTAGCAGTAAATGGAACGGTCAGGTCTGACCCGAGATTACCTTTCGGAGGAGTCAAAAAGTCCGGAATAGGGAGAGAACTTTCACATTATGGGCTCAAGGAATTTGTGAATATAAAGTCTATAGTGATCAATAAATAACATCTGTAAATATGTTAAAATTTCAATGCGTGTAAAAATATTAAATAGTTCCAAAATTCGTTAGAAATACAATGATTTCCGGTGAGGAATGAAATATCAAGAATCACCCTAATGAAATCGTCGCAAATTCTTTTAAGCATCCGTCTCTAGCTTTGCTATTCACATCTTTTTTTGGATTGGGCATGACCTCTTTTGGAGGACCTGCTATGACTGTTTATATCCATAGAATGGCTGTAGAACAGAAGAAATGGATCGATGATCCAACATTTCTTGCTGGTGTAGCTCTATGTCAGGCAATACCTGGAGCAACTGCCATGCAGATTGCAGCCTACGTAGGTTTGAGAACACGCGGAGTGACTGGAGCCGCTGCAACCTACGTCGGTTTTAGCTTACCAGCATTTTTGATAATGGTGTCACTTTCTGCTCTATATGTAAAGACGCATAATCTGCCTATTGTAGTCTTGCTGTTCAGCGGACTCCAGGCGATTATAGTTGCCATAATTACTAATGCCACTGTATCCTTTGGTATAAATTATCTAAAGGTCAAGAAAGATTTAATGATTGCTGCCTTTGCAGCCGGCATGTTCATCCTTAAAATAAATCCAATTATGGTAATATTACTAGCTGCTCTTTTAGGACTCTTAGCCTACAGAAATCAAGATTTCCAACCAAAAACGGAATCCTTAGTAGAGACACCAAAAAATATCAGGTCACTTATTTTCATATTATTTACAGCTGCAGCAGGACTTATTTTGCGATTAATTATACAGCCAAACCTCTTTGATATGGCAGTGATGATGATCAGGATAGATCTTTTTGCTTTTGGGGGAGGATTTGCCTCTGTTCCTTTGATGTTTCATGAGTTCGTAGAAGTACAATCCTTTATGGATAGCTCTACACTCATGAATGGGATTGCATTGGGGCAGATTACACCAGAGCCAATCGTTATAACGGCAACGTTTATAGGGTACATACTTTACGGCATGGTAGGATCTGTGATAGCTACGGTAAGCATTCTCTTGCCTTCATTTCTTATGATAATAGGGACTGTTCCTTATTATGACATATTCAGCAGTTCTCCATGGTTCAACAGAGCTGTCAATGGAATATTTTGTTCTTTTGTAGGGCTGCTTGCCTCGGTTGCCTTCCGCTTTGCCTTAATCATGCCATTAGATATATTCCATATTCTGATGACCATCGCTGCATTTATCGCATTATTTTACAAAGTTGAAATCCGATGGGTAGTTCTAATAGGAGCTTTGACCTCAGTAATTTTTGGAAGCTTTTAAAAAAAAATATTTTGATTAAAAACGATTTAATTCTTCACGGTTTTGAGCTGAACCGATATCAATCTCCAGATAGGAACCATAAAACGGATCTCAAGTTCGTAAGACTCATATATGTATAGATATGTGTAATAATGGCTAATAGTAACTAAAAAAATAGAGTGGAGGAGCAAATAATGAAACTGAGTGCACGCAATGTGATGAAAGGAAAGGTTAAAAAAATTGTCACTGGTATGGTAAACGCTGAAATTGTAATAGAAATGCCAGGTGGAGTGGAAGTTACTTCCATCATCACAAAGGAATCAGCTGAAAATCTGAAATTAAAAGAAGGAAGCGAGGTATACGCTGTAGTCAAGGCTTCAAATGTTATGATAGCCATAGATTAATTGCTTTATTTTACGTTTTTCATTGAATTGAGAGTTACCCCAGATATTTTAATGGGGTATTACTTATTTTACAGAACTTTGTTCATAATGCAAAATAATCCATAAAAAACTTTTTTTATTAGAATAATTTTGAAAGTATACGATAGAAATATACGAAACACAATTTCGCTATATGGAGGACATGTTATTTTGGCGGAAGTGAATTGGATCGATATTTTCGGATTCGGAGCATGAGGTTCATATTTAAAGCTTATACTTAATTCATCCGAGTTAAGACGCTAAATAAAAAGAATAGTATCAGAGGGAAAAATGAACGTAAAAGAAGAAGTCTACGAGCAGATCCTTGCAATACTTAAAGATATAAAATTTCCCATAAACTCTATGGAAGAAATGATTGCTGCCTTGCCAGAAGGGCTGGGCACTACATGCAGAGTAGGTGATGTAGAAGTTAATGTAAGAGAAGTGCAGAGCCTGGTTACTGAAAAGGATTTCCCTTTTAAGAATGCAAAACATGTGGCAGACCTACTGATTGAAAGAACTGGGCTGTAACTCGACGTTTTTGAGGATATAAAAGGCAGAGAAAGAAATAATGAAAATAAGCTTTATATAAAGGAGTTTAATTCCTCCGAATTCAAAACACATAGGAACACAAGGAATAGAAGTTCAATAATATGTACGTAATTAAGAACAGAAGTAGGGAAATGTGAATATATTTATAATAGAAGAGATTAGATTTAATCGGAATTTACGCACTTGAACTGAGAATATCAATAGCATAAAGCATTAAAATGTTGGATTAATGAAATCCGTGACAGATTTATTCGTGCTTTATTTGTTCCTCAAGCGCGTAAACCGATAAGAAAATCACTTGGCAGCGTCGCAAATTTGCTGTAAATTCAAGTTAGATTTTTGTACGCTATGGATGAAATTGATCTGGTATATCGAATGTTCTATTCATAGCTCTAGAAATATATAGTTTACAGAAAATCGGCGCACTGTCTTCTGTGTATAGCCACTT
This sequence comes from uncultured Methanosarcinaceae archaeon, assembly GCA_963727895.1. Classification (GTDB taxonomy): domain Archaea; phylum Halobacteriota; class Methanosarcinia; order Methanosarcinales; family Methanosarcinaceae; genus Methanosarcina. The sequence goes on along the minus strand of CAVSHT010000006.1, from coordinate 48,033 downwards.
TTTTATAATATAGTTATAATTTCAGTATTTATTTCTTTTAAATTTTATATTTTTGTTTTAGGAGAGTGTATTTGTTCAAACAGTTATTGTATTTGGTTTCCCATGCCTTATATTTGCTTAAACATTTATTATATTTTGTTAAAAATTTATTATAATTATTGAGCCAATTTTGATACTCTTTACTATTTTTGGTGCTCAATTTATTTTTCTGTAGTTCTAACTTTTGTTTTTCTTTTTCTAATGTAGCCTTTTCATTTAATATTGCTATTTTTTCTTTTTCTAATGTAGATTTCTCTGTATCCAACTTTGCTTTCTCTATTTTATACGTGTTATTTGACCCTGCACTTGCTGATGCAACAGTCAATGATACTACAAAAAAGACCAGTGTAAACATACACATAATCTTTTTTATTCCGTCAAATGTTTGTTTTCCCATATTACTAGTCCTAATTTTTGTTTTTAATTTAGTACTCAATATAAAGATACAATTTTAGTTCTGTATCTGCATAGGACTTATGCATATGAGGTTCAAAATAAAGCACGAAGAATCTGCCATAATTGCTTTAAATGATTGATATTTTGCTACTATTTTCTCAGTTCAAAGCATAAGTCCTATGGTCTTATTGTCTCCGAATTTTTGTCTTTTAATTGCCTTGCCAACCATCATCGGTTGACATGTCTGAAATAGACTGACAATAATATAAAAATACTTACAGGTTTTAAGAACACAGGCAATTTAAATTTAAAAAAGAAGCTTTATAGACCATATAATTTCGCATATACCCTTAAATAAAGGGATTAATCCTGATATAAATCCTTAAAAACCACAATAGTTAAAAAAACAGAAAAAATAGAGAATATTAAGAGACAACTTTTGAGTGTAAAAACGAGAGATATATTGACCAAGAAATTTAAAGTTGTGACCATTACAACGCTTACTATCAGCAGTTATGATCCGAAATAAAATAATTTTTAGATCATTGAATATTCTCCTTCACGTGAAAGAATTATATTTTGAGCCTTTAGCTTTTGATTTAATGTGTTATATCGTTAAGATATTTTTCCATGATGTCATCAAATTTACAATTTTAATTAAGGCAGAAAAAATAAGACTTAACTTTAATATTAGATATACAGAGTAAAATAATTCGAGAAAAGAAATTAAGTGAAATTAAAAAGATATCCCCTAAACAAGAGACTTTATCTCTTTCAATTTTATCCCTCACAATGTTTTACAATAGCTTTCTGTTCAGCAATGACGTTTCTGCTTTTAGTGTCAATAACTTTTACAGTGATCTCAGAACCTGCCTTGAAGCCGTAATTGTCAGAAGTATTACCGTCCCCATTGACACTAACTTTTACGCTGGAAACAATAGAACCTATAGCACTGTCGTCTCCATGTAGTGTTAACTTCTCTCCAGCGCTCCATAAATTATCTTTAAGGATTTCTTTGTTTTTAGACTCATATCTTGGATTTTTTCCTGTTGGGCTTAAATTCTGGTAAATAACTTCTGTGTCTCCTACAATCTTTGCCCCGTTTCCATCAGCAATACCATGGTAAGAGTTCCCATATCCTGAAATCGTTATGGAAATAGTATCAAGGGGAAGAGGACTACCTCCTTTATGAATAAGCACAATTGTGTTATTCTTAAGCGAAGCTTTCTCATCTAGAGGTCCATTATTAAAAAGCCCTCCCTCGCAGGATTCCAGTGAAATATGTGCCACCAAAAGAGAGTTTGTACCTTCTCCAACAATATTAAAAGAAGTGACAGCAACTGAACCTACCAGTAAAACCAAAATAATTAGCATAAGGATAGTACCAACAACAGGATTAACGGCTTTTGAGTCTGGTTCTGAAGAAAATAGATGTTTATACCAAATTTTCCCCCAAGATTTCATCGAGAAGAAAATATGACACGACTGCCATAAATAATTTACGAATTGTAAAAAAAGTATATTGGGAAATAAAAATGGAGGAAAATAACCTCGCAAAATTATTTCCGTTTTCGCTGTTTCTTTTCATATTCTTTTTCTATATCAAGAATTCCTTTAACAGCTTCGAGTTCCTTTTTACTTCTGGCATAACGCAAAAGCACAAGACCGACTCCACAGAGAAGAGCTATAATTGCGGCGGAAAATAGCACCGGTGCCGATTGCGTATAGTACTTTACCTGGATAACTTGGTCACTATCTTTCATCTTTGAAGAGATCCAAAGAAGAGTTTGTCTTCCTTTTTCATCAATATTATATTAGAAGGCTCCGGCCTCGCTATTCCGAACATCCTGTTGCCGGTTACATATCCCTTGGGGAGTACGACACGGATAAATTCGGAGTCAGGTTTAAGAAATGAAAAACTCTGAGTTCCCGGATTATCTAATGTATAAGCAATAAAACCTGTCACAGATTCTTTGAACTCAAGGTTTACAACTTTCATGCCCTGAATAGCTTCTTGAGTCAGAGTATAATTAACAACTGAAGTATTATTTATACTGGAAAGCTCTTGAAAAGTTTGCGAGTTTGCTATAGTCTCATTTGCTGGGTCCACAAGTAATACAAAATTTTGAATAGGATTGTTCTCGGAACTGCCTTCCAGAGAATCAGGTGGATAAATCTCAAGCTTACTGGTATTTACTACCATGTTTACAACCTGTACTTTTGTATCATTTTCCAGCAAATAGTACGTGGTGGTATTTTCAAGCGTCTGATTACCTGATTCATTTGAAAAAACCTCTAATTCATAATTAGAGATATTACCAGGTTTATCCACAACAATTTCCTTTTTTTGTTCCATGCAGCCCGATACTAAGACCACCAGCAGAGCAAGGAGTATAAACACAGTTTTCGTTCTCATTTTCACAGACAAATTCTCCCTTGAGCTTGAAGCGATCTTTTTAGCCTGCAGTATTTTCCTCTCTTTTGAGTAAAACCTGTGCAGGATCTGGAACAGGTAAACATTTACCCTATGCTCCCTCTTCTTAATAAATAACACGGATAGCAAAACAACCTTTTTTAAAAAAGCTTAATCACAACCTTTTCATAGGAAAGCTCGACCAAAGGCTCAAAGTGAAGCAAACATTTTTAAAAAAAGCTTGATCAAAAAATCCTATACTTCCTCTTCTTAATAAACAATACGGATAAACTTTTCGAAAAATAGGATAAAAAGTTCATATTCTTATGTAAAAGGAGTTAGTTCAAAAGATAACAAAATTTAGATATTGAGCTCTCCAGAAGAATCCATAGACCGTTCTACCATAGACCGTTCTACCATAGACCAATCAACTTTCTTTATGTATTTTGCCTGAAGCTTGGAAACATAAAGAACGTTACTACCGATTAGGATTTTAAGATCTGAAGACTTGGGGTCAACCGTATTGAGTGGAAGAAGTACAGGACCTTCAGGAGATGTGCAAAGCCTGAAGTCCTGCCCGCTTTTTCTGATATAAGCTCTTACTTTTTCATCAATTGTAAAGGATGGAATCATATTAACACCATGCAGAACTTGTCCTGGGAAGATAAATAATTACAGGTTTTAGATTAGACAATTGTAAAGGATGGAATCATATTAACACCATGCAGAACTTGTCCGGGAAAGATAAATAATTACAGGTTTTAGATTAGACAATAGAAGAAACTTATATAAATAGAAAAAAGTTCCTGATTTGATAGGGCTTCCGGGGCAGTTTTAAATTGCATGAAAGCAATTTAGGACAAAGATAACATGATGATGAAAGAGAAGGGAAAACTTGTAATCTGGCCAGTATATATCGACCAGACAAAGTCAAGGAGTAGCGGTAGAATTATCTCCAGAAAGAATGCGATAAAGGAACCGCAACTTAATGAGATTAAAGAAGCCGCCAAGCAGCTTGGCTTGAATCCAGAAGTAGAACCTAAGAAAGCATATCCTAAGTCGTGGTGGGAAGTAAGTGGACGAGTACTCGTAGACGATAAAGGTCCAAAATCCGTTGTTGCAAAACAGATAGCTTCAACCATAAAAAAGATTCGAGGCCAAGAGAGTCCCACCAAAAATTAATGCTACTGCTTAATAGAAAAAGAGGATTTTAAAAAGTATGAGAATTAAAAAGGCTTTAGATATCTGGAAAAAATCGTTATTTACGTACCAGAAAGCAAATATAAGGGGGTATAAGCTTTACTTTAATTTTGTATAAGGATACCTTATTTCTTTTCCACAAAGCTGGCAAGAAATAACAACATATCCATCTTTTAGTCTGTAATGAGCGTTTTTTCCAGGTACTAGAAATGCATAGCAGTGTTTACAGATTCTGCTTTTTATTTCCCTTGGGATACTCATCCTGGTTCTCATAGAAATGTTCCTTATAAGCTGTACATAGCGTTCACTGCGGTCAGGATGCTCTGCATGTTCCATTTTTGCAAGCTCAAAAAGCCGCCACATACGCTGAATTGCAATTATCTGGATCAGATTTTTCTGTTGTTTTCTTGCTATTCTAGACATGGATAAGCTGGTCCTGCTTTTTTGCCTTGAAATTAAATCCTTGAAGCTTCTATAAAAATTGAGATCAAGAATTAAGAATAATCACATTGATATTAGGATTCTTGGCGTTCACAAGAGCTTTAAACTTTTCGGGATCTCCATCCGTTATTTCTTGTTTCCCGTAATGCATTGGAATTACAAATTTAGGGGATATAGCCACAACCGCATTTGCTGCCTCTTCTTCGTCCATAGTATAAGTGCCTCCGATAGGCAAAAGAGCTACATCAGCCCTGATCTGTTTCATTTCAGGGAAGAAATCACAGTCTCCTGCATGGTAAATCCTGAGCCCTCCAAGCTCCACTATATATCCCACTCCAAATCCACGAGGATGATATTGTTTATTGATATTATAAGCAGGAACTACCTCAATTCGTGTTCCCTTAATTTCAAGCCCATCAGCCAGCACATCCCCTTCAGCAATCCGCTTCGCATCCCCTTTGAATTGAAGAGACAAATTCTCAGGGATCAAGGTGGTTGAATCCGATCGCCTGACCTTTTTTATATCTTCAGGACTGCAGTGGTCAAAGTGCTCATGGGTAATCAACAGGATATCGGCTTTATCATCAAAATCTGGCTCTTCACTGAGATCGAAAGGATCAATATAAATATTTTTCCCGTCCCCATCAAGTAAAGAACCAGAATGTCCCAACCACTCAATAGTAACGCTTCCAATCTTTACACTGTTCATTTCACACACCTGTGATCTCCATAATTGAGTTCGTAAGAAAAACTTTATAGAAAGATTATTTCAAGATATATCTATAGAATGATTGTTTTCCGATTAATACTATCCGATATTATATTTTAAAAGAGAAAACCCTCTAAAAAAGCCGCAAATTCATGTTTCGATAATACTCACAAGCTGCTCACAAGCATGAAGAAGTCTCTTAAAAAAATTGGGGAATTATGATTTTCTAATTTAATTTGGTCCTCTAAGCTAGTTAGTTGCCTTTTTTGACAAAACTTGGCTCAAGCACCCTCTCATAGATCATTTTCTGCATATACGAAACAATAGGTAGTTTGATTATCACTGCTTCCCTTTTATTTCCTGCACTGTGAACCCCTATTGATTCCTTTCCATCAGCAATCATAAAAAATTCTTCTTTATATTGAATGCCATCAATTACAATGTTGTTCATGAAATCCGTGAACTCTTTATTTGTTTCTCTTAACTTAAAAGGCAGTGATTTGAAGCTCTCCAGTTCATCAACGATAAGAGTTAAATTGCAGGTTTTTTCCAGTTTTTGTATCTCCGATTCAAACTCCTTTAGAAACTCAGGATTGGAAGAGAAAATAATCAATTCTTCTTTAACTCCACCCATGATTTCACGTATTCTGTTCTTCATTCCCCAGTCACTCTGGATATACCATACAGGAGAAGTTTTTGGAAGTTCATAACTTAATTCGTTGAGCTGATCAAGGGTTTCGATTGCGCAGTTCAAGAATTCTTCTCTTATTTCTCCAATTACCTTCTTGGGGTCAACTGCTCGAAAATACGTTGGCGACCCTTGTCTTACTTCCAGATAACCTTTTTTCGCGAGCATTTTAAGAATTTCATACACTTTGGCTCTCGGAACATTTGTAAGATCATGAATTTCGCGAGCTGTAGCTTCTCCCAAACTGACAAGCCCTACATACGCCTTGGCTTCATTTTCGGTTAGTCCAAGCTTCTCAAGATTTGGAATTAATTGGGGATTAATTTGCGAAAACATTTGTTACCCCTATAGTAACAATAGATTTAAATCTTTTCTGTTTATTACCTATCTCCAGTAGAAATCAGACCGAATTAGAGAATTAAGTAAACATAAAGTTACAGATTGAAGATGTTAAAGTGTCTGTGAAATATGAAATATTACTAACTAATGAGGTCTGTGATAAACTCTACACATAAACTCACATACACATTAGATAAAAAATTAGAAATTTCAGATCAGTAATTGAGTTTTATGATTATAACTTCATTTTTAACTTAGTTTCATAATTTAAAGAGGGGTTAAAAAACAAAAGGAAAAATGCGTCTTTATAATAGAGAAATAAATAATTATTACGACAAATAAACGTATTTTAGAATATATTAAAAGGATAATGAGAGGAATCTGCCATTAAGAACGTTTTTGAAAAACTTGGGGTATTCATTCAGAATAACCGTTTGACCATACTAGTGGTCTTTTTCCTTCTCATCTTGTTATCATTCCAGGGTGCACAAAAAATCACTATGGCATCAGGAACAGACACTTTTGTCAGTAAAGACTCTCAGGTGTACCAGGACTATCATCACCTTTACGAAAGCTTATTTGGGACTCAATCTGTCATAGTGCTGGTAGAAGGTAATGACGTAAGGTCCGCAAAGTTAATGCAAGCTATGGATCGGCTTGAATATCAGCTTAACTCTACTGAAGGAGTTGAAACGACAACAAGTCCTGCTGATTATATAAAGGTAATAAACTATAAAATGACAGGTCGATCCCAGATACCGGATACAGATGCAGATGTCAAGAAAATTATTGATGGATATCCCAGCATATTCGGACAATTGATGCCTGACAATACACACACGGTAGTTTCTATAGGGATGAGTGGATCTGTAACAGATGACAAGAAAAAAGAAGTATTGCAAGCTGCACAAGATGCTGTCAAACTTGCTGATTTTCCTCCGGGATATGAAATCAGAGTTACAGGTGACCCTGCTTTCATGATTGCAATGAACAACCAGATAACTTCAAGCATGGGACCTTTGCTAGGGCTTGCTGGCTTGTTTATGCTTATCGTACTGTTCATAGTCTTCGGACATGTACGCTGGAGATGGCTGCCTTTACCTATTGTTCTCCTTGGAATTATATACACTTTTGGAGCCATGGGCTTTCTGGGAATTCCTATGACTATGGTTTCAATGGCAGCGTTTCCGGTATTGATAGGGCTTGGCATCGATTATGCAATTCAGTTTCATAACAGGATTGAAGAAGAATTGCATAAAGACGGAGATAAATCTAAAGCTATTATAAGAACAGTAAAACATACTGGACCTGCAGTCCTTATAGCCCTTACAATGACTGGTCTTGGTTTCGTTTCCTTATTTACATCTACAGTTCCAATGATTAAGGATTTTGGGAAACTTCTCACAATCGGCATAGTAATGTGCTACCTTGCAGCTCTTTTTGTAGGCGTAACAACTGTTTCTCTTTTTGACAATATCTCAGAAAAGAGAAAGAAAAAGGAAGGAATCGAAATCGAAAATGCCTCACCAAAGAAACCAAAATCCCGGTTAATAGGAGATCTCATCCGAAAACTTACTGATACTACAATAAAGTACAATGTAATTGTTATCGGAGTTGCAGCTTTACTCTGCATTGGAGGTCTCTATGCCGATGAATCAGTGGGCATCCAGACCGACGTTCATAAATTTGTTCCTCAGGAAATGCCTTCTCTTTTAGACTTAAACCATCTAAAGGAGATCATGGGTGGAACCGATCAGCTTAATCTAATTATAAAGGTTAACGACAACGCTGACCCAAATATTCTGAAGTGGATGGATAAGTTCAGCGAACATGAGATTCAAAGAGATCATATTTACAATGCTTCAAGCATTGTAACTCTTGTAAAACAATATAATAACGGCACAATTCCAGACAGCCGTGATGAGATTGAAGCTATATATGAAAAAATTCCGGAATCACAGAAATCCCAATACATTTACGGAAAAAACATGCTTCAGTTGTCTCTAAACATTGGTAATGCCCAGAACAATATAAAGATGACCGGAATTAAGGATTTGACCAATATTGTAAAGCAGGATATTCAATGGATGCAAGTTCCTCCGGGTACTACAGTAACTATTACCGGAAGCACCATGGTCTACACTCAAGTTATAGATGCTCTTACAAGTGGAAGAGTGAAAATGACTTACATTGGACTTATCCTGGTACTTGGCGGTCTTCTCATTGTTTACAGGAATTGGATAAAGGCTCTTGTTCCGATTATCCCAATGTTTATGGTAACCGGGTGGTCTGGATTGGTAATGACTTACCTGAAACTTGACTATACTCCTATGACCGCAACCATGGGTGCACTGATTCTTGGAATAGGATGTGAGTACTCAATCCTGATGATGGAAAGATACTTTGAAGAAAAGGATAATGGAGCCAGTCCTATGGAAGCTATACATAAGACGTCTGCAAGTATCGGGGCTGCCCTTATTGCCTCGGGAGCCACAGTTGTTTTCGGGTTTGCAGCTTTGATAGCTTCTCCATTTCCTATTGTCAGTGATTTTGGGAAAGTGACAGTTATTGATATTGTGCTTGTCCTCGTTGCAACCTTCACGGTATTCCCACCTTTAATTATCATACTGGACTCATGGAGGGAAAAGAAAAGAGGAGTGCATGTATTAGAAAACTCAAAAATGAGCACAGGGGCTGAGATACAATGAATAAACCCCAGAAAGATGTACCAGAGAAGTTAGTTACAACATTTGTTTTAACTGCAGTTCTCCTTTCAATTCTCTCAATAACTGTGTCTCCAGTTCTTGGAAGTTCAAATATAGGAGATTTCCTGATTCCAGGGAACGGGTTTACAGTGGACTATTATAGAAGCTATGGAGAGCCAGATATTCAAGCATCTGTTATAGGAGATTCTGAATTTCAGAGGGGAGAAGTTGCAAACATTCAGATTATGCTTATGAATAAGGGCATGATACAGGGACTGAAACCTCTGAATGTAAATCAGAGCCTGATTCCGAATTCTAAAGAGGAGTTAATTGCTGCTGCGGAGATGAATCAGGAACTGAACTGTACAACAGCAAAAGGTATCAAGGCGAATCTAACCTCGGAATCGAAGTACATTCATGTCGACTCCACAACAACTCCCCAGACTGTAGATGAACTTAAAACTGGATATATATACCCAGTAATCTTCACAATACGTATTGATGATGATACGCCTGCAGGAGATTATGAACTAAATCTTCCGATAACTTATCAGTACCAGAGCAATGTCCGTACAGATACGGCAAATGCTGTGGCTATTGGACTGAGTTCGGATAGTGTAGCATTCACAAAAGAATACTCGGTAAGAAACATTGCTCTTCCTCTTCACATATCAATTAAAAAAGAACCAAAGTTTGAGATAAGTAAGGTTTCGGGAACTCTAAAACAGGGTTCAACAGGTATGATTAATGTTACTTACACAAATATTGGAGAAATTTCAGCTGAAGATTCACAGGCAAAGATTGTTGTTATGAAACCACTAAGCACCACAAAGTCAGCTGCCAGGCTAGGAACAATAGGACCAGGGGAAAGCCAGACAGTGTCATTCAATATTACGGCTGAATCTGATGCAGTGGTGAAAAATTACGGTGTTGACAGTGAAGTGAAGTACATTGATGCTGAAGGGAAAACACAGTTTTCCAATAATATGAAAGTTGACATGCCAATTGAAAAAACAGAATCTAAATTCAGCACAACGATGATAATTGGGATATTACTGGTCCTTGTCTTTGTATACCAGATTATAAAGGTGCTCCGGAACAGGAAAAACTATAGTGAAAATGATTCAGGTGATGAGAATGATTAAAAGAAGAAGTATCTCTGCGGCTGCAATTCTTCTTATGTTAGTGCTAGCAACAATGCCTGTACAGGCGGCATTACCAGCATATTTTGATTTCGGTAAAAACTTTTACACCGTTTACGGAGGGCCAAATATCGAGGCAACTCCAATTGGAGATACCGAGTATTCCAGAGGAGATACTGTTACTCTGAATATCGGATTAATGAATAAAGGAGTGATTGAGGGCTTCAAATCAGAAAAAGATTCTGACAGCACGCTTGATACAGTGCTGCAACAGACTGAGATGAAATACGAGACTCAGACTACAACGGCTGATGGTATTCTTGCGACTTTGACATCTAACAATTCAAATATAAAGGTAAAATCAGGTCCTCAGGAAGCAGGTAGCCTGATACAGGGAGGACAAAGCGTATATCCCTCACAATTTACTCTCGAAGTTAGTAAAAACGCTCCTGCAGGCACATATCCTTTGAATATACAGCTTTCGTACCAGTACCAGAACAATATGCAGGCTGATGGAGATGAGTATGATCCTACTACTGGGCTCGTGACTAATGAGGGAGTAGGTATTTGGTATGAAAATAAAACTCAGAACCAGACAATAATGGTCACGGTTAAAAAAGAACCTTACTTTGAGGTGACGAATGTAACAGGAGATCTTTACCCGAATAAAGAGAGTACAATATATGTTACTTATAAAAATACAGGGGAAGAACCTGCAAAGGATGCAACTGTAAGAGTAACTGCCAGTGATCCATTCAGCACAACTGATGATCAGGCATACCTGGGTAATTTGCAACCAGGAGAGAGCGCGGTTGCAGCTTTTGATATATCTACAGATAGTACTGCAACGCCAAAACCATATTCGCTGGACAGTGAAATCCTTTATGAGGATACTGAGGGACATGACCAGGTTTCAGACAGTGTTAAAATAAACACGAAAGTATCGCCTGAAAAAAGTTCACTTCCAGGATTTGAACTGGGAACGGGTATGACATTTGTGGCTCTTGCAGCCTGTTTTATTGCATTAAGAAAAAAGAAACAGGAATGAGGATAAAGAACCCGAAAAATTCCATAAATAAATATCGAGGCAAAATTTCACGATGAAAGATGAATAAAAATGGCTTGTAGAAAATACTCTATCTAAATCAATTCCAAAAGATTGGAAAGGTTCAAGTTAAAGGAGTTCTTTATTAAAGGGGATTTCTGCAGAGCCTAAAAAAGAGAATTTAGGAGGTAAGTGCAATGGAAAAAATGTTAAAAATGGTAGCAATGATTCTTGTTGTTGCTGCTGTTGTATTTGCAGCTGGTTGTGCTGGAAAGACAACAAATAATGCAGAAAATCAAACTCAACCCCAAACTCAACCCCAAACTCAGAATTCTTCAGAACAGGTAAATACTACACCTGCAGAAACGCCTTCAGCTGTAGAAACACCACAGACGTCTGCACCTGCAGTAACACCTACAGTAACTAATGGAAGCGCGAGTGAAAATGTTACTGAAAATGTTACTGAAAATATTACTGAAAATACAAATGGAAATATTACTACTATAACTCAAAACGGGACTCATATAAGTAATGAGGTACGTAAAAGAGCTATAGCAATGAATCACACAATGAGTTCAGGTACAATCACAGTGAACAGCAGTGATTAAAACTGCGGTTTGAGTTACAACAATACCTCTAAAGAAAATATGAAAGTAGTCTTTTTAAAAGGCTACAACTTTTTTTGGAAATAGTTGATATTTTTCTGTCATGTTTATGCAGAAAGTAAATGGAGAATAATATATGACTAGCGATTTTTGCCAAAATATAGTAATTGCAACAGATGGATCTGAAAATAGCCTTAAAGCTATTTCTTACGGTATTAAGCTTGCAAAACTCAGTGGAGCTACAATTTATGCTCTTCACGTAGTGGATACATCTTCCCTTTCTCAAAGCTGGACTGCAGGCAGGGAAACAATGCATGAAGTCTTGAAAAAAGATGGACAGAAGGCAACTTTAAAAGTTAAAGAGTATGCAGAAGCTACAGGAGTCGAGGTAAAAGAAGTTCTTTTAGAAGGACACCCAAGTAAAGAAATTATTGATTTTGCTGAGAAAAATAATATTGACATGATAGTAATGGGTACCCTGGGAAAAACTGGGTTTGATAGGTTTTTAATGGGAAGCGTTGCAGAAAAAGTAGTAAGAAACTCAAAAGTTCCGGTCCTAGTGGTTCGTGGGGAGGAACAAAGATAAAAATTATCATCAACAAAAATGTTATGATAAAGAACTAGAATTCAGATAATCCAAAAGTGTAATTAGAGTACCAATAGTCTATTCACTATATCGGCACGACATATTTCAAAAAAAGAAATATAAGGTTCAAAAATATAAATAAGAATTTAAATTTGATAAAAATCGAAACACGAAACTCAGTTATAAATGAGTGAAATTAAGGTTAAATTTTTTAGTCGGATTGAGCAACTTCTTTTGAATCGCTGTCCTGTCTTTTTTCACCGACAATTTTTGCAACCATTACTTCAGTCGATTTGATGACAGCATAAACCCTGTCTCCAGTCTTGATATTCAGTTTTTTAACAGCTTCCTCAGTGACAACTGAAGTTATAACAGAAGGTTCAATTTCAATTGTAATCTTACTAACAAGCCCGTTTTTTTCAACTTCACGTACTTTACCAGGTAATTGATTTCTGGCTGACAATTTGAAACTTATATTTTCCCATGCTGTTTCATCCCCTATGGTTTCATTGACAAGCTGTTTACTGGTCTCATACTCAGCCAGCAACTTTCTTCCCAAGTCAGTCAGGAAAGTACCCTGATTTTTTCCCCCACGTACTGTGATAAATGCAGGTTCACCAAGAGCTTCATTCATTTTTTTAAGTACTATCCAGGCTTGTTTATATGAGATTCCAAGTTTTAGACAGGCTTTACGAAGTGAGTGCTCTTCTTCTATTGTCTTCAGTAAAATAGCTCTTCCAGCACCCATAACAGTCTTTCCATCTTCCGTAAACCAAATCTTTGTTCTTGCTTTCACAGATTTTCACCTTTTACTTTATAGCACATGGATAGAGTTTGCCTTAAACTTAGCACAGAACAGACCTCCAAGAAAACACCTGTTTCCTCTGGAGATTGTCGGGTTATAAAGGCATTAAAGAGGAACACCGCAGTGTCAACTTTTACTTAAACAAAAGCTCCCAGAATCCAGATTTTAATAACCCTTACTTGTAAAGAGTTCTTGATGCTGCATTGTGCAGAAGTTTTACTTAAAACTATGTTCTTAGTCCTAAATGAAGCTATAATATTCTTCTGCATTGATCTGTTTCAATCATTGTTTTAATACTTCACTTGGACATAAAGTAAATTTTTCATTTTTTGGTCAATAAAGCTTGAACTAAATTAAAAAGTACCTAAATACAAGTTAACTTGCGTGGAATGAAAGAAAAATCCATTCAACAACGTAGAGATGTTAGTAATAAATTAGAGTAAAGTAAAAATTCATTTACTCATGAGATAAATACAATAAGGATATATAAAAAGTAATATTTAAGAAAAAGAATTATATTTTAGAAATTTTGAGTAAAGGATTATATAAGCAGTTAATTATTTTGAAGGATTATTTATGGAAGGTTATATTGTTTTCCTTGTAATGCTCGCAGCCTATATAGCCATACTTGTGGCTATTAGCTGGTATTTTAATAGTAGACAAAAATCGATTACCGATTTCTGGCTTGCTGGCCGAATGATAGGACCTGCAGCGCTCGGTTTTTCAGCTGCAGCGTCATGGTTGACAGCAGGAGGAATTCTTGCAGTTGTCGGATATTTTATGCTAGGAGGAATGGGGTCCATATGGGAATTTGTGGCGCCTAACATCCTTGCCCTCCTCGTTATTGCTGTACTTGTAAGAAAAATTAAAAGCCTGCCTGCAATCACACAACCTGAACTTTTAGAACAACGTTATGGTAGTGCAATAAGATTGCCAATTGCTGTAATTATTACTGTTGTAATGACTCTTTTTTCAGTAGCGGACATTACAGGACTTTCTCTAGTGTTGCAGGTATTTTATGGCCTTGATCCCATCTATGCTGCAGCTATTATTGCAATTTCGGTATCTCTATACGTAACCTTGGGAGGTCTTTCAGCAGTAATATGGACAGATGTTATACAGTTTGCCTTTCTCGCCCTCTTTTCAGTGGGAATAGCCTTTGCCTCAGTAGGAACAGTAGCTGATGGAGGACTTAATACTACTGCAATAAGTGCTTCCCAACTTTTTGGACACGTTCCGGCAGGCTGGTGGAATCCTTTTTCAATAGGTATTCCTCTAATAATGATCCTTAGCTTTTCTTTAATCCCAGGATGGATTACTGAGCAGGACCCCTGGCAAAAAGTCTGGGCTGCAAGAGATGCAAAATCTGCCAGTCGTGGAATGATAGTCGGTGCTCTCATGCTCACTGTTGTCTTCGCAGCTTGCGCTGTAATTGCAATAGCTTTCAACTCTATATATCCTGATATCGCAAAAATGGGCTTTCCCGCAGGCATGGATCTGGCAGAATCTGCGCTCTTGAATTTTGTAAAGACACGTTTCGCCTCTGCTCCTGTGATAATAGCCTTAAGTGCAATCGGGCTTGCGGCAGCTTCCATGTCTTGTACTGATACATTTTCAACTTCAGGAGCCTCCTGTGTCTCCAGAGACATTTTCCAGAGATACATAAAGCCTGATGCCACAATGAAAGAAATGCTTGCGGTAAATAGAATCAGTGTCGTAGCTATCATACTTGCAGCAACGGCAGGTTCGTTTGTAATTCCAAATATTATGGACGCTATTCAAATCGCAACTTTCATTGCAAGCTCGTCCTACTTTTTCCCCTTAATGGGAGGCTTATACTGGAAGAGAGCTACTAAAGAAGGAGCTTTTGCAGGAATGATCGTGGGATTTTTAGTACAGGCGGTTCTTGTGGCTCTGGATCTTATAAAAACACCTCCTTTGTCCACTAATTATCTTGAAACCATTAATCCTATTCTCACAGGTCACGGAGTTATTGTTGGAATGGCCATGAGTGCAATTGTTTTCTTCGGAGTATCTCTGATGACAAAACCTTCGAGCAAAATCAACCTTGCACCCTTTTTCGAAGAAGAAGCCGAAGAACTTGCTCTCTACGAAGCAAAAGAAGTTAGTGACGCAGATAAGTCATACAGCGCTTTCCTCAAAAATGTTGATGAAAAGATTACCGGAGAACGCGCTCACCTGCAGCTAAATCTCCGGGCTTCTGGAAATTTCAACTGGCATGACATAACAGAACGGCTTAAAATTAGTTATCCTGCCTGGATAACTCCTACAGGAATTGATTCTGTATATCGATTGACCCATGGAGATATGCTTTCCTGTGTAGCTATAACAAGAGGAAGCGGAGAAAAGGATATCTGGCTCAAGGCCGAGCCTACAGTTGAAACAATAGGAAGAAGAAAAAGAGAGCTTTTCACAGCTTATGAAGAGTTAAAAAAAGTACTTGGCCAGAAAAACATAAGTTTAGACTTTTATTAATTTTAGTAAATGAAAGCTGAGGTTCTTACCAGAATCCAGCTCCTCTTTTTCAAGTTTAAGCAAATATTAATGTTTTAAAGTATTTTCAAGGGTGTTTTTCCCGAAAAGAACATCATTAAGGGAAAAAACCTCCATATTGTATATACCTTCGTATCCGGAAAGTTGATTCAAGACTGAAAAATCCACACAACCCATTCCTGGAGCCATATGCTCATCACCATCATATTTTTCGGTCCACTGCCCACTGTTATCGTGCAAATGAACATGTATAACATGCTTTTTGAGAGTTCGGACAAATTCTCCGAGTTTTTTAGGATCGCCTCCACAGGTAAGGTTTGCATGTCCTATATCAAAAGTAGCTTTTAAATGTTCGGAGTCCACAGCTTCAATTGTTTGAGAAAACTCTGTGGCTTCACAACAAAAGTTGGAAGTATCTGTACCTTCTTTGTTTTCAAGACCCAAAATAACTCCGTAATCTTCAGCTGTGGAAGCAAGCTTTTCAAGGTTTTTGACCATAGAAGAAAAAGATTTCTCCCGATCAGGTCCAATTCTTCCAGGATGTAATACAACAACAGAAGCTTCAATACGGCTTGCAAGTGCAATTGATTCTTCCATAAGGGTAAACTCTCTCGTACCCATTTGAGAGGTATCAACTTGAAGAGCTGAAGGATAGTTAGCACTTTCTGCAAAATAAGGCGCGTGAACTGTGACTGCGAAATCATAGATCGAGATTTCATCAAGAATCCGATCAAGTTTCTTATCTTCAAGTCTTAAACCGTCATAAATCCCTAGTTTGGGAATATACAATTCTATAGACTCAACATACCCATGTAAATCTTCAGGGGGGCTGGCAAAGGATGAGGCTCCTAAAATCACAGGATATTCAAAGAAATTAGATATAAAAATCATTTTCGGACTTATGCAGAAATTAACATGGCGAACACATAAAAAATAGTCAAGATCATAAGAAGTGGATATAAAAATATAAAAAGAGTTGTAAGTAAATCTCGCCAAACATTTTCACATGGCTTAGATGATAAAAATAAGCCAACACATTTATATATTAGTAAGAGATAACCAGCAAACAGTTTTAAAATTTATATATATAATTATTAATAATTATATATATAAGTAGGAGAAATATATTTTATTTAAAGGAACGAAAGCTTGTTAAATATTATTAAAAGTTGGATATAGAAAAGAGATCTTCTTTTATTTTATGAAGATTGAGGGGGTTAATAAAATAGACAATTTATAAAAATTAAAATTATGAAAACTAGATGAAGAGAACTTATTAATATAAAAATGATAAATATATTTTAAAAATAAATAGAAAAATTCAGTAGTTATAATCGGAATCTTTATATGATATTGGAAGGAGTGAAATATTTTTTTAGATATATAAATATAGAATTTTACTACATTAACAGGCGCAATCCGTCTTATAAATTTGGTTATATATTAAATAAATATATAATAATATTTTAAAAGCATAACTATTTCGAAAGGTTTATGAACAATCCTATCTAAACAAAAATTAAACGCTTGTCATTCATTATTTTTCGTTGTGATGATATGGCAAACGAGAGTAAAAAAGGTACAATGTTTTTTTCAATCCGGCCTTATTACATGTAATAACATAAAGGAGGAAAATGAATGGATCCACTCATAAGCATGGGAGTACTCGCGCTTATCGGCGCTGCTGCGACGATTGCAGGCGCCTCTGAAGACCTAGAATCCGATGTAGGGTCGCAGAGTAACGCCAATTCGCAAGTGCAATTAGCTCCCCAAATGGGCTACGTACATCGTATTTATAATAAAGCTATCGCTGGTGAACCGGTCTCCAATGGAATGATGTGTACAATCGGTGCTACTGGAGCTCTTGTCTTAATCAAACATTTTGGTTTTTCACCGCTTTTTGCACTAGTTATTGGAGCCCTTATTGCAGCTATGGTGCATGGAAGTTATTCCGTGACAGCAATTATGGGCAGAGAAGCAAGTCAGGCTAGGTTTAAGCAACCTATATATCTAGATGTGATAAGATCTCACACACCCGTGATCATGGCCTTTGCATTTTTAACAACGTTCTCTGTTGAGATAGTCTCGTACCTAATGGTATACGCATTAGCGCATCCTTTTCCATTCGTCTTATTATCTTTCCTGTGGGGAGTTGTAGTAGGCTCAGTCGGATCTGCCACAGGTGACGTCCACTTAGGTGCAGAGCGTCAGTTCCAGCAGCAGCCTTTTGGTGAAGGACTGAATGCTTCACAATCAGGAAGCATTGTCCGTAAAGGTGAATCAGGCCTCAGAAACGGTATTGACAACCTCTGGTTCTGCTCGAAGTTTGGTGGACCGATGACAGGAATCTCTTTTGGAATGGTAGTATTCCTAGGTAGCTGGATCATATTAGTCTTCGATCCCAGAAATGGAGTTGTAGATGGCTGGCTCTCTAATCTTTTAGGTGTGGTTATTGTTATTGTTCTTTGTATTTGGAACTGGCATATCGAAAAGGAAACCCGTGAAAAATACGGGCCATTCAAGGAAGATAAGGGCGAAGAGGTGTCCGCATGATAGATATCGTAGGACTTATTGCGCCTAACATTTTGTGGATTCTCGCAATTGTAATCGGTGGTACTTTAATTTCTATCAGTGTCCACTTTATATCTGTTGGAGGCGCTCCCGCAGCAATGGCCCAAGCAACAGGTATAGGTACCGGTACTGTGATGCTGGCAGCTGGAGCCGGAATTGCCGGAATCATAGCTGCTGGAGCTGTAATGGATTTAAACCAGGATTTAGGTGTAGTTCTAGGTGCTGGAGGAGTCGGCGCAATGGTCATGCTGGCAGCAACTATGATAGTCGGTACCTGGATTTACGCCTATGGCGTGGGCGTTATGCCGGTTTCTGCAAAAGTAAAATACGATCCAATCACCAAGTACAGGCAGGACCTCTATGTCTCTCAGGGTACTGAAGGACATGGTATTCCAACTGTTGCATTTGTAAGCTCGCTTATAGGAGGTCTTCTTGGAGGTTTTGGAGCAGCCCTTGCATACTATGCTCTCATGAAAGTTGGTACCTATGCTTACGCAGGAGTTACTCCTCTCGCAGTACATGATCTGAACCTTGTAGGCGTTGTAGCTACTTTCACAATAGGTTTCTTCTTTATAAACTCAGTTATTCCTTCTTACAACATTGTTGGTACCATTGAAGGGTTCCATGATCCTAAATTCAAAAGATGGCCAAAGGCGGCTGTTGCTTCCTTCCTTGCATCAATCCCTCTTGGTATTGTAGCAGTAATAGCAGTTGGAGCTCTTGCATTAGTAGGAGGTCTCTAAATGACAGAACAAAAAATGATCCCTCCGAACACATTGATGGCTATTGGTGCAGTTGGTGGCCTTGTAGGAGTATATCTTGCCTATTTCCTTGCCCCATCGAACCCTATATTTGTAGTCTTCGGGGCTCTCGGGGCAGTTTTCGCCAGCTGTATGGGGTGCTGATGCAGTACGACGTATTGCTAGCTATGGACTTGGTACGGGTGTTCCATCAATCGGTATGCTTGCCCTTGGTATGGGAATTATTGCCGTCCTGTTCACACTTGCCCTTGATATAAGTGCAGGAGCCCCTATTGTCGCATTCATTGTCTCATGCGCTATCGGAGCTATAATAGGTATTATTTCGGTAAAGATACTCGGCATGAATATCCCAATTATGGTAAGTGCAACAACTGAGATTGCAGGAGCAGGAGCTCTCATGATTCTCGGACTTGGTATTGTAATTGCCGGCTCCCTTGATTATGCAGTATTTGTCAAAGAAGTGGTTACAACAGGCTTCATAATGATGATTTACATCGCCGGCGGTATGGCAATGTTGCACCCACACAATTCAAACCTGGGACCTGACGAAACGCAGGACAGACTCCTTGCACTCTCTGCGGAAAAAGCAGGAATTGCAGTGATTCTCTCAGGATTCGCATCCGTAGCAGGTATGGGAGCACTCGCTATAACAGTACTCGTTGGAATCATTATCTGGTACTATTTCTTCGGAAAGTACTACGGTTTTGTCAAGAGAGATGCATACAAAGTTGTCGATACTGGGATGCTGCCAACTGAGGAGGAAATGCAATGAGTATAGTTCGCATAGCTCCAGAAATACATCTGGTAATGGAGACAGATACCGGTTTGATCGCACAGGAGCGAGAGGACGTTCTCCAATACAGCTTGGGACCTGTCTTTGAAAG
Source organism: uncultured Methanosarcinaceae archaeon (assembly GCA_963727895.1). GTDB lineage: Archaea > Halobacteriota > Methanosarcinia > Methanosarcinales > Methanosarcinaceae > Methanosarcina. The sequence continues at coordinate 28,190 of CAVSHT010000006.1, read as the reverse complement.
GCTTGACAAGCTGGATCTAATAGCAGATGACCTGGTGAATTCCCTTGCCCCAAGCCGGCCGCTCCTTAACTCCTGGCCAGGTCGTGAAGATGCGTCCTATAAAGCTGGGTTCTATACCAATGCATGGTATGGGATTGTTGTGGGCTTTTTCTTCTTCGGTATAGTTGCCCTCATACTATATGTGAAAGCTGCGATGGGAGGAGCTTAAAATGACAAACAAGAAAGATGCTGCCCCAGGGTGGCCTATCCTGAAAGGTGAATACGAAGCTGGTGATTCTAAGAATCCAGTATGTGTAATTACCTGCGGATCACACATTCCGGGAAAGTCTATTCTTGATGCAGGTGCATCAATTACAGGATCGTGTAAAACCGAAAACCTCGGTATCGAAAAAGTTGTTGCCCACATCATTTCAAACCCTAATATCAGGTTCCTCCTTGTGACCGGTACTGAGGTTAAAGGGCACATACTTGGACAGTCAATAATAGCTCTGCATGCAAACGGTGCAAAAGATAGCAGGATCGTAGGAGCTCAGGGCGCAATTCCTTATGTAGAAAACCTGACCGCAGACGCAATTGCCCGTTTTCAGCAGCAGGTCGAAGTCATTAATATGCTTGACACTGAAGATATGGGTGCGATTACTGGCAAGGTAAGAGAACTTGTTTCAAAAGACCCAGGAGCCTTTGATGCCGAACCCATGGTCCTACAGATCTCCGAAGGAGAAGGAGAAGAAGAAGAGGGAGCTGGGGTCAGACCGCTTGGCGCCGAAATTGCATTGGTCCGTAGCAGGATGAAAGGAATCGAAAGCAACCTGATCGACATCGGAAACCTCAATAAGTTTCATGCAGGTGTAAGTGCAGGGAAGCTTGAAGGGTTCATGATAGGATTAACCTTTACCATTGCTATTCTTGGAATGCTATTGTTAGGGAGGTAAAAGAATGGCAGAAGCTGAATATGGACAGGGAGTCCCAATGGCGACTACCCCGCAGATGGGAGCAATCGATACGGCTCTCGAAAGTATCCGATACAGAGCTCAGTTAATCGCAAGAAACCAGAAGCTTGATTCAGGTATAATGGCTACCGGAATCTCAGGATTCGCAGCGGGATTCATATTTATATTCCTGATGATTATTGTAATCCCGTTGTTGGTCTGGTATATAACGAGGTGAGTGTTATGAGTGATGGAAAAGCACCCGTAGTTATTGTAGATCAAAGCGAGTTTAACACGGCCATGAAGCGGCTCGACAACATTGAAGAAAAAGTAGAGTTTGTTGGCAGTGAAATTGCTCAGAGAATCGGAAAGAAGGTAGGAAGAGACATCGGAATTCTGTACGGCGGCGTGATTGGCGTGCTGCTCTTCCTGGTCTATACTGTGATATCATCAATGTTCATGCATTAACAAGCGAGGGATAAAAATGTTCAAATTTGATAAGAAACAGGAAGTCTTTGAGATAGGTGGAGTCAAATTCGGTGGTCAGCCAGGCGAATATCCAACTGTATTAGTAAGCACCATGTTCTATGGAAAACACAAGATCGTTTCAGACGAAGACAAGGGAATTTTTGACAGAGCAACTGCGGAATCGCTCTGGAATACCCAGCAAACAATGAGCGATGCCACTGGTCTCCCCTATGCGAACCAGATCGTAGGTGAAACCCCCGAAGCGATTTGTAACTACATAAAGTGGTTTGTTGATATCGATGACCACACTCCTTTCCTGATCGACTCCTCTGCAGGAAATGTAAGGGCTGCTGCTGCCAAATACTGTACCGAGATCGGAGTTGCAGACAGGGCTGTACACAACTCAATCAACGCAAGTATTGAACAGGCAGAAATCGATGTCCTTACTGAAAGCGATGTGGACAGCATCTATTGTGCTCGCCTTTAACGCAGTCGACCCCACCGTAAAAGGAAAGATGGACGTTCTTGAAGTCGGTGGTTCCGGACTAACAAAAGGAATGCTTGAGATCGCAAAGGACTGTGGAATCAAGTATCCCTTAATCGACGTCGCTGCAATGCCTCTTGGCGCAGGTTCCGGTCCTACTATCCGCTCGATACCCACAATGAAAGCAAAATTCGGGCTGCCAGTCGGTGGAGGATACCACAACATGGCATCTTCCTGGAGCTGGTTAAGGAAATTCAAGAAAACTATGCCTGATCCGAAAGCTGTCTACATGCCTTCAGACATTGGTACCAACCTGGTAGCACAGATTGCAGGCTCTGATTACCTCCTTTATGGACCGATCGAGAATGTCAACGAAGTCTTCCCTGCTGTAGCAATGGTCGACATCATGCTTGGTGAAACCGCGAAAGATCTCGGTATCGAGATCGTGGACCTGGCAAACCACCCGGTTACCAAGCTGACATAAACAGAAAAAAGATATTAAATAAATTTGTAGAGGAAATTTGTCCTCTGCTTTTTTCTATTTTTTATATTATTATAATTTTGGCTTTGATACTTAAAGATAGTATCTTTTATTAGAAAATATAATTCTGCATGAACTGCCCAAGATGCAATAGTTCCAGTCACAAAAAGAATGGTATAGTTGGTGGGCGTCAATGGTACAAATGCTCTGATTGTAGCTATAACTATACAGTAGAGCTAAAATCAACTGCTTTTTCCGCTTTTGTAAAAAGACAGGCTTTACAACTCTATCTTGAAGGATTAGGCTTTCGCTCAATAGGACGATTTAGCATGAAAGTATATAAGGATCTCTTCCTCATGTGCTCTCTTCATCCTCTTTTCTCGTTATTGCAAATATTTCACTAATTATTGTTATCCTTTCATCAATCGAGAATATCTCAGTCTCGACAATCTTCCTCTTTTGAATTTTTCCTTTTTTATAGCCAGTTTCATCTTCGTATATCTCATCATTCGTAATAAGATGCCATATTATCGTTGCAATTTTCCTTGCTAAGGCAATAATTGCTTTTGCATGTTGTCAATGCCGGTTTACTTTTCCCCACCTTGTGATATAAAGTTTACTCAATTTTTCATGAACTTGTTAAAAATTACTGGTATAGATTTCCTGTTTTTATACCCTGTTTCTTCCTTTCTTTCAGCCTGTAACTTTCCCCTTTGATATCAATCGTCGTAGAATGATGGAGAAGCCTATCAAGTACAGCAGCCGCTATTACATGGTCCTTGAATATCTCTCCCCATTCTCCATACGACTTATTCGATGTCAAGATCGTTGAACTCTTTTCATAACGTCTTGAGATTAGGTGAAATAAAAAGTGAGCTCCTTCTTCGTCAAATGGAAGATATCCTATTTCATCAATAATCAGCACTTTATACTTCATCAAGTCCCTTAGTTTCTTTTCAAGCATTCCTTCTTGATTTGCTTTTTTCAACCTTTCAATAAGGTTTTCTGTATTAGTAAAATAAACCGAAATCCCTGCTTTTACTGCTTCAATTCCAAGGGCAATTGCAAGATGAGATTTTCCAACACCTGGTGGACCAAGGAAAACAACATTCTCTGAATTATGAACAAATCTCAAGGTTGCAAGGTCTTCGATTATCTTCTTATCAATGGATTTCTGAAATTCAAAATCGAATTCCTCAAGAGTTTTTTTAACAGGAAAAACTGCACTTTTCATCCTTCTCTCAATTGCAACAGCTTCTCTGTGTTTCTTTTCCTGTTCAAATAGATAATCAAGAACTTCCATTGTTGTCTTGTTGTCCCTTACAGCAATTTCAAGAAAGTTGTCAAGGAGCTCTTCAACAGTATTCAGTTTCAGGTATTGCAGATTGTTGTGAAGCCTCTCATAGGTGAAGTTGTTCATTCAAAACCTCCCTGGCTAAATATTTCATAGACATCAAGAGACCTTTTTTCAACTTCAGGACCTGAGAATTTCAACGGAATCTGTGAATTTTTCTTGCATTTTGAGTTCTCTTTAAGAATCTCACTCAGTAAACCCTGGAAATGTTCCTTTTTCCTTGAAACTCTGCAGTTACCTGGGAGAATTGCATGTTCACAGATCTTTTCATAATCAACATAGATCTCTAATTTTCCTTCAAAAATATGAAGCTCTGCAGTTCTTCCTGCATACCTGTAAGGAACAGAATACTTATTTCCAAGGAATGGAATATAACAGTCTCTGTAAGAATCTCACTCAGTAAACCCTGGAAATGTTCCTTTTTCCTTGAAACTCTGCAGTTACCTGGGAGAATTGCATGTTCACAGATCTTTTCATAATCAACATAGATCTCTAATTTTCCTTCAAAAATATGAAGCTCTGCAGTTCTTCCTGCATACCTGTAAGGAACAGAATACTTATTTCCAAGGAATGGAATATAACAGTCTCTGGAGACCTTTCTGGTCTCCTTCTGAACAACTTTGTAAGGAGGAACCTGACCCAGAGGGTTCAGGTCCTCCTCCTTAAAGCGTTCAAGAGGAATTTGATAGGTTGTTCCATGGACAGTTGAGTTTACCCTTTCTAACCAACTGTTAACTTGGTCGTTCAGTTCTTCAAGAGAGGTAAACCTTCTTCCAAGGAAGAAATCCCTTTTGACGTAACCTACTGTATTTTCAATTTTACCTTTTGTTTGAGGCCTGTAAGGCCTGCATAACTTGGGAATAAAACCAAAGCATTTGAAGAAATCCTTAAACTGTGAGTTCCATTCAGAATCTGATGATTTTAAGGCTTTTTTGATAACGACCTGTTTCATGTTATCATAGAGAATCTCCTGTGTAAATCCTCAAAAATACTCAAAAGCATTCAAGTGACACTGAATTAGAGTTGGAGTGTCTATGCTCAGTGTAAATTCAATATATCTCATTCTTGAATATCCAAGAATCATGTTGAAGCAAAAAAGTTTCGTTGCTTTTCCATCAACTTCAACTGTTCCCATCTCTCCCCAGTCTACCTGAGCCTGTACACCTGGTTTTGTTTCGTAGCGAAATACAGCAGGGGTTCTTTGCTCAGGTCGGACTTTTTGTACAAAGTCCTTGACTATGGTTTTTCCTCCATCAAAACCCATTTCTTTTATTGGTATTGGTAAACAAAAATAGATGTATATGCTTATAACATATATTTCTTCATGAACTGCCCAAAATGTAATAGTTCCAGTCACAAAAATAATGGTATAGTTGGTGGGCGTCAACGGTACAAATGCTCTGATTGTGGCTATAACTATACAGTAGAGCTAAAATCAACTGCTTTTTCCGCTTCTGTAAAAAGACAGGCTTTACAACTTTACCTTGAAGTATTGGGCTTTCGTTCAATAGGAAGAGTTTTAGGGGTGAGTCATGTTTCTGTCCAAAAATGGATAAAGAAATTTGGTCAAGAGTGAGAGGACCTAAAAAGTGAAAATGAGATATCTATTGTTGAAATGGATGAGATGAATACTTACATCTGTAACAAAAAAATATTGATGGATCCTTTTGGTAACAGAGGAACAGAAACTGGAAAACTACTCTGGGAAAAATTGAAGAAAAAAGAGATTGGAGAAGTGATGACAGATTACTGGAGAACATATGCAGAGTTTCTTCCTGAAACGATTCATACTCAATCCAAAGCAGAAACGTATACTGTTGAAGGATATAACAGCATATTGAGGCACTTTCTAGCAAGATTGAGAAGAAAGACAAAGTGTTATACGAAGAGTCTTGAAATGCTAAAGTACTCGGTTATTCTATTGATGAAATACAGAAATAAAGAGTTAACTATGTTTAGTTAGCAATACCCTTTTATTTCACGAAATAGGCGAGCAGCAGTATAGGGACCTTCTTTAAGTTTTCAAGAATATAAGGTTTGAAAGGATCAAGCTTGCTCTTTCTTCCAGAACGTTTCTGGGGTTCGGGCAAGGTTTTCAGCCGAATATATTTCTTTACAGTTTTCCTGTCAAAGCCTGTTTTTCTGGTGATTTCACTGATGCTAAAGCCTTGTGAATACAAATCTCGTATCAATAGCCATTCCTCCATTTTCAGCATTATTTACGATCCTCAAGCTTTTCTTGAGGATTGGAAATTAGGGAATTTAAATCCGGCTAAAATGAGGAATTATTCACCGGCATTGACAGCATGTCCAATCAACTTCTTTTTTCTGTTAAAAAACTCTTTTAACCTGCTATTCTTCTTTCTTGCTGCTGCTTGAGCAATCTGTGTCAGAATCCACCTTGCTACTTTTGATCCCCTCTTTGTGATTCTGCCGTTATAGTATTTATCTGCAGATTGATACACATTAGGAACTAGACCAAGCCAAGAAGCAAGCTTATTTCCAGAAGAAAAATCCTTAAAGTTGCCTATTTCAGCAAGTAAAATTGCCGCACCAAGTTTCCCTATACCTGGAACTGACATTAAAATCTCCATTTCTCGCTTATGATTTCGAGAAGCATAATTGAAAATTTCTGTTTCTAAAGCTTCGAGTTCATCATCAAGACTTTTTATGAGTTTCAGACAGATCTGAAGTCTGAATGCAGCACTTTGAGAAATTTCTCGATCAAGAATTTCTCTTATCTGAGCAGCTTTTTTCCGAACATTTGGAGAGAGGCTTGCAATAATCTGATCAACACTCTTACCTGAAGAGATTCCTAATAAGATCATTCTGCCATTCTTGCCAAAAACGTCTGTCAGCACATTATTCAGGTGTAGCATTTCAGATGCAAAAATTGAATTTCAGATGCAAGAATTGAGTGAGCTTTATTTTTTAAATCTGTTCTTTTTTGTACAAGTGTTAACCGAAGTAGAACATATGATCTAAAATCTATATGATCCTTTGGAAAAACTCTTGATGGCTGAATCATATTATTAAGTGCAAGTTGTGCAATGACTTCTGAGTCAATCTTATATGTTTTTGTATGGGTAAATACCTTCATATCTCGCGCATTTCCAACTATCACAGTTAGATGCTTTACCAATGAATCATGAATCGGAACCCAAAAGTCGCTGGTTGATTCACATGCAACAACATCACATTTTTCTGATATTACCCAATTTTTAAGGGCTAAAATTCCTTCATCATCTCTGTTGAAACGTTGCTGTTGTTTTTCACCAGATATACTGAGAATTGTAGCAATGAAAAAGAGTTTGTGAATGTCTAAACCACAAGCTTTGTTTATGACCTCAATCAAATTAGATCGCCAAATTTATTTGGGCAGTGGAATTGCCTAAAAGACCAATTTAGCATCCGTGATCAAAGTCACACTTGAGCCTTCGATGGCAATTCACTGATTAGTTTTAGGACGGTTTTGAAAAACCAAAATCGAGACAACCTTACTGCCCAAGGTAATGAGGGCTTAATAGTCCAAAAAAAGAACGGAGAGTACTTTCATTAGTTGTGCTTGTTATTCGAAGAAAAGCATGTGCGTTTTAGGGGTAAGCTCGAAGAGCTTAGTGAGCAAGAAGCAATAGAACTCCTGAAAAGTTCCATAATTAATGGAAGAGAAGGATTTTTTTGCCTTAAATCAAACAAGAATTTGACACTTACAATAAAATTCGTGAAAAAAGGAATCAGAAATTATATTTTTGCTAATTTTGATAAGATCAATAGCTTAATTGTAACAAAAATGGGCACTATTACGTAGAAGATATAACAAAATTTTATGGATTCATGAGTTTTTGTCAAATCAAATTGAGCTAAAAATAGTAGATTTTCAATATCAATTAGTGAATACTGTCAAACTTAGGTAATAAAATATAAGGTATTGGTAATTAAATATATCTGGTTCTTTATTTCTGTATTTCATCAATAGAATAACCGAGTACTTTAGCATTTCAAGACTTTTTGTATAACACTTTGTCTTTCTTCTCAACCTTGCCAGAAAGTGCCTCAATATGCTGTTATATCCTTCAACAGTATACGTTTCTGCTTTGGATTGAGTATGGATCTTTTCTGGAAGAAACTCTGCATATGCTCTCCAGTGATCGGTCATCACTTCTCCAATCTCTTTTTTCTTCAATTTTTCCCAGAGTAGTTTTCCAGTTTCCATTCCTCTGCTACCAAAAGAGCAGTTGATGAACTTTTTCCCAACTCTATCAACAGCAATCCAGATCCAGCAATATTTTTTTTGTTACCGATGTAAGTGTGCATTTCATCCATTTCAACAATAGATATCTCACTTTCACTTTTTAGAGCCTCTAACTCCTTACCAAATTTCTTTATCCATCTTTGGACAGAAACATGACTTACCCCTAAAACTCTTCCTATTGAACGAAAGCCCAATCCTTCAAGATAGAGTTGTAAAGCCTGTCTTTTTACAGAAGCAGAAAAAGCAGTTGATTTTAGCTCTACTGTATAGTTATAGCCACAATCAGAGCATTTGTAGAGTTGACGCCCACCAACCATACCATTATTTTTGTGACTGGAACTATTACATTTTGGGCAGTTCATGAAGAAATATAGGTTCTCATAATAACTAACTATAGTTAATTATCAAAGCCAAATATTTATTCATATTCTGTCTATACTTTTCTGGTAAACTTTGTTTTTAACTTAAGAAATTCTAGCTAATAAACTAAAAAAAGTACTATACCAGTGACCCGAAAAATATGACATTAGGTAAACTAAAAAAAGAAGAAAACTATAAGAATCTGAGTTATCAGGAGAAAAAATACATGGCTGGTTGAACAATCGTGTATGAACCTGCCAAGTATTTAGTCCACTCCCAAACTCGCTTTTGGGACTGTTATTGCTTCTGAAGATCATGAGTTATTAGGAAAATTGTAAAATATGTGATTTTTTTATCCTGAACACAAACAGGAAATATACAATATATTCCCAAACTTACAGTTCTTAAAAATACCAATTGAGGGTCTTCAATTGAACTAAAGTAGGTTATTGATATCCTCCAATTGAACTAGAGTAGGCAATCAAAGATTAAACAAACTGTAAGGATAGAGTAAAATCAATAAGGCGATCTTCCAGGTTATACAGTCCGATTTATATCTTAGCTTTTTAATTTACATATATCACACTGTTTTAACATATAGATATAAAGAGTTGTGAATTAATGTAATCCATTTTAGATAATTTGTTAAGATTTTTGTTTAACGCTACAACATAGACCTAATTAGAATAAAAAGGTAGAATAAAAAGGCAAGGAAATATGCAAAAATACACATAAAAACAAATTAAAGGAATTTATAAGCTCATCTAAACAATATTGTACAATAGTTTCAATACTCTAGTTTAGAGCTTTAGAGCTCAATGAGTGTCTATTAACTCAAATTGTCAGGTAATAGTACTAAATAGAAAAATTTAATATTTGGTAGCACTTACCAGTATCATAAGAAGATTTCTAAGTAAAAAATGTACAATATTCTTAAAGTTTTTCGCTATAAAAACATTTTTTAAAACATTAAAACCGGAAGCTATAAAGAGTCCCTTAGATACCGACATTAAAACAGATCATAGCATAAAGAATCAGAAAACCGGAGAGTATCGAGTGAAAATATGCTGATCAGAAAGAACATATCCCTGGACGATAAATATCTGAAAAAGTTACAGCCCATTCTGGAGATCAATAATGGAAATTTAAGTGCTGCAGTAAGAGATACAATTGAAATTGCGGACACAGCTCTGATTAATTACAAAAATATTGATGAAGCAATCAAATTTTTAAGAGAAGCTCCTGCAAAAGAAGAGTTAAAAGATACTATCCAGAAAGGAGAAAATATCGTTATAAACAAAACGATGCTTGAATGGTTGTTAAAATGTGCCAGGGGCAGGCTTACTGATGAAGAGCTTGTTAACGAGCTTATCAACCCATTTGAGATTCAGGATATGAAACAACTCGAGGATTACCTGAATAAGGTTTCCAAAAGTTATCAATGGACAATTCAAACTTTAATAAAGTGTGAAGATATTAACAATCCTGAAACTGCAATGGTAATTATTTCAAACGCTACAGTACATAGCAGAGACTTTTTTTCCCAATTGGTAGCTCATTTCCTATCCAGATGGAAACAGCTTGATGTTGAAAACGTATTTAGGAGATCAAACTCAACTCAAATTTCATTTAGAAAGAATACATCCATTTCCTCTAAAGAGACTATGCCTGGACTTTGCAAGTATTTTGGATGTTTTGATATTTTATGGAAAGAACTTGACGAGAATACAGAATTCTGGACTCAGTTAATGTATACTTATAATACTGAGAGATTCAATCTTGTAACTATACATAGAAGCCAATTTGAAGTTTTTGCAAACGGAGAAATCCCAAACCCAACAAAAATATTTGAACGCATGTGTAAGCAGTCGGTAGGTGATATGACCATTCCGGAGTTACTGGTTCATTTTAGAAAAACATACCTTGCAACTCAACTTGTCAAAAATATAGAAATATCCCTGGACCCCGGAAAAGAGTCAATAACCATTTTCCATGACTTTAAAGATGAAAAAATCATTCATAACCTTGTTGAATATTTCTCTAATATATTTAGAGAAAATGGCACTCCTTTTGAGACGTTTTCATATTCAAGCATAATAGAATTCCGATTTTCACAAAAACAAGAACCTAAAAATTCAAAATTATATATAATGGAAGAAACAAAAGAGCACGAATAACCTAAAGAAAAAATTGAAAAATAAAAGGTTAAGAACTTAAACTTGCAAGCTAAAGTTCTCATAAAATCCTTGATCGTAACACCTATAATTCAATGACTGGCTATTTTTATCATCCAACTTAACCTTTTGCAACCCCCATGGGAAGTACTCTTGCTACCTTACGGGCAATTCCTAGCTCGTGAACAACATTTACTACTTCGCTGCTGGATTTATATACGCCTGGAGCTTCCTCTGCAATTACTGAGGGATGCGTGGCTCTTACTGTGATACCATGAGCTTCAAGGTTTTCTTTTATGCTCTGTCCACGGAATTCTTTCTTTGCATGGGCCCTGCTCATCACCCTTCCAGCCCCATGGCAAGCACTGCCGAAAGAAATATCCATAGAGTTCTGTGATCCGCATAGTATGAATGAAGGAGTTCCCATGCTTCCAGGAATCAAAACAGGTTGCCCTACATCCCTATACACGGCCGGAACCTCAGGATGCCCTGCTGGAAAAGCTCTTGTTGCCCCTTTCCTATGAACATACACCTCTTTTTTCTTGCCGTCTACAACGTGTTTTTCAAGTTTTGCCACGTTGTGAGCAACATCATAAAGCAAGTCCATGCCCAGATCATCAGAATCCCTACCAAATACATTTTCAAATGATTCCCTTGTCCAGTGAGTAATAATCTGACGGTTTGCCCACGCATAGTTTGCAGCACAGATCATAGCCTTGAAGTAGTTCTGAGCTTCCTTTGATTGAGCAGGAGCACAGGCGAGCTGTTTGTCCGGAATTTCAATGTTATAGTTTTTTACAGCCTGAGAGAGTTCTTTTAGGTGATCAGTACATATCTGATGACCTGCTCCTCTGGAACCACAGTGAACCATCACTGTTACCTGACCTTCCTCAAGCCCAAAAGTTGAAGCCATTTCCTGATCATAGATTTTATCAACATACTGAACCTCAAGGAAATGGTTGCCGCTTCCAAGAGTTCCTAACTGAGGTTTCCCCCTATTTCTGGCTTTTGTGCTTACATGGGAAGGATCCGCACCTTCCATACAGCCGCTTGCTTCACAATGTTCAACATCAGCTTCCACGCCATATCCAGCCTCTACAGCCCATCTGGCACCATCAATAAAGACATTATCCAGTTCCTGATCAGATGCTCTAAATCGGCTTTTGGAACCTACACCTGCAGGCACATTATGGAAAAGCTCATCAGTTAACCTTTTAATGTTCGGAACGACCTCTTCTTTCTGAAGATTGGTACGAATAAGCCTGACACCACAGTTGATATCAAAGCCAACTCCACCTGGACTGATAACGCCTTCTTCCACATCAAAAGCTGCAACACCTCCTATAGCAAAACCATAACCAAGATGTGCATCAGGCATTGCCATTGAATACTTTTGAATGCCAGGAAGGGTTGCTACATTTGCAATCTGGTCAATAGTTCCGGGATCGATGCCTCCAAGTAAATTTTCGGACACGAACAAGCGACCTGGAACCCGCATATTGGGGATATGACCGATAGGAATTTCCCAGTCATTATCGGAAAGTTTCCTAACCATACTCTTTACATCCCCCTGTACATTTTCCGTGCTTAATTCCTCAATAGATGTATCTTCACTCTCTACCATGATTGATGTTCCCTACCCTTTATGCTTTATAGATATAACTGTGAAACTACTAATCTACCTACGTTTCCCGAAGGTCCTGTAAATTGCTTTGGAAACACAATCAAGATACATTTTATCAGGCTGGATTAAAGTCACAATGAATCATGGAAACACCTGAAATAAGATTAGTTGAAATAACAAAGTCGATATAAATATAACTGAATCAGCTCAGGACTAGATACCCCAATATGGGATAAACTTGAGTATTATATTGCAAGATAGGATAATAATTCATATACATGAAGATATGCTTGGTGCAAGAAAGTAAGAGATGAAAAAGACCAGTAACAAGATAGAGAAAAATGTTCTTTTTCCTTAAATGTCCACAACGACCTGAGTCCTTCCAGCCGTCGATAGTTTTCTTTATTTCCAACTGGTTATAAGTAACAGCCTTGATTTCAGTCTCAAATGGGTGGCTATCAGGATAATATTTTTCACCCAGTGCCTGAGCTGTTATTGAGTATTCACCTTCTTCTTCCTTGAATCTTCTCAACCCGAAACTTTCTGAAAACAATTTCATCAACCTCAAAGAGATATAGAAGTTCGGAAAGCCAGTCCACAAGCAGGGATTCCAGATCAGGAGATTTAAGAAAAATTTGCTCTTTCGATATTTCCCGAGACTTTTTTGGTATCAATAATAACATTAAACATAGCAAGAGCCGAATTTTCAAATGCTTCTTCAAGAGTTTTTCCATAAGCCAGAAACTTGATATCTGCAGTGTGATCCAGATACTCATACTGTTTTGCTTGAGATGACATAGTCAGGTATTGAGTTTTGTGTTACATTAATCTATTTGCTGTAGAAACCCCTTGTATTTAGTTAAAGAATATCCCTAACTAATAGAGAATAAATTGTGTAAATTATTAAAAAGAGGAGAGTGCGATCATTCCAAGTTCTCCCAGATATAAAGAATCCTCTGGACTGCTGTAATATGGCTGGTTATAGCAATTAAAATGATAGCCCAGCCTAAAATTGAAAAACCTACAATTGACATTGGGAAAACAAAGTTACCAAAAGCTGCGAGAATTATAACCACAAGCCGATCAGCCCTACCCATTACACCTCCATAGTATCTCCCCAGATTGAGCGCTTGAGCCTGAGTTCCTAGATAACTGGTAAGCAACACACCTACAATTGCCGCAACCCCAATCTGCCAGGAAACATAATCTGCAAAAAAAATGCTGCATATAATAAAAACATCCGAATAACGATCAATAACGTGATCCAAAAAATCACCCCTTGGGGTGGCTCTATTTGATTTTCGTGCAATAACGCCGTCAAGTGCATCAAAAATCGAGTTAAGTACTACCAGGATACCTGCCAGCAGAATAAATTCCCTGGATGCCGGCGAATAATAAAAACTGAGCCCTGCAAAAAATGCACAGATAAGGGAAGCTATGGAAACTGTATCAGGTGAGACCTCATATCTTGACGAAAAAGTCTGCCAGAGGTTCGATAACTTTTGAGGCAAAAGGTCTCAGGGTATTAAATGTCATGGTACTCGAGATTTTTCCTTTAGGTGATATCCATAATAGATAAGCCGCCCAGAAAAAGGCACCTTTGTCTTGTTCGATATCTCGGTTTGGATTTGCTTATTTATAATGTCGTTTCTGTGTTTACCTGTTTTTTATATTTATACTTAAGGCTGTATGATCACACCCATTCAACAGATAAGGTATTTATGTTCTCTCGAGCTGTTACATGGTAATAGCAAGAAATAAGGATCAAATAAACGAGTGTCTGCATAGATGGAAAAAGTAAACATTTATTTTACTTATTTTCCCTTCCTGCTATCGCACACTCGTACAAATACTTAACTTTACAGGAATGCTCAAGCTGCGTGGTTACGATATATGCATCTCCAAGCGTTCTCCCAATTGCAAAAGTTCCATGACTGTAGACTATAGCACCTCTATGCCTTGAGAGTGAATTTGCAAGATTTTCTGCAAGCTCACAGCTGCCTATTCCTCCTCCGACCACTGGAATATCCCCAAGGAAATACTGCCCTTCGCTGTCTACAGGTGACAATTTTCCCTTCAGGACCTGCAAGTAGGGACTCAACAACCGCATATGGAGAATGGGCATGAATGAATTGCAAGCGCTGAAGTCTGCCTGTAAATCTCCCTGTGTACAACGGTTTCGGAAGATGCAATTATATCCAGAGAAGAGGTGTCCTGAATGTTAACTTCAACAACATTATTTTCTGTGATTTCATCAAGCGCAGTCCCTGTCCGGGTAATAAGCATCTTGTCACCAGCCCTGATGCTGATATTTCCAAAGTTTGATTCGACAAGCCCATGTTCAACCAGCTTGCGCCCATATTTTGCGATTTCCTGCCACATTTTAAGCGATATATAGACAAAGGATTCCATAAAGTTTATGTACTATAACCAGATAACTTTGAAAAAAATATGTAAGATGGTGTGAAAAAGTAAGGCAGCTAGTTTCTAAAAAAAGAAACCTGCCATAAAGTTTATCTGTGAGTATTGTATTTAGGTAAGTCGCAGTCAGTTTTAATTTGCCTCGTTGGCTCAGCCCGGTAGAGCGAGTGACTTGTAATCACTAGGTCGCGTGTTCAAATCACGCACGGGGCTTATCGTTTTTATTTCAAAGCCTACTTTTGCGATTAAAGGAGTAATACCGTGGAAGTGGGCATCTAATTTTAGTCTTCAAAAAAGATTGGAATCATTAAGATTGCATAGGTTTCTGAGAGAAACAAGAAGTTAGTTTTGGATTTTGTGGATCATTGTTTTACAGAAAGATTAGGGTAACATCGTATTTTGAAATATATTTTGTCTCTAAAAGCCATTGCTCTAAATCTTCAACTTGGTTTTGATAAAATTGAAAAAGAGATTTATTAATTTTCATTTATGATCTAGAGAGATCAAAAAAGAGTCAATGGTTAAAACATGACTATAAAGGGATTTTGGAGATGAACTATTTCAACAACCTATATCAAGTTCATCTCATAAAAAAGAAAAACTTACTGTTACTTTAACAGGATCCGCTATGAAAATTATAAGGTAAACTTATGCCTTTAAGCGATTTTTGTATTTTCTCATCAATAGTCATAGCAGCAATTGATATTAAAATCACAACAGCCAGGTATGTTAGCTTTCCAGCAGTTCCTGATATGTTTAAGATAGGGTAATGGAATAGAAACACGTAAAAGGTTAATTTGCCAAGCCATGATAATATACCCGTCTGATCTTGCCATTCAGGATATAATCTGTATTTGACAATATAAATTCCAAGGCAAAAATAAAAAAAATTGCATAGTGGGAACCATCTCGCTATAAATATCGCATATGGAGCCTTAGAATTTAGAAAAGTGCTATTTAATAAGTAAGTTGAGCCCATTGTCACGATAAAAAGTATCAGTATGACTATTAATGGTCGTTTTTCTATTTCTTTGCTTATTACTGGGAAGAATAAGTACAGATAGACAAACAATCCTATACACCAACCAACGCCGTTCAATGGACCTCCCCATTGTAAGTTGAAGGCACTAAAGCCTGAAAACTGCCAAAACAAGTTACCCATAGTATGTTTATTTGTATATAGCTTAAGCAATATAGCGAATATCAGGCTCATCCAGTATGCAGGATACAATCGGACAATGCGTCTGTATATAAATATTAGATAGCTAGTGCCTGTGTCTATAGGCTTTTTACTAAATTCCATTGCTGCACCACTAATACACAGGAATATAAGAACACCGATGTTCCCAAGATTTAGATAGAACAGATTGCCTGCCCAAGAGTTGTTAAATAAAAATTTGAAGGAATAGTTAATATTCATATGACTAACAAGGATCATGATAATTGCTAAAATTCGCATCAAGTCGAAGACAGCAATTCGGCCTTTAACATCGACCACTCTTCAGCCCACCATTTTTAGAAATGTTATTGTAATACATAAAGAGATCTCCGTTTTTATGCACCTGAAATTGAATTATTAGTAATAAATACGAATAAGGCACGGTTTGGATGTATGAAAAGCTTATATATAATTATTATTGAAACAGAGAAATACTTAAAATATAATACCTGCCAACATATTTCAGAATAGTACAAAGTTTTTGTTTCCTATATTATAAGGAAACAAATAATGTTTAACATGCTGTTTATTGGGTCAAGATTTGAATAGGAATAGCTTGCTGAGCATATCCATTTAGTTTTTCTATTTAGTTGTATGGAGGCTTTTGAGATTATTCAATATGAAACAATCTCATAGAGCAAAACAAACGGTGACCTATCATCTTACTTTTTCAGCGAAACTCTGGACCACAATATTTCAACATTAACATTTCCAGGTAAAAGTTAAATTATAGTTTAGTGATATATTTCATATGTTCAGAATAGGACAAATTTAGGTATATAGATAAACTTGATTGGCATCTTGTAGTCTTAGATGTCCTAACTGTCCCAAGGAGATATAGAAAATTAAAATTAAAGATATACTGGATGTTGTAAAATTTGGTTGAAACTAGTGGGACATTCAATGAAATCACTTAAGTAACAGTATTTTAAAAAGGTTTCATGAATTTAATGGAAGAAAGACACTCTTGAACCAAAGAAAAAGTTCAATTCTGGACAAAAACTATTTTAATAAAAGTACATATGTCAGAAAAAAATAAATAAGAAGTTAATAGAGAACAGAATGAAACGCTTATATATTGTTTAATTCAGCTATTAGTAATCAAAAAAAAGTAGGCTTTGAGCATTAGGTTCTATGAATAAGCCAGCATAAAATAATTCTTGTTGGTTCAGCCCGTTAGAGCAAGTGACCTGTAATCACCAGGTTGCGTGTTAAAATAAAGTAAGGAGCTTGTTCATTATTTGTTTTAAAGCCTACTTTTTCATAGGATGAAGTGGATAAAATACACTCATTTTTTATAGTTGATTATTAATTCACGGACATAGCTCTAAAAAAAGACCTTATTATTTAGATGGTGTTTAACAATGTCTAAAGCAACTTCTAAACCTAAATCTCGTAGAGAACACGATCAAATGAAACGCGATCGAATGAATAATAAAAAGTCTGCGTCGAATAATGAAAATATAATTGAAAAATGTAAGAAATTAATCAAGGGAAAAAATTTAAAAAGCTAAATATGAATAAAATTAAAAATTAAATTTATATTTATATTGATTTTACAACTTATTCCTTAAACTTTATTTTTTCAGGAAATATATTAAAATGCAAATCATTTTTTTGTGATTTTTGTAACTTATGCCTTTAAACTTTTATTACATCTAGATTGGAGAATAGTTATATCAAAAGAATTAATAAGTAAGGTAAGACAATTTATTAAAATAGAAGATTTTATAGAAATATGAGAAATTTATAATGAGTGAAATTAAAATAGGAGATAAACTTCAGGATTTCAGGTTAAGAGACAAAGAAGAAACAGAAGTACACATCGACTTCGCTGGCAAGAAAGTACTTCTATCCTTCCATCCGCCTGCCTGGACGAATGTGTGCGGAACAGATGAAATCACTGGAAAAAACTACGAAACATTCACCAGCCTGAATACAGTAGCTTTTGGAATAAGTGTAGATACCATGCCATCAAAAAAAGCTTGGGCCAAAGAACTAGGAATTAAACACATTAAACTTCTTTATGACAAAACCCCTTGAAAAATAAAATAAAGGTTGAGCTCATAAAACAAAGTTTTATCTCAGGAGACAACTCTAAAAAAGATCAAAGAAGGCATTTTGAAATAACGAAAAATCAAGAAAATCCAAGACAAACTACTTAATTCGATATAAATCCAAGATTACCTAATTCCTTGTCAATTCCATCAAAGAGTTCTTTCAGTGCTATGCTGAGCCTGTGAACCTCTACCTGCCAAACTCTTTTGCTAACCTGCCTGCTTCCTCCAGCTTTGACAGCTGCCAACCATGCATATTTTCGGGCAATTTTTATATTGTTTAAAGGAAAATGAAAAGCCTTTCCAGTTTTCTGGTTAGCGTATTTTTCATTGATAAGGAACTCGTATATGTCCTCCACTCTTTTACGAAGTTTGATTTCACTTTCGGACCCTACAGCTCCAAACAGCACAAGACTCCATAGACGGAACTGTACACTATTAAGTTCAGCAGAAAGCTTCTTAGATACCGAGACTTCAAGCGTTTTCCGAAATTCAAGGTTAACATCAGTACTTCCAAATTCTGAAGGAAGAATATTCCCAAGCGAGATCATAACATGTATGCATTCGTGAAAAAGAATCTTAGCTATCAGGTATTCAACCCTCTCCTGCAAATTCCAGAATTTATTTACAAGAGCCTCGTCCCAGAGTTGGTAAGGATTAACCAGGACCATAGACCGATAGACAATCCTTTTTTCGTTATGTGAAACCAGACGTTTAGGATAAAGAGTCATGCCCAGCATTTTTCCAAAAAACTGAACCCTGACAGCCAGATCCCAGCAATACTCCCATTCACCTGAACTTGCGCATTTTACTCTGTAATATTTTCCATCAAAATGAGATTTTCCAAGCAACAGATACATATCTTTACTATGTACCTTGATCAATGACTTAATCATGGATTCACGATAGATACGAAGGTTAAAATAAGGCACATTCAGGATAGGAGCAGAAAATGAAGCAGGCATTGAAGTATTTAGATCCTGGCAACCATAAGCCCATAAATTAGAATTCCAGTCCCAAACATTGACTTTTTTTTCACTTGGTCTGACCTTCTTTTTCATCAAATCCCCCCTCTCATAAGATACCCTACAAAGTAATATTACTGAAAATATATAAAAATTGACCAATAAACAACAGGAAATTGAAATAAAGAGATTTTCTGAAATAAAAAAGAAAAATATTTATTTATTTTCGCTTTCATTGGAAAACGATCCACAAATAGGGCAATTGTTTAGCTTTGAGAGTGAGATTTCACTGAAATTACCTGAAAGCCCATTCCAAAACAGAAGACGGCCTTCAAGAAGTCTTCCCTGCCCCGTCAAGAACTTAATTGCTTCGTTTACCTGAATAGAACCTATAATACCCGAAGTAGTCCCTAAAATTGGAAATACTTCTTTTTTGGAAATACGTGGGAAAATACAGTAAAAACAAGGGGTTTTTCCAGGCACTATTGTTGTTACCTGACCATCATAACCAGTTACTGCTCCATGGATTAAAGGGACCCTTCTTTTTACGGCAAGCCTGTTGAGCATATGTCTTGTTTCGAGGTTATCAAGAGCATCGATTATAACATCACATTCAGGAATCAGAGAATCAAGATTTGACTCAGTAAGCATCTCTGATATGGTTTCAACCTCAATATCCGAATTCATAGAGAGCAATTTTTCCTTTGCGGATTCGACCTTAAGTCTTCCAATGTCTTTTTCATGATGCAAAAATTGCCTGTTTAGATTGCTGACATCGACAGAATCGAAGTCTGCGAGAATAATTTTTCCGATTCCGGCAATTGCAAGATAAGTGGAAACCGGACTTCCAAGCCCACCTGCTCCGGCAACCAGTACTTTTGAATTCTTCAATTTTTCCTGTCCCTTTTCCCCAAAAAGAAGCATCTGTCGATTGTATTTTTCACGCTCAAAATCGTTCATATAAGGCCTTCCGGAATGTGATTGTTTTTGGATAAATATTTCAGGATACAAATTGATATGAATATTGATTAATTTAAGGAAATCATTTTCATTAATGATCTACTCTTTATGCATAACTTATTCGGATGGTACTTTCTAATACGGTAAAAAGAAGAATGAGCATTCTTTTAAATTAAAGTGGACCAGACCAGCAAATGAAATTTACTAAAACCCTGGGTTTCAGTATAAGGAAGAAAGATATGTCATCGAGAAGAAACATAGTCCTCAGGCATAATTGGTAGTAGGAACAGGAATTTTTAGAAAAATTAATTAAGGCAAGGCCCGTAAAAAATGAGAGTTTATTTTTAACATTATTCTAACTCATTGCAACTAATGACTGTAGTATTTTCTCGTACACTAAAAGTTCAATGCTGAAAAAGAGAATTTATAAAGGTTCTGAAATTTATGAAAGTCCTGGATTTAAAAAATACAATTATAAACATCAAACAGGAGTTTTCAGACTACTTTAAAGAAAGGGATGCTGAAATCAACGGATCTCTTCTTTCACTCCTTTCCGGGGAACATATCCTTTTACTGGGCCCTCCAGGGACTGCAAAAACTCTACTTGCAAGCAAAATCTGTGAAACTATAGAAGGAGGAAACTTTTTCCACTATCTATTGACTCGTTTTTCCACTCCGGAAGAAGTATTTGGACCGCTTTCTCTTAAGGCACTAGAAAGAGATGAGTTCAGCAGACGAATAGAAGGTTACCTTCCAACTGCCCATATCGCTCTGCTTGATGAGATTTTCAAGGCGAACAGCTCTATCTTAAACAGCATGCTGACAGTACTGAATGAGAGAAAATACCATAATGGCAAAGAGATTATTGAGGTACCTCTATTTTCTGTTTTTGGAGCTTCCAACAAATTGCCTGAAGAAGATGAAAGCCTCGAAGCTCTTTACGACCGTTTTTTGTTCAGGTACAGAGTGGACTATATCCAGCATGAAGAAAACCTTGAAGATCTTATCTTTGAAAATACTGAAGATCTCGTGCCTTCAACAAAACTTAGTATCGAAGATATAAAAGAAGTCCAGAAGAAAGCAAGAGACCTCCCGGTTGACCCTGAAGTCAGGGCAATTATAAAGGCACTCAGAAGAGACCTCAAAAACTCAAATATCTTTGTCTCGGATAGGCGCTGGAAAAAAATTTTAAATATGCTCAGAGTTGCCTCTGTTGTAAATGGGCATACCAGTGTAAACCGGATGACTGCTGTCCTATTACAACATGTGCTCTGGGAAGTTCCTGAACAGAAAGAAGCAATCAGGAAACTTATTCTTGATAGAGTTGTATCAGGAGGCACGGATACCGGTAAATTGAAACTGGATGTTCTTGATCTGAAAAACTCAATTTACAGCTGCTTGCAGCGAGAACTGCCGGACCTTGTATCCTGTAATAAGTGCTACGAAGAAGAAAGAAAAACAGCCAGCAGCATGAAAAGCTCAAGATTTTCAGGGGTTAGAACGCAGAGAAACTTAACATTTGATAATGCTCTTGACCTGCTGAAACATCATAATGAGTTTCCAAATCATACATACAGTTTCGTACTAGATTATAGCAATATCAATAATTCCCTGAATTTTGAATCTCTGGCAGAACAATTCCACAAGAAATACGGATTTGATTTCAAGATAAGCCTTGATTACGGAGATAAGAAGCTCTATGAAAAAGAGTATGAAAATCTTGAAGAAAGACTGAACTATTTCAGAAAGCAAATCCAGGAAGAAGAAAAAGCACTTGAAAACACTCTAAAGGAAAATATCTGGGTTTCAGGACAGGACAGCCAGGAAATCCTGCTAAAATACCGTTCCAAAAATACGGATGTTTACGAAATTGCCAGTAATCTAAGCGAAATAAGAATCCTGCTAGAAAAACCTACGGTATTTGATGTGACCATTGAAAAGGCAAAAGAGACAGCCTGAAACTAAAAACTATTATGAGAAACAAGAGAGAACTTATAGAAAGGAAAGACATGCAGGAGTTAAAAAAGCGAAAAGAAGATTTTGAAGGTATTTCCAGATCAAATTCATCGTTCTCGTTCAGCTATGCCTTTAATCCTTCCACAATGTTAAACGTTGAACTTAGAGAAGTGCTGGCAATTCCACGAAAAATTCCAAGGCAAATTCGGGAAGAAATTGCAGAAATTTTTATTTACGAACTGTTTTCAGAAAACGGCTATGAAATAAAAGATGAAAAACTGTTTAGGAGTAAGTTTGGAGCTTTTTATCCAATTCTTCTCGGATTGAAAGACTTTGAGGTCTGGAATGGAATAAAAACTCTTGCAGAAACCAACAACCTGGCAGGTATTTTCATTATTAAAACCCTACTTGAAGAACTTTTCACGCTTCTAGACGACTATGGAAAGATGGAATCTGAATTTTCGAAAAAGTCCGCAAAAAACCTTAACAAAAGCCTTAAAGTCCTGAGAAATCTGATCGATGAAACTCAATCAGTGTGGGAAAGAAACAAAGTAAAAGATATAGAGAGAAATTTCCAGCTTCATGAAAATCCAGATGTAACGAATAGAGAGGTAATTGAAGAACGCGAACAGGAAAATATCTTCAAACAGGAAAGTTCTCCCAAAAAGGAAAATTCTCTCAAACAAGAAAGTTCACTTCAAGACTCTGAATACAAAGATGAGAAAAATCCGGATCAACAGGCTGGAAAAACTGTAAGATCCGAAAGACTTGCTTCAATTACTCTAGAATTTATGGCTTCAGAAACAGCAGGAGAAGTACTGGATTCTGTTATAGAAGAAAGCGTAGTTGCAAAAATAGAAGAACTTATTCCTCTGCTTGAAGATCACCTTGAAATACTCGAAATTATTTCAATGCTCTATCCGGGCAGATCCTGGGATTACTCCTTGAAGGCTCTCCACAGAGAGTACTTCGAAAACCTGGAAAAATATGCTATATTTCTCAAAAATAGTTCGGAACTTAACGAGATTCTTGAGCAGGTAGGAAGAATCGAACTTGAATATGGATCAAAAAAACTGAATTTATCGCCGTACAGTAAAAGTGAAGTTCATTCGATTACTTTTTCAGGTGATCTTCAGACCTTACTTCCAGCAGAAGTCGTTAAGCTAAAAAATCCTCTTCTGAAGCGCAAATTCTATGCTGACATGCTGGAAGGAAAACTCCTGACTTACCAGTTAAAAGGAGAGAACTGGAATTCAGATACTGCCGGAAAAAAGAGAAAAGGGCCTGTAGTCGCCCTGGTAGATACATCAGCTTCGATGCGAGGAAGCCCAGAGCTTCTTGCAAAAGCTGTACTTCTGGCAATTACAAGAAGAATGTTGAAGGAAAACAGAGATGTTAAAGTGATTCTCTTCTCTTCAAAATGGCAGACCGTCGAAATTGAACTTACAAATAAAAAACGCATGGGAGAAGAGTTTTTGGAGTTCCTGAAGTTTACTTTCGGCGGCGGCACCGATTTCAATACCGCACTTCGTGCAGGTCTCAAAGCTATGAAAAACGAGAAAGTTTTCGAGGGAACCGATCTCCTTTTCCTTACCGATGGCTATTCAGAATTATCAGAAAGACCCCTTATTAGGGAATGGAATGAAATAAAAGCTGATAGAAGAGCCAGGATTTTTTCTCTAATAATAGGGAATTATGATGCAGGCGGGCTGGAACAGGTTTCTGACTACACATATCTCATAAAGAATGCCGAAAACTGGGAAGTTGCTGAAAGCCCTGCAAGTTTTGTGAAAGCTATAAGCAAACCTTACAGGTTTTAAATTCCATTGTACGTTTAATTGAATATAATTAGACTGTTATAAACCCGCTTACTTTAACGCCCACGTTTGAAAATTTTATTAAAACCTTCTCCAAAATCTTCCAGGTCTTCCCGAGCTGGTATCTGGTTTCTGGAAATACTTGAAACGACAGCAAAAGCAGCCTGTTTATTCCGGCTTGCTCCTTTAAGCAGCCCGAATTCAATCATTGCAATTATCAATTCAGAGATGATTTTGCGGTCTCTTGGACTTAAGTTATTCCATTTTTCATTAAACTTTTTTGAGGAATCTACTATTGATTCTTTTCCTTCATATGCTATTGAAGATGCTTTGGAGAAAGCTATTTTTGAAGCGCTTATGATGTAATCTTTTCCATAGGAAGCCGTTTCCAAAAAGATTTTGAAAGCATCCTTTGAGATATTTTTTAATCTTGCTCTTTGATTAATTGGGATTTTGGGTTCCGTTGCAAAAAATATCTGTTAAGGATATAATCAAATAAAAGGGAAGTAAAGGATAATTACATGCTATCTAATCCCTTTAAATGGAAGCATTTTGTGGGTGAAATTATTTTATTGAATGTTAGATGGTACTTAAAATATCCATTAAGTTATCGAAATTTAAAGGAAATGATGGCAGAAAGGGGGGTAATAGTCAACCATACAACCATTATGAGATGGGTACATCAATACTCTCCTTAAATCGAAAAGAAGGTACGTAGATATTTAAGACCAACTAATAACTCTTGGAGAGTTGATGAAACCTATATAAAAGTGAGAGGTGAATGGAAATATTTTTATCGAGCAGTTGACTCAAATGGAGATACAATTGATTTCATGTTAAGTGCAAAACGAGACCAAAAAGCAGCAAAACGTTTTTTTAAGAAAGCTTTGAATTCTAATCATAATCAAATTCCAAGAGTAATCACAGTTGATAAAAATCCAGCTTATCCACCTGCTATAGATAAACTGAAAAATGATAAAATACTACCTATAAACGTAGGCATTCGACAAATCAAGTATTTGAATAACATTATAGAACAAGATCATAGATCCATTAAACGAATAGTTAATCCAATGTTAGGATTTCAGTCTTTTCATACAGCCATTAAAACTTTAAAAGGAATTGAAGCTATGAATATGATTAAAGAAGGACAAGTCAAGAATCTAAATTACTCTAGTCCTAATGAAGCTAAATATATTAATCAATTATTTGGAATAGTTCTATAATATTGACACATCTTTTTGAATATTTTAACTTTTGTTCATTGTCTGTAGATTTACGTGCTGATTCTGAAATTTTTTGCAACGGAACCGGATTTTGTCTCCAGAAGCTTTCCGAAAATTATATTCAGAGCCTCTGCTCTCAAGAATTTTATGGACCTCTTCAAAGATCTCAGAAATTTCCTCCTCAGATCTTGTTCTAAGGTATTTTCGAAGTTTTTCAAGAATTTCAGAGTCAATAGATCCAGAATTCAGTTTAGGAGAAGAATCAGGATCGCAGAAAAAATCTTCTTCAACCTCAACGAAGTCTGCATCAATTATAGGACTGAAACCAAAAATAGATTCACAAGAGGAAGCTTTTCTGGATTTCATCCTGATCTTGAGGCCTGCATCTAAAAGTCTATCGAATACGTTCTCTTTAAACAAGAAAATGCACTCCTTATGAAAATAAATGCCTTCCTTTATAAAAAAATTTCACGTATACTGGAACAATTCGTATTAAAGGTAACTTAGTATCAACTCATTGTTACATTATATCAATTTAATTATCTGCATCAATCTAATTACTGATTTGGAGTTTAATTTTAAGGCTTTATTGGAGTTGCTTTCTGCGTATTTATACACTAATTTAGATAGAATCTGAAATTAAAGATAAAAATCGTAATTTTAGGATATAAAAATTGGTTATTTAGACTTTTTCTAGAGATTAAAAGTAGAATAAAGAGGAAAATGTGAAAAAAATTGGTTTAATACCTTATTTATGGATATAACCCTAAAAAAGTCGTAATTTAGGTAATAATTATATAAATTTCAAGCCTTAGTAAATATTGAGCGAGGTGAAAAGTATGCGTATACTGGATACTAAGGCGTTAAAAGAAATTATATGTAGATTTGTTGTCATAGCAGTCCTTTCAATTGCCTGTGTAGGAGTAGAGAATGGCAATTCTGCTATGTCTGTAAACGGAGAAGTACAGCCAAAAGTAGGAGCAAGTACTGTATCTTCTTCTATTCCTGCCGGGAACTATTTTCCCGAATTTGAAAAAATAAGGGTTAACCCAGCTTATAAGTACCTGGAAATTGAGCCCGGAAACAGTAAAAATTTTACTGTCACCGTTGAAAACAAAGATAACAAGACAATTGAATTGAAGCCGAAACCTGTAATCATCCCTTACACGGAAAATTTCATAAACGAAAGCTGGATCAGCATAAATCCTTCTGAAAAGTCTCTTAATCCTGGAGAAAAGCAGGAATTTCAAGTAAATGTGGACATACCAAAGGATGCAGACCTTGGAAACTATGCTGTACTTCTTGCTTTCGCGGAAAAAGTACCTGAAGGAGATGTAGCCGGCTCTTATCCTAATTTTCCGAGAACGATGCAGTTGAACATATAGGTATCAGTAAAGCCTTCAGTTCAAATTCTGACACCTTATGTAAATGACCTTGTTGAAGCTGGAAATAATTATACTTATGAAATAAAGCTCAGGAATACAGGCAATAAAGATATTTCAATTTCTCCTGAACTTACTGAAGGAGGCATTATCTACACTGATAGCACGGCTTCCTCTACAGGAACGTCGCAGCAGGCTTTTGGAGACGAAGCAGTAATCGTAGAAGCTCCTGACAAAATACAAGCCAGAAAAACAGCTATAGTAAAAATTAAGGTTGCAGTTCCGTCTACTGCAAAAGGCAGTTATAGTGGAAGCCTTGACTTGAATATTGATGACCCAGGAATTCGTGAATACGAAGGAATGGTTTCGTTGAGCTTCCGTATCCTTCCGGTCCCTGAAAAGCCTTATGAAAATACTTTTGAAGCTGGAACAGATGATCTCGTCACTCTGGAGATTAGAGCCAACCAGTATGGGTACGGCCTTTATAGCAATGGAGAAAACCGAAACCTTACGCCTTCCTTTGATGTGAACCTGACAGACCCCTCAGGAAAAGAAGTTACCCCTTCCCTTGTAAACACGAAATATACCGGCTCGATAACCATAGTGGATGATACGTCCTCACAGCTATCGTATTCTCTTCCATATTTGTCCTCAAGATTTGCAGGCAATATGGGAACTAATAATATGGAAAATAAAGATCAAGGAAATTATCAAGGAGGAACTACAACCCTGGTTAAGATTTATACTGCGCCAGGAGCCGGGGGAAAATGGAAGCTTTCAATTTATCCAAAAAATACTGAAAGCTTTGATTATACCGTAACAATAGGAGCTGCTGAAAAATAAGCAGCTTCAACTTTTTGTTCAAATTAATGATTTTACAGGTAGCTTGCAAACATACTGTGTCAGCTCCAGGAGACTGAAAAGAAACGAATAATAAGTAGTTATTGAGCTACTTGTTTCAAATTAAACAAAAATATTAAGCGTTGTGAATGATTTAGCATTAGAAAGCCGGATATTTGATATTATCGATTTCGTATTTCAACCGTGTAATTTCTAAAATTAATAATTTCAAGAATTGAGAATAAGGAGTTTAATGAGTTAAAGAAGTTTTAATCTTTAGTATTAAGGTTTATTTAGAAGATAATGAATTAATAAAGCTTTTTTTTGAAATTAGGGTTCTGTAACGTATTCATCAGTTTTTACAAAGTTAAACGTCTTGTAACAAATCGTCTGTTTTTTTGGAAATGTTAGTGCAAAAAAGTTAATATTTCAGTTTAAATATATTAAGTGAAATTCGGTTAGATGGTGATTCGAAAGCAATACAATTTTTAACATTTCAGTATGTTGTCGGCGTTGAACAAAAGTATAGAGTTAAAGTAAAAGAAGCAGTACAAATATAACTAATATGTTCTCAATTGAGAACATTATTGCATTTACTAAGTAGTGATTCTAATTTTACTCGCATTTTTTCCAGCTTTTCAGATTCTTCAACAATTAATTTTTGACAATCTATGTCGGGCAACTGAAACTCTACGTTACTCATTGAATTATTATATATCGTACACTGTGTACCTTTTGACGTAATTGCTTTTCAATATTTGCTCTTTGAGTATATAAAAACCACTTTAAGTTTATTTTATTTAGGTATTCTTCTTTTGGGGTCAGAACGCCACACAAATCACTTGCGTAAAAGATATAGTTTCTATAAAAAAGAGTTCCTGCTTTTGCACCATCTTTAGTCCAGGTGATACAGGGCTTTTTTATTAAGCCATCGCTGCGAAGAGTTTTTAACCACCCAAAATTTGCCATATATGCTATGCCTCCATTTGATGTTTGTGCCGTTGCAACTGGTGTACTTTCCTGGTGCATATAAGCATCTTCTTCAGAAACTCGTTCGCTATTATTTATATCAAACACTTCTTCAACTTTCATAGATATACCTTCAAGAAGCAGTACATGATACAAAACCTCATTTAAAATATTTAACTTGTCAACAATTCGGTTCCGAAAACGAATGATTCTGTTTAATTCTAAGGAAATTTCTAATTGCTCTTCAATTTA